>NZ_JBGOHB010000015.1:0-107708 GCF_041521345.1 Virgibacillus oceani | reverse complement strand
CAGTCTGGTCGTATTGTTATTAACTATATCTCCATATTTTTCTAAATGAATACTTCTATTTCGTTTAGAAATTCATTTTCATGGTAGTTGGTGGCGATGCGTAGCATAGCCATGGTTGTTTCAGTGGAGGATGAAAAAGAAAACCCCCACTGAATGAAGTTTCACTTTATATGATTACAGCTTAGCATGTTTTTCGAAATCAGAAAAAATAACTGCCTAAATAAAAAAGACCGCACTACTCAAGTGCGATCTTTCTTTCAAACAAGTTTATCGAATCTCATTTGCTTATTCAATGTATACATAATTGGTATCCCAACTGCAAGTACTACAAATTCACCTGCAGCAGTTGTCAGCCATGTAAACAAGAATGGCAGGCCAAGTGCTAGGTACAGTTCAAATGCAATGATAAACATGGTGAAAGTAAAAATAAGGGTGTTTAATATAAGAAGCACCCAAACATTTTTAATATACTTTGCTATTTGGATAATGATAAATAATGATATCGCAGAGTCGCTACTCCGAAAACGAGATCGTATAATCCCAATGGTGAAAAAAATAAATTTGTGAGAAAAACACCTAATACGACCCCGAAAAACAATTTTTTGTTAAACACAACGAGGTGATTAAACATTTCCGGAATACGGAATTGGACATTCGTGAAACCAAATGGCTGAATAACTGCAGATGCTGCGATATATATAGCCGCCAGCACGCCGTTTATAACCATTAGTCTTACATTCATTAAAATCTCTTCCTTAGTTTTTTTATTGTGGGACGGGTTTCGAAATACGTTACATCTAGTCTATATTAAAAACTTTATTAATAATTTGGACTAATTTAACCAAAACCAAGGTTTTGGGCTGGAATAATGTATATGTATCTTTACAGGAGTTATCTCTCTCAAATAAAGAAAATCGATTGTAACACATACAAACCATAATTATTACACTATATAGGATTTTTTTATTTTCAAATCCAATTAATTTAAGTTCATTATGGAGATTTTAGTATTTTCATTTTGACTTTTAGTTTTCCTAGCGCAACATTAATATCTTGTTTTTGTTCATGTAGTTTATCTTGATGCTCTTTAAAAATTCGTATCCTCTCATCTAACGTTTCTTTTCCTTGCATATGTAAATGTGCTACATGGCGGAGGGTTTTTACAGACATTCCGGTTGATCGCAAACATCCTATTAACTCTAGCCAAAATAATTCATCTTCTTTAAAAAGACGATATTCATTTTTGTCTCGCTCTACAAAAGGTAGCAAACCCTGATCATCATAATAACGAATTGTAGATGGTGAAATTCCTACTCTTTTTGAAGCTTCTTTAATAGTAAACATGTTTTTTCTCCCTTAAATATCGTTTTGGTAAATTATACCTTTAACCTGCAATTTATTCAATAAATGATATTCGCTGGTTTACAAGGCCGAGGAACAAAGGGCTTCTATCATAGATTTTGCTTGATTATTTTATTTAATTTTCCTGCAACGCTAGTGAGGATTAATAAATAGTCCTGAAATACCGTTTATTATAAATTACATGTTGCCTGGAAGTGGACTTTAAACTGTATATTTAAAATAATAGCGAAATTTGTTATCTGTTGCTGCCAGAAACAATTTATAAATTGTAGACAGACATTTTTATCAGAAGAAGTTGTAAGGATTTTGCTAGTAACCGTTTCAATACTTTATTTTGTTGGCAGTTCAATCGATCGTGTTACCATCTATACTTATCTAATTCTAACAACAAAAATTAATTAATAACTGTCTATTAAAATTATGTCAACTTATAAGGTTGGTTTAATATTTAAGTATTCGAACTACGAAAGGATAAAGAATGCAATGGAAAGATTGTCTGATGAGTTACTAATTGAGACCTATAACAAAGCCAAAGAATTAAAACTTCATAATGAATTTATCATCCTTCTTAGAAATGAATTAATTCGAAGGTCTTTGTTTATAAAAAATGAATATAAAAGGTCGACATGATGCTAGTATATTTCCATACGCGCAATTTAGTTATATTTTTAAGCAATTTGGCGCGAGTGGTTGTGTCCGATACGGAAAATAAAAATGCAAGCATAAACTATAAGGAAGATTTTAAATGGACAATTGTTGACCTTTACCACCACTCTGGCAGCTCAGTTACAGATCCATTGGCGAATATTGCTTCAGATGTAACGATTTATGCTTGAATTAAGACATTTTCGCTAATGGAAACAGAAATTCGATCCAGTGTGGGAAGGGATGGAACCGCAATAGTAAAGAAACAAATACGCCGTCTCCAGGAGAAAAATGAAATCTTTAAAAATGGCTATGTCATATTTGCGAAACAGTAAGTCTCATAGAGCTAGCCGATGTGATAGAAAAGAAATACAGACTAGCATTCCTTTCAAGTGCTTTGTGACGTGTTGGACATTCCAAGAAATACATATAATGAAACATTGACTAAAAACAGAATCATAGAGAGTAAATGAAACTAAATGAAGGAAATCCACTTGGATAGTAAACAGCGTTAGTGAACCTAAAATCATCTTATACCTGAAAAAATAGGGGATCTAAAGCACATTCACCGTTTAAAGGAAAGGAAAGTATCGCCTCTATCCAGACGAAGAAAAATCAACCAACACCAAGTAAAGAGAAAGTTATTGAACGCAAAATGTTCGGAAGCGAGACTTTAGCTTAATGAATTACTCACTATAGACTTAAACCTGTATGAACATAATCACTTCGATCTCATTAACGTAAATGGACTTTCCTCTACTCCATACACATTACACAATGAAAGTTGATAAAGTTCCTTTTCGGATTTTCGTGGTGGGATTATTCTTTTCGCTTCCTTTTTTGTAATTCTTGTCTGATCCTGTCGAGGTGGTTGAACCCCTTTTTAAATAATTTTTCGATTACTCAGTTAATGCCACTTTTATTTCCAGTTTACTATCTTCAGGACGGGCTCTCTCGAGGATCCATAATAATTGTCGTACTACTGGTAATTAAAGGATTTTTTTGGCCGTTATAAATTAAAACACTCTCCAGGTTTGAGGGTGCAATGTTATCTTTACTCTCAGTATCCAGCATTATCCTTTCGACTTCGAGGCGGCCTTTTTGAATATATATCAGAACCTCTGTTTCTTTTCAATAGATAAAGGTCCAGTCTCTGACATTTTCATTCACAAGATGAGATGAGTCAAATCATAAAACGATTACTTCCGCAATTCTATCCAACTGTTCAAAATTCGCCTCATGTCACCATTTTGTGAACATTACTTTCAGTCAACTAACTATATTATATTGTGAATAAGGCAGGACAAAAGAGATAAAATGTAATGTCATTTCATCTCCATTTGCCGTGTTGTTAGATTTACCTAAAATCTATTTGTACATGTATACCCATTGGTGGGTCCTTGTATGGCTTAGCATTGACAGACATTTAAAATCTTAGATGATAACGTTGAGGAAATTCACTGACATAGTTTCAAACTGTACTTTTTGTAATGATTACATCCTCAAATTTTTTCAAGGTGTCTAGTGCCTGAGTAGCAGAAATATACAGATGTTTCTTCAGTAAAATAGGCTTGGGATCCAATTATTAAAGCACGGCCACAATATTCTATTAAAGAGCTTATAAACTTCGTCAGTTTAGCTAAATAGCTTATTTAATGACTAATTCATAAACGCAAAAGCAGGTAAACATACTAATATATCAATATTAAAAACTAGTCTGGCAGGGATGGTATTTTCTTATACCTTAAAGTTAACTTTAATGAAAAAATATAAAACATTTCAGTTAATCAAGCGGACTTTTTTTGTTTTAAAACAAGATGGATAGGTACATATGGATGTTTTCTGTTTATATATGGTAGAAATTGTTTATTATAAAGATTATTTATTAGGATTAAATACCCAATTTTCAAAAATATATTGCATTAAAGTCGGCTTTAAACTATATAATTCAAAATATGTTACAAAATGTTGACTGTTGTCATCTGATGTAATTCTTACGTAAAAGGATTTTATTTTTTAACTTTATCTTACCTTTAGAATTAGATGTCTTCTAGTATTTACCCTTGATAGGAGGTGATAAAAACTACTAATTTTAAAAGTCGATTTTACAAGAAATATAACTCCTATACATTATTTTAGTTATTACTGATATATCACCTCTTGGTTTTTTCTGGGGTTTTCATTGTATGCAAATGTAAACACGTGATCTTTAAAAATCTAATACTAACTTGGATACAGAATATAGGAGGAAATGAGCCGAAATTATGCAAGGAGACAAACAAACATGATGACAGTTAAAGAAGTAGCAGAACAAGTGTCAATTTCACCGTCTACAATTCGTTATTATGATAACCAGGGCTTGCTTCCATTTGTTCGAAGAGATAAAAACGGATATCGGGTTTTTAAAGAAAATGAGTTATTTTGGCTTGAATTAATACGATACATGAGGAAAACCGGAATGCCTGTCAAAGCCCTACAACGTATTGTTCACTTACAGTTAAAAGGAAATGAAACTTTAACTGACCAAATACAGATTATAGAGGAACATCAAGAAAGATTACGAAAGCAAATAAAAGAAATTGAACTTTCACTTATAGATCTGGAAGATATAAAAATTTTATTAGAGATTCAGCGTTAAGGAGTTCGTTAATTTTATATACACACTACTTAAATACCCAAGCTTTTTACTCAAAGTTAAATTCTATAAAAGGAGGGTAGTTCAGATATTTCAAGACTTATATATATAAATATTAGGAGGAGATTTTTTGGCGAAGAATTATAATTACAAACGTAGAATTAAAAAATTAAATGACGTTCACATGCGTAGAACTAAAAAGATTGTAGCAACTACAGCAATTACTTCGGCTTTAGTTTTTAGTACTACACCTGCAATGCCTTTAGGGAGTATTTTAACAAACCCAGATTATACTGTAGAAGCAGCGAGTTTATCAGAAGTGCAACTATTAACCGATATATCGGTGGATGCAGATTTAACCGAGCTTGATGATTCTTATAATTTAAATTTAGGTTTTACGGGAACAGGTTTAGTAGATGCTGAATTAATAAATCCTGATCGAGTAGCTGTTTTCTATATACCAGAGTTGGCTGGGAAAATGACAGCTAATGGGGATGCCGCTATATCAGTTCAGGTATTACCAATCAACCTACAAGAAGACCTTCCTATGTTATATGATGCCATAGGTTCCGTAACTACTGAATTAAATGATCTCGTATCGACCCTTACTGCTGCTATTGAGGACATACTTAATAATCCGGTTACAGGACCATTGTTAAACGTACAAGGGCTAGAAGAACTTACATCTGCGCTTGAATCGCTAAACAATCTCGATGAAGCAATGCAAAATATGACAGACTATCAAGATCAGGTAGAGTATACCATCGGGCCAAATGGTGAAATTGTAATAGATTTTAGTGATGGTTTAGGGAATCATCTAGAAACAGCTGTACAAGATGTAGTAATTGATGCCTTGAATCGGGTTGGAAATGCAATTGGTAATGTAGAAGTTGGGGGAGTTGGTGGTGCTATTCTTGCTCCTGTAGTAAACCCAACTTTAGATTTACTAAATGCCTTAGTGAATGATGCTATCAATCCACTAGCAGAAGATATATTAAATGGAACAGTTGATCTATCAAATGACTTAGCTAGTGTACAATTGTTGGGTAATACGACTGTTGATTTAGATGTCATTGTTGATAAGCCAGCAGATGTACAAGATACAGCAACAGTATATGCAGCTGGGATTTCAGATTCTACAATAGATGCCCAATTACTGAGCAGTTTAGAAGACAGTACTGAAATAGAGTTTAATGAATCTGATGATACAGACGCTGATGCGGATGCGGACGCGGATGCCGACGCCGATGCTGACGCTGATGCTGATGCTGATGCTGATGCTGATGCTGATGCGGACGCTGACGCCGATGCTGATGCTGATGCCGACGCGGATGCCGACGCTGATGCTGATGCTGATGCGGACGCCGATGCTGATGCTGATGCTGACGCTGACGCTGATGCTGATGCTGACGCTGATGCTGACGCTGATGCTGATGCTGATGCTGACGCCGATGCTGATGCGGACGCCGACGCCGATGCTGACGCTGATGCTGATGCTGATGCTGATGCTGACGCCGATGCTGACGCTGACGCTGATGCTGATGCTGATGCTGACGCTGATGCTGATGCGGACGCCGACGCCGATGCGGACGCTGATGCTGATGCTGATGCTGATGCAGACGCTGATGCAGATGCCGATGCCGATGCTGATGCGGACGCCGATGCTGATGCTGACGCTGATGCCGATGCGGACGCTGATGCGGACGCCGATGCTGATGCTGACGCTGATGCAGATGCTGATGCTGACGCTGACGCCGACGCTGATGCCGATGCGGATGCAGATGCAGACGCTGATGCCGATGCGGATGCAGATGCGGATGCAGATGCGGATGCGGATGCAGATGCAGACGCTGATGCTGATGCGGATGCAGATGCCGATGCCGATGCGGACGCCGATGCGGATGCAGATGCAGACGCTGATGCGGATGCTGACGCTGATGCGGACGCCGATGCTGATGCAGATGCGGACGCTGATGCAGATGCGGACGCTGATGCAGATGCAGATGCAGATGCCGATGCGGACGCCGATGCTGATGCGGACGCTGATGCAGATGCTGATGCAGATGCGGACGCTGATGCAGATGCTGATGCGGATGCGGACGCCGATGCTGATGCAGATGCAGATGCAGACGCTGATGCTGATGCAGATGCGGACGCCGACGCCGATGCGGACGCCGACGCTGATGCAGATGCCGATGCGGATGCGGACGCCGATGCAGATGCGGACGCCGACGCTGATGCTGATGCAGATGCTGATGCCGATGCGGATGCAGATGCCGATGCCGACGCTGATGCCGATGCCGATGCCGATGCTGATTCGGACGCCGACGCTGATGCCGATGCAGATGCCGATGCGGACGCCGATGCGGGTGCTGATGCCGATGCGGACGGATCTACACTTCCTAATACAGCTACAGGTATTTGGACAGTAGGTTTAGTAGGGATTGGTTCGGTTTTAGCTGGTATTGTGTCTCGACTTTTTGGACGTAGAAAATAATTCTATATTTCTACAGCGAGGCTGAGACAGAACTCTGAGTAGTTTTGAAAATACGAACCATCCACCACAGTAGCTCCGGAAATATACGTAGACTCCTGTGGGAGCAAAGGCATCGGTGAGACCCCGCAGTGCGACAGCACGAGGAGGCTCACCAGCCGCCCACGGAAAGCGAAGTATATTTCCGGAGCGAGTCATAAGATTAATGTTGTTCGGATTTTCGTTTGCTAAAATGGTTCTGTCCCAGCCTCCTATTATAAATGGAGGTCCTCAAATATGATAACTTCCCAAAAATCCAAAGTTTCCACTTCTTTATTGTTTAGGAGAAAAACAAAAAAATTATACGATTATATCAAGTCTACACAAAATTTTAGTGATTTGAATTCGAATGCTTCCATCGACTTATTTATTACACTCGGGTATAAACACCAGCGTGCTACTGTCCTTTATGTAAATAAGATAGGGTTTGATGAAGCTTGGAAGGCACTCATGAAAAAAGCGGAAAAGTATTCACTAGAACAACCTGACTATGTAAAAGCAGATATTGTGACAATAAAAAAGCCAATTAACTTATTCTCTTTTATTGATTTGATAACAAAAACAAAAAAGAATTATTTTAGATTTGGTATCAGTTTTGATAAGGATTTCAAAAATGCCTTCTTGGAACAGGAGATTAATGGTAATTCTATGATCCAAATTGATAAAAATAAAAAGCGTGGATATTTAAAAGAAACAAATATCCAAAATTATATAAAAAAACATCGTCCAGATATGAAACAAATAGACTTTCAAAGAGTGAAAAAAATTTATTTGTTCTCTACAAAAGGATATTTCTTTGATGGGGATCAGTGTTATGAATTAAAAAAAGGCACGCTAGACAATGGAAGAAGAAATACCCCTATCAGAACAGAAGAAATTCGCTATATGGTAACATCCGGACAAAGGTATCTGAACGGCTTAAACCAAAATAATGGGAAATTTGTTTATGGCTACTTCTCATGCTTTGATAAAGAAATTAATTATTATAATATGTTGCGACATGCTAGTTCTGTTTTTGCTTTAATCGAATCGTATGAATTTAATCCGAATGAAGAAACAAAGCAAGCTATTGAAAGGTCACTACAATTTCTAGAAAAAGATGGGATTATTTACGATGGTAGTAAACGAGCATACGTTATTGATCCTGTTCAACCGAATGAATATGAAATTAAACTTGGCGCAAATGCTGCCGCTATTTTAGCGCTAACAAAATATACAGAAACATTTAATGATGAAAAATATTTAACGCTTGCACAGGCACTTGCAAATGGCATACTTTCATTACAAAAAAAAGATGGAAGTTTTGTACATGTACTCAACCATCCTTCCCTGGAAATTAAGGAGACTTTTCGGATAGTTTACTATGACGGGGAAGCTGCATTCGCTTTAATGCGACTGTATAAACTAGATATGAATAATAAATGGTTGACAGCAGTCGAAAAAGCCTTTGAATACTTCATAGACAATAATTACTGGAAAAATCACGACCATTGGCTAAGTTATTGCACTAATGAACTAACGCTTTACCGGCCGCTCGAAAAATACTTTAAGTTTGGACTTAAGAATACTGAGAAAAAATTAACATTCATTTATCATAGGGAAACCACTTATCCGACTTTTTTGGAATTAACAGTCGCAACATATAATATGATTAACCGGATGAAAGAAACCGGACACCGTTATTTACTAGAAACGTTTGATGAAGATAAGTTGTTAAATGTTATCCATAAAAGGGCGGAGTATCAGCGAAATGGCTTTTTTTATCCAGAATTGGCTATATATTATAAAAACCCTTCTAGAATAATGGGTAGTTTTTTTATTAGACATCATTCGTTTCGCGCTCGAATTGATGACGTTGAGCATTACTTATCAGGGTATATCGCTTATTATAATGCTTTTGTGAAGGAGAAGGAGGTTAATACATTTGAAAAAAATCGGTAATCTACTGATTATAATAGGAGTGGTCCTGATTAGTTATTTTGGGTATCAATATATATCACTTGAAAAGGCTCAAAATCAAACGCTAGCAGAAGCGCAAAACTATATAAAGAAAACTGCGAATTCGGAGTCAAATGTTGATAACAACAACCATGATCAAAATACCTTCACAGCAGATCAGATGGAAGCATTTGGCACACTGGAAATACCGAAACTTGGAAATACAATCGGAATCGTAGAGGGTGCGGATGAAGATGCATTGTCACAAGGTGTTGGTCATATGTCGGAAACCGCCTTTCCTGGACAAGGTGAACAAATTGTTTTATCGGGGCATAGGGATACCGTATTTCGAAACTTCGATCAGTTGGAGATAGGTGATACATTTATTGTCAATATGCCTTATGGCAAATTTGAATATAAAATACTTGAAACAGAAATCGTTCCGGAAGATGACACTTCTGTTGTTGGAAAAATGGGCGAAGAAGTATTGGTTGTCTCAACCTGCTATCCTTTTCATTTTGTCGGGGATGCTCCTGACCGCTTCGTTGCCTATGCTTATCCAATTTAGGGTATTTTGATTTAATATTAAGTATCGCTAGCGTTGCAGAAGTATACATTGAACATGCTGTAAAATATGTTCCTTTAGTTTTTACCTAATAGTCAAAAATTAAAAAATGACTCTGCCTATTTAGTATAATTATACAATTTTTCACATTAAGAATTGTCAAGAGCTGCTACCTGTATTAATAGTACTGTTTTACTTTCATATCGGTCAAGCCTTATATAAGCTGTTTTCTACCATGCTGAGTTTAACCAGCTGTTGAATCATAGCAGCGATTTCTTGCTTTCTGTCTTCAATTGAATGAGGCCGAGTAAGCAGTAAACAATAAACCTCAATGTAAATTTAATACTGTATTGCTGTTTTACTCATACAGCAGGCGTGCTTAAATTTGTTGTATACCAGATAAAATAGTTGTTGCTTTAAAGTGTAGCTAAAACGATATAATTAATCGAAAAATGAAAGAGTTATAGATGGAAAGGGGAATCATTTTGTCAGAAAATAAGGATATTACACAACAAGAGCATGAAGAAGTTATTGAGAGTAAGGAAGAAACAGAAAAAAGAAGTGTAGATCTATCAAAACAACATTACATTGTTAGTTCTTTACTTTTACTTCTTGTTTTTTCTACAGTATCTATTATAAAAAAAAGAAAAAAACGCCATAATAACCCTGAATATTGAGAGATATGGAATGAAAAAATGCCTATAAAAAGCGCCAACCTTAGGAGCTTTTCGTCGTGGTGAAAAGCCAAATAAAAGTTATCGTTCAGTTAATAAAATGCTTCCACTTAAGTGGTAAAGCTGTTAGATTGAACGTATCATTGTGATTAAAATAAGAAGAAGGTAAATGTAAAGGTGTATTGATAAATGAGGAAGAATGATACCAAATGAAATTGGAGGTACAATTGATAATGATTCAAATGATAAAGTAAAAATTGATCTATAAGGTGACTGTGTGGTTATGAAAAAGTACAACGTAGAAAGTAGATGCATGGTAAGTGGAGAAGTTTCAAAAAGTAATCCTATTTTGGCTGATGGAACAGTTATGTTGTCAGAAAAATCGCAGAATATTTTATACAAATTATAGCAAACTTCTTTAAAATAATATATTATGTAAGGGAAGTGACTTATATGGAATTACACTACCTCAACTTTTCTACAGAAATGCATAATAACGCAGATGAGATAAATCGTAGGATATTTGATTGGGGAGAGATGAAAAAAATTGTCAATCAAAACAACTATAAAAAGATATCTGAATTGAAACTCGGGTACTTATCCTCTGTCATGTATCCTCATGCTAGTTTTCTAAATTTAAGTCTAATAACAGAGTATCTCTTAATATCATATATTTTTAAAGAAAACCTTATAAAAATAGAGAATGTTAGTCAATATGAAGATTTTATTGAAGAAATAACATGTGTATTTTACAGTAATAAACATTCAGATAATTATTTTGTTTCTGCTTTAAAAGACTGGTGGAAACGATATATTATGTACATTGGTATAAAATATAAGGCACATTTTTTATACCATTTTATGAGCTATGTATATTCGCAGTATTGGAAATACCACAATAAAAAAAACAAAAGAATACCACCTGTTAAAGAATCACAAGTTAAGCGCCGTTTTACTGAAGGAAATAGTGTTCTTCTGAATTTTATAGATATCGCGAATCATAATCCATATATCCCCAAAAAAGAAGTTAACATATTGATGAATATCGCAAATGATATCGTAAATTGGCAAAAAGATATATTGTTTTTAGAAGATGATTTAGCCAAAGGGTCCACGAATAATTTGGTTATTTGTATACATCACCATAATCAAATTCCAATGCACCAAGCATTAGAAAGGTCTATAGGGATGCGTGACTTACAAGTAGATAAATTTTTGAAAGAGGAGGAAAAGCTTATATTAAAAAACCAAAGTAACGAATTTGATTATAAGGTATTCACTTCAAGTTTAAGAAAAATAATTCAAGGTCACTTATATTGGGGAGAAGAACTATTGACTAATTAATTTCCTGTACATTAGGTGGGAAATTCCAATAAATCTTCATACCTTTATTTCCTCCGTCTATTTAAGCATTGACGGGGGTTTTGTGTTTTTTTATGGTAATTCGAAATAAAATTTGATAATTTATAAAAAGATTAATGCAAATGCAATTTTATGTTGGTAAGCTGGACTTTTACATTCCAAAAACGAAACATTTAATGGAATAAAGTTTAATCTGTTCGACCGTTTCTTCATCTCTCCATTTCATGCGTTCTTTGATCACAAAGTTATTCGTATCGAGAAAGCCTTGTTTCCTTGTGTAATATCCTTCAGGGATTAAACATAAGCACCTACTACTTTCTCCCAGGGAACAAGAGGCACGAGTGTCACCCATCGGTTAACAGAATTCAATTTTCCGCCAAATGGCAGGAAAGATTCATCTGGCATCCCCAATTGTTTTTCGTTGTGTTTATATATACAAGAACCTCCACGTGCAAGGTTTTTATTGGGACCTCCGTTAAAACCCTTGCATATTAATTCGACAAAAACAGCGGGTGATGGGGATTTTATTTGTTCGGTAGACCCTAATTATAATCAAAATCGAAATATCTCAAACCACCCCAATAATTTTTCTTTGCAAGTAGTTTGCCGTAAAAATAATGGAGCACTTTTAGTTCAATAGTTGCCATCAAATATGAATCTCCAAAATGAAAAGTGTTGATATATGTCTCGTTTTTGAAGAAAGATGATCCCGACCACCAGAACGATAAATCTCAATAAAGTATTCTCGTTATTAGGATATTTAATGAGCCTCTTTAAATTAATCTGTTAAATAGAAACGACCTTTGGCTTGTTTAAACTTATTCTCCTAAGCAAAAAAAGCTATACATAAACGTTTAAATCATTATTTGTAATTATATCTTATCGTATTTACTTTAATTTAGGATGGTTTCGAACCACGTGTTTGGGAAAAGTAACAATTTAAATTTAGAACAAGTAGCAGTTTATTAGAAACATAAAGCTTGTTGACAGTATATAAGCAATCAACTATAATAATTACTATAAGTAACTAAATGAAAAATAGTAATTAAATATTTAAAAGAGGAGATCAGATGGAAAAACAATTTTTTGAAAAGCCAGCTGTTTATGTAGGTGAAGTTAGTATTAATGTTACAAATTTAAAAAAGGCATTAACATTCTATCAGACGGTCATTGGTTTCCGTGTACTTGAGGAAACGGACAATCGAGCGATATTGACTGCTGATGGATCAACGCCATTATTAACGCTGGAGCAGCCGGATGATGTGTTGCCGAAAGAAGAAAGAACAACTGGTTTGTTTCATTTTGCGATTCTATTGCCATCAAGGGAAGACCTTTCTGCATTTCTGAAGCATATTGCTCAAGCGGGAATTCGTATTGGTGCATCTGATCACTATGTAAGTGAAGCCATTTATCTTTCCGATCCTGATGGAAATGGCATCGAGGTGTATCGTGACCGTCCTGCTTCTGAATGGAGCTGGTCAGATGGACAGGTTGCCATGGCAACCGAGCCGCTGGATACAGAAGGTGTACTTGCAGCAGGAAATAAAGCATGGAAAGGGCTGCCGGAAAAGACGGTTATGGGGCATATCCATTTACATGTTGCTGATTTGGAAAAGACAGAGCAATTTTATAGTAATGGTCTCGGGTTTAAAGTTGTCACTAACTACCCAGGTGCTTTATTTACTTCAACAGCAGATTATCACCACCACATCGGATTAAATGTCTGGAATGGTGTAGGGGCACCTGCTCCAAAAAGAAACAGTGCAGGGATGAATTGGTTTTCGCTTGAATTTCCGGATAAAGAAACAAGGTTTGAAGCAGTGGAAAGACTGCGGGATATGGGCGCTAATGTAACGAAAGAAGAGAACAATTATATTGCAGAAGACCCGTCAGAAATTCAGATACAATTGAGGGTATAAAAAAAGGGAGGAGCTAGCTCCTCTCTTTTTAAGCATGGAGTCCATGAGATAATTTTAAAGATTATTTTACGGCTACAGTCATGTATAAATTGTCGATATTTCCCGGGAAATGTTGGATTCTACCAAGTCCTTTTATTAATATGTTATTATAATACCAAATTTTAAGCTGGATAATAGTTTTCTTGTTATTCCCATAATGAAAATAAGAAAATAGGGTATGGATAAGGTATACACAAGGAAAAACTGAGAAAAGGGAAGTAGCTATGACATATATTTTACTAATCGTTGGTTTTGCTTTATTGATTAAAGGAGCAGATTATTTTGTTGGCGGAGCCTCAAACATTGCCAGGCTGCTGCGCTTACCGGCAATATTAATCGGGCTGACCATTGTCGCTATGGGGACAAGTTCCCCGGAAGTAACCGTGAGTGTTATTGCAGCTTTGGAAGATAGTGCGGATATGGCATTGGGCAACGTAGTGGGCAGCAATATTTTCAATCTCACCCTTGCAGTGGGGGCAGCAGCTTTTTTATACCCAATGCGGGTGCAAAGTGAAACAACAAAAAAAGAGATCCCATTCACTTTATTGTCTAGTGCTGTATTGCTTGTACTCATTAGTGATACCGTTTTGCAGGGGCTTAGTGAAAATTATATTTCCCGCAGTGATGGCATTATTCTTTTATTGTTTTTAAGCATATTTATGTATTATGTTATTGAAAGAGCCATAAGCAGTAGAAAAAATGGAAGCAAAGAAGACATCCCTGCCCATATCAATTGGGGAAAAAGCATACTAATGACGATATTGGGACTTGCCGCGATTATTTTTGGGGGAGAGATGGTTGTCTCCAACGGTATCGAAATCGCTTATTCCCTTGGAATGAGTGAAACCCTGGTAGGCCTGACAATTATTGCAATAGGAACATCCCTGCCCGAGCTGGTTACATCTGTGACAGCAGCTTTGAAAAAAGAAAGTGAAATTGCGCTTGGTAATATCGTCGGAAGTACTATATTTAATATTTTACTTGTACTTGGGGCGTCCTCCGTCATCACGCCGCTATCCGTGAACAATAAAATATTTGCTGATATCTATATTATGATGATCTTAACTGTGCTTTTACTTGTATTCTCAAGAACCAACTATCGAATTGGGAAGAGAGAAGGTATTATTCTTGTCGTGAGTTATGTGATTTATATGGTATATATTATTTTACGGAATTAAAAAATAACCGTCCCGTTCTTCAACACGGGACGGTTGTCTGCATTTTAAAGGTTCTTATACCAGTTGCCGGCTGCTTCCACTTCACCCAAAGTTAATTGATGGCCGCCGTTCTCCCAGTGCAACTCCACATTTGCACCAGCATTGTCCAGCAGTGAATAAAGCTCTTCTGATTCTTGCGCAGGACAAATTGGATCATTTTTACCAGCTGCAATAAGTACATCTTTTCCTGTCAAATCCGGTAAATTAATGCCTCTTCTTGGCACCATTGGATGGTGGAGAGAGGATGCACGTAATGCATCCTTATAATGGAACATCAGGCTTGCTGCAATATTTGCTCCATTGGAGTACCCCGCTGCTACAATATTATTTCGGTCAAATTCATATTTCTCGGCAGCTTCATCCAAGAAATCATTTAATTCTTTCGTACGAAAAATGAGATCTTCCTCATCAAATACACCTTCTGCCAGTCTGCGGAAAAAGCGGGGCATCCCGTTTTCAGATACATTTCCTCTCACACTTAATACATTGGCGTTAGGATCGATTCTTTCAGCGAGCGGAAGCAGATCCTGTTCTGTTCCTCCGGTTCCGTGAAGTAGTAGTAATGTTGGTTTTGATTGATCATTTCCTTTTTGAAAAATGTGCTTCATGTTATTTCTCCTTTTTAGTTATTTTGGACGTTTAATAGAAAACAGGTCACCGAGTTTTGCATAATTTGGCCCTGCTAATCGGCTTACTGTATTTAAAGCATAAAAGTCAATTTTGTCGTCTTTTAGATAGATATCTTCTGCCAAATGGTACTTTCTGATTCTCCCAATAATTAAATCGGTAGTTTGATCGTCTCCTAAAGGAATAATATGCTCCAGGCTACATTCCATACGGACTTTTGCTTCCCTGATACCTGGTATAGACACTCTCTCACTGTTCACCAAGGTGAGGCCAGCTTTTTCAATTTCACTTTCTTCGGCAGGCAAGGAAGCAGCCGTGATATTTATTTTATCTACTTGTTTTTCCTCAACACTATGCACAACGAATTCTTGCTGCTCCATGATATTTCTTGCCGTATCTTTGGAATTGCCATTTCTATGCTGAATCGCCAGTGAAATCATTGGGGGATCGGATGATACCACATTAAAAAAGCTGAATGGTGCCCCATTGATGACACCTGCATGATTACTGCTTGTGACAAAAGCGATTGGTCTTGGAATAATAGTTCCGGTTAATAGCTTGTAGTTTTGTTTTGCTGTCTTTGTGTATGGGTCAATTGAGATCATAAAATTCTCCTATCCTGAGATATCTTACGCCGCAGAGATCAGCATTTTTTAAGGCAAGCACGCTGGAGTTTCATTATGCATTATCTTCTTTTTTTCCAACTTTTTTGAGTACATCAATAACAGTTGCTTTTTCTTCTTCTGTGATTTCTGAAAAGAGATCTTCAATCACTTTTTGATGCTTTGGAAAGATTTCGTCCATTAGCTTTGTACCTGCGTCAGTAATATCAATGTAAACGACGCGACGGTCTTCCTGGCAGTGTCGGCGTTTGATATAACCTTTTTTTTCAAGCTTATCAATGACGTAGGTGATTGACCCGGTATTGATCAGAACTGCGTCTGAAATTTCTCTTACTGTCTGGCTGCCTTTATGGTACAATGCTTCCAATACAGTAAAATCAGAACTTTTCATGCCATGATTACTAATATCTTTTTTAATTATTTCTTCAAGTGTTTTGGACGATTTCATAATTACGACAAACGCCTTTAATGCTAAATTTTCTTTTTTCATGTGCTCATCTCCATGTAATTCTTTTTAACTGAATTAAGGTATTTTGAATTTAATTTAATGGTAAAATATTATGGGGAGATTGTCAATGTTTTCGCTTTGGAGATCAAGCTTCCATAGTAAATACTGCTTCAACAGATATCATTTTATCTCTATATATTAAGTAGGGTTTGACATTTTTATGGATACCATGTAGTATGATAAACAAATTTAATACATCTCTTATCAAGAGCGGTGGAGGAATCTGGTCCGACGATCCCGCAGCAACCATCTACAAGCCAAGGCTTAGTGGAACGGTGCTAATTCCAGCAGACATCAGTCTGAAAGATGAGAAGGGAACGTGTATCTTTAATTAGCATTTTACCCCCTTTTATCTTTTGGATAAAAGGGGGTTTTTGCTGTTCATAAAAAAGTAAAACGATTGTAAAACTATTATTTTTTTAGGAGGAAATAAAATGGAGAAGACAATAAATAACCAGACGAAACATTATCGCACGATTAGTGCCTATTCCAGTAGAGTCGGCACATTTAAAAATGAAAATAGGGTAAGAGATTTCAATTTTACGATTGATGAACCTGAAAAATTAGGTGGTACAAATAATGCACCAACACCAATGGAATATATACTCGGCTCTTTTAATGGCTGTATATTAATCGTAATAGAAATGGTCGCTAAAGAAATTCATTTTACTTTCAGTAACCTTTCCGCTGAAACTCATGGCGAACTTGATAGACGCGGTTTGGCTGGGGCGGCAGACGTTAGTCCGCATTTTCATACTGTGAAAAACACAGTGATATTTGATACTAACGAGAGCACCGAAGCAATTGAGCAACTTAAAGGTATAGTCAAAAAACGGTGTCCTGCCTATAATCTTTTTCATGATACTGGCATTGATATTGAATTAGATTGGAAAAAAACGAAAAATGCTGATTAATAGAAAGGAGGAAAATGATGACTTCGTATGGAATTTGGATGATTACTTTTGCGCTGGCTTACACACTATTGTTAATTATTGCCGGTAATGTGGCAAAAAGAAAAGCTTCCAATGGGGATAACTTTTTCATTGGCGGGCGGAACTTTAGGTGGTGGACAGTGGCATTTTGTATTACTGGTTTATTTTCCGGGTCAACTTACATATCGATTGTAGAACTATCCTATATAACAGGCGTTTCTGCCATATGGTATGGTGTTGCGGAAACGGTTCAAGTACTGATTATCGCCTTTTTAATGATTAAGCCTTTTCGTAATAAAATGATGGTGACAGTCTCCGGATTGATCGGGGATAAATTTGGCAGGCGGGCTAAAGCTATTTCCGGTGCAATTACTGCATTTGCATTTCCAATGTGGTCTGTTGCTACTGCGATTGCATTTGCTTCAGCATTGAATGTATTTACTGATATTTCTTTAAGCTTTTCAGTAGCATTTACTGCAATACTATTATTCATCTATTTGCAGGCAGGAGGCATGTGGTCGGTTGCCTTTACACAATCCATGAACACCATTATGTTTTTGATCATGTTTATTGTTGGTATGATCGCCTTTTTCATAAACCCCGGAATTGCAGGACTGCAGCAATTGGCTATAGATCGACCTGAAATGTTCCAGCTTAGTGGTGCAGGTATTCAAGTCATTGTCGCTTGGTTTGGAACTTTCTTAGTAAATGTCATCTTAGCCCAAGCTGCTTTCCAAATGGCTTTATCCTGTAAAACACCGGAAGAAGGTAAAAAGGGAATGATCGGTGCTGTCTTCATGGGAATTCCCTTTATTATATGCGGCGTGTTATTCGGTTTAGCTGCGGCTATCGTAGTTCCGGATGGGAATCTAGGACTGATCGCACTGCCGCAGTATTTAATGGAGGTATTGCCTGCACCACTAGTTGGTCTGTTTTTCTTAGGTGTATGGGCATGTGCACTTGGCTGGGGTGGACCATGTCAATTTTCAGGAGCGACAAGTCTTGGCAAAGATGTGGGAAGTGCTGTGTTCCCTGGTGCAACTAACGAACAACTAGTCAAATATACGAAGTGGTCACTGCTTCTTTTGACCGGACTAATGATCGTGTTTGGGTTATTACGGACAGAACAATCTGCCTGGTGGAATGTGCTGGCATGGACAGTTAGAAATTCAGCAACATTCGCGCCTGTTGTAGCTGCGATATTTTGGCCGGTGGTGACACGAAGCGCGGTGGTTAGCTCGTTGTTAACCGGGTTTGCATCAGGTTTAATCTGGTACTACTTGGGTGGATGGCATCCAACCGTCTTTTACCTGGATATTCATCCGGTTTGGATTGGCATGTCAACGAATGTTATCACCATTCTGTTGGTGACACTGGTGACATCTTATGGAGGGTGGATCGTAAACTCTCGTACAAATACGATCAAGGGGATTTCATCCGTTTTTGCGAGCGGGTTGCTATTGTTCGTTACGGTTATATTTTTTGGACCTTTGCATCAAGCCGGTCTTATTGGCCTGTTTGGCTTTATGACGATTCTTTCTTTGTTCATTACAGGTATAATCTATGTTAAGCCAAAAGATATGAATATTTCTTCCGAAGCAGAAGCAGTGAACTAGAAGTTGAGCTTATTTTTGTAAAAACTGATTAAAACCAGCAGCTTCAATCGTATTGAAGCTGCTGGTTTTATAATTGAATAAAAGATCCAAGAAGAATTTTTCTCGAGTTGGCATCCTATTTATTGCTGCCATTTTCCAGTTCTTTTTTCCGTGCTAGCAATTTTTGAAATTCTTGATCCAACTCTTCAGAAGGGTCAATACTAAGCTTGCTTAAGACTTCCGTTATTTTTGTTTCGATAACCTGAAGTTCATCTTCATTTGGATCGGTTTTTCGTGGAACATTTTCTTTAAATTCCTGATAAGAGCCTTCGAATAATGTAATTTCTTTATTTTCGATTGTTAAAATCCGCGAAGCAGTATTTTGCAGAAATCTCCGATCATGAGAAACTAACATTACTGTTCCTTCATAGTCTTGCAGCAGATCTTCCAACGCTTTCACAGCTTCAATATCGAGAAAATTAGTCGGCTCATCCAGAAGAAGTGTGTTGATATCGCTGACAAATAATTTGGCAAAGGAGACCTTTACACGCTCACCGCCGCTTAGTACTTCTACTTTTTTATACACATCGTCCCGGTAAAAATGCAGCCTTGCGAGCACCGTTCGAATAAAAGTTTCATCCTGTTTTGATGTTTCACTGACGTTTTCCAGGATGGACCTATTTACATCCAGCACATCCAGTTTTTGGCTGAAGTAACCAATTTTCATGGAAGGGGAGCGGATGATTCCATCCGTTTCATCTTTGATCTTTTTTAATAGCGTTGTTTTTCCCGTGCCGTTTTTTCCGATAATTGCTATTTTGTCCCCACCTCTTACATGAAAAGTGGTTTTGTTCCACAGAATGTGGTTCTTTATTTTCCCCGCCAGGTTCTCCACCCGCAAAACGACTTTTCCTTTAAACGTTTTCTCATGGGGGAGATTCATTTTAATAGGTGGTATTTCTTTTACTTTTTCTACTTCCTCCATTTGTTCAAGCCGGGTTTCCATTGCTTTGGCCACTTTACGCAGCTTCTTTTGTTTATTGGCAAAGTAAGGCTTGGCTCCTTTTACGTTAGCCTCTGAAGGACTTATATTTTTGGGCTTTTTTGTTGCCCGCTGTGCCTTTTGTTCTTTTTCTTCCAGCGCTCTTTCCAGTTGTTTTTTCTTTTTCACATACTGGTCGTATGCATTTTCCTGCTGTCTCATTTCCAGTTCCTTTTGTGAAACATAGTCCGAATAATTTCCTTTGTATGCTGTGAATTTACCATCATCCAGCTCCCAAATCAGATTGCACTGGGAATCAAGAAATTCCCGGTCATGGGAAATAATGACGATGGCTCCCTGCCATTTAGTGAACTGTTTTTCCAGTTTTTCAATGTGGTCTGTATCTAAATTTGTTGTTGGTTCGTCTGCAAATAGGATATCTGTTTTCTTGGCAATGGAACGATTGATATAGTCCTGTGTTATCTCGCCGCCGCTTTTGGTCGTCCGGGTGCTTTTCAGTTGGGGGAGGAGCTCTACAGTTCCATGGATGGAGACATTGCCTTCATCAGGCTGCTTGCTGCCTGCAAGTACTTCCAATAATGTTGTTTTCCCGCTGCCGTTTTTCCCAACTAATCCAAATCTGTCCTTCTTTTGGATTTTTAAATTTTCCACATCGAAAAGAAGACGGTCTTTTATATAGACTTTTATAAGATTAGCTTCCAGTAAAATCATACATTCATCTCCGTTTCGTTCTTATTCTGGAGACAAAAAATGCCTCCTGTTCTGTTTCAGAATAGGAGGCAATGTGAACGGTGAAAAAGAGACTGCTCCCTTTGTACAGAAACACAAATACATCAATCCTATTCTGAAAAATTCAGAAGAAAGCATGGCAAAACAGCGCAGATGAGACCTGCTGTTTGGCACGCATTCACTTGAATGTTTTCGAAAAATAGGATTAGTATTTCATGTTCCCTTGGTTCACCCTTTCGTTATTAGTTAATATCAGTATAAATGATATGGTTTTTGTTGTCCAGTGTGCTCAGAAGTAATATGATATTATGAAGGTAATCAGCGGGGTGATGATATGACTCTGTGGATTAATGGTATCTTTGGGGCAGGTAAGACTACAGTGGCATATGAATTAAATAGAAGGATCGAAAATGCGTTTGTTTATGATCCGGAAAGAATCGGTTACGTACTCATGAAAAATGTTCCAAAAGAGATTTCAAAAAGTGACTTTCAAGATTATCCGCTTTGGCGGGAATCCAATTATAAATTGCTAAAAGCTATTTCCCAGGAATATGATGGGGTTATAATCGTACCGATGACGCTTACCAATGTATTTTGATGAAATCATCGGAAACCTGCGAAAACACAGTATAGACGTAAAACATTTTGCACTTTCAGCTTTCAAACAAACGATTGAACAACGGCTAGAAAAAGATTAGAAGGCAAGAATTCATGGGCATACCAGCAATCGGAAGGTCGAATAAAAGACTTGGAAAATCCGCTTTTAAAGGAGTATATCCAGACGGGTGATAAGTCCATTGAAAGGGTAGTCGAAAGTATTGCCGAATCCGCTTCGATTGAATTACTTCCCGATAGGCGAAGGAAACTCGGGAAATTGGTAGATCGGTTTAGCGTTACTTTTAAAGAAATACGTAGAATTAAAAAAGCATTATTTTAAGAGGCAGAAAATCGATGTTATTTTAAAGAAATCATATTAATGCCGATTTTTAACTGGGGTTAATCCAGAAAACCAAAAATATCATCAATGGCAAAAGTAACATCAGCAAAGATGGTGGATGTGAAGGTTTCTTTTTCAATAGAATAGACATCTTCGGGTTGGTAAGAACCTTCATTCAGTATATATTTTTCAATAATTTGGTTTTGATGATCAACGATTAAGTATTCTCTTACACCAGCTTTTTCATAGTAGTTTAGTTTTAACAGGCGGTCATTACGGGCCGTACTTGGGGATAGCACTTCAACTACCAAATCAGGTGCCCCATAACAGCGTTTATTACGAAGTTTGCTTTTATCACTGACGATGGAAATATCAGGCATCACGGTTACATCATCTTTACCTTTTATTCTCATCTTTAAATGGAAAGATTACCTGAAGATTGCTGCCAAATACAAGGCAGGAAATTCCTGTAGCGTTATCAAATTTGCTAATTAATTTTGCTATCACACCCTCATGTTCATAGGAAGCCGGAGCCATAATAACAGGAGTGCCTTCATATAGTTCTGTCCTTTCTTCTTCCTTTACATAATCCAGAAATTCTTCCAGTGTATATTTCTTATTATATCAAGCTGAGACATTTAATTTACTCCTTTCATTAGGATACTATATAGAAATATAAAGTGTATTTATAAAAATAGTTTTAACAGGCTAAGTAATGAATATTATGTATAGACAAATTGGGTGTATAAAAGAACTGAAAACGCCTGTATATGGAACATATTTGTTATAGAAGTTTATTATGAAATCTCCAATTAGGATTAATCCAGAAAACCAAAAATATCATCAATGGCAAAAGTAACATTAGGAAAAATAGTGGATGTGAAGGTTTCATTTTCGATGGAATAGACGTCTTCAAGTTGATAGGTGAGATGCATTAACATTCGAAAAGAGTGTTGATAAGATAAACCGAATCGATTCATCATATTTATTATATAAATCGCTCACTATTTATCTCTTCTTTAATTAATCCATATTTTAATTCATAAAATTGCAACATCTTTTTTATGATTTTAACATAAAAAAAGTGTAGCGGCATAATTTTTTATATGCTGTGCTAAAGAATGTCACTTGCCTCAGCTTTGCTCGAACAGAGTAAATTGCCAAATAAATAATATAAATAAACTGATGATCATGCTAGTATAGGAGTATAACATCTTACAGGGAAGGTGAATAAAATGGGAGTTTGCAACATCGATCATTCGCATGAATCAGTCGTGAAGAAGTTGAAGAATCAGGAAGCATTTTTGCCGGTGGAGTTAAACAAGAAAATACATCACTTTTTGGACACCGATCTTTCCCAGGAAACGCTGAACGAGGTTTTTCACCTATTGAAAAAATATGATCTGTCTTCGGAAGAGGAAAGGGAAGATAGGAATAAAAAATTTGCAGCAATAATGGGCTAAACGTAAAACAGACTCCCGCTTAACCTGGCCGGGAGTCTTTTCGTGTGTTATTTTTCTTTCGCAGCTTTTGCCATCTGATTCCAAATAGATCCTTCCGCTTCCTTGCCGCTTTCAATTCTCGCCAGCGCCATTTTCACTTGCATACGTACTTCAAACTCCGGATCATCTAAAGCTTCCCGAAGTGCAGGGATGGCTGTCTCATCACCGACTTCATATAAAAACATAGCTGCCCGCCAGCGGACGATACGGCTTTTATCAGATAATGTTTTAATCATTTCCGGAATCGCTTCTTCAAATCCAAGATCTGATAAACAGTCCCCTGCGGTCCGTCTCACGTTAACGGCTTTATCCTTTAATGCTTTATATAAAATAGGGAGAGTCTCCGGTTCTTCAATCATTCCCAAATAGGCGGTGGCAAGCCGCCGAACAGATGCTTTTTCGTCATCAAGTGCTTTATCAAGTACAGGAAGGTCTTCTTTTTGTGGGTTCATCCGATCTAGTGCAGCATAACGATCCTTCCAGTTTGGCTGATCCAGCATTTCCAGTGTGACTTTCTTCGGCCTGCGTTCCTCAGCCTGCGATTCATTATTTAAAGCCAGTTCCACGAGTTCATTCAATCGCTCGGAATCATAGGTAGCAGATAATTCCTCCACTACTTCATTACCTATTTCATCCATTTCGCCATACCGCGGCTTTTGCTCTGCCCAAGTTCTTTCCATCAAATAATTATCAGCGGCCTCAGCTGCTTTCATCGCTGCCTCCGTAAACCTCTCAGGAAGAGCAAACCGCTTCTCGTTGTCTCCTTCTTCAAGTTTCACTTGTGTCGGGATATAGCGGATCATTTGAATGAGCACACTTACTTCGCCAAATGCATCATCGGCATCATCCGCCGCCTTTGAAAATAGGTCAGTGGATTCATCTTCAGACCCAAGAACCTTCCTTACTTCAGGTAAGATCTCTTCCCAAGAAACCCGGGGATTTCGTTCTAGTGCAATAAAGTCAATGACACGATAAAGTCCTTTGACGCCATTGATGGCAAACAATTCTTTTATATATTCAGGTGCTGCACTTAAGTCATCGTCGAGCTTATAATTTTCGGTTTGACCGTCAGCCAGTTCCTCATCCACATTAATTTTCATGGAATATGGACTTGGTGTCGGTTCCATGGATACAATTTTCAATTTCGAGCTCTCCCTTCACGCACGTTTTCTTATGAATGATGGTACCAAATTATTGAGAAATTAGCCAATGTAGCGACCTTCTTTCAGCTACATTGCAAGTGTATCGAATAGATCTCTCTGCCTGCCTTAATAACTGTTTGCTTTGCTATAATATCGATAATAGCTCATTGAAAATTATTATGATATTTCTCTTTAAGAATAGTAGGACAGTAATTTATATAAATGGTATGATAAATACAATTGAATATCTTGCCTATGGTGACTTTTTCATAAGTTTAAAAGGGAAGTTGGTGTAAATCCAACGCGGTCCCGCCACTGTTATGAGGAGAGCTTTTTGTAACCACTGTTTCTTTATGGAAATGGGAAGGGAAGAAGCTTGATGAATCTTAGCCAGGATACCTGCCATCAGGAAGGACATTTTAATCCTACGGGAGATAGGAGGGTGTTGCGTTTTATTGATTTCATATATTTGGAATTAATGTGATTGTGTTTGGCATCTTCTCATGTAGAGGGTGTTGTTTATTTTTCAAGGAGGTTATATCTGTGGAAAAAGTAACAATCCAAAGTTCAAAAACGATTCAAACTAGATTGGTGCTACCACCGGATACGAATCATTTGGACACGATATTTGGCGGGAAAGTACTTTCATATATTGATGAAATTGCAGCTCTGACAGCAATGAAGCATGCAAAGAGTGCAGTTGTTACAGCTTCGATCGATTCGGTGGACTTTCTTTCATCTGCAAAAGTAGGTGATTCATTAACATTGGAAGCATTTGTAACATATACAGGTACTAGTTCAATGGAGGTGTATGTAAAAGTTATCGCGCATGATCTGATTAAAAATGAAGAAAAACTGACGACAGAGTCTTTCCTGACAATGGTTGCTGTTAATGAAGAAGGTAAGCCGGTTCCTGTTCCAAAAGTGTATCCTGAAATGGAAGAGGAAATTAAATTGCATGAGACGGCCCCTTCCAGGAAGAGAAACAGGGAGAGAAGGGCGGCAGTAAAATAAAGAGATGTATCAGCATACTTTCTGCTGATACTTCTATTTTTCAGCAATCAAGAAAGTTATTTGCTTCCAATAACCTTCTTTAACAGCTCCCTGAATTTAGTTTTGTCTTCGTCGGTAAATGGTTTCGGGCCTTTAGTTCGTTTGCCGCTTTTTCTGGCCATAGCACTCAAATAGCGAGTCTGCAGCAGCTGATCGATATTATCATTTGTGTAAACAAACCCTTTATGGTGTAGAACGGTACAGCCTTTAGCCAAGCCGAGGGAGGCAAGACCGTAATCTTGCGTTATAATAATGTCTCCTTTTTCTGCCATTTTCATAATCCTGTAATCTGCAGCATCAGCTCCTGTATCAACATAAATGGTTTCTACACCGGCGGGCTGTTCTTCAGGGGAATAATGAGAAAAACTGGTGACGAGCAAAACTGGAATTTCTGCTGTTGCAGCTTCTTCAATGACAATATTTTTAACCGGGCTGGCATCTGCATCGACGTATATTTTCATGGATTTCAGCTCTTTTCTATAAAATATCTCACTAATTAACATCTTAACGATTGCAGCTTATTTCTACAAGAGTCAAGCCCGAGGGTTTTATCTCATGCATTCAAACTGTTAATATGTGTTAAAGGGTGATGACAATGAATAAGAAAATATGGATTAATAATTATCCAATTGAGGCAAGGAATTTTAAAAGAGAAGCTACTGATGGAAAGAAGGTAAGTTTTGAGTTTACGGTAACGCATGAGGATTATCATGATGTGACTACACTGCTTTACGAAAATGATTTTATTGTTAACGTCCCGGATGATGGTCTTGAATTCCGTGCCATAATCTCCAACTACGCTACATCGGTTACTAATCTGTATAAAGAAGAAGAAGAGGGAGTGTTTAGACTGAAGTTAGTCGAAAAATAAAACATCAGGGCAGTCCTTCTGTTATAAATCATCATGTAACAGAAGAACCGCCTTCATGTTTATTTCTTTCCGCAATTAACACTAAAATAATGGCGCTGATACCGCCTGTGAGTTTCCCAATGATCATCGCGATGGCCATTTCTTTGTTTAGCCCCGCTACTATGCCAAAGTGACTGCCGAAAACGAAGGCACCGCTAATGGTAAATGCAACATTGATGATTTTTCATTTGGATCCATATCCTTCAATATCGTCAGCATAGGGATAATATGTGCCAATGAGACGACAATCCCTGCTGTGGATGAATCATTAACAGCAATTTTCGTCCCCATTTTCTCCAATGGCTTCTTAAACACCTTTTGGATGAATAAAACCATGGGAAATGTTTCGACGAGAAAAATAACAATGGAGCCGAGTAATTGACTTTTACATTGGTCTTCATAAGACAATCTGTATTTCTTCTTCCACCAGAGCCCATGCCGGGTATAATGACCAACCCCGTTAATGTTTCAATAATAATGGCAATAAGGCCGACCACTACGACTATTTCTATTAATATGCCAAAGACAGAAAAGCCGCGTATCATTTTCACCGGGATTTTCATAAGCCCCAGGAAATAAGCAATAAAAAAATGAGAGAAGTAAGTTTCTTAACACATCATTGAAATCTCCATTCCAGCTGCCAGTCCACCAGCCAAAGCTCCAATTGGAATAGTGATCAAGCCCAGCAATACACCTTTGGCTTAATAATCCCAAGGGATACAGGAATAGTGAAGACGATGGCAGGTCCCACCGTCGTTCCTAAAAATACCCAAGAAAATAGGGTAGCTTCCGGATTTTCACCCCATTTCCTATGCAAGTGCATATCCGACCATATCAATGGCGAGAGAGTCGTATTGGCAAACGTAGCAGAATCTGCTCCTATTAAATGGTATACAGGGGAAATAACCGGAGTTAAAACACCTGCAATGACCCCGATATTTTTATTGTATCGATACTTCCTGGAACCATTGATGGATGAGGATACCAAACTGATTTCTAATTACTTTGGAAAGAAAGCAAAGATAAAACCGGGAATTATCGTTGGCTTACATAGATTCGGTTCGAAAGTAAATTTTAATCCGCATGCACATATGTTGGTCACCATGGGAGGGGTAACGAAAAAGGGAAGTGGAAAGAATATGATTTCATTCCTTTTCAAATACTTCGGAAGCAAAGGCAGACCCTTGTTTTAAAGTTAATCAGAAATAACCTGACAAAGGAAGATTACAAAAGGCTTTCTCCGAAAATGGGGAAGGTGTATGCGCCAAAACAAAAAGGGAAAATAAAGAACCAATTAAACTGCATTGGCCGTTATATCGTCGACCAGCGTTTGGAACCATCATATGATGGACAATATGTCACATTCAAGTATATCGATAAAAAAGATACTTTCAATCAGTTTTAATAAGTAGTATCCATTAAAGAAAAATCTCAGTTATTTTGTTTCTTACCTAATACATTGCAAGGTTAAAGTTAACATTAATATTTATCAATAATTCGAAAATGGCATGATTATTGCATTATAAATTTATGAAAATTCACTCAAGAAGATGGCGAATTGAAATTTAACCGATTACTAATAACGGTAGATGTCCATGTTACTGGAGCATCCTTAAGAATTATAACAGGGGGTTCCCGGAAAAAATGAGAAACACAACTAAGAAGCGATAAGCATACTGCATGGAAATTAGAACCATTGGCAAGTTGTTGATGCATGAGCCAAGGGGACATCAAGGAATGTCTAGGTGTATTATTACTCCACCAGCAACAAAGGGGGCAGATTTTGGAGTGCTTTTTATGCATAAAAAGGTTAGAGTACGATGTGTGGTCATGAATTATTGGTCTCATTAAGATGGGGGATGAAACAGGAAATTTAGAAGAGAAGGATAATCATTTCAAATTTATCGTTTATATTCCAGCGGGATTATTAGTTGCATATGCAATATGGGATTAAAATGAAGTAGTCAAAGCTTCCTTTGTGTATAAAAAAGATTACCCTGTCAAAATTAGTGAACAAGCATTTAATGTAGATCTTGCATTTGGTGGGGGTTTCTATGCAAGAAGGCAGAGTAAATAATGAAGAGATTACTATTTTAAAATCTGTTGAGCTTGCTGTGGTGGATATTGTGGTTGTTCAGTATGTTTAGGAGATGGCATTGAGGGATGGTGGGGGAAGGAAGGTAAGTAGAATGTAAAAAAATATACACATTTACTATGAATGTATATTATTTTTGATTGTATGTAGTCTATTCCATAGGTGTAAAGGAAATACCTAATTTTCTTACCTTTAAACGAACATCTATCTTGCAATAAGAAATTAATTTAAATTTTTAGCAATAAAAAGAGATTACAATGAGTTTAAAAAATACCTTAAATTATTGTTTTGGTTCCTATAATACTTATGATTATGGAATATCATGTAGGAAGACAAACGCAATTCATAGATTATAGGCGATGATTCAAATGAAGTTGTGAATGGCGTTGATACCGAATATGTAAGTACTGACGGTACTCTCCATATGGCAGTATCACAGAGGGCATTTCCAACATTATAAGCAAATGGAAATAAGAAGATTTATCACAAATTATTTTTTGAAAGTGGAAGAATCGAGGATGTTTTACTGATTACTTAAGAAGGTTGTAAAATACTGACTTATCTACAAAAAAACTAATCATTGATTAAAATAATCATATAGAGATCTTTAAGGTTGAATCCTGAGCAAACCAAGGCAGTCCTCAACAAATTCCCCCTTAGGGACACGAATCTTATTGAAATTCTAGCATCTGTATCTTTAGACTCAATCCTAGCTGTTCTCAAAATACAGATAGTTAAGAGTATTAAATTTATTTGAAAATATACAGTTTAATATTGATCTAGTACTTACTGTGAGCTAAGTTATGTTTAATATTCATATAAATGAATATTTTACAAATAATATATACGATGAAAGGAGGATAGATTTATAAGTGAAATAGTCAAAGATCTTCATCCGGGTGGTTGGTTACTAGCATGTCAACAAAAGGCAGCAAAAGAAGTTGTTATTGAAACTATTTTCGGGGATTTAACAGAAGTGAAGATTCAGGAAGTTTAGGAGAATATGAACAAGGAGAAGACTTTTCAGAATTAGCAAGGGAATATTCAGAGGTTACGGTAACTCTAGAGGATGGCGTTATTTAGGATATTTCTCTCTTGGAACGATGGTAATATTGTTTGAATATGTTGCATTTTTTATGGTGAATGGAGAAATAAGCGATCCAGCATGAACAAATGACGGTTATCAATTATAAAGGTTAATGATATCTGCCGTAAAGACCAAGATATTGGCGCATTTGACGAAGTGAAAGAGGAATTACGTGATGAGGTTCTAACGGTTACAATCAATATGGTTCAAATATTAATAAAAATAGAGGAGATGATCAAAGAGTCAATAGTTGAAATTACAGAGAATGCACATGGAAACATATTCTATAAAATTATGATTTTATCAGTTATGAGGTCAATACAAACAACCCTAGCACAATTTGGAGTGATCAAGAGGTCGTTCATGCCACTCAAATCAGTATATATTATATGTGTTGGGTATTGTTAAAACTTATAATACGAGGAGTGAATATATTGAAAAAAACATTTCTACTATTTCTGATGATGCTACTGCTGTTTTCCTTCAAGAATTTTGTGATCACGGCTCTTGAAGAGGATGATTTGGGTAACGCTACTTCCAGCTCTATCGCTGGAAATCTCGCTGACGTATTTTTGATCACAGGTAGTGAAATTGAAATTGAATTTGATAAAGAAATCTTAAACGATGCTGATGCGCAAGATACTTTTACTATAGAAGTTGACGGTACACCAGTAGAGTGGGAATTCCTCTCCTATTTCAAATTTGGCTCCTATGGGGATAGGGGCGGGGTTGTTAATGTTCGCTTGGAAGAGCCATTGGACGTGGGCGAACCACGAATTCAAAGACGTGCTGTGACGATCTTTGATAATACACAAAATGAAAAAGGAGAAACCGCTGCCGAAAGAGTAACGATTGAAACGAATAACGCGACGAAAATTGCCAATTTTAAGCCTTTTTATGAGGAAGTTCAGTTGGGACACATGTCTCAAATTGAGGCTTGGGGTGCCACTGGATCAGGTAATAGCTCTTCAAACGATTTCACAGGTGAAATCGGTAAACCTATATACAATACTGATTATGTAACAAAACAGCTGGGCGAGGGTGTTAACGGCATGGTTGGTAGAGCAGAATATTTAAATATACCTGCTGTCGATGCGGGTCTAGAGGCTCATGTAGTAGGTGCGGACCAATCCGTTTATGAGGTTCCCGCATACCGCGAGTTGTACAAGCATGGTATTACAGATGATACTTACACCCGTACAGGTATTAAAGGTAGCGTGGATAATGCAATTATCGTCACTACTGCTGACGAGATTATGCGTCATGATAGCGTTGCCAAAGCTGACGACGGCATTAATCCAGCTCGCCCTAGAAGTGACTATTTCGATTTTGCTGAGGATTTCCTAAGCCTATACTATCAATTTGGCGTAGTAGAGGGCAGTAAGCTATTCCCTAACGGCCAATTTGATGACTGGGATGAATACCGTTATGATGTACATCTACAAAGAGCCTACGACAAGGCTATGGAGGAAGGAAAATGGGCAGGCACTGTTATGGCAGAAAGTGTAGAAAACTATTACCTATATGGTGCGATGATACACTTCGAATTGATACCCGAATCTGCCGATGGTTCATGGGAATATGACAGATTCCCTGTAAATACCCGTGAGGAATTGCATGATTACGACAATGATTTATACCGCGCGTTAAGTGGTGTACACGGCAGATATCACTATTTCACTGGAACTCCTGAACAGACTGGAACTTTTACCGATGATTCAATGAAGAATAGACACCCTTGGTTCTGGCGTAGTCAGGTTGATAATTATACCACTAACAGTAATGGCGAGTCTGTGGAACGTGAAGCTTTAAAGATAGAGCATATCCGTATTATTTCCGACAGACAAATAGAAGTAAAGTTTAACCGTGAAATAAGCACTATAGAGCCAGCGGCAACTGCAGACAATTGGAGAGTCTATAAAGATGGCGAACAAATTAATGGTGTTACCATGATTGGTGGTTACGCATGGCGTACTGTTACCTTGCAAGTACCGACCGCTATCAGTTTGGATAATGGTAAACCTTATGGTAGAGCCTTTTCTGGATTTACCCAAGAAGACATTGATGAGCGAAAAATTGATGCTGGTGGTTGGATAGCTAATGATCAGCAGCCAAGTCAGAATGCTCTTGACTATGGTGAGTTCATCAGCCTTGAAGATGCTATCAAAGATTGGGGTGCAGGTCCTAGTGGCTTAATTGAGGTGGAATACGTAGGTGGCACGGACGTGAAAGACTGGGACGACAATGTGTTGGAGAAAAATGTTAAGCAAGAGGCGGAATTCCTGCCATATATCGGAAATGCATACCGCAGCCCACTTACAGGCTTTTATGTTTACTCTGATACTGTTGTTGAACTGGATACGATAGAAGCAGGTGCTCATATGTATGACACCAAATTGTCCAATAACCAGACTAAGACTTATCCAATGAGTGCTGGAGGAGAGGATTTTCCCGAAGATCCTTCAGCTGTTGTAGCACATCCCCTTCATAATAATTCTGATAGGAATTATGTTAGCAGAATACCAGAAAACTTTGGTGCAAGCCCTGTTGAATATGACAGAGTCGGTCAAAGGATTGCAGATGGTTCAATACGAGCTAACGGGGGAATGCAAATTATCGGAGGATCTAATTTTGGTCATCATGCAGCAATGCAACCTACGCATAGAAACCAAATTAACAGTGGTTTCCATGTCTGGCTTTATGTTGAAGGCTGGGGAGGTTCCACATTCCAAGCTGACGAAGTTCTTATACTGAAAGACACCCAACTGTCAAGGTATAAAAATGAAAATCTCGTTTTCCATGAAGGTGGACATGGTGTTGACAGTTATACAAATGCTGGAAGCTACGCTGAAGATGTAAGACATGACACTACAGCTGCCTGGGTAACTGCAGTTGCCCCTGAAAATGGCAGAAGATGGTGGAACCAATATGATACTGAGGGAGCTTACTTGCGTCACAGGGGCGAGCATGTTTCCACTGGATCTACATTCTGGCACGGAGCGATGCGTGAGTCGTTCCTGGGCATCAATGACGGTACATGGACGCCTATTAACACTCGTGAGGAATTACTCCGTTACGACCCATACTCCTTTGAAGCATTTAAAAGAGTATTCTTCAACGGTGAGCTTGGGCTTTGGTATCATGACGAACAAGGTAATCCGCGAGTAGGCGATCCAGAATACAGAGTAATGCCCGAAGATTGGGAGCTTCTGAGAGATCAAAATCAGGAATTTAGCCATTGGACAAGTGTGGACGACTTAATTTCCTGGGGTGCAACTATTCCTGAAATCGCACGGGATAACCCATACACTGGGGAACACAACCCTCTTGTAAACTGGATATCTTGGAATACTCCAAACGTATGGGATATTGGATTGATAGAAGACCCAGCTGTTCCTACTAACAGATTCGATTTCATAGGTCGTGATGCTTATCACCCTGCGGATCCTTCACCTACACAGAGCCAAATACATCCATTCTTTAGAGTGGGAGGCGTGAAGAAGCCTGAAAGGTCAGATGAAATTGAAACATTAGTAAAACCAGTGGCAGGTGAGATTGTAAATGGTTCCATTACCATGCCACGGCCTGTTTTAGTACAGTTCGAATTGGAAAATTACGATGGTGTAATAACCAGCAACAACGCACAGACCAGCTTCGAATTGAAGATAGACGGACAACCGACACATTTCTACTTCTACAGCTTGGATGAAGATAACGGGGTTGCTACAGTGACATTGCGATTGGAATGGCCGGTAGAAGATGGTGCGGAAATTAGCGTTGAACCGGGATGGAGTACAAGTATTGCAGATATGCAAAATCTGGTTGAAAAGTTCACAGCATCAGGTGCAATTGCAAACGAAGCAACCGCACGCTCCTTAAGTATGCATTTGACAGCAGTAGGGATTTACGCCGATACTGGTCAGCTTGATAAAGCAGTCCAACATATGTCGAGCCTGCATCTAATGCTTGATGTGTTTGAAGGAAATAATATGATTACAGAGAATGCAGCAGATACACTAAGGGAACATGCGGATTATTTGGTCAATAAGTGGAATTAGACTTCTTAATTAAAACAGCCGGCACTTGTGAAGAGTGCCGGTTGTTTTATAGGAGACACAACTACAGACATAGTATATTACATTTTGAGATAACGAGTATAAGTATACCCCTCCAGTCTTATATGATCAGAAACTCTTAATTTTTTTCTGTTGTTAAGATAACTCTCTTATTTTTATATGCATCTACTATTACTATATAATTCCCTTCCATTAAAAACAGGTAACTTAAAGCGATTTTCAAAGAATGTATGTAATGGCATACTTTCAACGTCATGACTGGAGTTGGATGGTATATTACCTATTGTAATCGTGATTCCGAGTTCTTTCCATTCCTGACGCAGATATTCCAGAAAGTTACCACCTTTTTCAGGAAGTCCAGAAAAAATACTGAAAAATTCACTTTTTCAAGAGCGAGGTATCACTCTACTTTCGTGAAATCCTTTCAACACTAGATACCAATCAACAAAAGTGACGACATATTTTTTGCAAGAGTCAAGCTAGTAACTATAAAAAGAGAAAAACGCATAAAGTGGAGACGATGTATTATGCCTCCACTTTATGCGTTTACCGTTCATTACTTATAAGATCTGTAGTTCTCTAGAAAATGAAGTTAATACCTCAGCTTCACCATCCTCATTAATGTAAACCTCATCTTCAATGCGAACCCCACCATAATCAGGTATGTATATACCAGGCTCAATTGTAAAAAACAAACCTTTTTCGGCTATTTTATCATTTTTTTCATGGATGGATGGCTCCTCATGCACTTCGACACCAATTCCGTGTCCGACACGGTTGTTAAAATAATCCCCATAGCCATTTCGTTTGATAACATTTCTTGCTTCAATATCAAATGTCTTGAGAGGGACCCCTGCTTTTACTGCACTTAAACCAGCCTGATTAGATTGAAGCACAATGTTGTAGATTTCCTTCTGTTTGTCTGTTGCTTCTCCAATAATAAATGTCCTTGTAATATCTGAACAATAACCATCTTTCGTTAAAACGCCAAAGTCAATTAACAAGAAGTCGCTTTTTTTTAATGCTCGATCTCCAGGTGTTCCATGTGGTAATGCTGCCTTTTCACCAGCTAAAACAATGGTCGAAAAAGATGGACCAACTGCACCAAACTTCTTCATTAAATACTCTAGTTCTGCAGCTAATTCTGCTTCCGTCATACCTATATGAACTTTTTTAATACCCTCAGCCAGTACTTTTTCTATAATATCTACAGCTACTTGTAGATGGATAACTTCATTTCTAGATTTATTAAGACGTAACTTGTTGATATAAGGCTGAATGTCGTCATAAGATGCCTCAGGAAAGGTAGCTTGTAATTGATTATGGCGTAACATGCTAACAACATTCATCTCTAAACCAATATTTCTTTTTACAACTTTTCCAAGCTCACTTTTAAGTTTGGAAAAAGGGCTTTCCTCGTCAGAAATTGGAATAATATTTTTTACAAATGACTCCGTAGCAGCTATTTCTTTGTCCAATGCAGGAACAAACAAAGTAAATTCCTTGTTCCAGTTATCAACAATTAAAGCCATGAAACGTTCATGTGGATCAGAATGAAATCCTGTAAAGTAGAATACATTTGCTGGTGAAGTAACAATGGCTAAGTCTAATTCTTTTTGGTTCAAGTTCTCGAGTAATGCATTTAATCTGACTTGATAATCAATTGTCATCGAATAAACCTCCATTTAGTTATCTGATATATAGTCCTTATGCAATAAATGTGCCGTATAAAAAGTAGGCAAAATAATTGGCACAAAAGCTGCAATTTATTAACAAATAAATCATGGAGGGGGAGCAAAGAACTTTAATAAACTAGTTTCCAAAGTTGATTTACATGTAGCTGGAGAGCCGTTAAGAATCATAACAGGCGGACTTCCAGAAATAAAAAGGTATATACAAACAGAGAGAAGAGATTATTGTATGGGAATTTGGATCATATCCGCAAAATTTTGATGCACGAACCAAGAGGCCATCATGGTATGTATGGATGCATTATAACCCAACCGGCTATAAAAGAAGCAGATTTCAGGGTACTTTTTATGCATAACGAAGGCTGGAGCGCAATATGTGGTCATGGCATTATTGCTGTTATTACGATGGGAATCGAAACAGGGAAATTTGAAGTGAAAGATAATGAGCGGAGGTTTATTATTGATAGTCCACAGGGGGAGTAATTGCATATGCAAAATGTAGGAACTAGAAAGTAGTCGAGGTAGCTTTTGAGAATGTACCCTCTTTTGTGTATAAGCAAGACTTTCCTGTGAAAATTGAAATTGATGATAGGGAATTCACTGTAGACATTGCATTTGGCGGTGCGTTTTATGTCATTCTTGATAGTAAAATGTTGAATTTAGAAGTAAATCGCGAATGTTTAGCCGATTTACGGGGGGATAGGAAAATAAAAAATTATATAGAAGTAATTATAAATGTTCAACCCCCTCTTCAGGCTGATTTAAAAAGCTATTTAAATTTATGCCTTCTGTTTCAGGTAAACTGGTGTCAATCTATTTGTACAGTGAGGGGAATTGATAAAGTAATCCCTTATAACCGGAATCAAGATAAAGCAGAGGATTTTGCTATTTATTTTGAAGAAAATCTTGGAATAGCAGCAGAAGTTGTGGTAAACGCAAATAAAGTAGTAGAACAATCAGACATTCTTGAGACAGCCACAAATGCTTGAGAACCTGTTTATTCTACTAATTTATAGAAGGTATTGCATCACAACGCTGTTGGTTCATTTAGACAAACATACAAGAGGTTCCTTCTGGTTCAATTATAAATGCAGATAAGGTCATTGCTGAATCAAAAGAGGTCACATGGGAAGAAAGGTTAATTTGTAGTACTTTCTAAATAAATAAAGTACTAAAAAATCTAAAATGTATAAAAATTTATACACTCTATTATAAATATCAAATAATTTTGACAACCACTAAACTGTAAAATAACTAATAATAGGTTGTAAATATAAATGGCATAGAACTTGCATTTAAAAGAATAAGAGTTCCAATTTTGTATACATAAGTCTTATTCTTAGGTCGAAGATACAGATTTTATCGATGAGTAGTGTAATAAATGCAAAATGAGTGTAAAAAGTTTCCAAGGAATTGCAAATATATTTAATGGCTTTACATCAAAGGAGTGATGAAGAGTGTCAGAGGTTGTATTGGAATTAAAGGATCGGCATACACATTTTTTCAGGTAGTGGAGAAATACCTTCTGTAGACGGCGTTAGTTTAAAAATACATAAAGATGAAATCGTAGGAATAGTAGGAGAAACTGGATCTGGAAAGAATGTAACTTCTTTAACCATCATGCGGCTAGTACCAAGTCCGCCAGGTCAAATTGTTGAATTAACCGAGAAGGATAAGATTTATGACAACCGAAGACATCCATATATACTCAAGCACTTTTATCTGCTGTACCTACGCCCGGCTCTGAACAAATAATAGATAGGGTTATTTTAAAAGCGGATGTCCCAAGCCCATCCAATCCACCTAAAGGTTGCCCATTTCATACAAGATGTCCACGCGCGATGGTTATTTTTAAACAAGTAAGACCATAGTTTAAAGAAGTTGATGAGAATCATTATGTTGCATGTTATCTCTATGAATAAGGGTGAATGTAACAACATGTTAATCATAAAAAAAGATTATATTAGGGGGTAAGAAAATGAAGTTTAAATTATCTTTTTTATTCGTATTCATGCTTGCACTTACATTCGTGCTTGTAGCATGTAACGGAGATGGAGGGGAATCATCAGATGAAGGCTCATCAGATGAAGGTAGCAACGATGAAGAGCAGATATTGGTATTTGCACGTGGTGGTGATTCTACTAGTCTAGATTTTGCAAGTGTATCAGATGGGGAATCATCACGTGTAACAAAGAACATTTTTGAGAGCCTGCTGAATTATGAAAGAGATTCATTCGAAATAGTTCCTGGATTGGCTCATGATTGGGAAGTATCAGAAGATGGGTTGGAGTATACATTCTATTTGGAGGAAGATGTCAAATTCCATGATGGTACTGACTTCAATGCAGAAGCAGTAAAAATAAACTTTGAACGTTGGTCAGACCGGGAACATGAATATGCTTTCCTAGACGATGGATATATTTATCCGTTGTATGAAACCATGTTTGGTGGCGTTAAAGGTGGTGAAGGTCATGTTATAGATGAGATAAATGTAATAAGTGATCACGAAATTGAATTTGTTTTAAATAGACCACTTGGTTCATTTTTACAGAATCTCGCAATGCACTATTTCGCCATTACATCGCCGGCAGCTTTAGATGAATATGGGCCTGATATTGGTGAAAACCCAGTGGGTACGGGGCCATTTAAATTTGTCAGCTGGGAAAAAGATTCACAAATTATTTTAGAAAAAAATGAAGACTACCGTATGGAAGGGTTGCCTAAATTAGATAGGGTTATATACCAAGTAATTCCAGATAATGGAGCTCGTGTAATTGCACTTAGATCTGGTGAAGTCGATATTATTGATGATGTCAACCCTGATGAAGCAGAAGGTATTGAATCTGATGATGATTTAGAGTTATATGCTCGTAACGAGAACAATATTGGATTCTTAGGTTTTAATGTTGAAAAACCATCTTTAGATGACAAATTAGTACGTCAGGCAATTACTCATGCTATTGACACTCAATCTATTGTAGACGCGTTATATGCTGGTTATGCTACGCCAGCTGTGAACTTAATACCGCCTAACTATTTAGGACATAATGATGATATTGAAGGCTACGAGTATAACACGGAAAAAGCAAAAGAATTACTTGCGGATGCAGGTTATGAAGATGGATTAGAGCTTGACCTTTGGGTAATGCCTGTATCCAGACCATATATGCCAGATCCTGAAAGAGTTGCTGAAATTGTTCAAAATAACTTGGGAGAAGTTGGAATTACCACGAATATTGTCCGCGAAGAGTGGGCTCCATATTTAGAAAAAACATCTAATGGAGAGCAAGAACTATACCTACTTGGCTGGTCAGGTTCAAATGGGGACCCAGACTATTTCTTTAACAGCTTGTTGCACGGAGATGCCATTGGTGGTGAAAATCGTACTTTCTATAAAAACGAAGAAGTCGATGAATTATTGGATCAAGCAGTAGAAACAATTGATCAAGAGGAACGTGCTGAATTGTACAAGAAAGCCCAAGTTATACTTCATGAAGATGCACCGGCAGTAAACATAGTACACTCTACACCACTTGTAGCAGCAAAAAGTTCTGTTAAGAATTTTGTACCTCATCCATCTACGAGTGATCCGTTGGAGGAAGTAGAGATAGGTAATTAAAAATGGAAAATGAAGGATAATAGTGTGATATCTATTATCCTTCATTATTACAAATTGTTATTTTAAAATTCTCTATAAAATTTTATTATATTTTTCATTCATTGATGATGTTGCATAAACAAATTTAGGTTTGTCAAGCTCCTTCTAATTAGGATAGTAATTCTGTCCAAATCCCAAATTATAAGGAGATACCACATGGACAAGTGAAATATAAATTTCACAATAAATGAACTGTAAAAAAATACTAGATAAAGAGAAATTCCTGAAAGTGATTAAGGTATCAAACAAAAAGCTGTCAGCATACATAATCCTTCAGCTATTTATTATTGCAATTAAATGATGCAGAAAGTTTAAAATCTTTATCAAAACATCTCATGGACAAGAAAGATATCCGAAAAACGATAGATATGGACACGATTGTTTATGCCAATAACCCTGGGGAACTTTCCGCAAAATAAAATCTGGTATACGGTTACGATTAAGAGTTGTCGTGATAAAGGATTAAACATTTCCACTTCAGACCGTTGTACTGCCTGCTAAATATGCAGATAGAACACAAATGAATGAGCTGGGTGTACACAAGAATTTGGATTGCATTGAGTACATACGCTTACAAGTGTTATTACAGTTGAAATTCAATCAGGAAGGTCCATTACTGGAGTTGAAACGAAAGCTTAAAAAACCGTCTATTTACGCCGTTGGTTGAGTTTATACAGTTCTTATTCAGTAAACCAATACGAGTATCACAAGGTTGTAAAAAAATACAACTGGGAGGAAGAATTCCAATTCTTTGTAAGACAATTTGACAAAGATGAGGTGGAACATCTTAACGACCTAATGCAGGGTACAGTATTTATTCTCCCTTTTTTCAAATATGTAGCATGTTATGTGGCAGGCATTATTGAAACAAATTGAAATACCGAATGAAAAGGAGCCAGATAGTCAGCAAGAATCAGTGTTATCGTCTTATCAGGTTGAACGACCCTGATGATGCGTTTACACATATAACAAATACAAGGAGGAGTAAGAATGGGGATCAAAAAAAAATTAAGCATGGGAGTGATGACGGCGGTGCTCGGGATCGCATTAATCGGCGGGGGAACGTTTGCCGCAGGTACTTTAGATTTAAAAGCAGAACCGACAGGAATTATCAATGTGGAGAACATGGCACCTGGTGATTCAATGTTTCACGGAACAGATATCCCTGTGACGATGTCGCTGGGTATTGCGTTGGCTCCAGGAGGGCCTACCTTGCCTTATATTAGTGATGGAGAGTACTTTGAATACGGAATCACTCAAGAAGTTGAACCCGATGAGATTGTCATTGAAGATTATAACACCCAACCCGTGTTCTCTTATGAAAATTCCATCAGAGAAGTGGTTCAGGTTGAGTCCCTACAGAGCAGCCATGATGGTGAAGAAAATGATATAATAACTGCAGATATTATTCGTCCTGCTTCCTCAGATAAAGATCTTCAGGTACCAACTATCGTAATACCCAGCCCATATTTTGACGGGCCAGGCCGTGGTCGTGAAGGGGAGTTAAAGCCTGATGCAAATGCGACTCCTCATATAGTTATCGGGGAAAAAAATTACTCAGCTGATTTGCTAACGGAGTCCAAACCAGTCACAGGTCAAAATGGTTTATTTGTGGATTGTGGTTTAGCAGAATCTCCGAATGATTGCCCTTCAAATACTGAGGAGTCGATAGCTCTTATAGAGGCAAACAATAACATTGATGACCAGGTCTTTAATGTGTCTAATGCCGGTGCAATAGGCGCGGTTATTTACGACAACGAAGAAGGTTCATTTAATGATCCTCTAGAAAGTGATGCACCAATCCCGGCACTGGGAATCACACAATCAGACGGATTGGATTTACGTGAGAAAATAGATGAAGGTGACTTTGACACAACATTACGAGAGCTTGTCGATCCAATCAACTTTTTTCCACTGTACTATGATAATTATTTTGTCCCACGAGGTTATGCGGTTGCACTGGTGGACCTACCAGGTAGTCGTGCATCAACTGGGTGCATAGATGTTGGCGGTCCAGCGGAGGTTGAAGGGACTGCTGCTGTTATCGAATGGCTCGCAGGTGAAGGAAACGCTGTCGATGGGACGTCAGGAATGGAAGTAACAGCAGATTGGTCTAACGGTAAATCCGCCTTGGTTGGAAAGTCTTGGGATGGAACAATACCTTACGGGGTGGCTGAACAAGCTCCTGAAGGTCTAGAAGCCATTGTACCGTTGGTTGCCTTAAGCCATTGGCATTCAGATTTCTGGACGAACGGAGCACGTTATGGCGGTTCAACTACACTATGGCATGATAGCCATAACGACAATCCTTCCATGGAGAATTATTGCACCGAGACAAGAGAGTATTTAGCAGAGAACGAGGAAAATCCTGATCCAAATACGGATTTTTGGCAAGAACGTAATTTCCTCAATAACGTTGATAAATTTGAAGCAAGTGTTTTTATTGTACATGGAAAAAATGATTATAACGTGCCGCCGGCTAACTATGGACACATGTGGGACGCTCTTGAAGAACATGACGTGCCAAGAAAGATGTGGTTATCACAAGTGGCTCATGAAAAACCATTCGATTTCCGAAGGGATGAATGGATGAACACTATCCATCACTGGTTCGACTACTGGCTACATGATATTGATAATGGTGTTATCGATGAACCTAAGGTTGATGTTGAGCATGATCCGAATGAATGGACCACCTACAACAATTGGTCTAATGGCAGTAGTTCTACTCATTTATGGTTAGGCAATGCCGAAGCTGAAGATGATCCACGACAAGGAACTTTATGGACGGATCCACGTTATGTTAGTGAAGATTCCGTCACCTTTAAAGAGATACGACAAAATATTAACACATTTGCGAAGGATCCATATTCGGAGCATGATGATCGCCAAGTGTTCCTTAGCCCTGAATTATCCGAACCAGTACACATCAGTGGAGGGACCACGGTGAGTGTTGAGGCCAATCTTGAGGGTGAGAATGCAACGCTCAGTGCATTTCTCGTTGACTACGGGAATGATGAACGTATCAACCATGCCGTGGGCGGTGGTCTGGAAACCTTAGAAACAGAGACCTGTTTGGGTGAGGGTACTGAGGAAGATACAGGCTGCTACTTCGATGTTGGGTTACGAACACACACATCTGATTTTGAGGTTGTCACTCGAGGTTACGTAAATACTGAATTTCATCTCAATGAACAGGGCCATACAGAAGAGAATTATCAAATTGACTGGGATATGCACCCCCATGATTATGTATTTAAGAAAGGGCATCGTATTGGAATTGTCATCACAGGTCCAGATACCCACCTGCACAATGATAATCACCCAACTACCAATAATGACATTGACATCCAGTTAGGATCGAGTTCAGTACAATTACCTGTGGTGGGTGGTTATGAAGCTTTGGAAAAAGCATTCTCTACAGATTTATCCATAAGTGCAAACAATATATTTCAATCGGTCGAGCTTTTTGAAGAACAGGGACTGTTTGAAAATGATAACGCGCCGTATTCCCTTCGGCTACATTTGACTGCTGTAAGCCATTATGAAAGTCAAAATGCAGCGGAAAAAGTGGTCCAACATATGGGAGGATTTATGGACCTATTAAATCATCAGTTAGATAACGATTTAATAGATGAAGATGTGTTTAATTTACTCAGTTATCAAACTGATGAGTTGATAGAAAAATGGGAATGAATTTTTAAGAATATCTCTTATACTCAGAGTTATACCCTTGCGAACTATTGTATAAACGATAGTCCGTGAGGGATGATTTTTAATGGGTGAGTACAATATCAAGATGAGTTCTATACCTTCTTAAGTCAGTTTCTACGTAGGGCTTGCTGAACAACCGCATACAAACGAAAGAATGTTTCACAAAGCTCCAAGAAACAGCTCACAAGCGCCAAAACCAGACCGTTTAGCAGATGTTTGATTTCTCAATCAAATTTGTTCAGTATAAAATTAGATCCTATCAAAAACAATGTGCAAGGTTTTTACGTATTAAGCTTGTTATGGTTAAGGTGGTTTCTGTTGTGTCATCTACAGGAGTGTTGGCTCTCTCAGTGATTTATTTTGTAAAAGGGGTATTGTTAATGTGTCTGTTTTACAGAAAGCATATAGATATCAAGGTACACGGTTGCCCACTGAAAAATTCATGTGATTTTTATCGGGTGGGTTGCAAAGCCCTACCTTAATTTTTAAAAACTATAACCCCGTACTCTTATTTGCAATGTTATAAACTCAACTTACTCACTTGAAAGTCTTAAATTCAAAGTTGATGTAACATGAATCCAGGTCCAAATTATCCCTTGACAATACCACCGTTAGACAAATGAAAACACCTCGACTTTTGGTATCATGTAGTTGCTAAAAACACTACCAAATGGTAAAAGAATCTGTACTATCTAATTTCCGGTAATAGATTTTGCTTTTTGGTTCTGTTCCGATATACTTTCAAGATATATATTGATTATCATTGGAGACCTCTGCCATAAAGGAGAATTATTAGTTTTCATTATCCTCACAAATCAGCTGATCCTCATCCTGGGAAGTTGCAATCGTATGCCAATATACCCGGTTATAATAACTTGCTTCTTCTGGTGGAATTGTATTTGGGTAGGAAAACGGCTATAGAAAGAACCATTGTTGTCTTCTGTCCATGCTATATTCGTAAACTTACACTATTTTAGAATTTCTAGATAGTCTTTACCTGTTTCCACTTTTTGACCTTCACTTCCTGCCAATAACTGCCGTTATATGAGATTGCACATGCTATCTTTTTCCATCAGGGCTAATCGTTAGAGCTGCCTTACCCTCACATCACTTAATTTTATTCGGATCAATGATGATTTCCGGATTTTCCAATTCCAGTGATATGGAGCGGTAAAAGACAGCTTGATTTTGCAGACCGTTATTCTTATGAAAATAATAAGATCCACCCTTTTTTTTTGGGCAGGGAATACTTTGTATAACTCATTAAGTTTGTGATGTTTTCCTTAATCGTTTCACTTTGCGGAAAGTCTATCAAATGTTGCTGTGTTTGCTTGTTTTGTTCATCTGTCCATATTTTTACTTCTGTAGAATTAGCGTCTTCCAGACATCGGTATGGGTCAGCTACTTTTACACCATGATAGTCCTCAACTATATTATCTTTTCTGGTTATAATGGTCATGAAAATCTCCTCCCCTTTGGTTTACATGTTTGTTCCTTTAGGGATGCCTCCCACTTCCTGCGCAAAACTTCTTTCCCCTTCTTCACTTCAGAGTGAAATTGAATGTAAGCATGATCCCTAGTTTCTTCAATAGATTGTATAGATTCCTGAATTTCTGACTCTAACCCGGGAATTCCGGAATTACCGGCAATGGTTAAGCCAGCAGTATGCCCCTGTGCTATAGCAACCTTTGCCCCTTCAATGCCTGTAATATTACCAGCAACATACAAACCTTTTAAGCTGGTTTCCATACGCTCATTATGTAATGGGACATATCCCCCCAATTCCTCAATGAGATAAAAGGGACAACCTGCAACTGCTGCTAGTTCTGCCAATGGATAAAGTCCTCCAGCAATGCAGACAAAATCGGCGTCTATATTTTCTTCTGTACCAGGTACAGCCTCTCCTTTTGTGTCAATGGTTGCTATAGTTACACCTTCGACTTCTGTATCCCCGTATATTTCGATTACAGCTTTCCTTAGCTGGAAGGAGATATCCCACATTTTTACACCACTTTTCGGATAAAAGGTTACACCTAATTTTTTCATAAAATCAATTTTCATAAATTTGCTACCTAATTTTACAAGTTTTGAAGGTGCCATGTGGGAAACGTGAAGCAGGGAATCCATTACTTTTTTTGGATGTGCGCTTTCTTCTGTTACCTTACTAGTCCTTGGTAATGTTAAGGCAGCTACGTCAACACCAGCAAGCTTAAGTTCCATAGCAATGGCTGCCGATAGGACATTAACCCCTATAATTACCCCGTGATCCCCAGGCTTTACCCTGTGAACATTGGTCATCACCTGTGCAGCACCTACAGACATAACTCCAGGCAATGTCCAACCGGGAACGGGGACAGGGGACTCTGCTGCTCCTGTTGCCAACAGTAATTTTGCTGCTCGCAATGTTTTCTTTTCTGTATAGACAAGCCAGGAATCTCCTTCCTTTTCAATATTGTTGACGGAAGTGTTAAGGTGGAATTTAACACCGAGCTCAACAGCAAGGTTATATAGCTTGGATGACTCTTTAATTCCGTTCCACCAAGTGCCATCTGGTTGTTCATAAAGTTGTCCGAGTAATCTCCCGCCTGCAATCATATACTCATCAATTACAACGGCCTCCAATCCTTTCTCTGCACAAGTAACCGCAGCTGTTAAACCGGCTGGGCCGGCACCAATAATTATGACATTATTCATGGCCAGGCCTCCAATCCTTTACAGAGGTGAGTAGCGGACCGCCGCTTTCAACATTCATTCCATCTTTTAACGGGGTTAGACATGCTCGCTCTCCTTGTTTGCCACCAATGGTGACCCTGCATTCATAACAATGGCCGATATTACAATATATCCCTCTTGGAGCGCCGCTTTCTTCATGATGTCGCAGTGTCCTAACACCATTAGCCAGGAGCGCAGCGGAAAGTGACTCATTCGCTAACCCTGTGTATTCCTCCCCATTAAAAGTAAAAGTAACATGATTACTTTCATCCAGCTTTCCGAGTATTTGGTGATTGAGAATTCGCTCGGTCAATTGTCTCCACCTCCTAAATCAGCAAAACTGATCGGGCGTATTGGTGCCTGATACTTTAAAGAGACTTCTGTATGGTTTTCTGTGTTTTTTGTAGTGCCTGCTATTTCATCGACCATACTTCTACATGATCTGCCACCGCAATAACCCATCCCTGCTCTTGTCCGAAGCTTTAATTCCCTCGCTGAGCAATGGTAAGTGGCTGCTGTCTCCATGAGCTCTTTGTATGTTACTTCTTCACATCTGCATATAATCATTTCATCTTCTTTCAATAAAAACACCCGGCTTTCATTTATGTCATTTATCTTTTATGCAAGAATCAAGCCAAAATAAATTTATACATCTATTCCTAATTTGTTTATTCGGTTATACAGGGTTGCCCTAGTAATTTGAAGTTTTTTTGCACATTCAAGCTTGTTACCATTTACTTTTTCCAGTTGCTTAAGAATAATTTCTTTTTCCGTTTCCTGAAGTCTTTCGCTTAGCGATCGATTATCGTTATCTTCAAAATAAGGAATATCTCCGTTTATGACTGGTGTTTTTCCATCGGTTTCAAATGGTAAATGCTCAGGTTTTATTTCGCCATTTTCTGAAAAAACAACTAATCGTTCTATAACATTTTTTAGTTCGCGGATATTACCTGGCCAATGGTGCTGCAATAGAGCTTGCATGATCGGCTGGGATATTCCATGAATTGGACGGTTATATTTAATAGAAAGTTCGTAGAGAAAATAATGCGTTAGCTCGATAATGTCTTCTGGACGTTTACGAAGGGAGGGAATTTCTAGACTTACGACATTTAACCGGTAATAAAGGTCCTCCCTAAATTTACCTTCCTTAACAAATTCTTTTAAATCACGATTAGTAGCAGCAATTACTCTAAAATCAACTTCTTTCTCTTTTGTGCCACCAACTGAAAAGAATTTCTTTTCTTGTAATAGTCTTAAGATTTTAACTTGCATATCTAAAGGCATTTCACCAATTTCATCCAAAAACAAGGTTCCCCCTTTAGCTAGTTCAACTTTCCCCTTTTTCCCCTTTTGATCAGCACCTGAAAAGGCTCCTTTTTCATAGCCGAAAATTTCACTTTCAAAAAGTGCAGAAGGGATGGCTCCGCAATTTATGGCTACAAAGGGTGCATCATGTTCTTCACGAATACTGTGAATCCCTTTGGCAAATAGTTCCTTACCCACTCCACTTTCACCGTGGATTAATAAATTTGTACTTGTCATTGCTGCTTTTTTTGCAATGGTTACCGTTTGTTTTAATGTCGAGCTATTCCCCTTAATTGGTGTAAATGGATCTTCAGAAGGAAGTAATTTATTCACTTCTCTTTCAAGATTAAATAGCTTTTCTGTTGTATTTGATAATTCGTTATGTAATCGGATCTGGCTTGTAATATTTGTCTCTGAAACAACTGCTCCAATAATTTCTTCATCCAAATAAACCGGGTTTGAGTTGATTAAAACTACCAAATCCTCCCTGGCATGATGTTGAGAGTGAGTTACAGAAGTTCCATCATCCAAGGATTTTAGGAGTTCTAATCGTTCAGGTTGAAAAAAATCAGTAATCTGTCTTCCGATTATTTCTTTCTGTTTAATATTGAATATGTTTTCAGCACCTTCTGTCCAGATTAATACATTTTCATCAGAGTCAATCACCGTACATGAACTGTCAATAGTTTCAAGGACTGTTTGAAAAAACGCTTTCATTTTTTCGTTCCTGTTTACTAGAAGTTTAGACAGCTCAACTGGATTAACATAGCCAATTATTTTTTCGTTGTCACGGATGATAAAATGATTATTTGTTTCGATGAAATTCAACATTTCATAGATGGTTAGATTTTTTGAAATCTCTTTACATGATTGAAAATAAATTTGATCAGTATTTTTATTAATTTGTGCTAACTGTATTTCTTTGTTAAATTTCAAGAAAATTTTTTGGGGCTCCTTAGACTTTATTAATCTATATAAGTCCGTATTATCCCAGTTGTCTAGAACTTCTATATTGTTACTCATCACTTGTTCAACATTTGTTAAAAATAATGACATATAAACTCCCCCTTCGTGTAAAAAATTATTTACATCGTTATAAGTATTTTGACACAAATGTGTTGCAGAATCAATGTAATTTTATAATTATTCTGCATTTTAGTCGGTGAAAAGAGATAAGCTCGATATTTTAAGTGTAAAGTATTTATCGTCTTAAATTGGCATGTATATTGCATGACTACATATGAGAAGAAAAAGAGAGGTGTACAGCTGTGAATAACATACTTCACCGGGATGTAATAGTAATAGGCGGAGGTATTATTGGATCTGCCATTGCTTATTACAGTTCAAAAGCGGGATTGGATATTACAATACTTGAAAAAAATGAGTTAGCAAGTGGAACTTCATCCAGATGTGATGGAAATATCCTGGCAATAGATAAAGATCCTGGGTTTGACAGCCAGATGTCACTGAAAAGTCAGCAGCTTGTTCATGAACTAAGCAAAGAGCTTGAGGTTCCATTTGAATATCGAAACCCGGGGAGCATCCTTGTTTGTGAAAACGATACCGAAATGGAGGCAGCACAAAAATGGGTGAGTCAACAACAGGAAGCCGGACTGGATTTTAAAATGTTGGACCGTGAAGATTTACGAAATGAATCCAGTTACTTCGCTGATGACTTATATGGTGGATTAGAATGTAATACAGATTCAACGGTAAACCCGTACATGTTGACGTATTCCATGTTTGATAGCGCTGAGAAGTCAGGTGCAAAGATACATACAAATACAGAAGTGAAGACGCTGTATAAAAAAGATTGCGGTCAATTTGTGATTAAAACAAACAACCAGACTTTTACTGCCGATAAGGTAGTAAATGCTTGTGGTGTATGGGCTCCGACAATTGGTGAAATGCTTGACGTTCATATTCCAATTACCCCTAGAAAAGGACAACTGATTGTTGCGTCTAGGCAACAACCAATTGGTTTACGAAAAGTGATGGAATTTGGATACCTTATTTCAAAGTTTGGCGGGGAAAGAATTGTTGACCCTATAACAGAAAGATATGGTGTGGCACTCGTATTCGAACCAACAGAAAGTCAAAATTTTTTAATTGGCAGCAGTCGTGAGTTTAATGGGGTTGATACGAAAGTAAGTAATGAAGTAACAAAATACATAGCAAAAAGAGCATTGCGTTTTTATCCCAAAATAGCCGATATGACAGTGATAAGGACATATGCTGGTCTGAGACCATGGACAGAAGATCATCTGCCAATCATTTCACATGTTGACGAAGTTCCCGGTTTTTATGTGGCAGCAGGACATGAAGGTGATGGCATAAGTCTTGCAGCTGTTACAGGTAAAGTGGTTGAAGAAATGTTGTCTGAGAAAGAGACATGCATTCCGATAGAACCGCTTCGTTATGATAGATTTCAGGAAAAGGTGATGAACTAAGTGAACTTTCAACGATTATTTTCAACTATTGATACACATACCGGAGGAAATCCTACGAGGACTGTTATAAGTGGTCTTCCTGTATTAAAGGGAGATACCATGTCTGAAAAAATGCTTTATATGAAGGAGAATTATGATTGGATCCGGAATTTTTTGATGAATGAACCAAGGGGCCATGATGTGATGTCCGGAACACTATTAGTGGAACCGTGCCATCCAGATGCAGATGTTGGAGCGATTTTTATTGAAACAGGCGGTTATTTACCGATGTGCGGACATGATACGATCGGCACTTGTACCGCATTAGTTGAGGCGGGGCTAATCGAAGTTTCCGAACCGTATACAAATGTAAACCTGGATACACCAGCAGGATTGATAGAAGTAAAAATCAAGGTAGAGAATGGAAAAGCACTAGAGGTTACCTTTGCCAATACGCCATCATTCTTGTTGAAATCGATTAAAATAGATGTAGATCAAATAGGTAAAGTAGAATGTGATATTGCGTATGGTGGTAATTTTTACGGAATTATTGATGCCCGGAAGCTTGGTTTGGAACTGACGAAAGATAATGCTTCTACCATTATTGATAAGGCAATAACAATTCGAAATGCAATTAACGAGACTGAATCTGTTATCCACCCCGAGCATCCTTTTATTAATGGCTTAACACATATTGAATTTTTTACAGATTTTGTTCATCCAGATGCAGATGTGAAAAACACAGTCGTTGTCCCCCCGGGAGGGATAGATCGATCCCCGTGTGGAACTGGTACTTCCGCCAAGCTCGCAACGATGTTCACGAAAAATGAAATCGGGATGGATGAGTTATTTGTACATGAAAGTATTGTAGGATCTTTGTTTAATGCAAGGGTACTTGAGACTTCAAAAATAAAAAACTATGACGCTATCATTCCGGAAGTGACCGGGTCAGCATGGATTATGGGAATGCATCGATTTTTCTATAATGAAAAAGATCCATTGAGAGAAGGTTATTTACTTATTCCCCCGATGAACGATCCCAGGAAAGAAGGTGTTTAAATGATTATTGAAAAAATGTTCTCCACCATTGATACACATGTAGAGGGGGAAGCGTTTCGAATTGTTATTCAATCACCCATTAATTTAAATCAAAACGATTTTGAATCGAATCAACAACTCTTACAAATGTCCTACCATGGTGAAAAAGAATTTTTACTGAATGAGCCAAGAGGACATCGTGGTATGAATGGGTGCGTTGTTATTCCCTCTAAAGCAGCTGATTTTGGGTTATTGTTTTTTAATCATGATCCTGAAATTCATTTTAATTATGGAGGGTTAGCAGCCTCTGTAACTGCATTACTAGAAACCGGAAATTTAAAAGTAAATGAAAATGGCGTCTATAAAATAGAAACGATTCAAGGAATTTATGTGGTTAAGGCAAATTTGGAAAATCAGGAAGTAACAGGAGTTTATCTAGAAAGCAAAGCATGTAGAATAACGGATAAAAAAAATGAATATCATGTAGTAGAAATAGATGGGAATAGGAGTTACATTATCTTACCACTGCCTGAGTCGATTCCTGGCATTGATATTAATCATTTGTCTTCTATCAATAAATGGGGCAAAAAAATAACAGAAAGATTTCATAACGAAAACATGGCTTTTAATGGAGTTATCATAACTGATGAAATAACGAATACAGATGCTAATGCAATTAGGTCAGTAACCTTTGAAAAAGATGGAAATATTACACGATCTCCAGGTATTGATAGTACGTTTGCTATTTTAACAGGATTACGAGAAACATTAAATGAATATACCTATCTTATAAATAATAGTATTTTTAATAGTTCTATCACGGCTTCTTTGTTGCTAGGAACAGAAGACAAATTCTTTGTGGAAGTCCAAGGATTTACTACAGGAATTCACCAATTCATTTATGACAAGGATGATCCATTAAAAAATGGGTTCCTTTTAAAATAATGAAGGGAGGTTTTATCTTCTACTCATTCTAAGTACACGGCCACCTAAGATTTTATCGTAAGCCAATTCATTAAACAAGGAGAGTGAATGATGGGTACAGATAAGCGATTGCCGACTTTGGGTGAAGTGTTGTTTGTTTTAATTTCCTTCGTTGTGATTATGTTTTTGTTTATTGCACAATTTGGTTTTCCGATTCAGCTAGCATTGTTAACGACTTGGTTTATGATCATGCTGGTTGGATTACGTATTGGTCATAGTTATAAGGATATGCAGAACGGGATAATTAAAGGGATTAATGATGGAATGGAAGCTGTTCTCATTTTGATAGCTGTTGGTGCATTAATTGGAACATGGATTGCAGGGGGAATAGTTCCGAGTATTATTTACTACGGCTTATCTATTATTAATCCAAGTATCTTTTTAATGGCAGCATTTATTATTTGTGCGATTACATCATTGGCTACAGGAACCTCTTTTGGATCGGCGGGAACGGCAGGTATTGCTATGATGGGGATTGGCGCAAGCTTTGGATTACCAATTGCTTTAGTTGCTGGTGCGGTTATTTCCGGGTGTTATGTCGGGGATAAGCTCTCTCCTTTATCAGATACCACAGTAATGACTGCCTCTTTATCAAAGGTTAATGTAATCGAGCATATTAAAGGTATGCTATATGTAAGTGCCCCGGCATTTGTAATAGCAGGGGGTTTATTCTTTGTCACAGGTTTTTTCTTTATTGACAGTAATGGCAGTTTAGAGCAGGCACAAGCAACGATGGCAGCGCTTAATGAGTATTTTAATATTAGTTGGTATATGTTAATTCCAGCGGTTTTGGTAGTTGCTTTGCTTGCAATGAAAAAGCCTTCTATTCCAGTAATTTTATTTGGGGCATTATTGGGTACTGCTTGGGCTTATTTATTCCAAAATGTTTCATTGTTTGAATCTATTAATATTTTATATGCTGGCGGTTCCATTGAATCAGGTGTAGTCTTTATTGATGAACTGTTAAATCGTGGTGGAATTGTTTTCATGCTGGATGTAATCGTTTTAATATTATTTGCTCTAGGCGTTGGTGGATTAATGGAGCAAACGGGTATTTTAAGAGTTATTTGTAATAAGTTGCTAGCATGGGCAGATAATGCAGGAAAGACAACGTTATCCACGGTGATTTCTGCATTCTTTGGTAACTTTTTCGGCGGCGCAGCTTATGTTTCAATTATAACTGGAAGTAAAATAACAGAAGAAAATTATGATCGTTTGAATATTGATCGACGGGTGCTATCCAGAAATACCGAAGCTGGAGGGACCGTAACAACACCTATGGTTCCGTGGTCTGATGGTGGTGTATTTATGGCTGCTACATTGGGTGTTTCTACAATTGCATATCTACCGTTTCTATGGTTTAACTTTTTAGTCGTAGCGATCACCATTCTATATGGGTTCACCAATACATTTATATGGTATACAAAATCGCATGGTAAAGAAGAAGAATTGGGATATCAAAATGTAAACTAACAAAATAGTATTTCAAAATTAAAGGAGGAAATTGAATTGAAACAATTAGAAGGAGCATTTCCAGTACTAATTACACCAATGACAGAGAATGGGGAGGTTGATACAGATGGGTTAAGGAAAAATATTGAACATTTTATTGCTGAAGAAGTGACAGGAATAGTCGTAAATGGCAGTACAGGTGAATTTGTAAGTCTGTCAAAAGAAGAACGCCTTCTTGTAGCTGAAATTGCTGTAGAGCAAATAGCGGGACGTATTCCGTTAGTTGTGGGTACAGCAGCAGAAACAACAGAAGAAGCAATATACTATACCCAACAGGCAGAAGCAGTTGGAGCGGATGCGGCATTACTCATTAACTCTTATTATGCACATCCAAAAGACGAAGAAATCTATGAACATTTCAAAGCAGTAGGAGAATCAGTAAAATTTTCAATTATGATTTACAACAACCCATTTACATCAGGAGTCGATATCGGAACAAATACTTTACTAAAGGTTGCAAGAGATGTAGAAAATATTACGCACATAAAAGAATCCAGTGGAGATATTGCGAAGCTTCGTGATATTACAAGACAAGGGAAGGGGGATATAAAAACATTTTGTGGATCAGATGATTTAGCTCTCGAATCATTTTTAGTTGGTGCAACTGGATGGATTTCTGTAACTGGAAATATTGCTCCTAAGCTGGTAACAGATCTATATAATAGTGTGAAAGAAAATAACTTGGAAAAAGCATGGGAGTTGTATGATCAAGTTTTGCCGCTTTGCAATTTTATCGAAGGGTCTGGCAAGTATGTGCAGATTGTAAAGCGGGCGATGGACCTGCAAGGATTGGCGGGAGGTCCTTCACGTAGACCTAGACTGCCATTGACAGATGAAGAAGATACGAAACTTCAGGAACTTCTTGATAGTCTATTAGTTAGTAAATGAAAGGGAGGAGATTTATAATGATTACTTCACAACTTGAACTGAAGCCAAAGGTAAAAGCTTTTCTGGAAGGAGAGAAAAACCTATATATTAATGGGGAATATGCTCCTGCAGCAAATGGGAAGACATTTGATGTGTTTAATCCTGCAACCGAAGAAGTTCTTGCGAGAGTTAGTGAAGCTAATGCAGAGGATATTGATAAAGCCGTACAAGCAGCAAGAAAGGCATTTGATGAAGGTGAATGGACAAAAATGGAGGCGGCAGAACGTTCAAGGCTTATTTATAAATTCGCTGACTTACTAGAAGAAAACAGGGAGGAACTTGCACAGCTTGAAGCATTGGACAATGGGAAACCTTTTAATGTTGCGCTTGAAGATGACGTAGATGGAACAGTACAACATTTTAGATACTATGCCGGTTGGGCAACAAAATTACTAGGAAAAACAACACCGGTTTCTCCTGAATATGTAACATATACTGTTCATGAGCCGGTAGGAGTAGTGGGACAAATTATTCCATGGAATTTTCCGCTTGCAATGGCAGGGTGGAAATTGGGATCAGCACTTGCTGTAGGTTGTACAGTTGTCATTAAACCGGCCCCCGAGACGCCACTTTCCCTCCTCTATGCAGCAAAATTATTTAAAGAAGCAGGTTTTCCGGACGGTGTTGTTAATATTGTGCCTGGTGATGGAAAAGTTACAGGTGAAGCAATTGTAACGCATAAACAGGTTGATAAAGTCGCTTTTACAGGCTCAACCATTGTTGGAAAAGAAATAATGCGTAAAGCGGCAGATCAAGTTAAAGGAGTTACACTGGAGCTTGGTGGAAAATCCCCGAGTATCATTCTGGAAGATGCCGATTTGCAAGAAGCAATTGAGGGTGCATTCAATGGCACGATGTACAATCACGGACAAAACTGTAGTGCATGTACACGAGTTTATGTTCACCGCAAGCATTATGAAAAGGTTGTTGAGGCATTTGCAGAACGAGTGAACGAATTGAAACTGGGGCCTGGAATGGATTCGCAAACTGATATGGGGCCTCTTGTTTCAGCAAAACAGCAAAAAAGGGTTCTTGATTACATTGAGCAAGGGAAAAAAGAAGGAGCCCGCCTTGTTGCCGGTGGAGAAAGAGGACTGGAAAAAGGGTATTTTGTAGAGCCAACAATTTTTGCAGACGTTGAAGATGATATGGTAATCGCCCGCGAAGAAATCTTCGGTCCTGTTATGTCAGTATTTGTCTTTGATACTGTGGAAGAAGTAATCAAGCGTGCAAACGATAGTGATTACGGCCTTGCAGCCAGTGTGTGGACAGAAAATATTAAAACAGGCCACTATATTGCGAATAAACTTAAAGCTGGAACTGTTTGGGTGAATGACTTCGGATTAGAGTGGGAAACAATGCCATTCGGTGGCTATAAACAATCGGGGATTGGCCGGGAAATGGGTGGCGAGTATGGATTGGAAAATTATACCGAAGTAAAAAGTGTGTTTGTGAAAATATAGGTGAAATAGCTGTCCTTCTGAAAGGACAGCTATTTTGATTCTGTTGCTTTAAAATATATTTTTTTCTCATATAATAAACACACCTTTCAAACATAAACCTTACCTTTTTTCCTTTACATTCCACATCAACCTGCGATAATAAGAGAAAAACAAGTGAGAAGGATGAAATAATGAGCACCCCAATCGATATAAAAGTAAAAACAAACAATATAAAGCAATATAAAAAAGGCTATCCGCTAATTAGCGAGAATACCAGCCAGCAGCCCCATACGCTTCCAGGAGAGGGGAGTATTGTTCACCTAATCGACACAAATAATCAGTTTCTTGCAAAAGGATATATTGGAAAACAAAATAAAGGAATTGGCTGGGTGTTATCCAGGAAAAAAAGTGAGGAGATTGATTTTCACTTTTTCAAGAAAAAAATCAAAGCAGCCATAGATAGAAGAACTTCGTATTACAATGATCCGAATACCACTGCTTTTCGTGTTTTCAATGGAGAAGGGGATGGGATAGGTGGACTAACGATCGATTATTATGACAGCTTCTATGTCATCAGCTGGTATAGTGAGGGAATTTACACTTTCAAAGATACAGTAATTGATGTACTGGATGATTTGCTGGAATACAAAGCGATTTATGAAAAGAAGCGTTTCGATACAAAAGGCTACTATATTGGTGATGATGATTTTGTCAAAGGAGAGCGTGGAGAATTCCCGATTATTGTGACAGAAAATGGGATGCATTTTGCCGTTTATTTAAATGATGGTGCCATGGTCGGCATATTCCTTGATCAGCATGATGTTAGAAAAGCAATTCGGGATAAATATGCAAAAGGGAAGAGCGTCTTGAATACTTTTTCATATACAGGCGCTTTTTCCATAGCAGCTGCATTAGGCGGTGCTGTAAAAACGACCAGTGTGGATCTGGCAAAACGAAGCAAAGCCAAAACAATCGAACAGTTCAGCGTAAATGGGGTTGACTACGAACAGCAGGACATTATCGTTATGGATGTATTTGATTATTTCAAGTATGCCAAACGAAAAGGTTTGATTTTTGATCTGGTTATCCTTGATCCGCCAAGCTTTGCCAGGTCAAAGAAGCGGACATTCCGGACAGCAAAGGATTACCCGTCACTACTGAAGGATACAATTGAAATTACAGAGAAAAACGGCATCATTGTGGCATCTGCAAATACGGCAGCCTTTGGAATGGAAAAATTTAAGGGGTTTGTCGATAAGGCTTTTCGTGAAAGGAATGTAGCGTATAGGATATTGGAAAAATTTACTTTACCACAAGACTTCAACGTAGACCTCCAATTTCCAGAAGGAGATTATTTGAAGGTGTTGATTATAGAAAAAATGGATAAAGTTTAAGATGGAAATGTAGTGCTCCCCTAAATTCTATTACCTTAAAAATGGGGAGCACTTGATGTTCTCCAGGAATGTGAAGTACTACACATCAGAGCAATGAAAACCTACTAATCATCCTCTGTTTCGTTCTTTTCTTTCATACTTTATTTCCCCGCCAATAACCGTCATCTCAATATCCATCTCCAAAAGTTCATCCGGATCTTCCATCTCAAAAGGATTTTTGGAATAAACGGTAATATCCGCAAGCTTTCCTCGTGCTATTGTCCCTTTAATCATTTCTTCATTTGTCGGATAAGTCCCTAACGCCGTAAATAATTGAAAAGCTTCTTCCATCGTAAGCTTTTCATCTGGATTATATCCTTCATGTGTTTGACCAGGTGTCTTTCTTGTAACTGCTGCGTGGATTCCCAGCAATGGATCCACCGGTTCCACAGGGGAATCAGAGCCTCCTGCACAAATAATGCCAGCATCGATCATGGACTTCCATGCATAGGAATGCCTGATCCGCTCATCCCCGAGACGATCCTTTACCCATGGGAAATCACTTGCCAAAAACCGTGGCTGAATATCAGCAATACGATTTGGGTGTGCCAGACGTTTAAACAAATCTTCTCTTAATACTTGTGTGTGAATAAGCCGGTCACGGTGCTGACTGGCAGGGAACTGATCAAGAATATCCAGGATATTTTCCAGCCCTTTGTCACCAATCGTGTGGACAGCAATCGGCATATCAAGTTCACGTGTGCGCTTCACAATGTCATATATTGTTTCCTGATCATACATGGCTTCCCCGTAATTATCGGGGTCATCACTGTATGGTTCGGATAAAAGCGCGGTGCTTCTTCCAAAGGCCCCGTCTGAGAACAGTTTGACTGCGCCAATTTGCAGCGTATCATTTCCAAATCCTGCATACATTCCTCTTTCATGCAGGTCATCAATAAATTCGTGATTGATTAGCAGATTGCAGCGAAGACCAAGTCCTTCTTCATTCAGCAATTCATCATATATCCGATATGTCTGGTCCAGCCCGCCCAGTGTATGCGGGTCGTTTGTATGTACACTAGTCAAGCCTTTGCTCATCGCGAGCTTCATTGCCTTTTTAACAGCATCTTTCCACACATCATATGAATATCCGGGAATATGCCAGCGAATCAAGTTGGACGCAGACTCCAAAAATAGTCCGGTTGGTTCTTTCGTTGTTTCATCCAGTACGATCTTTCCGCCTTCCGGAACTTCGATATCCTCATGGTAGCCACTTCTCTCCAGTGCTTGTGAGTTTACAATAGAAGCATGTCCGCAGATGCGTGAAACAAATAAAGGGTTGTCTGGAGCAACAAGGTCGAGTTCCTGAATAGTTGGAATGGGGCCGTCTGTAAATAGGTTCTCATCCCATCCGCTTCCGACAAGCCATTCACCCGGTTCCAGTTCCTTGGTACTGGCATGGATCTTCTTAAGCAACTCCTTTTTTGAGGTATAACCTGTTACATCCATGTTAATAAACGTGTAAGCAATCAGACCAAGATGCAAATGGCTATCAATTAACCCGGGGGTAGCCGTTTTTCCTTCCAGATCAATTATCTGACTGTTCGGCTGCCTCCAGTACTTAAGCATCGTATCTGAATCTCCCATATCAATAAATCGCCCATTTTCGGCCACCACGGCTTCCACTCGTGGTTTTGTGTTATTAAATGTATAAAAACGTCCATTTATAAATAGCTGTCGCATGCTCCATATCTCCTTTCCCGACTAACAAAATATATACTTACATTGTAACTAAAAAGATAAATAAATCCTATAACTATTTACTTGAATTTATAAAAATACAAAAAACGGTTGCATATTTATAATTAATAATGCATAATAATTCATAAATAGTTCTGGAGAAGGTGGAGAGGAGAAATGGGAATTAAATTAGCGCAGCCAAACATGAAAAAGATAGATTTAAATGGACGGGATTTTTTAACACTTGCTGATTACACACAGGATGAGATTTATTATTTACTTTCAATGGCAGATGACATAAAAAGAAAAAAGAAAAATGGCTATGTTTATGAGCCGTTAAAAGGAAAGACACTTGGCATGATTTTTGAAAAGTCCTCTACAAGAACAAGAATTTCATTTGAAGCGGGAATTTACCAGTTGGGAGGAACCGGTCTGTTTCTAAGTACGAATGATCTGCAGCTTGGCAGGGGAGAGGAGGTTGCTGACACAGCGAAGATACTATCCGGATATTTGGATGGCGTCATGATCCGCACCTATTCTCAGGAAATGGTGACAGAGCTGGCAGAAAATGCGACCATTCCGGTAATCAATGGATTAACTGACCTTTACCACCCATGTCAGGTGCTCGCAGATTTACAAACGATAAAAGAAATAAAAGGGTCTCTGGAAAATATTAAAATTGCTTATATCGGAGACGGAAATAACATGGTTCATTCACTCATGATTGGTGCTGCCATCATAGGGATGGAAATCACAGTGGCAGCTCCTGCCGAATATGAACCTGATGCAGCTGAAGTGGAAAAAGCTGAAAAACTTGCTCAAGCGAATAACGGAAAAGTTCAAGTTGTAAACGATCCAGCAGCTGCTGTGAAGGATGCGGATGTAGTGTATACGGATGTATGGGCAAGCATGGGGCAGGAAGCTGAACAGGATAAAAGAGAGCAGGATTTTAAAGGCTTTCAAGTAAATAATGATCTTCTTAAACTGGCGAAGTCGGATGTAACCTTTATGCACTGCCTTCCAGCTCATCGCGGGGAAGAAGTGACGGCGGAAGTAATTGATGGTAAACATTCTGTTGTTTTCAAGCAGGCAGAAAATCGGCTGCATGCACAAAAAGCATTGATGGTGGCTTTGATGGAGTAATCAGCAACAAAATATTTTAAAGTATTAAACGCTTGGATATCATGAGTCCAGGCGTTTTATTATTGCAAAGTCGAGTTTACAGTTTTTCGTTTCCCGAAGGATTCTGCTATACTATGAAGTAATTCATTTATGAGGGTTGGAATCGAGATGACCGAGGAAGAAAGAAAAAAGATTAATAGAATACCTTTAATGCTAGTGCTTATATCCGGTGCGTTTGTAGCTATATTAAACCAGACACTGTTGGCTACCGCACTGCCGCATATGATGAGTGATTTAAATGTAGATGCGAATAGAATACAATGGCTGCAATCGATATTTATGCTTGTAAACGGTGTGATGATCCCAATTACTGCATTTTTGATTGAACGATTTTCCACCAGAGGATTATTTATGACAGCGATGGGATTATTTTCTTTGGGGACGCTGGTGTGTGCCCTATCCCCAACCTTTGAACTGTTGCTTGCAGGTCGCGTTCTCCAGGCTACCGGTGCTGGAATCATGATGCCATTAATGATGACGATCCTTTTTCTCGTTTACCCTATAGGGAGCCGCGGAAAAGCAATGGGGTATTTTGGTATTGTCATTGCATTTGCACCGGCTATTGGCCCGACACTATCGGGATATCTGGTTGAAAACTTCCATTGGAGCAGCTTATTTTATGTCGTGCTGCCAATTGCGATTATCGATTTAGTTGTTGCTTATTTTATTCTTAAAAATATCACGAAGCAGACATTTCCAAAGGTGGATATACTGTCTATTATTTTATCCACACTTGGATTCGGCGGACTGCTTTATGGTTTCAGTATTGCCGGGAACATAGGCTGGACAGCAACAGGGACAATTATATCGCTTATTCTCGGCGTTATAACGGTGTCGATTTTTATTTACAGACAACTGAATATGAAAACACCTATTTTGAATTTCCGGGTCTTTCGCTACAAAACATTTACGCTAGCTACATCGATTGGCATGATTTCCTTCCTTTCCATGATCGGTGGAGCGATTATTTTGCCGATTTATATGCAGGATATGCTTGGCTTTAGTCCGCTCGAATCAGGACTGATGCTTATGCCTGGTGCTATATTGATGGGGATCATGAATCCAATTAATGGTACATTGTTTGATAAATTTGGTGGGAGATGGCTGCTTACGATAGGGTCTCTCGGGGTACTCATTACTACTTTTATGTTTACGTTCCTGGATGACTCCACAACGTTTCTTTATTTGGCGGCTGTGAACGCATTTCGAATGTTATTCATTTCCATGATTATGATGCCTTCCACTACAGCAGGATTAAATGCGCTCCCTGATAAAGTAATTCCGCACGGCACGGCAATGAATAACACACTAAGGCAAGTGGCCGGTGCTGTAGGAACGGCGATGCTTGTATCGGTAATGACCTACCAGGCAATCCCCGGAGAAGGTATAATGGGAGAAATACATGGTGTGAATATTTCCTTTACGGTTGCTTCTATTATAGCTATTGCCGGATTTGTAGTTTCTTTGTTTATAAGGGATACGAAAAGAGAAACGCTGCCGGAAGAAGAATGATTGACAAAAAGAGGCTGAGACAGAACTCTGAGTAGTTTTGAAAATACGAATCATCCACCACAGTAGCTCCGGAAATATACGTAGACTCCTGTGGGAGCCGCCCACGGAAAGCGAAGTATATTTCCGGAGCGAGTCATAAGATTAATGTTGTTCGGATTTTCGTTTGCTAAAATGGTTCTGTCCCAGCCTCTTTTTTTAAATCTATCATGTATCAGCGTTTTTAGTTAATTTAACAGTGTTTTTTCGGGTATATCAGCGCTTCTGGTTAATTTAACAGCGCTTTTTCGAAAGTATCAGCGCTTCCAGTCATTTTATCAGCGAATGCACCACAACCATGCGTATTTACTTCACCTGGACCCCATCCTGGTCCATTTTCAATGACAAAATCTGATGTTCTTTAAACAAAAGTCGAAGTTGTTCTGCGATTTGCGTACCTTTTCCTTTTGGGACAAAAGAAATCAGGGAAGGGCCGGCACCGCTGATGACCGTTCCATACGCGCCAAATTCTCTGGCCATTTGTTTTATTTCTGAATAACCTGGAATAAGTGCTGCGCGATAAGGTTCGTGGAAAAGGTCGTTTTCCATCATTTTTCCTGCCAATATGTAATCACCTGTTATTAATGCGGCAATCATAACATTGCTAATGCTGTTTGCTGAAACAGCTTCTTCTTTGGAAAAAGCTTTTGGGATTACTTCTCTTGCCGCTTCCGTTTTTAATTCGATCTTAGGAATATAAAGAATAAGATCTGTATCCAGTTCTTTTAATTTTATAGAATGGACGTTATCCCCCTCTGTTGTTGCAGAAATAATTAACCCTCCAAATAGAGCAGGTGCTACATTATCAGGATGGCCTTCTATTTCTGTTGCAGCATTCAGCTTCTCTTCCTTAGTCAAATGAAGCGAACAAACCTGGTTGGCTAACTCAATACCGGCAATTACTGCTGAGGCACTGCTGCCAAGTCCTCTTGCAAGTGGTATTTCACTCTCCATTACTACGCTGCAAGGTGCCAACTGTTTATCGTGTTGCTCAGCGATTCTTTTAGCAACCAGATAAATAAAATGATCTTCATGTGAAGTTGGTTCCGGCAGAAGGGGGGAGCGATGTTCAAACTCCCACTTCTCTGCCTTTGTCACCTGTAACGTCAAATGCAGGTTTAAAGCCAGTCCCGCTGAGTCAAAAGCAGGGCCGATATTTGCCGAACTGGCTGGAACGGTAATACGGAAGGAACTCATAGTCTCACCTTGTTTTCCAAGTATTCCATCACCGCTTTTTCGTCATTTGGCAGTGCTGTCGGCTTGATTTCCAGCTGATCAATTGCTGTTTGCGGATCTTTTAACCCATTTCCGGTGAGCACAGCAACCACTTTGCTGCCTTTCTCAATCGTTCCGTTCTTGCATTGCTCAATAAGACCTGCTATTGATGCGCTTGAACCAGGCTCGGCAAAAATTCCTTCCTTTTCTGCCAATAGTTTATATGCATGCTTTATTTCATCATCTGTCACAGAATGGATGGCTCCATTAGACTCATCTCTTGCTTGAACAGCAAGCTCCCAGCTAGCAGGGTTTCCAATGCGGATGGCAGTTGCAATTGTTTCCGGCTGATCGATTATCTCATTCTTTACGATTGCTGCTGCCCCTTCTGCTTCAAAACCAAACATTTTTGGCAGTCCAGTCTCCTTCAGCTCATGGTACTCTTTAAAGCCTTTCCAGTAAGCACTGATATTACCAGCATTACCTACGGGAATAGCTAGAATTTCAGGGGCTTCCCCGAGCTGATCACATACTTCAAGGGCAGCAGTTTTCTGGCCTTCCAAACGATAGGGGTTTACCGAATTAACCAATGTCACATCTGTTTTCTTGCTTAGTTCCCGTACCATTTTTAATGCTTCATCAAAGTTGCCGTCAATTTCAACGATTTCAGCCCCGTACATAATGGCTTGTGCCAGCTTTCCAAGTGCAACTTTGCCTTTTGGAATCACGATGATGGCATTTATACCCGCTCTGGCGGCATAGGCTGCAGCAGAGGCAGAGGTATTTCCGGTGGAAGCGCAAATGACGGAATTACTTCCTTCTTCTATAGCCTTCGCAACAGCGACCACCATGCCCCGATCTTTAAATGATCCGGTTGGATTGTACCCCTCTATTTTTCCATATAACTCAATCCCTAATTCCTCCGAGAGCTTGGATAAGTGGATTAGTGGTGTATTCCCTTCCTGCAGTGACAGATTTGGTGTGTTTTCCGTCAAAGGTAAACTTGATTTATAGTGTTTCAGTAATCCCGGCCAGTTCATCCTCAACTTCCCCTTCCACTTTATAATGGCTTTTTATATCTAGAACAACGTCGTGTTTGTTCAATTCTTCCATTGCCTTTCTGAAGTTACCCAAGGTCGTTTCATGCGTAACAAAAATGACTTCTGCCAGATCGAGTTTTTTCATCGGTGTCTGGAGAATTCGTTTGAAGCTTATATCATTTGTATGGAACAGAGAAGAGATCATGGAAAAAACGCCAGCCTCATCTTTCACGTGGAGGCGCATATAAAAATGGGAATACTGCTCCTCTGGTGATTTTAGTTTCCGTTCAAACCTCAGAGGGGCAGCCTGGGCTCCGTTTACATTTAAGCGTATATTTTTTGTGACAGAAACGACATCGGAAACGACAGCTGTTGCAGTCGGCATACTTCCTGCACCAGGCCCGTAAAACATGGTTTCTCCCACAGCTTCTCCATATACATATACAGCATTATACTCATCTTTTACCTGTGCCAAAGGGTGGCTTTTTGCTAGCAGGGTTGGCTGAACGTATACTTCAACTTGTTCATCTTCACACTGGGCAAAGCCAATCAGCTTCATGTTGTATCCCAATTTGTCCCCGTAATAGATATCTTCAAGATCTACTTGGGAAATCCCTTTCACCTCTACATCGTCCAGGCTAACATTTGTGGAAAACGCTAACCTGCCTAAAATAGCCATTTTTCTGGCTGCATCCAGTCCCTCCACATCTGCAGTCGGATCAGATTCAGCGAACCCAAGCTCCTGTGCTTCTTTTAGTGCGTCCAAATAGGAGACACCTTCCTTGCTCATTTTTGTTAAAATATAATTTGTGGTGCCGTTAACAATTCCCATTACCTTATGAATCCTGTCGGAAGAAAGTCCGTCAGTAATACCTCTTAATATCGGGATACCGCCAGCAACACTTGCTTCATAATAAAAATCGCATTTGTTTTGATTTGCAGCTTCCTGGAGTTCAAGACCATGGAGTGCGACTAGATCCTTGTTTGCCGTTACCACATGCTTTTTTGCAGCGAAGGCTTTTAAAATATGCTGATGTGATTCTTCGATTCCACCCATCACTTCTACAATGATATCAATTTCCGGATCATTTAATATGTCATCGGGATTTGTGGTAAGAAACGTTCGATCCAGGTTTACATCACGTGCTTTATCCGGATTTCGGACAAGTACACTCTTTATTTGCACAGAACAGCCAAGCTTATGTGCAATCTCTTTTTGATGATTTTCAATTAACTTAATCACTCCTGAACCAACTACCCCTAAACCTAATAAACCAATCGAAACACTGCTTTCCACACCATCACCTCATTATTTATTTTAATAGCTATTTAACCACGAATAGGAGCGTATAGCAATAGTGAATTTTCGAAATTATAAATAATAGCGCTTACATTTTGGAAAATCCATGAACTAATGATGCCGGGATCCAATAAACTGATAAAAAAGGAGAATAGCAATGGATTTAACGAAAACAGGAATCATGTTTATTGCATGTTTAATATTCGGCGCAGGAATTGGAATGCTTTTTGGCAGTTTGGAGGCAGGAGGTACAATTGGACTTGGTGCAGGGCTAGTTTCGATTGTGATATTCCGGAAAAAATGATCATTCAGTATTACCTTTTTTGTCAATGGCAATCAGTTTGGTGAAATTAGATATACCAGCATAAAAGGGGGAGCATTGAGATGAGTATAAAAATAAGTGGTATTATTGAAGCCATGGAAACACAGACCAATGACGATTATACGTTTATCAATAAAGAGACCGGGGAAGTTGTTGTTATTCTGGAAGAGTCTATGAAATAGGCAGACGAGGATACAGTAGAATAGCCACGTCCAGCTCCAGCGCCCAGCGATAGCGAGTCATTATGGTGGGGCGGGGAACCACTGTACCGTAGCTCCAAGGCGCAGTCCGTACGTTGCTAAACGGACGCTTTTGTTCTTTCAACCAAGTCTATCCAAACCGTCAATCTTCCATCCGTTCAAATTCAGCTGAAGAGATTCCCGTTACTCTTACTACCTGCCCGTCTTTCAATTCGATTTCACTTTCTGTTAAGGCTGCCTGACTGCCAATCAATTCAAAAATCTGTGCATCCCCATTTGGGTCCAGGATAACAATATGCCCAAAACCACCTACAGGATTTATCGTATAGCTGCCAGGTTCGATATCGGTTCCGACATGCCAGATTCCGGCATTCAGTTCATTGGAAGCTTCCATTTCCCAGTTCATGTAAGCAGCAGCATTTTCCAGTCCATCAATTTTAATGGTATGGGATTCATCTACATCTGCAAAAAAACCTAATACACCAGGATATCCGATGATTTCATGAATCAGAAGGTGACCCTCTTCATCATGGATATAAATATTTCCGGAAATTTCACCGGAAAACCAGTATCTTCCCGTTGGCAGCGAAAACTCCTCCTCATTCGCTACATCAAAATAATAGCCTTCTTCCATTTCCGGATCAGGGTTGTCCCGATCGCTTATATCAAATACCGTTTCACTTATATTCAAATCAGTTAGCATTTCTTCTTTTTCTTCTCCAATAATTTCATGATTTTCCTGGTAAGTCTTCGCTTTTTCAGAAGGTACGGCCTGAAAAACGGGTGATGTGCACCCGGATAAAAATAGTATACTGAAAAGAATGATAATTACCGATGAATGTTGCAATTTTTTTCAGCCTCCCTCATCATAGACTGTTTTCTCAAAACTTTTAACTGTGAAAGTATTTTTCATAATATTCCATGGTTCCAAGCGGGCCAATTGTAATCTCCCGGTTAAATGGAAGGAGTCGATCGAGCCATTCTGCTTGGTTTTCCATACACATATCTTCAATGGGAATACATAATAAATGACCAGCAATAAAGTGATAATCATCTGGCAGACCGTATGTTTTTTTCACAAGCTGATACTGATCTTCTTCCAGTGAAATTTTAATAAAGGCATCACTATCTCCATGAAAATGCTGTTCATGAATAATCTTGCCGTCCTTTAAAAACAGAACCCGGTCCGCGTATAAATCCAGATTTTCCAACAAATGGGAAGCTACCAAAATCAATTTCCCCCTCTTTTTCATGTCATCCAAACGTTGTGAGATTAATGATACATTGGACAGGTCGAGTCCGTTCATGACTTCATCCATGAGCATCATAGGTGTGTCAGCTGCTTCCATCATGGCAAAACAAAGTCGTTGTCGCATGCCCAGGGAGTACGTACTTACCTTCTTTTTTACATAGTCTGTCATATGTAAATCTGCCACGATAGCCGGGATATGCTTTGCCGTTTTCTGCCACATATTTGCGTACAATTTCATATGGTCCATCCCTGATAATTCCTCAAATAAATCACTTTGGTCAGGGAAAGTCGCCAGCTGTTTATAAATGCGTATTTCTTCTTTTTCCGATTTGTATGAATGCTTTTCGTGAAAGTTTACGATACCGCTATTTGGTTTTAAAAAGTTGGCAATGACATTAAACAGGGTAGTTTTACCCGTCCCATTCGGTGCGACAAGACCAATAACTTCCCCCTTATCCGCCGTCAATGATAACTTATCAAGTACTTTTTTATCCTTATAAGCTACAGAAATATCTTTTAATTTAAGCATGTCGCTTCTCCTCCTCTATCATCTCCTCCCGATTGATACCCTTGTATGAACGCCACTGCAAAAGTTTGAGTGTGACTATAATAATGACCGCAAGAACAGCAAGCCAAATCATCGCATACCAATAATCCAATTGTCCGTTCCCGAATTGGACACCCAGGTCACCTGAAAGGACACCGGAAATATCAATAGACTTAATTGGATGCAACCAGGGTGCATTCCATCCGATCATAAAGGCCAAATCGGGTATGTAAAAGATACTAAGTGCAATCAAGACAGTTGCGTAAGCATTTTTGAAAATGGTATTAAAGAGTGCAGCTGCATAATAAAGTAGGATGGCAATAAGTGCACTGGCCAGCAGTATATATATATAATATTGAAAAGCAGGTATCGCCACATAATCGCTGTTCATGTAAATCAAAACAGGGTAAGATAAATTTCCAAACCCGACCTCCCGAGTAGCGATATATCCCCCAGCTATGAGCCCCGCTGTCAAAAAGATCATCATATACAAAAAGTGAATGAGTATTTTTGCATGTATTTTATTCATAAAAGATAGCGGAAACCCTTTCATTACCGTTTGATGCTTTTCTTCATATAAAAGTATTCCGCTTCCGCTGATCATGATAAATAACAGAAAAAACAATCCACTGAGTATACTTAATGCAAACATAAGATAATCCGTTGCGACAAAGGGATCAGGCTCAAGCTGGATCTCGTTCTCCAGCGCATACTGTAAAAAAGCACTACTTTTTAAAACTTCTTCTTCCGGTATAATATAATGCGGGGAAATTCCATGATTGTCCAATTCATGTACACGCAGTCGCAATTCATTTAATTGGAGTCCGTTTTTGATATACTCTTCATTCGTCTCATCCAAACCGACAAATGACAAATAGTAGATTTGATAATTGACCAGGGAAGACTGCTCTAGATAGATTTCGTGAATTTCTGCCCCTTCTGATGTTTCTTCCTGTGACATGGGGAACGAATCTAATGTAGCATTAATCATTTCCTGTTCCGCTCTTTTTTCACTTTCGATGGTTTCGACTTCTGTGTCACTGTAGTAAAAAAAGAAAATGGGAAAAAAGAGTACGAGCAGGGCACCTAAAAATAAATTTTTACGATTGTGGATCATTAATTTTGTTTCAAAAAGAAAGTACTTCCAAAACATGCTATTCCCATCCTTATGAGTGGTTTCGATTTATGCGTAAAACCTGCGTTTATTGATCAGCCTGGAAACGAAAAACAGCATAATTTCTATCACGATGATTGTAATCAATAATATGGTGACCCCTTTTGCATAAGTGATTGTATCGAGATTGAGCAGAAATATTTTTTCCCCCTGTTACCACATTACCAAATTCAAAATAGGTTTGCGGAAAGCTGCTGACATCAATCCCGAATAGATTTCTCTTACTTCTGTCATAGTAGAATTGTTCGGAAAATAAAACAATCGTAGCGATAAACAGAACAATCCACTGATTTTTGAATAATAGGCTAAATATTGTACTTAATCGGGTGAACAGGTAAATAAGAATGACCATCAGGCTGAATGCTTTCAGAAGAAATTCACTGTAAGCGATAAATTCATAGTCCTCAGGCATTATATTACCGTCGGTTGTTACAACAGGCAGGGGAATATTAAAAAATCCAAACCCATTGATAGCCGTTAAAATTCCCAATCCCGTGAGTATTAAAATAACCAGCACAGCTAAGGTATACATAAAAGAGGTCATCGATTTCACATTCAACTGGCGATACCAGGGCATGGGAAGTCCCTGCAGCAATGTTTTATACCCGCGATCCCGTGTAACAATATCACTGCTGAAATAAATGGCGACAAATAAAATGAGATATGTAATGGGACTCAAAAGCGCCTTTTGCAGTGTTTGCACGGCTGTTTTTTGCTCAATCATGGGGTAGGTTATTGGTTCATCCTGCTCTAAATGGGCTTCATATTGAAACATGGTTTGATGATACAAATGCATCTGGTCTTTCACAGGGAAGGGAGACGTGACAAAGTCAGCTGTCGTATCGTCAAAGAAGCTGCTGTAACCGGCGCCATGAGAAAAGGTTAGTAAATACAAAAATCGTGTAAAATCTTTATCTTCATAAGCGTTCACCAACTTGTTATGTAAACGGTATGTATACTCCGTTGTCGCATAAACCGACATACCGGTAAAATGACCATAACCAGTTGAGCCCCTGGACATTCTCGCTTCCTGCTTTGCGGCCATGAGTTCCATGTCCTGCTTCTCGAGCTCCGGGTTAAAAGAATCAGCTGTCTCCTGATTGGGCTGAATCACAAAACAGTATGTAAGAAGCAATATAAATAGAAAGGCAACAAAAATATTATTTTTTCTGCTTTTAAGCATAAGCATAAATTCATGTTTAAATAACGATCGAATCATTTCGTTTCCCCTTTTTGCGGACAATCTTTTACGCTGCAGCACCCTGAAATCTTATATATTTTTTCATAAGAAAAGGGATTCTCCTGCGGTTTATATATATCGTTGATAAAGGAATTCCATATGTATAAACTAGCCGTATTTTCGAACTATTACTAATTTACTATATTATAATGATGATGTAAATAAGAAAAAAGTGAATAAAAAAGCAGCTGCCTTCACCAGCAGCTGTGCTCTCATTATAATGAATCCTTCACATTTTGGGCGATGTCATCAGGAACCCATTCTGTCCAAATATCTTCATGTGTTTCCAAGAACCAAACTGCAGCTTCATCTTCATTCACGCTATTCTCGATCATATAATATACCCCATCTTCAATAACTGGACTAGTCATAGAATAATTCTCTAGAATTTCAATGACTTCAGGCTCCTGGTCAGGAAATTCATGGTGCGCTGTCAGCTTTGTTTCCCTCTATTGCACCCATACATGGCAGTAGTGGCTGTCGGAGCCCATGTGTAACCTACCCAAGGCTCTCCGGCTGAATAAGCAGATTCTAGAGATGCCAGCCAGCATTGCTCCCTGGGATCCGGGACTGAATAAATTTTACATTTCATCTAATCCATAGCCATAGAATTTTTCTTCAATTATTTCTGAAACATTTCAGGCGCTGAGCCGATTATAAAATCTTCCATTTGAAGGGTCTTCAGGATCATAAAAAAGTTCCGGATAATCCTTTAAGTCTTCTATGGTTCGTAAATCAGGTGCTACTGGCTCAATGCTGCGTTTTTTTTCATCACCTTCTATTACATAGGTAGGCACCCAGGTTCCACTCTCGGTATCATCAAAATTGATGCCTACATCTACTTCATCACCAGACGCGCAGCTGCTTCATATAATTACCAGGACGTATCCGGCCGAAGCTCCATATACACATCAACTTCTCCCTGTCGCAATCCCTGGATGACTGCCGAAGTGGAACAGGAAATTTCATCTGTTTGATATCCATATCCATTCTCAAGAATCTTCTGGGCAATCCCATTATGAAGCCTAAGACTATCCCAATCTCCGCCGCCAATTAGAATCGCTTCATCTGTGCTTGACTCTGTGCATGCTGCGAGTAGTACAGTAAAAAGCAGTACTAATAATAGAAGGTGTTTTTTCATATCCCTGCCCCCTTTATTATTTTTAATAATAATAACAAGAATCTGACATCTGAACTACCATTTTATGTATTTTGTTTGCAGAGAAGAAGTTTTATTTTTCTGGTGAGTTAATCACTGGGACAAGGTGAAATTGTTTTTTTTATATAAAGAAAGCCTCTCCCTCAATGAATGATTTGGAAGGAGACTTCTCGCTTTTTATGTTAAAATAAGCCCATAGATTCCAAAGGGAGGAAAATGCTTTGCTAAAATCTGATAAATTACAAAAAGATGCAATGCGTGTTCTAAAGGAAACGAGCAGGACGTTTTACATACCGATTAAACTGTTAAAACCTACCCTGAGAATGGCTGTTGGGTCTGCATATTTATGTATGCGCGCAATTGATGAAATTGAAGACCATGAAGAACTTGATAAAGAAGTAAAGCAGGAATTGCTCCGTGCTGTAAGGGAGCTTTTACTGGAGAATAAATTTAACAGAAGCGCGTTTGAACAACTTATTAAGCCGTATGAGTCTCTTTTGCCAGAGGTAACGGTTAGGCTCGGTGATTGGGTTTCCGTCTGTCCGGAAAGTATTGCAGAAAAAGTGAAAGCATCGACCAGTATTATGTCCGGCGGTATGGCGGATTGGGTAGAAAGAGACTTTATCGTGCATACAAAAGAGGATTTGGATGATTATACTTATTATGTAGCAGGTCTTGTTGGTGTTATGCTTTCTGATATTTGGGAATGGTATGATGGGACACAAACAGACCGGAGCTTGGCTATTGGCTACGGGAGGGGACTGCAGGCGGTAAATATGCTCAGGAACCAGGATGAAGACGCGGAGCGAGGTGTGCTGTTTCTTCCTGATGGCTGGACAAGAAATGATATGTTTACCTATGCAAAAAGTAAGTTGGATCAGGCAGATGAATATATAGCGGATATTCAGACGAAAAATATTCTGTTGTTTTGTGAAATTCCATTAGAATTGGCAAAGAAAACGCTTAAAGCTATGGAAAGCGGGAAAGAAAAGATGTCACGTGACGAAGTAAAATCAACGGTTGATGAAATCATGAATGATTAGGAGGCTAATCCGGGAGCTGTTATTATAAATACATATGAAGGAGGAGTTGGAATGCGCGGTGAAGTGAAAAGGGAATTGGGTTTATTAAGGGAAAAAATAAATGAAACAAAATTGGAGTTTGCAAAGGAAATGGCTGCTAATTTTACGCAGACTGAAACAATCGTAAATTCCATCTCCGAATTTGTCGAATTACTTTTGGATCAGCTTAGCGAAACAGTGGATGAAAAAGAAGTGATGGAAAGAGCCGTTGTTTATGGAAAAGATATTGGTGAGGTAGCAATGGAGAGCGGAAGCAATTTGGATGAATCGATACATAGAATTTCCAGTATCCGAAGAGCCTTGTGGGGCACAATAAAAAAGATCATGCTTGAGGCACAGATGAAATTGGAAACCTCTCTGGAAGCAGCAGATAAATTTGATCCATTATTTGATAAATTAATATACGCGTTCAGTATTGCATACTGTAAATCTTATAAAGATAATTTGGAGCGGGCTGAAGACGAATTTCTAACGCTATCGGCACCTATTGTAACTATAATGGAGAACATCGCCATTCTGCCGATCATCGGGGGAGTGGATGAAAAACGTGCTGGGCTTTTGATGGATAAAGCATTAAAAGAAGCTACTGATAGAGACTTGGACAAGCTGTTTATTGATTTATCAGGTGTAACGTTGATTGATACAATGGTGGCTTATTACCTTTACAAAATTGTCCAGTCTCTGGATTTAGTTGGCGTGACTACTATATTGGTAGGAATCCGTCCTGAAGTAACACAAACTATGGTCAGTCTTGGGGTGGAATTTTCAGAAATAAAAACCTATGGTTCACTAAACCAGGCATTATTAAAGCAAAACCTTTTTAATCAATAAGGTGAAAAAACTGTTTCATTAAAATTCGATTAATTGACGGCTCAGGATAATTTACCTATAATGAAAAATTGTATTATAAAAACGGGCAAGCCGATGGGGTATTCGTTAATGATTATTTGTTATGAACAGGCAATAGTCAGATTCCATCCAACGGTCTTTAATGCGGTGGAGTATTTTGACAGGTAAGTAAGCATAAAAGTTTCTTACCTGCATTAGTGCAACTAAAGATTCTGCCATTAAGGCTTGGCGATAAGCTAAGTTTTCTAGTTTTAGACACTTGCTCCTAAAAAATTAGGAGGAGAAGCGTGCGTAAAAAAGGCAAAAGACTTGATTGGCCTGTATTTATTATAAGTGGCGGTTTTTTAATTCTTTTTATTGTTTTATCGTTTATTAACAATGAAATGGTCGGCAGTGCCATCACAACCCTATTTAACTACTCAGCAGATTGGTTCGGGGCTTATTGGCAATTATTACTGCTTGGAAACTTTTTCGTTGGCATTGGTTTGGCAATATCCAAGTATGGAAAAGTAAGATTAGGAAAACAGGATAAACCGAAATACAGTTATTTTCGCTGGGTAGCCATGATTTTAGTTACCCTGCTTGCAAGTGGCGGTGTGTTTTGGGCAGCGTCTGAACCAATGTACCATTATATGGAGACCCCGCCTTTACTCGGTGGCGGTGAGTTTAATGATATAAATGGTGCTATGGCACATTCATTTATGCACTGGGGCTTTTTGGCGTGGGCCATTCTTGGCACATTGGCATCTATTGTCATGATGTATGTGCATTATCACAAAGGACTTCCGCTTCGCCCGAGAGGATTGTTATATCCGATATTCGGGGAAAAAATTTACCATAAGAGTATTATTGGATCGTCAGCAGATATTTTTTCCATTATAGCAACAGTTGCCGGAACATTAGGACCATTAGGTTTTCTTGGGCTGCAAATATCCTATGGGCTTAATCATTTATTCGATGTTCCCAATACATTGACTTTATCTATTACAGTTGTCATCGTACTTGCTGCAATAGCTGCTATTTCAGCAGCCACTGGAGTGGATAGAGGTATTTTAACGTTGAGCCGTTATAATGTCAGTTTTACTATTTTCCTGGCACTCGTCATTTTGATTATAGGGCCGACATTATTTATTATTGATGCCTTTGTTGGCGGTACAGGATCACATCTGCAAAACTTTTTCTCCATGTCATTGTTCCGTGGAGATAACGGCTGGTTAGGTGCTTGGACGATTTTCTTCTGGGGCTGGTTTATTGGCTATGCACCGATGCTTATCGTCTTTATCAGCAGAATCTCCCGTGGGAGAACAATTAGAGAGCTTATTATTGCTGTATCCATTACAGCTCCATTGGTTAATAATTTTTGGTTCTCCGTAATCGGTGGAACAGGGGTATTCTTTGAAATGGAATCACCTGGCTCTATATCTGGAGCATTAGCCGAAAACGGTATGCCTGCAGCCGTAATGGCTATAACCGACCAGCTCCCACTAGGTATCTGGATGGGACTTGGCTTTTTAATCGTATCAGTTATTTTCGTTGCAACCACAGTGGATACGATGTCATATACGGTTGCTGCAACATTAACAGGAAATGATAGCCCAAGGAGATGGCTGCGTGTATTCTGGGCCATTATATTTGGACTTACAACAATAATGATCCTTTCAATTGGAGAGGACAGTATTGCCTCCATTCAGAATTCGATTGTTATTACTGCAGTACCTGTGTCACTGTTGCTCCTTCCGCCATTATGGAATGCGCCAAGAGTAGCTAGAAAAATGGCGTTGGAACAAGGACTTATTTGGCAGCGGGAAATGAGAAAGAAAGTAAATAAATAAACATGGATAAAAAGAGTGCCTTCTCATAATGAGAGGCACTCTTTTTGAAAAGCACGGTTTTTATTTACTTATTAAACAATGCTTTCACGCCGAGATAAAGGGTTGCCAAAGCAAAAACAATCATAGCAATTCCGCCAATGATGGAGAAGAAATTAGCTATTTCAGCTGAAACAATAGCTGATGTTGGCTGGTTAGCAAGCCCAAATCCAACTAACATACAAGCCAAATAAAGTAAGGATAACTGATGCATCATTAATCCTCCCTTCCGTATAGCTTATTAAATAGAAAGGGAGGACGATTGTAAGGTTGTTTTTTTACTCGAAAGGATGCTTAAAGGATTTTTTATGGAAACAAGTTTAATAGCATTGGAATGATTGAATCCTGTTCAGATCCAGACCGTAATAGACCCATCTGTTTCCCTGCCATCTATACCCTGCAATCGAATTTCGACCGACAAAGGTCGGATAAAACCAAAAAGCATCCCGTGTTGCCCAAATGTATGTGAAACGATACATACATCCACGGATCCCGCCTGGATCAACTGCAAATGTTTGTACTTGCGGTTGCTGGGGTTCAAAAGGGGGCGGGGGGGTATTAGGCGGTCCTCCGGTCTGTTGCTGCGGGGGAGCACCCGGCGGCTGTCCGCCCTGCCATGGGAATTGGCTGTCATAATATCCTGGAAATGTTCCGCTCTGCTAAGGAAATTGATTTCCCCCGGAACCAAAGATTTGGCCCATTAAATATCCCGGCAAATTAAATTGCCTCTCATCATAAAATGGTGGATGATGGTAGTGATTCATATTTTATCCTCCTGTATTTGTTATTCCTTTTATTATATGGGTGTTTGTGCTGGAAAGGGATTGATTTGGAAAGAATGGGCTCCGGTTCTTAATTGAATTAAAAGTACAAAAATGTAAAAAGGGACGAAAGTGATGGCTTTCGTCCCTTTAAAGCTGATCAACTGCTTCTTTTATATTATTTGCTTTGGCAATAGAGGATATAACCGCTACGCCATCTGCGCCAGCTTCGATTACAGAACCCGCGTTGTCCGTATTGATTCCTCCAATGCCTACTATAGGGAGTTTGGGGAATTGGTTTCTTAACTCCACGATCCAATCCAAACCAACAGCGGATTTGTCATGTGCTTTTGACGAGGTGCCAAATATATCACCCGCTCCGACATAATCGACAAACGCTAATGGGCTCTCAGCAAGTTCATTCCTCGATACGGATAATCCAATGATTTTATCGGGAAAAACCTCCCGTAATTCACGGACAGATAGGTCCTCCTGTCCTACATGGATACCGTCAGCATCAAGTTCGTTTACCAGATCTACATCGTCATTGACGATAAAAGGTATTTGGTGTTGTCGGCAGATGGCACGTAATTGTTTTCCGAGTGCTGTTTTGTCCTGGCCAGATAGAGCGCCAACCCCTTTTTCACGGAATTGAAAGGCGGTTATCCCAGCGTTTGCTGCAACCTTCAATATATCTGCAGGATCCCGGTCACAATTTTGACTACCCATAATAAAGTATTTTCGCAGTGCTGGTCGAATATTAAATGTCATAGGATCACCCCTTTATAAATTCAGCTAAAATATGCTGTCTTTCTTTCTATGCGATCAGTCCAATGGTTGGTAGGTCCGTTTCCGCTGCCCAGGTCAAAAGAATGCTTAATTGCTGCTGTGACAAACTGTTTCGCTTTTTGAACGGCCTTCTCCAGCGAGATGCCTTGACTCATATAAGCTGTAATGGCCGCCGAATATGTGCAGCCGGTTCCGTGAGTGTTTTTTGTGTTAATGCGTTTTTCAGAAAAGGTTGATATTTTTTTGCCATCATATAAAAAATCCGTTGCTTCTCCGTCCAGATGACCGCCTTTTACCAACGCCGCATTTGCTCCGAATTTATCTACAAGCTCAACAGCAGCCTGTTTCATATCATCCAGGGAATCAACTTTATTCCCTGTAAGGAATTCTGCTTCAGGAATGTTTGGGGTTACGAGTGCTGTTAATGGAAGTAAATGGTCACGTAAATAATTTCGCGCATTTTCAACTATCAGTGCATCACCGCTGGTTGCGACCATAACAGGATCCATGACATATGGTGCCTCAATCTCTGAGATCTTTTCTTTCACTGCTTTCATCATATCGATATTTGCAATCATTCCTGTTTTAAAAGCATGGACTGGCATATCGGAAAAGACAGAATCCAACTGCTGCTTAATCATGGGAATGGGAAGGTGGTGTACATTCTGAACACCGGTTGTGTTTTGTGCGACAACCGATGTAATGACTGACATTCCGTAGCTTTGCAGCTCCTGAAATGTTTTTAAATCTGCCTGAATTCCGGCTCCTCCGGTCGGATCTGTTCCGGCTATCGTAAGTGCGCAATGGACTTGCTTCATTTTCATTCCTCCTGTTGTATGTTTTTTGCTCGGCTGATTTAAATGCGTACTAAATTGGCCTGTTTTACTCTTGAAATGACAAACCAGCCGATTAAAGCTCCAGTTATGCTGCTTACTAGGAATGACGGCATAAAGGCAAAAGCACCAGCAGCACTACCCATTAAAACTTGTGCCATTGGAACCGCAAACAATGCACCAATCACACCACTGCCAATGGCTTCCCCACCAGACGCAAAACCTATCTTGTTTGACTTTTTGTACAGATAGCCCGCTACAAAGGCTCCGACCATTCCGCCTGGGAATGCCAGTAATGTTCCGAGACCGAGCATATTTCTGAGCAGCCCAATCATGAAGGCAATGCCAACTGCTGGCCAAGGACCCAAGGTTACTGCAGCCATCACGTTTACAGCATGTTGAACGGGATAAGCCCTGGCAACACCTGCAGGAAACCAGATTAGCTGTGCTCCTAATGTGCCGATAGCTACAAATACTGCCATTATGGTTAATAACCGCGTTTGATTCACAATTTTCCTCCTTTTAAAAGAGGGGCCACTAAAAAAGCCAGATCCAATAAAAGGACCTGGCTTTGATAAGCTGAAATAGAATGGACTTAACGTCCGACTACTTCCCTCCGCTGGTATTACCCAGTTCAGGTCCATAAGAGTCAGAAAGTTTGTTAGCACTTTCCTCTCAGCCCCATTTGGGCACCCCTAGTAGTTGTGTTTTGTATTTTACTGTTTGCTTTTATAAAGCATAACAGAATTATTTGTATTTGTCATGCGGTGAAATAGTAGATTCAGATAAAACTATAAAATACCTCTCTATATTTATACTGGATGTCTGTTTATTTTATGATAATAGATGAAAATGTCTGACTAAAATTCGCTATGAATAATAATAATTATCGTTATCTATAATTATTATAAAATGAAAAACACTCATCCCTTACAGGATAAGCGTTTTAAATGATGGAGCATAGCGGGCTCGAACCGCTGACCTCTTGTCTGCCAGACAAGCGCTCTCCCAGCTGAGCTAATGCCCCGTTACCAGTAAAGATTATATAATGAAACCAGACTTTTTTCAAGCCCTTTCCATTATGCCTAAAAATTTAGTGTATAATTTGGTGTTGAGAATTTGATGCAAAATTTTCACCATTTACAGATAATTAACTTTGCGTTATATTATAATGAATAAAGTTCTTCGCAAAAAGGGAGTTAAGTATTAGAATTGGAAAAAGACAAGCATCTATCGAGAATAGCAAATAGGGAAGCGCTGATCGGAGTAGGCCTGGCAATCTTTAACTTCATTTGGTGGTATGCATTTGCTTACAGTTTAGGGGGTAAGGACCCTGAACAATATTCTTATGTATTCGGCTTGCCTGCCTGGTTTTTTTACAGCTGTGTACTTGGCTTTGTCGTAATGGCCGTATTGGTTGTTTTTGTTGTAAAGAAATATTTTGTTGAAATATCGTTTGATGAGGAGAAGAAAAACGAATGAACTGGCAAGCGATTATACCTTTAGTTATCATCTTGATTATTATTTTTGGAGTTGGTATCTGGACGAGCAGATATGTAAGAGGGTCGTCCTCTTTTTTACAGGATTATTTCCTGGGTGGGCGAAGCATGGACGGCTTCATGCTGGCCATGACAATGACCGTTACATATGGAAGTGCAAGCAGTTTCATCGGATGGCCGGGAACAGCTTCTACGGAAGGGTGGCCTATAAAGATTCCCGTTCCATGCACCGAGCCATTACCATCGGGACGATTGTTGTCGGTTTATCATGCTGAATATGCATTTGATCGGTGTGTTTGCAAGACCGATTTTGCCCGGTATAGAAGTCGGGGATCAGGTCATTCCGCTGATTGCACTTGAAGTTATGTCAGCATGGGTGGCAGGGGTAGTGTTGGCTGCCCCGATGGCGGCTATCATTTCGACAGTAGATTCGTTGTTATTATTAGTTAGTTCTACTATTGTAAAAGATGTTTAATTGAATTATGTGAGGCCGGATGCGCCGGATGATAGGGTGAAGTGGATCGGTATCGGGATAACAGCTGCTTTAGGAGTTATCGTATTTATCATGGCATTAAATCCGCCTGATTTAATTATCTGGTTGAATCTATTTGCCTTTGGCGGTTTGGAAGCAGCATTTATTTGGCTTATTATTCTCGGACTCTATTGGAGCAAAGGGAATAAATACGGCGCACTCGCTTCGATGATTGTGGGTGTCGGATTTTATATCTTATCTGATTCTTTCTTCCCGCAGCCATTGGGTTTACACTCTGTTGTACTGCCAGTTGTATTTTCCTTTTTTGCTTATGTTTTTGTGAGCTTGGGGACCCAAAAGAAGACTGCAGAAATGTAAACAACTGGTTTAATCAACCTACATTAAAAAAACCGGTGAAAAACAATTAGTTTTTCATCGGTTTTTCCTATTAGGGTCCAAACTAATCCCTATAGGTATATACTTTGGGACATCTGAGTTCATTTATATGACAGGACGTTGAGCTCTAATATATGATAGACGCATTTTCTTGTTAGTCATGTCTCAGAGAGAGTGTCTCAAGTACACGCTGAGCCGGAAACCAAGATAGTCATGTATTAGAGGAGTTTTTTCAAGTACACGGTCATCCCATAATATGCTTGGTCATGTATCAGAGGAGCTTTCTCAAGTACACAGTAGCTCCAATATCAGCTCGACCTTGCTTCAGATACTTGCTCTTGGCAATTCTTACCGGCTACCATTTACTATATAGCCTTTTTATGGGAATCAAAATGAAAAGGACTGCCTTCATACCTTGTTTCTTTGACTTATCGACAGTCCCTTAGTTTACCTATTAAAGATTTACATGTTTCCCGGCAAACTCTACAAAATAATCCAATGCTGTCTCATTACTCAATGACCCTTTATTTACTACCTGCTCGACAGGTCTCCCCATTAAAATTTTCTTAACTGGAATCTCCAATTTTTTACCGTTCAATGTTTTTGGCAGTTCATCCACTTCAAATACGCCTGTTGGCACATGTCTTGGTGAGCATTGGCTCCGTATTTGTTTTTTGATTGCGTGTGTAATGTCATCAGTTAAATTGTATCCTTCTTTCATTTGCACAAATAGAGGTGTTTCCGAGTCATCTCCTTTAGGAATATCAACAATTAAACTATCAGCTACTTCTTTCACCTGATCCACCGCACGATAGATTTCACTTGTACCAATGCGGATTCCACCACGGTTAATTGTTGCGTCGGAGCGGCCGTAAATAACACATGTATGTCTGTCGGTAATTTTCAAATAGTCGCCATGACACCATATCCCCGGGAATACATTAAAGTAGCTTTCATGCAGACGGCTACCATCGAGGTCATTCCAAAAATAAATCGGCATCGATGGGAATGGTTCTGTCAGCACCAGTTCGCCAACTTCCTCCATTTGTGGTTCAGCTTCATCACTGAAACTTTCAATTTTTGCGCCCAAGCCACGGCATTGCAGTTCTCCAGCATAAACAGGCAAAATCGGAGCTCCAAGCACAAAGGCCGTACATACATCCGTACCTCCGCTTGCTGAGGCAATCCATAAATCTTTTTTCACATTGTCATAACACCACTGAAACCCTTCCGGCGGCAGGGGAGAACCAGTGGAACTGATGCTTTTCAGTGCACTTAAGTCAAATTCATCTCCCGGTTTCAAGTTTTCATCTTTCATGCATGCTGTAATATAACTCGCGCTTGTGCCAAATACCGTCATTTTGGTTTTTTCTGCGAATTTCCATAGCATTTTTTTATCCGGATACGCCGGATTTCCGTCATATAAAATTACAGTACTGCCGGTTAATAGTGCTCCAACAAGGAAGTTCCACATCATCCAGCCTGTTGTCGTAAACCAGAAAAAACGGTCGTTTTCCCCTAAATCCGAATGGAATGTCAATGCTTTTAAATGCTCGAGCAAAATACCGCCTTGACTTTGGGCAATTGGCTTTGGTTTTCCTGTGGTACCTGAAGAGAAAAGTACCCATAGCGGATCGTTAAACGGAACATGTTCGTAAGTAAGCGTTTTAGATTCTTTATTTTTGACGGCATCTTTCCAAACGATTGAATTTTTAAGTCCTGTAAAGTCAGCATCTTTATTAAGGTATGGCACAGCGATAGTCGCTTCCAATGTTGGCAGTTCATCCTGAATTTCTTTCACTGTATTTAAGCGGTCAAAACCTTTGCCGCCGTAGCGGTATCCGTCAACCGTGATCATTACCTTAGGTTCAATCTGTTTAAAACGGTCAATGACACTTTGTGTTCCAAAATCAGGAGAGGCACTGGACCAGATTGCTCCAAGACTTGCACTGGCGAGAAATGCCACAATAGTTTCATATATATTGGATACATAGGCAACAATGCGATCTCCTTTTTGCACACCAAGATCCTTTAGCGTCTTTTGCATAGCTGCAGTTTCTTTATACAGTTCATCCCAGGTGATCTCTGAAGTATTGCGTATTTCTGATGCATGAATGATCGCAGCTTTATTAGTTTTTCTATTTTTAAAAATATGTTCGGTATAATTAATTTCTGCGCCTTCAAACCATTTGGCGCCGGGCATTTCATGGGTAGATAATACGGATGTATAAGGATTTGATGATTGAATATCAAAATACTCCCATTGGGATTCCCAAAAAGCTTCTAAATCATTCACGGACCATTTCCAAAGGGAATGATAATCATCAAAATGTAAGTTTTTATGTGTTTTTAGCCAGTTCATGTACGCATTAATATTTGTTTGTTGTTTGCGTTCTTCACTGGGTTCCCACAATAATGTTCCTTCTTTTATTTGACTCATTTCGACCCTCCTGAATTATAATACAATTACTATCATTATATGAAATCGCTTACCCTATGTAAAGGATAGAAAAAACCCCGCTTAATAACGGGGGACGCATGAATCTATTATTGATAACCGCATACTGGTTTGAAATATGTTTTTTATATTCAGGGATACGCAGCGACGTCTTTCTTTTCATTTGAGGCAAGTCTTATTAATTTTCTCCCCATTAGGTATATTACCAGACTGGTACCCCACAAAATCGAGGAAGATCCAAAGCCAACAACAGACATGTATGCATTTACCCGTTGTTCCATTAATGTGACATTGTAGGGAACAATGATCCATGTAATAACAGGGAGTAAACATAAAAGTGTACCTGTATAATAATAAATCCTAACCTGGAAAAGATAGGCCAATGGAAAAAAATGAATACCGACAATTAACGCAATTACGAGAGGTATCAGTTCAGTTTGACCTGCAGCGTTGCACACAACAATAGCAATGACGATGGCGAAACCTTCTGCTAGGAAAATAGTGTTAAACCATCCACCTATATTCTTTCCGCGCTTTCCAGCGGCATATGGTACCTGATTTGGTAATTCACGAGAAGCGAATATTAGTAAACAACCACTTGCAAACAGCGCAATTCCAATGGCTAGAGAGGCAATTAACACCCATGGACTTCCCCAGCCTTGTAATCCTATTATTCCTGCGTATGCCCACATTGTCCCGAAAAACGCCATAAACAGTACACCAACTGCAGTTCCGCGTATATCAGCTCTGGATATTGAATTTAACGATTGAGCCATATAGGAAAATATCCTTTCATTTTGCGCATTATCGACTTCCTATCATTTTCAGCAATCAACTTTCCTTTGTATACCGAATGGAAATCGTATGCTTTATTTTTCACGTGATCATTTGATTACTCTTTTTTATTTTGCAGGTGATCATTTAATGTAGTTTCAATCTTTTTAAAGTAAAGATACCAGCCAGACAAGTTTAGCATATACATCAGAATGAAAAGCAATGTGGACCCTAATATGGCTGGTATACTCAACGGTACCCAGCCGACAGTGCCGCCAATAATGAGAAAGACACTATAGGACAGAAAAAAATGAATGACGGATTTTTTTAAGATATTGCTGCCATCATCTCCAAAGATGAGGGAAGATATGCCAAAATATATGCCTAATAACATACTGGCTCCCATATGCATCCATATTTCCGAAACAGTAGACTCCACTTCATAAATTCTCATAATGGTAAGGGCAATAAATGTGAAAATACCTCCAAAAGCCATGCCCAGCATACTTCTTCTTAAAATTTCAAGTATCATTTTATTGCCCTCCCTTCATCAGTCTGTCTTTAATCGCACCTACATATTTTCGGGTAATATATTCCTTGTTGCCGGATTGAAAATAAACACACAGATTTCCGTTAAAGGATACTTCAAATCTGTCAATACGGTGAAGGTTTCCGATCACAGATTTTGAAAAGCGCATAAAACCATGGGGAATCAGAAAATCTTCCACTTCATACAGTTTCATTTTCACTTCGAAATGCCTGTCATTGACCACAGCAAATATTTTTCTTTTCTCGGCATGAATAAAATCGATCTCCTTTGGCTCGAGAAGTACGGTTTGATCTTCATCAATGCCGAATAATCGCTGCTGCTTTTCCTTCTTAATGACTTTTATAATTTCCTCTAGTTCCTGTGTCCATTCCTTTGCCTGGATCGTGACCTGTGTTTCATCATAATTCTTGTCAATATCGATGTTTATTTTCATCCCCATCCCCCTAAGTGCGCTGAACACCCTTCGCTAACTGACAGATTTTTTTAGAAAGTATGGATAGCGGATCATGGCAATAATAAATGCGGCTAACCCGATTGCAAATAATATAGCCAATGTTTGCATCAGTTCCAAAACTTCAGTTGTTCCTGCCATGGCATCCTGAAAAGACTGGTGTGCCCAATACTGCGGCAGGAAAAGGGCGATCGTCTTCATGAATTCCGGCATTATTTCCAATGGTACCCATAACCCTCCCAGCATCGCACCGCCCAATGCAATAATCTGTGTGATGGCGATTCCCATATTTTCCGTATTTACCAGAAGCGACATGGCAAGTCCAATAGCTGTAACAGTAAACGTGATGACTATAGATAAAATCAGCAAGGTAATTGGCTCTCCCAATGGTACATCATAAACAAGTCTTCCAAATAAAAATAACACAACAATCTGAATGAACACAACACACATAAATGGAAGCCATTTTCCAAGCAAATAAGCATAGCTTTGAATCGGGGTGCTTGCAAGTCTGGAAGTCATACCTGTATCCCTGTCTTTAATGAACACATTCACCATTGAAATCATGATAAAAAATACAAACATAACGACATATCCCGGAACAATTGACATAATTACCTGCTCACTTGTTGCTGCATCTGCATCTGCAGTAAACATAGCAATAAATAATACGGTAAACACGATGGGTAATATCAGCATCCAAAAAAACAACCCTTTATCTTGAACATGTTTCTTTAATTCTACTTTAAATATTGCATTCATTTTATACGCCTCCTTAATCTCTCAAATTACTACCGGTCAACGTGAAAAATACATCTTCCAGTCTCGGCCGGACAAGCTCGAGCCGTTCTACGTCAATACTATTTTCCCGGCAGTAGGAAATAATTTTTTCCATTACCTGCAACGGTTCTTTTGTATAAAGCAAGAATGCATCTTTTTTCGCGGAAATGGTGCCATATTGTTCAAGCCCCTCCTGTGAAAGTCTGCTTCCTTTTATATAAATGGAAGGAACAGCATATTGCTTGAGCAACTCATGGATCGCACCATCTTCTACTACTTTTCCTCTGTCCAGAAAAGCAACATAGTCACAAAGTTTTTCGACTTCTTCCATATAATGGCTGGCATAGATCACTGTGCAGCCAGCTGTTTTTAGTTCTTCAATCATTTGAAAAATATATTTGCGTGATTGTGGGTCAATGCCGACTGTCGGCTCATCCATAATGATAAGATCCGGATTATGCATGAGTGCACATCCAATATTCAACCTGCGTTTCATCCCGCCGGAAAAAGTAATTACTTTTTCCTTACTCCTTTCCCGAAGTCCAATTAGTTCCAGCACCTCCTGCGTGCGCAGCTCCAGTTCGTTTCCTTTTAAACCATAAAGTCTGCCAAACAGATTTAAATTTCCGAATGCTGAAATGTCTTGTTCCAGAATGATATCCTGGGGGACATAGCCAAATCTTTGTTTTGATGCGTTGGAAAATTGTTTTTCATTAAATTGAATGTCTCCTTTATAGTCACGAATAATGGATACAATCATTTTAATTAATGTGGATTTACCGGCACCATTTGGACCAACCAGACCATAACAGACTCCTTCCGGGATGCTAATGGAAACATCTTTTAAAGCCTCTATATTGTCATATTGCTTCGAAACGTTATTGATTTTAAGCAAATTCACCAGCTCCTCTTTTCTTTATATTATGGCGGAAGCGTGTGAATTCGTAATGAGAAAAAGAATAACATGTAAATTTCCATGTTTGAAAAGCTGAAAATCCCGCATGAAAAAACATCACCTTCGGATGGGTGATGTTTCCAAGCTTACTTTTGCTTGAACGAAGCAAATTTGATAAATGTATTTTCGTCCTCTATCAGGCCGCAGGAGGCACATTGTACTTTATATTGCGGTCCGTTGTATGCTGTGTGAAAAGCTTCCAGATTCTCGTCTGTATAGTCCTGAACTAATTCACCGGTCCCGGGATCCAGTTTCACCGGTTTGGCAATCTGTTCAATCAAATTGAACCGGGATCTATTTGTTTTGCAATTAGGGCACAGATAGGCCTGTGTCATATTTACACCTCCAGCTTGTACTAATCTTAGATTGGGGTTTTAGGTTGAATAATATGCAGCAGGTTTTATATACTTGCAATGTTCATCTGTAATGTAGAATAAAAAATGGTCAAGCTTTGTTTAAGCTTGACCATTTTTAAGAAAACATGTTTTTAATTTTGGACAGAAAAGAATTTGAGCTGTCTGAGCTTTCCTCTTCTTTTTCTTCTTCTTTTATAAAAATCTCTTCCTTGTCAATGGCATAATCATACGTTAAGACAGCACCAATATCTGTATCACTGTCTTCATTCGTAATGGAAGTATACGGAATATTATATTTGTTGGCCAGTGCCTTTTCTTCGTTTAAAAACCTAGAAGAAACATGGCCATTCATCAGTAATTTTGCCTTCTGATGTTGCTTCATGGCCTCTTCTAATTTTTGCAGTCCGTTATCTGACATCACCTGTCCTTTGGTAAGGGCGATCACGACCCTTTCGCGCAGTGTACCAAGAAACATTTGCCGTTCTGCTTCTTTTGGCCGCCGTTTCCCGTATATTCCTTCTGTGATATAATCATCTACCGATTTTTTACTCATTTTACATGCCTCGCTTTTGATAATGTAATATCATTGTACAAACAGGAACTAAACAAAGCAAACATAGCTCGATGCTAAAGTGACTTTTTCAAATCCTTGGCACTGGAAATAAATGCAGTAACGATCAGGGAGAAAGCAGCACCGATGAAGATAGAGAATCCAAATACGCCCATCCCCATACCTTCCCAATCTCCAATAACGAAAGAGAGGAAAATAAGGGCAGTACTAATCAGTACAACAATCATTGGGAGAATATAACGCATAGGTGATTTTTTTCTCGAAAAAAACCAGCTGAAGCCAAGTAAGATGACAGTTGTAATAATAAATGTGATGAAAAATGGAAGCATTTGTGACCACTCCTTCGAAATTCTAGTATAATTATAATTCTGTGCTGTGTTTTTCAATAATCTCCGCTAATTCATTAAAAGTATACTGTTTATTTACGACATTAACGGTAAAGTCAGCTTGTTCCGAGGGATTACTCATTTCAAAATCATATCCATTATAAAATAAAAATTGCGTTAAGGATAAAAAGGCAGTTCGTTTGTTGGAATTTTGGAAAGCATGATTCTGAGCAACAGACTCAAAAAGTGAAGCGGCTTTTTGGAAAATAGTTTCATATGCATCCTGTCCAAAAGCAGATTGCTTTGGACGGTTTACAGCAGAATCCAATAATGCGGGTGACTTTATGCCGATTTGTTCTCCTGGACTGAATTTTTCGATTGTATATTGATTAATAGCAGCAACTTCCACATAAGTTAAATATCTCATTTATCTATCTACCAATTCTTCAATTGTCTCTTTATGTTTCTTTGTATTTCGTTCTAGAATCTTGAAAAAATCTGTACTTATTCCCTCAGGCAGTTCCACATCTTCTTTCTTATGCAACTTAATTTCACCTTCCTTTAATTCCATTTCCACATTATCTCCGTAGGACAATCCGGCTTCTTTTAGGAATTCTTTAGGGAAGGTAATTCCATAGCTATTGCCAATTTTCGTTATTTTTCTTTCATGTCTTTTCATCATTTTCACCTCATTAATTCTTATTTATTAATAGTATATCATGTTATAACGGTTATAACAATATTACAATGAGTAATTTTTGCGGCAATGGTGCCTAAACCAGTATAATGGGAACTAACATTAGCGAGGGAGGAACCGATATGGAGAGTTTTTTGGCAATTATTTTATGGATTATCCCTTTTATTATTTTATATCTTGTAATTGCTGCCGGAGTAAGAAGAGGAATTGATGGCTCTGATACGGGCAGGGCACTGAGAGAAAAGCTGTATGAAGAAGAGGAAGTGCGCAGAAAATCTGAACAAAATAAATGAACAGTGAAAAAACGATTGACAATGAATTAAATGTAAACTGTTTTTTATATTTTAGAATTGTCTTGTGGCTAGATGAATTTTCACAAGAATATAGATATTAAAAATATAAAATGATAATATGATTATTACGATAGACGTAAGGGTGGTTTTATTGGATATCCAAGTCCGTAAAATGAAAAAGAAAGATATCCCGCACGTGCAGTATGTTGCAAAAACAAGCTGGCATGCTACGTACGATGGTATTATTCCCCGAAACATCCAGGATGATTTTTTACAAGAAGCCTATAGTAAAGATGCCATGAAGCATCGATTAAAGAATTCACATTTTTTTGTTGCTGAAAGTAGTGGGCGTATTATTGGATTTGCGAATTACTCACTGGGAGACAAAGATGGAAAAGTGGAACTTGGAGCCATTTATCTGCTTCCCGAATATCAAGGAAAAGGGGCAGGCACTGCGTTATTGCGGGAAGGGATTGAGAAATTGCAAAGCGTGCGGGAAATCCACCTCAATGTAGAGAAGAACAATAACGTTGGCAAAAAGTTTTATGAGGCAAAAGGATTTGAAGTTGTATCCGAATTTGATGAAGATTTTGCAGGTCATATGTTAAAAACAGTCCGAATGGCACTGACAGTTGAATAAAATTCCTTGATTGGAAAGGGAGAATAACATGGATGACACTGAAAAGTACAAAAGAGCGCGAAAGAGGGTAGAAAATTTAAAGGCCTTTTATATTCATTTAACGATGTATATGATTATAAACACGATGCTCCTTCTCATGAATATAGTAACAAATCCGAGTGAGCTGTGGTTTTATTATCCGCTGATCGGCTGGGGCGTAGGGTTGGCTGCACACGGTCTAAGCGTATTTTCCTCAGGGTTCTTTGGGCAGGAATGGGAAGAAAGAAAAATAAAGGAGTATATGGATAAAGACAAAAGAGGATGAACCTATTTCTGCATAAACCTTTCGCTTAAGTCTCACAGGTATAAACTATTTTAGTCAAAAGTAAGGTGTGAGGTGGAACCGGAGTTGTAAGTTTATTTTTTGCTATGCTTGGTTTTCTTGTAACAATACATGCAGTTTCAGAAGGATACAGGCAGCTTGATATTGCCTTTAAATTTGGATTACTGAATCTTTTATTTTTTTTATAATATAGCTCTCTTTTTGCTGTCTAAAAATTATCCAAGGAAAGAGGTTGTCTCCAGGGACAACCTCTTTCCTCCACACTACTTCTTTTTCGTACGTTTCTCTGCAGCACGGCTTCTTGCTTGGGCCTCTTTATCATCATGATCCATCAATTCTTCTGCAAACTCAATATCTCGTCCTGCAGATTTTTGCTCTTTTAAGGTTTGTGAAAGAAAATTATTTTTCGTTTTTTTGTGTTCATCTCTTCCCATTGTAAGCACCTCTTGGTTGTATATTTTCACTGTTAGTATGCACTCCACATGTTGAACTATTAATTCCAATTAAAAGCAAGACACATCTTTTGCCCTTGTAAATTGGGTTTAGACTGCTAAACAGAAGTGAATATGAATAATATACAAATAAATATCCATATTTATCACATAATATATGTATACGTATTAATGAAGGAGGGGCTATTGATGGCAATGAATATTACGCAAAAAATAATTAAAGACCATCTTGTTTCCGGAGAAATGACGGTGGGTACAGAGATTGGTTTGAAAATCGATCAAACGCTGACACAGGATGCAACAGGGACATTGGTGATGCAGGAACTGGAAGCCATGGAACTGGACAGGGCAAAAACAGAAGCATCGGCGCAGTATGTGGACCATAATTTAATTCAGGAAGACAATAAAAACGCGGATGATCACTTGTTTTTACATAGTGCTGCAAGGAGATTTGGCCTGTACCATAGCCGCCCCGGCAATGGTGTAAGCCACCCTGTCCATATGCAGCGCTTGGCAAAGCCGGGTAAAACACTGCTTGGTTCGGACAGTCACACCTGTGCGAACGGATGCATGGGAATGCTCGCCATGGGTGCTGGTGGAATTGATGTGGCCATGGCTATAGCTGGTGAGCCTTTTTATGTAAAAATGCCTCAAGTATGGGGAGTGAAATTGACCGGAGAACTGCCTGATTGGGTGAGTGCGAAGGATGTCATTCTCGAATTACTTCGCCGTTATGATGTGAAAGGTGGCATCGGAAAAGTAATTGAATATTATGGGCCGGGTGTAGAAACATTAAGCGCCATGGATCGCCATGTTATTGCTAATATGGGGGCGGAACTTGGTGCTACAGGAACAGTTTTCCCATCCGACCAAGAAGTGAAGAAATTTTTAAAAGGAGAAGGCAGGGAAGCTGATTGGATAGAGCTGTCTGCAGATAAAGGGGCAACGTATGATAGTGAAGAAGAAATAAACCTTTCAGAGCTGGAGCCGCTTATTGCCAAACCAACAAGCCCGGGGAATGTAGTACCGGTTTCGGAAGTGGCCGGCACGCCAATTTATCAATCGTATATTGGATCGTCTGCCAACCCTGGATACAGGGATTTTGCGATTGCTGCAGAAATCGTGAGTGGGAAACAGATAGCGGCCGGTGTCTCTTATGATATTAACCCGACATCGCGACAGATGCTTACTGACCTGGTAAAGGAAAGTCATATTGCAAGTCTGCTGCAAGCCGGCGGCCGATTGCATCAGGCGGGTTGTAATGGCTGTATCGGAATGGGGCAGGCACCTGCTTCAGGACGAAATAGCCTGCGAACTACACCAAGAAACTTCCCAGGAAGATCCGGAACAAGAGAAGACAGTGTTTTTCTATGCAGTCCGGAAACTGCTGCAGCCTCTGCTTTGACAGGAGTGATAACAGATCCAAGAACACTGGAGATGAAATATCCAAAAGTCAAAGAACCCAAAAACCCGACAGTGGACGAAAAACTATTGGATGAACCAATCCCTTATGAAGAAGCAAAACAAGTGAAATTGCACAAAGGTCCGAATATCGCTTCCATTCCTAAAATGGATCACATTCCTGATGATTTGGAAATACCGGTGCTTTTAAAAATGGGAGATAATATATCTACAGATGAAATACTTGCCGGTGGGGCGCGCGTTTTACCATATCGAAGCAATCTTCCAGAAATAAGTAAGTTCACGTTCGAAATTATTGATGAGACGTATTATGCACGGGGTAGAGAAACAGTGGAATCTGGTGGTCATGCAGTAGTGGGCGGATTTAATTACGGGCAAGGTTCGAGCAGAGAGCATGCCGCACTCGCTCCAAGGTATCTCGGTTTACGTGTTGCTTTAGTGAAAGACTTCGCCCGTATTCACTGGCAGAATCTTGTTAACTTCGGTGTGCTGCCATTAACTTTTGTAAAGGAAGAGGATTATGATCTGATTGAACAAGGAGATGTACTGGAGCTTAGTGGCCTGAAAGAAAAGCTCAAGTACGAGAATGAGTTTGAAATGAATGTAAGAGGAAAAGAAGAAAAAATTAAGGTAGCCCATGCATTATCCGAACGGCAAAAGGAAATAATGCTAAAAGGCGGCATTATAAATTGGGTTAAAGATCGAGCTGTAAAAAAATAATCAAGTAAAGGAGATATTATTATGGCTCAAAGGGATAATATATGCAAAGCTTGTGAAGGAGCAGGCATGCTTTCAGATGATGAAGGCTGGCAGTACAGATGCAGTGTATGTAATGGAGATGGTATATACGCTAGTTCAGACAAAGAGCGAGGGGCAAAATTGATGTCAGTGGATGAAAATAATCGGATGCTTGATTGATGGAGTTTATCATGTGAAAATATGAAATAAGCTGGTAACAGCATAAAATGGATTTAATCTAAAAATCTGTTAAATTTAAAAACCGATGAAAAAATAATTTTCATCGGTTTTTGCATGAAATATTAAAAAATTACATTATTTTTGTCTTTCACAAGAACGTTTGTGCTATAATGATGTTATGCATGAATCGACTTCTCATGGGAGGGTGGCTCATCCTGTTGTCCGTTGTCCGTCATTGTTTATCAATGTCACAGCGGAAGGGGGTGATGCTATTGGACGATTCGACGTACCAAGTTTTGTCTCTGATGATTTTATTTGGGACACTGGTCGCGATGGTCATGTCCAACAAAGATTAAGGACCTCCCCTCTGAGTAGAGCGCTCTGACGTGGGAGATCCTTTTTCCGCTGATGAGCCATCCCCTTTGAAGGGGTGGGTTCATTTCATGACCGTTCCATTACCAGATGGAGCGGTTTTTATATTGTATGCAATGATGATATTTCTATGTTTATTATACCACGAAATTCGTAATTGTACACTTTTTTCAAAAAAGATAGTACCAAACAAAGAGCTGTCCAATCATTCGTTTTTACAAATGATCGGACAGCCATTTCTGTTTTGTAATGTCTTCTAACGATTAATGCGGCATTTGTCCCTGAATTGGACCAAAGCTGTTCATATATTGCTGCATATCCTGCTGTTTCAGCTGAGGCACTTGATAATACTGATTTTTGTTTTGGTATAAAAATACTTCATAAGCCATCTCGATCAGGTTAGGGATGCTGTCTGCGAAAACCCTTCTCATGACAGGGTTGGTCGTTTCCAGTGCGGTAGTTGTAAAAGCAGATGCTGACTCCTTTAAACAACTCATCATATAGCTGGAAACACATTGATCATTAATTTCATTCACAGTTTGCGCAGGCGTAGTCGGCTGTGATGGCTGCATACCATAAATGACATTATTGTCCTGGGTCATATTATAGGTTTGCGTTTTTACTGTCGGATCCTGCCCGGTTTTCAATGTCTCTACAAGTGTATTATAAAGCGTAGATAAATAAGTCTGATGCTGCTGAAGCATTGTTTTTAATTCAGGATCTTGAATGTGCTGCTCATATAGTAAGTATTGCTCCATTCCTCCGACCAAACTGGAAATGGCCTCATGGGCATCAAACATTTCATGGCCGCCAAAGCTTTGATTGGCAGGCATTTGACTGGAATCTTGCATATTTTGACTTTGCTGCTGATTATGCATGCTGTTTCCTCCTTGAATATATTCATATCAACATTATTTTTATCCAAAACTAAAACATTATACATAATATAGAAAGGGCATTAAAAAATTAGAACATATGCATAAACTGGATAGAGGAGTGATGAGAAAATTTCGGCGAAACCATCCTGCATAGAAGGCCGTATTATTAGAAGATGAAAGTAACAGTTTTATAGGGGGAAGAAATTGAAGAAAATTATAATTTTAATAATTGTATTGATTGTGTTGGCAGGATGTAATAATGAAAATAATGGGGAGGAAGAAACCGTGCAGGAGAAACTAACTGGGGAATGGAATGGTTCCATTGAAATTCCGAATCAGCCTTTGCCTATCATTATTGAGTTTGAACATGAGAATGAGTTGACAGGTACCATTAGTATTCCTGTTCAGGAATTACATAATTATCCATTGTCCACCATAGACCTAAAGGAAAATAATGAACTGCTTTTCATGATGGAAATGCAAGGGGATTATATTACTTTTGATGGAGAAGTAGAAGGCGAAACCATTTCGGGAACATTCAAACAGCATGGGCAGACCTTTCCTTTTCAATTAAATAAGGGAGAGACGATAGTGGCAGATGGGGAAGAAGAAGGTGATTTTCTACAAGTAGAAACAGGTCAGGGAACACTTTATGGGGAGCTGGAAACACCTGAAGGAGACGGAACCTTCCCTGTTGTTATCATCATTCCTGGTTCTGGTCCGACTGATCGGGATGGGAATTCGCCGGGCTTTCCGGGGGAAAATGACAGTCTCAAACTTTTGGCGGAGGGTCTGGCGGATAATGGGATAGCCAGTCTTCGTTATGATAAACGCGGTGCGGGGAAAAACGTGCAGGCTTTAGTTGCAGAAGAAGAAATGCGGTTTGACCAATTTGTTGCAGATGCTGTTTCCTGGGTAGAGCTGTTAAATGAAGATGATGCCTATACAAACGTAGGAATCATCGGACACAGCCAGGGTTCACTCACTGGCATGCTGGCTTCGCAGGATAGTGAAGTGGATGCTTTTGTTTCTATTGCCGGTGCGGGTAATTCGATTGATGAGGTTCTATACAATCAATTGAGTGAAGAGCTGACCGGGGAGCTTCTGGAGGAAAGTGAACATATTTTAGAACAATGGAAGGATGGAAATGAGGTTGAGAATGTCAGTCAGGAACTTCACAGTGTTTTCCGTCCATCGGTTCAAGCCTTTACGTCATCGTGGATGCAATATGATCCTGCCGAAGAAGTTGGAATGGTAGAAATACCAACACTGATTGTTAATGGAGATAATGATTTGCAGGTGTCTGCTCGGGAAGCGGAAAGACTCAGTGAGGCAAAACCAGATGCTGATTTTCTCCTTATTGAAGGTATGAATCATATTTTAAAAGAAGCACCGGAAGATAGGGAAGGGAATTTAGAGACATATAGTGATCCGAATCTTCCACTGGCAGAAGGGTTAATAGGTGGGCTTATAGAATTTTTACATGATAATAATTTCGTTGAATAACTATCTTCCGTGGGAAATCACGTTTGAAACTTTATATTTTTCTTATTCGATTATTTGGGCATTTGCCTGTATAATTGGGATAAATGGCGTGGAATTCGGTATTTATAGTAGGAGGTTTTTCCATGGAAGAAAAAAAGCCGTTCCAAATTGATGCACGTATTCATTTGATCGATGGATTTGATTTAGGTGTGCCGGAACGAACGGGTACATATGTTATTGATGAAGAAGAACTGACCATTGTGGAAACCGGACCGAGCCCGTCTGTTAAATATATTAAACAAGGATTGGCAGACTTGGGTTTTTCACTGGATGAGGTGAAGTATATTATTGTGACACATATTCACCTGGATCACGCTGGCGGAGCAGGGCTGTTGTTAAGAGAATGTCCAAATGCCAAGGTGGTTGTACATCCAAGGGGAGAACGGCATTTGATTGATCCCTCAAAACTAGCAGCGGGAGCCAGAGCGATTTATGGAGACAGTTTCTCCGAATTGTTTGATCCGATTGTATCGATAGAAGCCGAACGATTGATTTTAAAAGACGAGGGGGACACGCTGAAAATTGGCCCGGACTGTACCCTGGAGTTTTTGTATACACCAGGACATGCCAAGCATCACTTTAGTATTTATGATCCGGTCAGTAATGGTATTTTTACTGGGGATACTGTTGGCATACGATATCAGCAGCTCATTTATGATGGCGTGGGTTTCTTTTTGCCGTCTACCTCTCCCAATCATTTTGACCCGTCTGCCATGCAGGAAGCCATTCAGCGGATGCTTGATATGAACGTGGAGCGAATTTATTTTGGTCACTACGGTATGACGGAAAATCCGCCAAAAGCACTCCATCAGGTATCTGAATGGCTGGATGTATTTGTGGAAGAGGGCGAACAGGTTATTGCAGAAGGAAAAGGATATGATGAGCTCTCAGGAAGGTTATTCGAAAAGGTGAAGGCACATCTTCAGAGCCTTGGAATTAATGATGAACATGAAGTTTATATTTTAATTAACCTGGATATGCAGGTTAGTGCACTTGGTATTATTGATTATTTTCAAAAACTGAAGCAGTAAAAATAAGTGGCGGATCTATTATGGAGCAGATCTGCCACTTATTATTGTTTAACCAACCAAATAGATGATTCTAATTCTCATCTTCCTCTGTTTTCATAAATGTCAGCACAACAAATAATGCAAAACTAATGAGCAGGATCGTTCCGCCCACGATAAATAAAATGGTAACCAGTGTATCATTCAGATTAAATGGTCTTAAGTAATACAGCCACATACCGCCTGACAGGCCAATTGCACCAATAATTGCTGTCCAAACATGGACTGCTGCCAGTTTTTTGCTTCCCGGGGTGAAAGTTTTATAGTAGACAGCCCAAGCGAATAATGTGAGCCAGCCGACCACTAGGATATGGGCATGGACGGTTCGGAATTCATAACCGCCGGCACCTGCCATGTGCGAGCCGATAAAAGCACCGATAAAAGCGAAGATAGCGGAAAACCGCAACAAAGTTTTGCTGTACGTATTCAAATTAATCACACCTTTATTAAAGTTTACTATAGGAATGAAGCTTATTGACTGGATAAAAATTCTGCTCAACGCATTCATCACTTATATTGAAATTAATCTAAATCGTCCATTTCCAGCACAACTGGACAATGATCACTCCCCATAATTTGAGAATGTATTTTCGAATCTCTCAACCTGTCTGTCAGTTTCTCGGAGACAATAAAGTAATCAATCCGCCATCCAATATTTCGCTCCCGGACTGTGCTCATATACGACCACCAGGAATACAGCCCTTCTTCCTCAGGATAAAAATAACGCAGACTATCTACAAATCCGGATTCCAGCAAGCGTGTCATCTTTTCTCGTTCTTCTATCGTAAAACCGGAGTTGCCGCGGTTCGTTTTATGGTTTTTTAAATCTATTTCCCGATGCGCAACGTTTAGATCACCGCAGTAAATGACAGGCTTTTCTTTATCCAGTTCAGATAAATAATGAAAAAGCTCATTCTCCCATTCAAGCCGGTAATTCAACCGGGTTAAATCTCTTTTTGAGTTGGGCGTATAGACATTTACCAGGTAGAAATTTTCAAATTCAAGGGTGATGATTCTACCTTCTTCTTGTGTATCTTCTTCTTCCAGTCCATATTTGACGGACAGCGGTTTTTGCTTTGTAAAAACTGCAGTGCCGGAATATCCTTTGCGTGCGGCATAATTCCAATACTGATAATACCCTTCTAAGTCCAGGCTAATTTGCCCTTCCTGTACTTTCGTTTCCTGCAGGCAAAAAATATCTGCATCTATTTTATGGAAATAATCCATAAATCCTTTTCTTACACAGGCCCTGATTCCATTCACATTCCATGATACAAGTTTCATAAATATCCGTATTTCCCCTCTGCTTCACTTTTTTCCCATTGTAGCATAAATGGCAAAAAAGTTATTGACATATGAAGTGTATTACGAATATAATACACTTAAAGCGTATTAAGCGGTTAATACATATTTTTTGTGTGTGGTGTATTAATCGATTAATACATGAACAGCAGAATATGAAAGTAGGGCTGCGATCATGGAAGTGAAATTTAACAAAAGGGATCCAGTGTATGTTCAGGTGGTTCAGCATTTTAAAGAAAGAATGGCAACAGGCATGCTGGAGCCGGGACAGGAAATCCCTTCGCGTCGGGAACTGGCGAATCAGTTGAAAATTAATCCGAATACAGCGCAGCGGGCGTATAAAGAAATGGAGGAACAGGGTTTGATTTACACAGACCGGAATCAGCCGAGTAAAATTACAACGGATGAAAAGGTCCTGAGCTCAGTAAGAGAAGAGCTTATCACGGAAGCAGTGGAGACTTTTGTTGCATCGGTTCGTCCGATCAACGTGTCGCTTGAAGAAATAATAGGGCTTGTTGCAGAAAAATACGAAGGAAAAAGCAATGATTAGGAGGGAATACGATTGATTGAGGTAAAAAAGATCACAAAAAAGTTTGGAAGAAAAAAAGTGCTGGAAGGTGTTTCCTTTACAGCGGAGAAAGGAGAGATCACCTGTATTATCGGTGTGAATGGCGTAGGAAAAACAACCATCCTTAACGCGATTATGAATCTGGCACCTTTGAACAGCGGTCAAATTTTAATCAACGGAGAAAAAATACATAAAGAAAGCTATGAAAAAATTACTTTTATCCCTGATGCGATTACGATGCTGCCGCAAATGACGATTGCCAGTGCCATGGAGTTTATGGATGATTTTTACGAGTGCTGGAATCAAGAGCGGGCAACAGAAATACTTGGATTTTTCAAATTGAAGGAAAGTGATCGAATCTCTGAATTATCAAAAGGAAATACAGCAAAGGTGAATTTGCTGCTTGGCCTGGCAATGGATGTGGATTTTGTGCTCATGGACGAACCTTTTTCCGGCATTGATATTTTCAGCAGGGAACAGATAGCTGAAGTATTTACCAGCCATCTGATTGAAGATCGTGGCGTCATTATTACAACCCATGAAATCGGCGATATTGAACACTTAATTGATAAAGTTGTTCTGCTTGATCAGGGTGTAGTTTCAAAACAATTTAATTCAGAAGAGATGCGCGAAACAGAAGGAAAGTCTGTTATTGATGTCATGAGAGAGGTGTATAAAGCATGAACAGGTATTTGAAACTGGTGAATTTTGAAATAAGTCGTTTTATAAAATTGTACTTCGTGTTGATTGCAATAACAATAATTTCACAGGTAACAGGCGCCATTATTCTATCCAACCAGTATGTAAACAAGGCAAATAAAGCGATTTATCAGCACGGAGGCTCCATGGAACAGTTTATTAATGAGCATGGCCCAATGAGTATGTATCAGGTAAATTTCAGCCTGTGGTTTATGGGGCCTATCGCATTATGTATTGCTGCATTGATTTTTTATACCTTTTTTATATGGTATCGGGACTGGTTTGCAAAAAATACATTTGTTTACCGGTTATTCATGCTGCCGACTGCCAGAATTAATGTCTATCTGGCAAAAGCAACTTCCATTTTTTTAATGGTACTGGGATTAGTCGCGCTGCAGCTATTGCTCATTCCATTGCAAAGCACTATTTTGAAGTGGATAGTGCCAAGAGAGTATAGATTGGACATGTCTGTAAATGAAGTAATTGAAAGCTTTAGGTATTTCCAAATCTTGCTGCCACAGAGCTTTATCGAGTTTATGATCCATTACGGAATTGGATTTATGATCGTTTTTATTGTGTTTACTGCGATTTTATTTGAACGAAGCTTTCGCTGGAAGGGGATTTTCCTAGGGGCGGTGTACGGTGTTTTGGCGATCATCTTATTTGTATGGCCATTCTTCCTATTAACCGACTATTTATATCCTATTGAATTTCTGGTAGTGGAAACTGTTTTAGGCCTAATTGTTATAGCGATGTCTATCTTGGTAAGTCATTATTTATTAACGAAGAAAATCACGGTATAGGAGGGAAGAAAAAATGAAGAAGTATTGGAAATCAATTAGTATAGCCGTTATCACTGTAGCTGCCATTGGTTTTTTCTATATTCAATCTGCCCTGGCGGGGGTCAATTATCCGGAATATAAGATTAAAACGCTTAGTGGGAACGAAGAAGAACTGGAAGACTTAATCCTTTATGGTGATTACAGAGAAGGAAACATAAAGGGGGATAACTTTCAAATTACGGCAGAAGGGATAGAGTATAACGGGGAGGCATCCTATTTTGATAGGCTTCGTACCGGTTTCGGGTTTCCGGAAATAAACCAGTATCAGAAAAAATATAAGCATTTTATGAGGGGAAAACAGAGCATATTTCAGCTGGCTGAAAATGAACATCATTTAGTTCATGCCAGCGTAAACTCCGAAACGGAAAGTGGAATGGTTTTACAGATAGAAGTGCTGGATAAAGATTCAAATCATACCATGGAATTCACAGTGGACGTGCCTGACAACGAAAAATATAGCAGTGTTTATATAGAACAGATATATATTGCAGAGGAGGAAGTAAGTGTTGTTACACGCAATCATGTAAATGGGTCAATTGACAGTTTTTCTACAGAGATTCATATGTACGATATTGATATTGGGGAGGAGAGCCTCGTAAACGATGAAATGGTCGTCTCTTATTCAGAGGGCAGCGGTGGGAGAAACATGACCAATGTGTTTACACCGGGTAACGGAAGTACACTTCAATCGAATAGCCATGCCATATTTATCATAGAACAATGGGAAAGAGATGAAAATGATGAGGAAGGATATTACTCACAGTTTGCAGAAAGTAAGGTAACTTCCATTAATGTGGAGACAAATGAAGTTTCCGAATTTGAATTGCCTGATGAACTAAAGGATATATCTCATTCGGTATTGCTAGAAGATTCCACATTGTATTTTACCAATCAAGTGGAGAATGGACTGGAAATTACTGTTTATGATCTGGAAAATCAGAAACTGGATGAAAATCGGTCGTTTACCATCGAACGAGATAATATGAATATGGGATCTCAGGTAACAGCGATCAAAGATGGCAGATTGTATATTGCCAGTCAAATCAATGAGAGTTATGCACCTGCAAATATTCTTGTCATTGATGTTCAATCAGGTGAATTAGTATATGAAGGACAAATAACAGGGGAGAATGGAGATATGAATCCAATCGGACAATCCTTCCACTTGTTTAATATGACAGTTCATTAGTGGAGAATCGGGAAGGCACAGACAAGGTGGGACAGGTTTACTGTCCCACCTGCCCCTTACTTTTTAATTTTAATCCCCAATAACATTTTCATAAATCCGCTGCATTTTATCTGCAAAAAGATCCATATGAACAATGCGGGCTTCCCGCACATATTCTTTTCCATCTACAAAAAGAAGGAGAACAGGAACAGTAAACACAGAGAATCTGCCTGCAATTTCTTCCACATCATCTGCAAGGATATGCCCCAATTTAATTTCCGGGAATGTATTCATTAATTCTTTTACTTGCGGCAGCAGACTATGGCAAACACTGCAGTTATTACGGGAAATATATAGAAAAGTTAACTGGTTTTCGGCAATAAACCGGTCAACTTGCGGAATGCTTGTCAGTTCTGTAAATTCGCTTATTGGAATCACCTTCCTAATAGGACATTATACCAGCTGGACTATTTGTTTTGAATGTTTACGCGTCATGGAAAAAAGGAAATATGAAAGAACAGGAATTGGAGGTGAAAAACATGGCTAAAGAGAATAAATCACCGGCTGAAGATAAAGAGAACCGTCAGGATCGCGGGGTAGAGAGAAGAAATAACCTGGATGAATTTGAAAACCAGAAATTTGCGGATGATATACCTTTAGAAGATTTGAAAATTGAAGCCAAAGATGAAAAGAAAAAAGTGAAATCCAAGGATGCTTCCCAAAGTGAACGGAAGCATAGAAGTGATAAACCAAAATCAAAATAATCCCGCTTTCTACCCGAGGGGTAAAGAGGTTATTTTGGTGTAGGCTGAGACAGATGATTAAATCTTGCGCTAACTACTCCCTCCGGAAATATAATCCGCCTTCACTTCTCCCGGGGCCAAAAGTGATATCGCTGAAAACTTCTTTTGGTCGTTTTCAGCATGTCTTCTTTGCTGCGGGCGAAAAGCCGAGTTGTCTGATTGAGAAAGGAGAATTCGAACTTGAATTTCAATGATCCTCGTTCTCCTCTTTAAACAGAAACCCCACGATATCCCGTTTTCGACCCTCTTTTACTATCACATTTTCAAATCGAATTCATCATAATAATGTACTTCATCCATATTTTAGAAGTGATTTACAAGTCTATTTACTTTGAAAAATATAATGATTATCTATGTTCTTTGGAAAAATGTGTTCGTCTAATAGGGGAAATGCCGAGACATGCTGGCTGTTTTTACATATAAATAATATAAATCACTGCAAGCTTGCTGATGATTTACCCATGAATATTACTCCTTAAGAAAGCCGGCTGCTCCCCGGCTTTCTTACCCCAAATGAAATAAAGTACTTGTTTGGCTGCACGACCTGGTAAATAGTGATGCTTATGCAAAAAAATCTATGGAATGTATTTTTTAACTGGACAACCTTGGCGAATTATTCCTGGTCTATTTTATTAATTTATTTTGACATAGACTTACATACAACCTACTAAAAGTGAACAGGCATAAAATAATACTGTATTTATCTACAAAGAGGAGTGTTATTATGGGTAAAACTAGATGCAGAGAGTTTCTCGAACCGAAGAAAAAGTCAGAGGATTGTGTAAAAAATATTATTACGCGCATCATCAAAGTACAAGATGAAGCGATGGAGGACAGTTGTTTTTCCGCATGTGATTCAGCCATACAACAATTGCGAAAAGGTAATTCACTTGGTCCGGTGAACACGACCATTCCATTTATTCTTTACTGTGAAGATTGCAAGCCGTTTATGGGAAGCGGTGTGTTTCAAGCTCCTATGGGTAAAAAAAGCGGAAATTTCTTTGGAAGTGCAGAAACGCCAATCCTCCGTGCAAAACATTTCGTGAAAGACAGTGACTGTTGTATCAGGGTGGAATTACTGCTGCCGATCACAGAAAAATGCAGGGTTTTAATGCCGGAAATAGACTGCTGCAGCAACACAATTGCCCCTTTTTTTTCCATCGATGATCCGGTGACAGGTTTCCAGGAAACTGGTATTTGCATAACCATCGATGTGGAAAAATTTATCGGGATTACATGCTTGGATCCCATCACTCCAATACAAACAGGTGAATCTCCCAGTTCTCATTCCGCTCACTAGATTTTAACTTAACCTGCAAATCTTGAAGTTAGACTGCCAAAAGTTTCTGTTGATCATTAGAATTCTCTTTTAGGTTTTATCTAATGAGGCTGACCTAGAGGTGGAAGCTATCATTAAATATAAATTGTGATGAAAAAACTGCATGAAATTGAGTTTAAATTATTTCATGCGGTTTTTCATTTTATAACAAATAAAACGCAGAAAGGAGCATTCCAATTGAAAGATATCACTGCTGTTCTCGTTCATTATTCCAATCAGAAAGGATTGGATAGGGCATTGCAATCTTTAAGAAATCTTGAACCAAGGTTGAATTCAGTTATTATTCTGCAAAAACCGGGCATGTCTCTGCGCATCATTCATGCGTATGAAGGTCGGGATCAGGTTGAATTTATTCACACTAAAAGTAATGATGCAGGGGAAACACTGAATAATAGAATCAATTTCATAAAAAGTGATTACTTATTATTTCTTCGTGATCCAAATTATCTGTCTCCTTCTATAGAAGCTGTTTCTCTTAATCTGCCCCCCTCAAAAAAAATATTAGTAACCAGCTGCAATAAACAAACAGGAATTCAACACCCTTTACTTGTTCGTACTTCATATATTCAACATCACAAACTGCTATCTGAAGATGAACTTCCATTTAATGAAGCGCTTTTTCCAGCTTGGCTTTCTACTGTAGACAATGCTTTCAAATCATTTAAAGATGGTCTGATCAGGCAAGTAAAGAGAAATAGTTCTGCAAATAAAAAGAACAGGGAAGAAATGCTCTCAAAATACAATCTGGAAAAGGTTAATACCAATGCGCCAGCACTTTCGGTTATCATGGCAAATTATAATATGGAAAAATACACAGGTACTGCCATTGAATCCTGCCTGCTGCAAAATGAGCAGCCGGAACAGGTTTTAATTATGGATGATGGCTCAACGGATGGTTCCTATCGACCACTTCTACAGTGGCATGATGGAGAGCAGGTCAAGGTATTTCGCAAACAAAATGAAGGTAAAGCAAGAGCGTTAAACGATTTGCTGCCTCATGTTACATCTGCGTTTATATTGGAGCTGGATGCTGATGACTGGCTGGATCCTGATGCTATATCGGTAATTAAAAAGCAATTAGTGCATTTGCCGAAAGATATTTCTGTATTGTATGGCAATCTTAGAAAGTGGAAGCAGTTAGAAGGAGATGTTTTATTCAAAGGTATTGCAAAGGGCGCCGGAATTAATGGGAAAAAGGATGTACTTTCTTATCGTTTTCCACTCGGACCAAGAATATATCGGACCTCCTTATTAAAAAGACAGGGAGGCTTTCCAGTAACGGCATTTGAGGATGGCAGGCTTTACGAAGACGTAAGTGTATTAAATCAACTGATAGAGAGTTCAAGGTTTAAATATCATGATTTTACTGTATACAACGTGAGAGAGCATAAGGAAAGTATCACCAAAAACAACCTTTCAAGCTGGAACGATTTTTTAAGAACATTGAAATAACGCAGATGATTTATATAAAAAATAATAGGGTGGTGTCATAATTTTCGTTTCCCTGAACTTCAGCAGCTGCCTCTTTTGTCTTTCTTTTAAACGATTATCATGTACAGTCTACTATTTTGTTCATATATTAAGGTATAACCTATTTAGTTATCAAACTGGCATAATGAAACCTATTCTGGAATCTATGGTTAACAAATTTATCAGCCTTGTTTCATTTAGTCTATGATCCTGAGTATATAAACAGTAGGTGTTATCGCATGAGGGAGTTGTTTAAATGTGTTTCAAAATACGACAATATTAATTACCGGAGGGACAGGGTCCTGGGGACATGAACTAGTAAAAAAACTGCTTTCATTTCAGCCAAAGGAAATAAGGGTTTTTTCACGTAATGAATTTGCTCAAGTGAAAATGAAAAGGGCTTTTTTAGATCATCCTCATTTAAAATTTGTGATTGGGGATGTGAGAGATTTTGAAGCAGTGAATGAAGCAGCGAAAAATGTGGACTATTTATTTCATCTTTCTGCACTTAAACATGTACCAATTTGTGAAGACCAGCCATCTGAAGCTTTAAAAACAAATGTCCATGGGACAGAGAATATTATTAAAGCAAGTTTAAATCAAAAAGTGAAAAAGGTCATTGATGTTTCTACCGATAAAGCAGTGGAACCAATCAATTTTTATGGAATGACAAAAGCAATCGGTGAAAAATTAATTATTCATGCCAATCAGCTGAGCAATCATACACGATTTATCTGTATCCGTGGAGGTAATGTTATTGGCACAAATGGCAGTGTCATTCCATTTTTTAAAGAACAAATTGAAAATCACCACAAAGTACCCCTTACGTCCAAGGAAATGACCCGCTTCTTCCTGACGGTTTCACAAGCCATTGATTTACTGCTATACGCATCCAAGCAGGCAATTGGCGGAGAGACGTTTGTCATGAAAATGAAAGCATGCCGTATTGTTGATTTGATTGATGTACTGGAAAAACACTTTGCCGCAAAAGCGATTGCGATAGATGAAGTAGGTATAAGGCCGGGGGAAAAGCTTCATGAAGTGTTAGTATCCAATGCCGAATCCCGGAGTACGTATCAATTTGATGAAAACTATTATGTTATTCTGCCTGACGATGCTTCACAGGATGTGAAGAATAACTATGAAAACTTACCTCAGGTTACTTTCCAACAATACCAATCCAATGATGAATTAATGTCTTCTGCTGAAATTGAAAAAATTCTTATAAAAGCAAATGTTATTCCATCCTAAGCTTTTAAATGCAAAGTTATTTTCGCAAAGATGTGGCTGGTATGGTAATAGATGCTTTAAGTCTGATTCAAAGATAACAATTCTTTAAAATTCAGCCTAACGAAAAGATCAATAAAATGAAGCAGCCTAAAGAGAAATACCCTTATCACTGTAAAGTGGTAAGGGTATTTCTTTAGGGACTAAAGAAGAAAGCTATAAAGATTCTAAAGTGATCAATCAGGTGTTATTAAAGGGTTAAAGACTGCTACATATGGGATAAGATACTTTTTATTTGCCGGATGAGCTGCTTTGCCCGATGTGCAGTTGAATGATGGTTGTGAACGAATCGATAGCCGTTTTCTGTAATACTTTCCCTTTCGCTCACATTTTTAAGGTAGTAAGCAGCTTTTTCCGTAAAGTTATCCTCGTTTATATCCACAAAATGTTTGCCTGGTTTCATCCCAATCTCGTGAAGTTCCGGTAAATCAGGCGCCATTAATAACGTGTGGCAGGCTGGTACTTCAAAATATTTAAAGGTCACCACTTGACGAACAGAGCCGCAGGCAAAAAATAATTTCGCCTGATTAACGGTTCTGGCATAGTTTTCACCAATTAATATATTTTTTGACTGCTTTTCTGTAAAGTCTCTCCATCCCGGATGGGGGCGGTTGTAAAAACCGGGATGGTCTGCATAATGCTGCAGGATTTTTTCTCTTAATGGATAGATGTGATGAAGGGAAATTTCCCCCAGCATCATTAAATTAATTGTTTTATCACTGCCATAATCCTTAAATATAGAAGTGTTGGCGAATTGAGGGAGAAAGAATACCCGCTTTCCTCTTAGAAGAGGATAATTATTATAAAAATTATGCTGGCATATGACAAAAAAAGTGCTGATGCCATTATTCGCAATAAACTTTCTGCGCTGACTTACAAACCGGTGTGCATCGTTAACCATCAGCCCAGCGGGTATATTGATATTGGATAGGCCGGTCACAAGAGGGGCAAATGTATTTCCGATATCATTAATGATTAAAATGTAATCCGGTTTTTCAGGGATCTTTCTTAAAATTTTCTTGATATGCCCGGATTGCCGATAAATCATTAGCTTCGTTATTTTTTCTAATTCTTTTTCCAAAATGTCATAATTATTGTTTGTGAAATGAGAAGTATCAGCCGCAATCAGCAATAATTTAAGCTTCATTTCTGCATCACCGCCTTTCTTAATGAAAAACGCCCTCCAGGATAAGAAGGCGCTTTAAAAGATCATTTTATCGCAGTGTAACTGGCTGTAATCTAACAGCCAGTAACGGCCCGATTCGTTCAACTAACATTCAGTGGGGGGAGGGGGAACGCAGACTAAAATCGCCACACGTCTGCATGGCCTACGTCCTGTAGGCCTAAACCCCACTGAATGAAGTTTCACTTTATAAATATCCTAACCTTGATAAAGTCTTTTCAAATGATTGGTTGATTTGTCTCTGTTGTTCATCACTTAAAAATGATTTCCATTTGTTTGCCTTGCCTTCCCGAACAAAAGGGATATTATCATTGCTTTTCGGTGTATTGCCTTTTAAATGGTGCTGCTGTTTCTTTTCCAAGGCGCTCATATTATCGAAAGAAGCCCAATTGACGGCTTCATTAATTTCTTTTGCTGTCCTGTCTAAATCGAGGAACGCTACAATTCTTTGTGCCTCTTTAAAAGTATTTTCAAGCAGCTCTTCGTATTTGATAAGCAAAAAGCCATGTTTGACTTCTTCCTGTTTATCAAGCCAGCTTGCTACATTTGTATCCCACATTCTATATCCAATGTTGCCTTGCATAAATGCCTCAAAAAAATCATCAAAGTTACGACTGCTACCGTAATATTTTTTAAAATGATGATAATAGGAAATGACAACATCCCTGGGATCTCTTACAAGGTAAATGACTTTCGGATAGGAAGAATCGTAACTATCATGGCTCCAAACAAGATGTGGAGTAGGCAAGTTTTCAATTGGTTTGCTTGCCACATTTTGTATCATTTCTCCTTTTGTAGCCCAGTCCATTTTTTTCTGATATAACAACATAGAGACAAGGAACAGCAAAAAATTGTTGCCTGATTTTGGATATGCTACAAGGCAGATATCATCTTCCTGAACAATATATTTATTATTTGTTGACATGGTTATCATCCTTTCTTATTATTCGTTTTACTCGGCTGGACATTTAAGGGAAAGGTATCCGGGTGATCCGCATCGAACATTTCATTGACCCAAAACAACACAATTATTTCATCATCCGTTACATTTTCAATAGAATGAGTAAAGCCTGGCGGGATGTCTACCATCTCGATATTTTGGTCTGATACGCTATAAGTGATTAGTTTATCGGAATTAATCTTCCTTAAATGAATATTTGCCGCTCCTTTAATGACACAAAATTTCTCTACTTTTGTATGGTGGTAATGATTTCCTCTTATAACACCTTCTCGTGAAGTTGACATAAAAACTTGGCCGGCTTCACGGGATTTGATTAGCTCAACGAGACTTCCTCTTTCATCTCTATGTGCCGGCAATTTATAGGAAAAATTATTTTCATCCAGATAGGATAGGTAGGTCGTATACAAGTATTTTGTTAATTTGTCGGACAGGTCGGGTATCACGAGTGATTTTCTTATTCCCTTGAATTCATAAAGTTTATGAGCCAGTTCTCCAATCGTGATATGGAAGGTTTGACTGAGGTGATAATAAAATTTTTCTTCCGTCATTTTTCGTGTGAGACAGTCCATCAGATCGTTGGCAACATTATCTATATACGCGAGTTCAAGCATTTTCTCTGCATTATGAATCTCAATTTCTTTATTGTGGGAGATTTCATGGCAGAAGGTAGCAACAACAGAGTTATAATGCGGTTTACACCACTTCCCGAAGACACCTGGCAAACGATAAATAAAAACTTCTGCTCCGGTGTCCTTACTATAGTCTACCAGCACTTCTTCAGCTGCCTTTTTACTTAATCCATATGGTGTATCAAACGCTGCTTGCGCGGAGGAGGAAAAAATGATTTTTGGGCTTTTCTGATGTTCTCTTAAATAATTGACTATTTGTGTAGTAAGTCCTCTATTAACGCTAGCAAATTCTGTGTTGTACTGAGGTCTGTTTACCCCTGCCAGATGATAGATCACATCTGAATCGTTTAAATACTTATACAGCAGTGATAGGTCATCCCCGCGATGATATTGTTTTATAGAAATTCTTTTTTCCTTATGCAGCCTGTCGACTAAATTCTTTCCGATAAAACCTCCTGCCCCGGTTACTAGTACGTTAAGCATAAAATGATTCCTCCGTTCTTGTTTCCCGCAGTGTAACTGGCTGTAAGACTCCCACTTCGAGAATGAAGGAAACATGAAAATGCTAAGTGGGAGATCTAACAGCCAGTAACGGCCCGATTCGTTCAACTAACATTTGTATGAAAACACTTATGAAAATTGCTCTAAAAAGACAACAGGAAAGCAGCT
>NZ_JBGOHB010000014.1:0-113355 GCF_041521345.1 Virgibacillus oceani | reverse complement strand
ACCGTATAAAGTGGTGGGATTTCTTTTTCAAAATAAAAAATAGACTTCTGAACCAAAGAAAATACTTTTTTTATGGATTGGGATTGTAAATTAAAATAAAAACCTTAGTTTTTGGGTGCTAACCAATTTTAATGCTTCCTTCAACTATAAATAACGCGTGTCCATTATAACATATGTGGTCAGCTTCATAATCTGTTGGATAAAGCACAACACGTAAGCGCTGTTGATCTGATTCAAGCCACCTGGAAAAAGTGCCAGCCAATTTATCTTCGGTAAATTTTTCTTCACTTTTGCTTACTTGCAATTTTGAAAAATTATGATTTAACACAATAACCTCTCCTATATAAGGTATTCTTCAAAATGATATAGTAGGGCACTACCATTTTTACCAACTGGGAAACAATGTAAGCAGAATAATCAAATTTTAATACTAAATTAAGTCTCCACGGCATTTCTACCTGACTGAACCTAGTAAAGGGAATTGAAACCGTGACCCTACCGCATTAGTAAAATTCGCAAGTCGATGGCTATTTCTATATCATTTTCTTTTAATGTACAAATCACTCACAATCCCAATAAAATACAATAGATCTCCCTCCCTTGAGGGTATGCCTTCCTATTAAGACAGGAGGGAGATCTTTTTTCATCTCATCTCTATACATATTTCGAAGGGATTCTCTCACCTTGATTTATAAGAGCAGCGTTCACAGACTATCGATGCTCTTTAATATAAAATGAAAGTTACCTAGACTGTACACTTATTGAATTTGCCCCTCTTCTCCTAATAACAGCACCAGCAGTCTCCCCAGTGTACTGTGAATCTTCCACAGCTACTTGACCATTAACAAGAACATGTTTGATGCCTTCAGGTTCTCGTAGTGGTTCCTCATAGGTCGCATGGTCTTTTACTGTCTTCGGATCGAAAATAACGATGTCTGCTTTATACCCCTCTCTCAGCAATCCCCGGTCATGGAGTCGAAGTAATTGTGCAGGTGCACCTGTCATGCGTCGAATTGCTTCCGGAAGTGATAAAGCGGCTTTCTTTCTCACATACTCACCAAGTACCCTAGGGTAAGTCCCATAGAGTCTCGGGTGTGGTTTACCACCAAAAATACCATCAGAGCCAACGATCTGTAAAGGGTGTTGCATCCCATAAATAATATCTTCTTCGTCTCCCCAATGCGCAATCATCGTGATATTTGCCTCTTCTTCCAAAAGAAGATCGAAAGCAGCATCTTCAGGTGTGCTGTTGCGCAATTTGGCTACCTCCAGCATATTCTTGTTCTCAGCTTCTTTGTTTATTTCCGTGGCTACAGAAGCGATGACAATATTTTCCCATCCACAGTTACGTACCCAGTTTTCATATTCATCATTATGAAGAAAATCTTCTTTAATACGGTTGCGTACGTCAGTATCACGTAGTCGCTCAAGTAATTGGTCAGTACCCCCTTCATGCATCCATGGCGGGAGAATGGAATGGAAAACGGTGGAACCAGCAGTGTAAGGATATTGATCGAAGGTTACTTCAATGCCTTCCTTGCGAGCCTCTTCCATCTTCCCCAAAGATTTAGTAAATTTATCACGGTTTAGTTTTCCTGCAACCTTAAAGTGCGATACATGAAGGCGCACACCAGTGATACGGGCAACATCTATGACTTCATCAAGTGCTTCCAACGATTTATTACTCTCGTTTCGTATATGAACGACGAAACAGCCGTCATAGCGCGCAGCACCTTTACAAATCTCAATAAGCTCCTCTTTATCTGAGTATAAATTAGGGGGGTAAATCAAGCCGGATGATACGCCGACAGCACCTTCCTCCATACCCTTTTCTACAATCTTACGCATTTCTACCATTTCTTCTTTAGTGGCTTTTCTTCCATCAAAGCCCATAACTAAAGTACGAGCACCACCGTGAGGGACAAGATAAGTATTATTGCCTATCAAATCTGAATTCTCAAGAAAAGTAAGGTACTCATCAATTGTCTCCCAAGGCCAGTCACCAATGTCCCCATCGAGACCTTTTAATTGTTTTTGCCAAAGGGGCTTCGTTTCAGCCGATACCGGTGCAACAGAGATACCATCCTGACCAAAAAGTTCTGTTGTAACACCCTGTAGGGCCTTTATTTTATGAATCTCCGGCCGCGTACACAGCAGATCAGAATGTACGTGCGTATCAATAAAACCTGGAGTAACTGTCATACAATTTGCATCAATTGTTTGTTTGCTGGGAGCATCAGCTAATTGTCCAATTTCAGAGATGGTGTCATCAGTGATACCGATGTCCATTTTCGTCCAAGGATTACCTGTACCGTCCAGAATATATCCATTTACAATTTTAATATCAAACATTAAGATCCCTCTTTCATCTGATTTTTAGCATTAGTAGTTTCTTTACCCCAAAATTTCTGTATCAATTGCTCAGAAGGCTTCGGTGTCAGATAGCTCACGACCACCATCGCCACTACAGAAATGGCAAGCGAAGTAGCAATAGTATGCATGCCAAATGGTTCTGTAGTAAATATATCTAGCAAAATATAACTTCCTAACCCACTATACATAGAGGCTATGGCACCAGCCCGGTTCGCCCTTTTCCAATACAAACCAAAAACTATCGGTGCGAAGAACGTCGCCTCCAACCCTCCAATTGCATAAATGACTAGGTACTGTAAATAATCCGGTGGCGTTAATGATAGAAATACGACAATTAAACCAATGATGGCTGTACTAAAGTAAGAAACCTTTTTCACACTTCGTTGGGTAGCTTTAGGTTTAATATAATTTAAGTACAGATCTTTTACAATGGTGGAACTTGCTACAAGCAACATAGCATTTACAGTTGACATTACCGCAGCCAGAGGAGCTGCGAGTACTAACCCAGCAAGCCATCCTGGCATAATTTCTAGAATTAGTGCAGGAAGTGCCATATCCGGATTTTCCAAATTAGGTAGAAATAAATTTACAAAAGGGCCTAAAGTGGCAAAACCAACTGTGAATAGAAACATGACAATCCCACTGTACATAATAGCACGGTGCATGGCTTTAGAATCTTTAAAACTCATCCCACGTACTGACGCATGTGGCAACCCAATTGCAGCTATCCCGAACAATAGAAAATAAGAGAAGAGCAATGCGCTAGAAATACCACCTGGTCCCGGCAACTCAAGCAATTCCGGATGATTTGATACCATATCACCGGCGAGCGAGGAAAACCCTCCAGTAGTATTAAAGAAGACAACCCACAATACTACGCCGCCAAGAATCATCATTAAACCCTGGATGGCATCAGTCAGCGCTACTGCCATAAATCCGCCTATAGTGGTATATATAACAAGAATCAAACCAAACAAAATTAACCCTGCTTCATAGGGAAAACCTGTTACCGCCTCTAAGATAATGGCTCCACCCACAAATTGTGCAATCATATATGCTGTCATAAAGAGAACAATTCCAATGGCACTGCCTATTACCACAAGATTACTATTATAACGCTCCTTCAAGAAATCTGTAAGAGTCACCGCATTGATTTTTCTTGCGATAATTGCGAATTTTTTACCCAAGATTCCTAAAATATATATCCCCATACCTACTTGTGTTAATAAAACTAGCACCCAGCCAAAACCAATATCATACGCTACACCAGGCCCACCAATGAAAGTACCTGAACTTGCAGCAGACGCAAGAATGGTAAACGTCAGAAGCAGCGGTCCGAGACTCCGCCCTCCAACAAAATAACTTTCTTTAAACTCCCCTTTACCCTTTTTCAATAGCTTATTGGCAAAAATACCTATAAGAAACGTTAAAAATAAATAAATTATAATTGGTGCTAGAACTTCCCAATTCATTTGCTCACCTCTTCTCGTAGTCGCCTCAATTTGGAGGAATATATTACAACTAGCACTTGCCTATTGATTATCGAGATAATAGATTTAATGCTTAGTCCAAAAAAGTATTTGTTGCACTAATTTTTTAACTCATTCTTCATAGCGATGGTCATCCGCTTTCAGAGACATGTCTTTGAAAAAAGTGCGAACCATAATAATTGAAGCTAAACAAAATACAGCAGTTGCAACAATGCCTCCCCAAAAGAACCAAGCCGGAAGTCCAAACACCATTTGCATATTTTCACCAACTGCCCCATGGCCAAGTAAAGAAGCGCCACCTAATACAATGATTACATTGAACAAAAATAACAATAAAGTTGCGAAAAACTCTCGGTTACATTGTTTAAAGCGGGGATCTTCCTCCCAATGCGTATTATCTTGTTTCATGCCCATTCCCCTCCGTTTTCTTTAAGACTCAAACTCCTCATAGCAAACTACCTTATTTTAAATGGAAATATATTACAACACTTATAACTGACAGGAAATGTAATATCCTACTTGCCTTGGCGCAGTTTAAGTATCTTCTAGTGAAAATTAAATCCAATATATGATATATCACCCTACACCTAAAAAAGGAATTCCCATACCATTCTGAATTTTAATCTTTATTCTCGTCCCAAAAAAATTGTAAATGTTCTTCTGATTGATTGTATGTTTTCATACGCTGCTCTACCTGTGCCTCATTCTCTGCAATTACTCCGGTGACAATAACATTTAATAAAGAGAATATGATGCTCATTCCTTTCGTTGGAGTAGGCTTTGGCGTAAGCACTTTTAAGAATATGTTGCTCTGAAGAGATAACGGTGACAACTCATGATCACTTATACCAATTATTGTTGCACCATTCCTTTTGCCAGCCTTCACAAAATGAAGCGTCTCCTTGGTATATCTAGGAAAAGAAAATGCGATAATAAGACTCTCTTTATTCACACTGGTTGCAAGAAAATTTGGATCTGCCAATTGCCCTTGATAAAGATTAGTATTTCCCCGCACGACATTTAGCGTATACGTAAGCCAATGAGCAGGTGCGTATGATGTACGCAGTCCAATCACTATAATTTGCTTCGCTTGATTAATAGATTCAATTGCTTCTTGAATAACAGCATCATCCCACTGATTACCCTGACGATATTTATCCTCTTCGTCCAGCACGGCTTCCGTGAAGCCGCTCCCTATATCGGGATGATGAGAAACATCTTGGAAATCCTGTAACGTTTGTTCTCTGCTGTTAGAGCCCCACATCGACATGCGTACTTTTGTCTGTAACTCATTGTAACCGGAGTACCCCAGGGCATAACAAAGTCGTATTACTGTTGTTTCACTTGTATCCGAATACGCTCCGACCTTTTTCGCAGAGTGCAAGGCCACCTGATCAGGGCTGTCTATAACAAATTTTGCAACTTTTTTCTGTCCCGGAGAAAGATTGTCCAAATTTTTAATCCTTTTTATAAGTTCCTCCATTTGAACCCCCTTTCATGATGACGAAGTTCTTACTTCAATAATTTTTCTGATTAAAGCAAAAGCTTTACGTCATTATACATTCTCATCATGAGCAGGTCAACAGAAATTGAAAAATAATTTCATTTAATTTAAATAATAGGATTTTATCCTGTATTAGTATTAATATCAAAGTTGCGAATAAAATGTATTACAAGGATTTAATTTATCAATAAAAATCAAACTTCTTTTCCTCCACAATATAATTAGCCAATGCTTCTTCATCCAATTCATAACCAATACCTGGATGATCCGGAACAGAGATGACCCCATTTTTCACAGTGACCTCGGGTTTAATAATATCTTTTTCCCAATAGCGGGAAGAACCTGCCGTATCTCCCGGCATAGTAAACTGAGTTAAGGTTGTCAGTGCAATATTATGCGCTCGGCCAACACCTGCTTCCAGCATTCCGCCACACCATACATCTATACCATGCTCCTTCCAAAGGTCATGTATCCGCTTTGACTCCGTAATACCGCCTACTCGCCCGATTTTAATATTGATCACTTTACAGCTGCCAAGTTCAATAGCTTTTCTTGGATCTTCCAGTGAATGAATACTCTCATCCAGGCAAATAGGAGTGTGCATTACTTCCTGCAGCTTGGCATGATCCACAATATCATCATGTGACAAAGGCTGCTCGATCATCATTAAATTCAAATCGTCCAGCTGCTTCAAATGCTCAATATCATCTAAAGTGTACGCAGAATTTGCATCCGCCATCATAGGTGTATCCGGAAAGTGTTTCCGCACTTCCCTTAAGACGTCCACATCGAAACCGGGTTTTATTTTTATTTTAATTCGCTTGTAGCCTTCCTGTACGTAATAATCAATTGTTTTAAGAAAATCCTCCAAAGGCTGAATACCAATACTAATACCAACATCTACTTCTTTATTTATCCCGCCTAATGCCTTGGCCAGTGGAAGATTTTCCCGTTTAGCATATAGGTCCCATATGGCTCCTTCTAAAGCAGATTTAGCCATATTATTCCGTTTAATTGGCGAAAAGAGCGTAGAAACCTCTTCCGGATGCTTAATCTCGTTTTCCTTTAGAATAGGGATTAAAAAATCCTCCATCATATGCAAGTTCGTTTTAACACTTTCTTCACTGTACCATGGACTGGTAAAAGCCACAGATTCGCCATAACCACGATTGTCACGGTCATCGGCAGCTTCTGTGATAAAAAACTCCTTATCCTGCAAGGTGCCAAAACTGGTAGTGAATGGTTCCTTTAAACGCATATTCAGTTTATGTAATTTAATATAATTAATGGGTATCGTCACGGCTTCTTATCTCCTTTTAATCTTGTTTTGAAAAATAGTAATAGCATGTTCCATCCTCATGATGACGTATTAAATCTGTGGCCACATATCCCTTAGAAAATAAAGCTTGGAATACTTTACGCGTCTTGTAGCGCCATGCTTTGGCCATTTCAAAATCTTCCACCTTCATTTTTTGGAAATTGACAGGTATCGCAACAAACCATTGTTCACTTGATGTAAGTTCTGTAGAGAACCTATCCATGAGTATTGGTTGATTTTTGTCTCCATCAAGAAGTATTTTTTCTTTTTCCAGCGGTACGGTTTTGTCTAGTCTGTCTTTATCCAAACCCCATTCAATTTGTATCCGATCTGTTGGAAGCCCTTGATTAAGGTCATCATTCATGTAACCGTAATGATTTTCTTTATACCTGGCACCGACTGCGCAAAGTTTGTGTAAATTCAAATACGCATTCAGACTTTCAAGTGGATCAAATGTCCAATTGATTCTGGAAAAACCCTTCTGCTTGGCTATCTCTGCCTGTTTCAGCTTCATTTTCTTACCCAGGCCATCTTTACGGTAGTCTGCCATTATGCCAAGCATGTGAGAACATAGGTATGTTCTTTCACCATCAAACCCCGGAAAACTGTATAAAAATCCAATTATTTCATCTTGATCATATGCCCCTAGAATGACTCCCCCGTTCAAGTGGAACTCATGAAGAAGAAAGTGGAAAATCCAAGCTCTTTGAATAAACATAATCAAAATGACCCAAAGCGATTCATCAAAGCAACACATGTTACGGATGATGGTGAAATTGCAGACAAAACTCAGGCAGCCCTGAATAAGGACCAAATCGATAATGAATCCATGTATGATGGATTTTATGCAGTATGTACCAATCTGGAATCCACTATTGAGGAAATCATCAGGATTAATCATAGAAGATGGGAGATTGAAGAGGCGTTCCGAATATTAAAAAATGAATTCCAGGCCCGCCGCCCTGTTTACTTACAAAGAGAATCTCGAATAAAAGCACATTTTTTAACATGTTTTCTATCCTTATTAATGTATCGTATTTTGGAAAAAAATTAGATGAACGCTTTACATGCCCTGAAATAATCAGTATGTTGAGGAATATGAACATGTGGGAGTTGGACGGAGAAGGGTACATACCTGTATATACCCGAACAGAGATTACGGATGCTTTACATGACGCATTTGGCTTCAGAACCGACTTTGAAATAGTTACTCAAAAAAACATGAAAAAAATTTTAAAACAAACCAAAAAAGGAAAATAGTACGCAGTTTTTGAGTGTTTTAAAACCGCCAGTAACGTTGAATTCATAACGTCTATGGCGGTTTTTAGTGAGATTGTACCAGATTTTAATACATAATAGTCATACATTGCGTACAAAGACTAATAATGGCTCATCCTAATATCTAATATTTAGACAAATAGGGCTTGAATACCGTGTTCGATTCGCTCATTTGAGAAGGGTTACTGGTAAGTTGATGAAGAAAATGCGCCCTTCAGCATCCCCCATTCACCTTTTATAAACTGTGCTTCAGAGATCAGTGTCTAGAATTTATTTGTTGAAATTCCAAAGAAATAGAGATCAAATAAAGGCAACCTATACCTGTCACCCTATCCCCGGCATTTCACTGCCACCTCTGTTTGTCATCACTGTAAGTGTCAAATAAATCCCGCCTACTATTTCAGGTGGGATATTTTTATTTAGATTTATTAGGAACACGACATTACTTGGGGCTGACGCTGACCATGGCAGAAGTTGAGCTAATTTCTCTTTTCTATCGTATACAAATTAGGGAGTTCTTCAAACAAATAGCTCAGGTAATGGAAAGGATGTTTTAACCAGGATAACCGTCTACATGCTAGAACCCTTGGAAACCTTCCAAGATTAGGCTTGGGTATTTACCGGCTCGGTGTTTGTTAATAACATACAAGACGATAGGGTCTCGTCCGCACGTAAAGTGTCCAGTTCCAATAGTTGGGCAGGTATCTCATCGTAGATCAGCTCAAGCCAGGTATTGACGCCGTCGGAACCTGTGTTTTCAGGGAATTTGGCTTCTCTATCGCGATGGCTTGGGACAAATATATGTAGAAATTATGCCATTATATCACCAGGAAAAAATTTGGAGCGATTTAGGGTTTCTATACCACGTTAAACGCTAGCCAATTGGATAATACGCATCTGCGCTGTCACAATAGGTCTTACAATTTTATTGTGTTCACAATGACGGTAACCATAAACATCGAGTACATGTTCAATCACCTTTACTTATGCTGGAATAACTTTTAATTCTTCGTGCACTTCGTTGCTCATTTTATCCAGTGCACCACCGCAACAAGAACAGATCTGTTCCTCATCAGATAAACGATATTCGATCGTTACGAGGCAGGTTTTCAAGTTTTTGGTCACGTTGACCTTTTTGTTTCTGCGCTCATATATAGTTGTCTCAACATTTGGACTGGCAGTGTCCTCAGCTTCATTGAAAAGGGAAAGTTGATCTGTATTGGTTACTCACTGGAAGATCCGAATTGGCATTGCTGGTTAAGACGAAATTGCTCTTAGTACCATTTTAATTTTGCCTCCAGCTTTTCCATCTCGAGCTGTTCTTTACGCGCTTTATAATATTCAATTTTGTCTTTTGATGTAACCACTGTATTTTCCAAGGCAGGTAAACGACAAGGAACCCGAGTTGCTTAGTCGAATTCCCATATTTCTATATTTCAATGTTTTAAAGAATGGTGCACGCTTTCACTTCCCGATGTGCCTACTTCTATTCGATTGGCAAGCCACCCGCAGCCAGATCAATTGGCGAGGATGGTATTCATGGATACTAATGTCAATTGGAATTTACCACGCCCCAACCGGTGATAATGCAATCAAAATTCATCGTACTCTCACTTTTTTAGGTTCTTTCACCTCATCCCCCTTTCTTCCTGCATCACTAGAAAAAATTATACTAATTTCTCTTTATTATTAAGATCATTAATAATACTTTCTCCCTTATCAGTTAACAATATTTTCCGTTTCCAAATCCCCCTTTCGATTAAGTAATCTTGTTCCTGTAACTTTGTAAATATTGCAGAAACCTTCAATGAATCTAAGGATTCTTCTTGGACATAATTATTAAAAGCATTTACTCCCTTTCTAATATTATCTATAAACGTAACTTCCTCACTAGTCAAACTATCAACATCAAATACAATACCTCTTTTTGCACATTTATCCCCTTTATCGGATAAAATAAATGTGTAGAATCCCGGACCTGCCAATTTTTTTCTCCTTAAGTAACCTTCCTGATCTAATTTTTCAACCATTTTATTACTTACAGATGAATCAACACCTAACATATCTGTTATTTCAGACATTGTATTATATTTTCTATAAATTAATTCTAAAACTTCAGTTTCGGCGTTAGTTAATGAACCAGATTTTTCTAAATACATTGTATTTATTTCTTCCCACTCTTTAGTTCCATAATAGTTAGGTTTAGTTAATAAGCTAACTCCCACTGTAGTTATTAAAGTAAAAGCTAGACCAATTACCCCTATATGTGTATAAGCACTTACATCAAATACAGTTAAATCAATGATCGTTACTATCGAAGTAACAACTATACCAACAACTGCTCCCGCAAATGCACCTTGTTTTGTAGTTCTTTTCCACCACATACCTAAAAACACTAAAAGTGATGGTGGTCCTAACCATGCTGTAGAGAATGCAAATAAATATAATGGGCCTCCAGGATAAAAAGTAAGTAACCAAACCATTAACCCTAAGACCAATGTAATTACTTTTGAAGGTAAAACTAATTGCTGCGGTTTAGCTTTTGGCCTAATATATTTTTGGTAAATATCTCGCATTGCTGTACTAGATGCTCCCATCAAGGCAGTGGTGGACGTAGATACTGATGCAGCTAATGAACCCAGTAACGCAAGAGCTGCAACACCTATTGGAAGTCCTGCAAGCACTACACCATATGCTGCCATCGGGTCACCATCTCCATATGGAGGGAAAGATTCATAGAAGTAGCTACCAGCATAGACACCAACGAGTGATAAAATCAGATATGGCCCTACTGCCAGTATAATTGCAGCATATATAAATGATCGTTTTGCAACTTTTTCATTACGGGCAGAAGATACACGTAGCCAATAATAATTATTACCCCATACTAAGAAAAAGCCAAACATTATAATGAAAGTTAGCATACTAGGGTACTGAAAAGATAGGATGGGAAGTTGACCATCACTTATACCGTGTGTCCAGAAACTAAAGCCCCCTGGCCAATTCTGACCAATTAAGTTTATTCCTCCATACCTTGAAATTAATGATATTATTAAAACTGGCATGGCTATTAGACCTACACACATTTGAATGAAGTCTGTTAGATTAACTGCCCAAAACCCACCAATGTAAGTGAATAGTAGAAACACAAAAAATATTCCTGCCAAAGTCCACATTAAGGACCACCCAGTAAAACCAGTTGTGACGATTGCCATAGAAACAATGTTATTTGCCATTATCCCTAATAACCCTAGAATAGATGCAAATGTTATTAATAGCCTTGTTCTTGAGTCAAAGCGCATTTCCAACCACTCAGGTAATGTATGGGCTCCAGATCTTCTTATATAAGGAGCGAATAATATACCATACAATGCAAGACCACAAAATAAAAATGCAAAGCCAAATCCATAAGAACCCCAGAATCCATTAAGAACAGCTAACCCAGGACCTAAAGTAATAATTGTACCAGCAAACCCAATTGCTGCTATACCAAAGATATTAACCACTAATCCAACTTCTCTGCCGGCTAGTATAAAATCATTGGAACTTGAGACCCATTTTCTTGTTACCGTCGCTGCAGAAATTAATACTAAAGCAAATACTAAAACATAAATGAGAAAAGTCACATTAAAACTCATTAGATATACCACCTACCTTTGTTAATTTCCATTAATCTATTATTGCTACCGGTCTCGCCCATCCGGCACTACCACCTTCCACTTTAATTGGAAAAGTAGCAACTTTAAATCCATATGGTTTTGGAATCTTATCCAGGTTTGCTAATTTTTCAATTTGGCAGTACTCCAAATCTTTACCGACAAAATGAGCAGCCCACAATATTCCATCTTGTTTCTTTTGATTATATTCCTCTGCTTGTAAATTCAAGGGAATATCCCATCCCCATCCGTCAGTACCTACTACTTTTATCCCTTGCTTGATCAACCACTCTGTTGCTTCTGCAGAGACACCAACATGGATACTGGCGTATTCTTGGTTATAGATATACTTGTCTGCGTCTGATCGAATTAATACAATGTCTAAAGGGTTCAGGTCATAATTAATTTCTTCTAACTTTTTCTCAAGGTCGGTTATGGACAATTCGTAACCTTTCGGCTTATCAGAAAAATCAAAAACCACCCCATCTCCATAAAACCATTCCAAAGGCACCTCATCAATCGTTCTTGATTTCTCCCCTTCCGATGTTGGCCAGTAGTGCCACGGTGCATCAACATGTGTGCCCGTATGCGTATTTAGAGTTATATCTTCAACAGCCCACGCCTTACTTTCCGGAAAATCTTCAGGCTTTAACCCCAACATTCCAGCTGCTTGTTTTGCCCCTTGTTTATGGTCTTTATATGCAATTTTTGCCGGTAATGGTTCCTTTATATTTTCACTCAGTGGAACACTTAAATCTATGATTTTCATAGATGACCCCTCCCTAGATTAACTAATTTATTTTTTAATTTTCAACCAGGTAGGGTGAATACAATTTACCCTACCCCTTAACTTACTTAGAATTAATTTTATTTTATAACAATCCGAGGAAAGCCTTTAAAATATTTTCCAAAATATATATGGTTCATGAGTTATTTTAACGCTAACATTTCTCTTGCTTCAGTAGGTGTTGCTATTTCTCGTCCATACTCTTTAGAAATACGAGCTATTCGTTCAACAAACTGAGCGTTAGATGTAGCTAATTCTTTTGGTCTATAAAACACATTGTCTTCCATCCCTACTCTGACATGACCACCCATCGCAATTGCAATTGTATTCATTTGTAACTGATACTTACCTATCCCAATTGACGACCAAGTCGAATCTTCAGGTATCGTTTCTACTAAATGCAGTAAATTTTTAGGAGTTGCTGGCATTCCTCCTGGAACTCCCAATACAAACTGAAAATGAAATGGAGGTTTTATTAATTCTTGTTTTGCTAACCTCAAAGCGTTATTAATCATCCCTGTTTCGAAAACCTCTATTTCCGGTTTCACATCATGTTCTAGCATTTTCTTGGTTAATTTCCCAAGAAAATCTGGACTATTCACAAAAACGGAAGGGCCAAAGTTCATTGAACCTGCATCTAATGAGGCAAATTCTGGGTGTAATTCACAAACCTTCAACCGATCTTCCTCTTTTAAATTTAACCCACCAGATGAGGTTAAATTAATAATAATATCGCATTTTTCTTTAATTAATTTGACGGTTTCGCTAAACTTCTCAAAATCCATGGATGGATTCCCATCATCATCTCTAACATGGATATGTGCAATAGATGCTCCAGCCTTATAGGCCTCATATACTTCATCTGCAATTTCTTGGGGCGTTGTGGGTAAATATGGTGTGTTTTCCTTTGTTGTTACAGCTCCCGTTGTTGCGACAGTAATAATTAATTTTTCCATTTAATCTCCTCCTATAAACATTAAAACGCTTTCATTTTTATCTATATTATAAATCTTAATATAGTCAACATTGTCAGTTAATTTCGTTTAAAAAAATTAAAAATCGTCAATCAAACCTTCAAGATTATTTCCATAATAACCTTTCATTTCCTTCTCAAAATCATTAATTACTCTGTTTACGTAGATATCGTGCCTTATATAATTTTTAGTTGTAGATACCATTACTGGATGGCTTGATACAACAGAGTGAGGTGATTCATCTAAGGAGTGAAGTAAAATTGTTTTTTGTTCATCAATGACAATCGAAAGTTCACCAGTATGCCTATCTAAAGCTAGTTTTTCTTTATAATGACCGAAACAGTTCCAAGGTAACCCCTCTTGTTTACCATCAAATAGGAAAGTTGTAATTTCAATGCCTTTTTCATGGGATTGATAGAGATAATCCTTGACTTCAGTAAATTCTTTTTTCCAGCAACTGATTAAAACTTCTTTTTTACCTTCTAATATCGCTGATCGTACAACTTCTATTGATGCAGCATACCCTTGAATAACAAATAATTCAGACCAATTAGTATCTACTCTTGAAGATATCTTATCAAAGGCTTGATTTAAAAAACTTAAGTCATTCATGAATTTATTTTTTTTACTTTTTAACAACTCTTCATATGGAAGTGGACTATAATGAACCTGCTTCCCCTTCACACTTTCGGTTACCGTAAATACTAACCCTTGTTCTTTCATTTTCCGTAAGGCTTCATATACCTTCGGACCTGGAACACCTGATAGAGTAGAAATTGTATTTCCGTTTGAAGGATGATTTGTTAATAATGCAATATAAATCCTTGATTCATATTCTGTGAACCCAAGTTCTTTTAATGTGCTAACAATATCTCTATTTTGTAATTTACTCACCTCTTTCAAATAATACTACCTGGATAGTAATTTTGATTAAATTAATCATACTACCTTAGTAGTATGATTGTCAAGAGTGAATTTTTAATTTTTTTTAGGGTTTTTTAATATATGAAAACATTATTCAAGATTTTCCTACCAATCTAAATAAAACTTCTCCCGCTTCCATCTGGCCTGAGCGACTGCCCGTCGTACAAAAAGGGTGTACTTTGAACAGTACACCCTCATTAAAATAATTACATATTATTTTGTAAGTTCACAACGAATCTTATCAACGTGAACTATCAATTGAAATGGAACAAGACTATCTGGAAGAGATTAAAGATAATATTGATGAAGTTACAACACCGGACCAAGAAGCGTTTCGAGAAGCAGTACTCCCTGTCTATGAATACTATTAAAACGAATACGGAGACACCCTCAATCAAATTTTAGAAATAACTGAATAATAGAATATCTGGAAAGGTAAAATATGACAAGAATTTTCGATGCTTTTATTCAAAAGATGGACGTTATACTAAAGTGGGCCGCAGTAGTGTTAATAGGTACGATGACCCTTATTATTTGTATTGAAGTGTTATCCCGGTATATTTTTCAAACGTCAATTCCCTGGGCAAATGAATTAGCTCGTTTTTTGTTTATATGGGTGACATTCATTGGCGCTGTTATTGCGGGTAGAAATAATGAACATATAGGGATCGAGATATTTCAAAATGTGTTCGGTAAAAAATTTAAAAAAGGGATTAAATCTATTTCTCAAACAATAACTTCTTTTTTCTTTGGCTTATTAGCTATTTTGGGCATTTCGGTTTTTGATACATTGATGTCCCAAACTTCTCCTGCAATGAAACTGCCAATTGGAATTCCATATCTTGGAATAATCATAGGCAGCATATTATTATGCCTCCTATATGCATTGAAAAATATAAAGGGGGTAAATTACCAATGACCATAATATTGTTCCTTACCTTTATCGTTTTATTAATTATAGGTGTTCCGGTGGCAGTCAGCCTTGGTTTAGCAGCAGTGGTAACGCTATTTCTCGGAACCGATGTACCGCTGGTAGCAGGCATTCAATCCATCTGTGTTGATTCGTTCCCGCTTATGGCTATACCCTTTTTTGTCCTTGCAGGAAATATAATGACTGCTGGAGGAATATCTAAAAGACTAGTTTCTTTTGCGAGTATGATAGTTGGTAGAATAACAGGCGGTTTGGCTAATGTGTCCATATTTGCATCAGCTATCTTTGCGGCAATATCAGGGTCTTCTCCGCCTACCACCGCAGCAATCGGCGGCGTGATGATGCCGGAAATGAATAAAAGACATTATGATAAATACTTTACTGGTGCGACTGTTGCTGCTGCTGGAACCATTGGCATGGTCATTCCACCGAGTATTCCGATGATACTCTATGCCGTTTTAGCTGGTGTTTCAGTAAGTGATATGTTTATTGCAGGAATTCTACCAGGTCTTTTACTTGTTTTTAGTATGGGAATAGTCGCATATACATATGCGAAAAAGAATAACATTCCACGTGACAATACAAAGTATTCTTTTAAAGATGTGACTAATGTTCTTTCTAGCAATTTATGGGCGCTTTTAATGCCAATTATCATTCTCGGAGGTATTTACCTCGGTCTTCTTGCACCTACAGAGGCAGCGGCAGTAGCTGTTTTTTTATGGTCTAGCTGTCGGTTTATTGATATATAAAGAGATAAAACTCAAAGACATTCCTAATATTTTGAGTAAATCAGCAGAATTAATTACAGGGTCATTCTTAAATCCAACAGCAGCTATAATACTTTTAACGCCTATATTGCTTCCAGTTTTAACAAGTGTTGGTCTTAATCCTATACTGATTGGTATTATTATGGTGGTCAACCTTTCCATCGGCCAGATAACCCCGCCTGTAGGAACTTGTTTATATGTCGCCAGTAATATAGGAAATTTAAAAGTCGAAAAATTAATCGTGAAAATCATACCTTATTTAATTGCTTTAATAATCGCCCTTCTGATTATTACTTATTTTGAATCACTGTCTTTGATATTAGTTTAGCTTGGATTCATCAGCAGTTAAAAAGTAAATACACCCCCTCGCTCTCTTGGTAAGGGGGTGAGGGGGTTATGTATTCAGCAATAATGGCAGGTAGGGGATCCTGAAATTCCTTTTCCTTCTTCACCATACAGATGGAAATAGTCGACTCAAATAACATTCAGATAAGAGCATTTTCTCAGGATTTAATTCAACTGATTAAAAACCTTAAAAACGCTAAATTCATAGGCTTGAAGAAGCCTCTCCCTACAATAACTCTACTACCCTTCAACCTCCCCCAACGCCGCTTTATCAGCAATAACAGTAACACGCCCATGCTTCTGCAAAACAGATGCTGGAAACGCAGAGGAAACTTCCTCATTTATTAATTGATTGACAGCCTTAGCCTTGCTCTTTCCTGATACGAGTAAAAGAATCTCCTTACTTTCCATTATTGTTTCTATACCCATTGTAATTGCTTTCTCAGGAACTTCTTCAATCGAATTGAAAAATCTGGCATTTGCCTTTCTTGTAGACGCATCTAAATCAACAACATGTGTCCGGCTGGATAACGGCGTTCCAGGTTCATTAAATCCGATATGACCATTCACACCTAAACCCAATACTTGCACATCAATTTGATTAGCGTGTTGAATCCGTCTTTCATAAGACATACATTCTTCTTGTAAATTCACAACATCTCCGCTCGGTATATGCACCTGATCCATCGAAATATCAATATGCTTAAACAACTTTTCATACATATAATGATAATAACTATTAGGATGATCTTTGGCCAAGCCTATATATTCATCCAGATTAAATGTGGATACATCTTTAAAGGATACCTCACCTTGTCGATACTTTTCTATTACCCTTTGATATAACCCCTCAGGTGTAGAGCCAGTTGCTAATCCTAACGCAAGGTTTTCTAACCGTTTTACCTTGTCTACAATGAAATCACATGCCTTCTCACTCAATGCTTCATAATCTTTCACTTTAATAAATTTCATTTCATTCTCCTTCATATGCCATTACCCCACGACAAAAGGTACATTTAATATTCATTTCATCATCAACCAATAAGATATCTGCATCTTTACCTGCTGCAATGCTTCCCTTTTTATCATAAATACCAATCTGCTTTGCTGGATTGATGGCAGCCATTTCAATAATATTTTCTATTTCCACGCCATCTAACTGCAACATTTGTCTAGCGGCTTCATTCATCTTCAAAATACTCCCAGCTAATGTGTCATCTTCTAATACAGCTCGTTCATCAGTTACTTTTACTGGTTGACCTCCCAGCTCATACCATCCTGTCGGTAACCCTTTCGCACGCATGGAATCCGTAATTAAAATTAATCTTTCGCTTCCCATATTGTTATAAATCAACTGCATCATTTCCGGTACCACATGAATTCCATCTGCAATAAGTTCCGCTCGCAATGCTTTCAGCTCAAATGCCGCACCTACCGCACCAATATCACGATGATGGATACCATTCATTGCATTACATAGATGTGTTAATTGACTTACGCCCTCTCTTACTGCTTTTTTCATTCCTTCAAAACCTGCGTTCGTATGACCAGCTGATACATTCATACCAGATGCAGCTAAAAAGTTGATAAATTCTCCTTCTTCATCATGCTCAGGCGCAAGTGTGATCGTTTTTATTTTCCCCTCGGAAAGAGCTTGCCATTTTTTGAATTGGTCAAGATTTGGTTTCACTATATAATCAAGCGGTTGTGCACCAGCTTTCGACTTTTCAACATACGGGCCTTCAAGATGTATACCAATCATTTCAGCATGTTCAGGCTTGTTTTCATAGTTCGCAGCATTTTCTAATGCTTTTTCAATACTTTCTTCTGATTGCGTTATCGTTGTTGCCAGAAAGCTTGTCGTTCCTTCTTGCGGCAAAACTGAAGCCATCGCATCCAATGCTTCTTCCTTTGCATCCATCACATCCGCACCATTTGCTCCATGAATATGCCCATCAATAAACCCGGGAATTGCGTTTAGATGCATCCCATCAATAATCTTTGTTTGTGCAGGTAAATCAGTTGGTTCAGCAGAATAGACACCAGTGATTTTACTACCTTCCATTAAAAGGGATCCATTCGTGATGGTGTCCCCTTCTATAAAAATATTTATGTTTTTCACCAAGATTGGATATGATCTGCTCAAAAAATCATCACTCCTTACACAGCAGGATAGACACCTTATTACAACTTGCCAGCTGTATTTTCAGTTATCTCCATTCTAAACCTTTCTGCTTCTTGTCTACAAAGCAAACCACCTATTCCTAACTGCCAATAAAGCCGCGTTTGTTCTATTAGATACGTTTAATTTTTTTAAAATTGATAGTATATGATTCTTCACCGTCGTAATTGATATACAAAGGCAGTCGGCTATATCAGAGTTTTTATTCCCTTTTACAATTTGTTCTAGAACTTCCCACTCACGTTTAGTCAATATACCGGATGGACGATTTATTTTGGTTTGAGTTAAATGTAAATAATTGTCCAGTAGTATAGGCGACAAAAACGGATGAATATATTGCTTATTGTTTAACATAGCTTTAATTGCAGATACGAGTTCATTAGATTGCATCCCATTAAAGAAATAACCATCCAGCCCTTTTTTAAATAGCTCTGTCAGCACCTTATTGTCTACCTGGGAAATCCATACGACAATTTTTATTTGTGGGCTTAGAAAATAATCAATTTGACTAATTTTATTCATGACCGTTTCCATATCCAGAATCAATAAGTCAAATGAAGCTGCCTTATCCTTGAGTTCATTAAACTGTGAAAAGCTGAATACCCGCACGATTGAGCCAGGCATTTCTTCCTTAATTACTGTAAAAATTCCTTCACGCAGCGTGTCAGGATCTTTTAAAATAGCAATCTTGCTCATTGTTATTTACCCCTTTTAGACTAAATAATATTGGTTCCTCGCTATATAGTGTTTAACCGGACATATTGCTTAGTCTCAATAGTGCGGATGATTATTTGAGTATCAGGCGGAAAATGTTGAGCGAGCAACTGAACTCATTCCCTTGTCCGGTTTTGCTTTGATCGTATCATGGTTAATAGTAGATACACCATGGAATCAATTAAATTAATTGCATACATTTTACACGAACAATTTGTAATTTCAACACTAGATAGCGGAGAGCCATAATATTTTATTTTTCCATAGCTGCCTACCGATTAATAATAGAAACTCACTTGTTCAAATTTATAGCATGCTGTACCTTAATTAAGTTTCAATAAAATCACTTTATAACACTAACGCATATCATTCCGAAGGGGGCAGACCTCAATGCAACTGTCCCCTCCAATTTTTTCACATATTCATTTTCTAATAAATAAACCCACGTAATAAACTTGCCATTCAAACATGTTCATTGCCAGTTTCCAATCACATAATTTACCATGCCCGGCAAGTCCCTATTGGACGACACCGCAACTATAAAACTTTATCTAATGCTTCTTTAACACGGTCGCTATTGAAGGGCTTAACAATAAAGTCTGCAGCACCTGCTTTTATCGCATCTAAAACCATACTCTGCTGGCCCATCGCTGAACACATTATTACCTTAACGTCCAGATTTGTCTTCTTGATTTCCGCAACAGCTTCTATCCCATCCATTTCAGGCATGGTTATGTCCATCGTAATCAGATCCGGATTCAATTGCTGACATTTCTCTATCGCATCCTTGCCATTTTCAGCTTCACCTACTACTTCATGGCCCAGCCTGGTTAAAATATCTTTCAGCTGCATACGCATAAAAGCTGCATCATCTGTCACAAGTATTTTTGCCATTCCCATGTCCTCCAGTACTATTAGTTTTCCATGATTGTATTTACTTCATTAATCTCAGCTAAATCCAGTACAAACTCTAAATCCAGCAATATCAGTAATTTATCCTCTAATTTAGCAACACCTTTTAAAAATGACTCCTTAACCCCATTTATCACTTCCGGCGCATCCTCTACAATAGTTGAATCAATATCCATCACATCTGTTGCTCCATCCACCATTAAACCCACTTTCATGTCATTCATGGTAACAATTAAAATCCTCGTTTGTTCAGCATACGCTGTTTCACCAAGCTGAAGTCGCTGTTTTAAATCCAGTACAGGGGTAATGTCCCCGCGGAGATTAATAACACCTTTTATGAAATCTGATGTTTTTGGAACGCTGGTGATCATATGTAACTTCTCTATACCCAGAACGTTTTCCACAGGCATACCGTATTGCTGCTTTCCCATAAGAAAAACCACTACTTTCATAGATGCATCCATTTATAAACCTCCTTATTATTTTACCAGTGCGTTGGGATCGATAATTAGCGAAACCTTTCCATTACCCAAAATGGTCGCACCGGAAATGGCAAATGTCCCCTTCATATAGTTCCCCAGTGATTTCAAAACCACTTCCTTCTTTCCGATGAATGAATCAACAACAAGTCCTGTCATTTTTTCCCCTTTTTTCACAATTACGACCGATTCAAAAGCTGTTCTCCGTATCTGCTGATTATCCGGAACTCCCAGGACCTCCTGTAATGACAAGATCGGAATCACCTTCCCGCGAAAATCCATCACTTTTTGACGGTGAGAATTCATGAAATCATTCTCTTCCACCAGCACCGTCTCAATAACAGAAGAAAGAGGTATCCCGAATATTTCGCTCTGCACATTCACCAATAAACTCGAAAGGATGGAAAGGGTTAAGGGTAATTGTATGGAAAATTTACTTCCCTGACCAGGCACTGATTCAATCGAAATGTGTCCGCCCAGTGATTCAATCTTCTTGCTGACTGCATCAAGCCCGACTCCGCGCCCTGAGACATCAGATACTTTATCTGCTGTACTGAGTCCTGAAGAAAAAATCAGCTGATTGACTTCCTCATTGTTTAAATCCTCAGCCTTATCAGTCGTAATCAACCCATAATTTATTGCCTTTTTAATGACTTTGTCCCGGTTAATACCAGCCCCATCATCCTCAATCTCTATGAAAACATGATTTCCGCTGTGAAAAGCACGCAAGACTAATTTGCCCTTACTGGATTTGCCTGATCTCTTACGTTCTGCACGTGTTTCTATTCCATGATCAATAGAATTACGAATAAGATGAACCAACGGATCACCAATTTCGTCAATTACTGTACGGTCAAGCTCCGTTTCAGCACCCATAACCTCGAGGTCAATTTCCTTATCAAGTTCTTTTGCCAGCCCTCTCACCATACGCGGGAATCTGTTGAATACCTGTTCAACAGGCACCATGCGCATCGTTAAAATTAAATCCTGCATATCCTGTGAGATTTTAGCAATATGTTCAACTGTCTCCGTCAGTTCATCATCATCTTTATTCATTGCGATATCCTCAAGGCGTCCACGATCCAGCACCAATTCCTCAAAAAGATTCATAAGATGATCAATTCGTTCACTGCTGACGCGGATGGTTTTAGAGGATGCCTGTTTCCCATTATTGTAATTGCCTTTGGATTTATCCAGTGAGCCCTTATTTCCTCCCGATTGCTCCTGTTGAGCTTTTTTATCTTTCTTATTCATCACCCCAGCATCAATGGGCATAACCATTACAGACTGAATCTCTGAAACTTTATATATTCGTGCTTCAATATCAGCTGCTGAAGCTTTTGATAAAATAACTACCGAAAACTCCGTCTCAAACGCTTCTTCCTCCAGCTCCTCAACACCGGGAACCGATTTGATGATTTCTCCCAATTCCTCTAAGATTTCAAAAACCATATAAACTCTGGCAGCTTTTAATAAACAATCCTCGGAAAGTTTCACTGTAATTTGAAAAGCACTAAATCCCTGCTCTTCAGCTTGTTTGACTACGGTCAACTGATATTCATCCAAGTGCAAATATGAATTCGGCTGACCCTCCGAAGAACGGTTTTTAGCACCTGAATCTACATCCTTCCCTTCAAAACTTTTTAAATGAGAAACTAGCTCATCAACATCCATGCTGCCGGTTTCACCATTACGAATGGCTTCGACCATTTCCTCCAGCGCTTCAACCGCCTGAAAAATGATCTCAATAACGCCTTCATTCACTTCCAATTCATTGTTCCGCATTTTATCGAAAACATTTTCCATTTGATGGGTTAAAGATGCAATATCATGAAACGCCATCGTCCCTGCCATCCCTTTTAATGTATGGGCTGATCGAAAAATTTCATTGACAATCTCAAGATTCCCGGGGTTTTGTTCCAATTCCAGTATATGATTATTGATAGATTGCAGGTGTTCATCACTTTCCTCAAGGAATACATTAAGGTAATCGCTTGTATCCATTTAAAGTCCCTCCTTCCTAACGATTCGTTTAATCAAGCAATAAGAAAAGTTCCAAGTCTTCTTGATGACCAAAGGCAGTTGCTACACTAAGCCCATGCTTAAACCCCGATAATGTTGTATTCCCCTGCATAATAGTTGGAGCAGTAATATTAATATCAACGCCATCGACAGCAATGTTCGATGATAGTCCGCCCGCAATCATATTTCCCAGTTCACCACTAAAGGATAGAAGCATTTCACCTTCAAGGGGTATTCCATACATGGCTTCCCCAATATTGCCAAAAACCTCCAGATCCCCGGATAATACCAGCTTTCCTTTGACATCACCGATGATTCCAATCAAAACGCCAAAGTTCAGAACAAAATTTTGCTGTACTAACCGTGGTGATGATCTAGTGTAATCAATCGGAACCACACCTTCCAAAGATGTTAAAGCACCATTCAGTAAGGTGGTGACTACTTTATTTCGTTCGTTTATAGTAATTTGCATGATTATTTACTCCTCTTCCTCTGTTTCAATATCAATGTCATAGTTTGGCAGAATCTGTACTTCCACCCTCCTGTTTATTTCCATATTCACTTTGTTATCATTGGGAACAAGGGGATGGTGCTCGCCAAACCCTTTCGCGCTAAATTGTTCAGGGTTCAAGTTTTCATGTTCCAATAACAGCTCCATAAAATTAATAGCTCTCGCAGCACTTAAGTCCCAATTGGATGAAAACGCATGATTGTCTATTGGACGATTATCGGTATGGCCGCTTACCACCATTTGATTAGGCGGGTCGGTATACAGGAAATTGGAAATTTCCTTTGCAATCTTCCTGCCTTCCTCCTTTACTTCAGCACTGCCGGTATCAAAAGATACATCGTTTGAAATAGTCACAAATAACCCTTCATTTGATAATTTCGTGCCCAGGACTTCTGATAAATTATTTTGCTCAATATAGTGATTGATCTGTTTTTGCAGTTCCTCTAGCATACGCAGTTCATTGATTCCCTGTTGATCTTCATTTTGTTCTTCATTTTGTTCTTCTTTTGGTTCATCATTATTTTCGCTGTCTGTTCCAACTGAAACCTCTCCGTGATTGTCATTGGTGCTCTCAACGACCCCGATTCCACCGCTAAACTCACTTTCAAACACCTGAACAAGACTCTCATACTTCTGGGAATCAATCTCACTCATTGCAAAAAGAACAATAAATAATGCCACTAACAGCGTTAGCAAATCAGCATATGGGAGCAGCCATGATTCATTGATATGATTACTTTTACGCTGCCGCTGTCTTCGCATTTTCGTCCTCCTGCCTTAGCAAGGCCAATTCCTCTGAAGATAGGTAAGAGCTTAACTTGTCTTTAATGATTTGAGAAGACTCCCCATTTGTTAAAGATAGCACGCCTTCTATCATGATTTGTTTTAATCGGACTTCATTCTCCGACTTCTCTCTCAGCTTATTCGCAAAAGGGTGCCATAAAACATAACCGGAAAAAATCCCCAATAATGTCGCTACAAATGCAGCTGCTATAGCACTTCCTAAAGTTTCCATATCATTCAGATCACTAAGCGCAGCAATCAAACCAATTACAGCGCCAAGCACACCTAACGTCGGGGCATATGTACCAGCTTGCGTGAATATGGATACGCCTTTCTGATGCCTTTCTTCCATTGCATATATTTTTTCAGTCAATACTTCCTTGATAAAATCAGAGGATTGACCATCAATGGCTAATTGCATTCCGGAGCGCAAAAATGGATCATTCATCTTGTCCAACTGCCCTTCCAGCCACAAGATCCCTTCTGTTCGGGTTGCTTCCGCCCAATTGGTAAAATCCGTAATACGTTCTGCAGCGTTATGGTTCTTATCTTCTGTAAAAATTATCTTTAAAAGTGTTGGTATTTTTTTTAAAGTACTCATCGGAAAAGCGATCAAAACGGAAGCTGCCGTACCTAGAAAGATGATCAATAGCGCCCCCGGGTTTATAATTGCCAACGGGCTTACACCTTTTAACACCATTCCGGCCCCGACTGCAATAATCCCAAATAGTAACCCTATAAATGATGCTTTATCCATCATGTAACCTCCATAATATTTCATATCGATTTACCTATTTATTCGTATAGTAAATGATCTTATGTTCATATTTAGCTTTCTTTATGTATGCTTTAGTTAGATTTAATGAATAGAAATCTAATGATTCTCCCATAAAGAAAGCTATTCAAAACGCAATTGAATAGCCAAAGATTTAATACGTGTATATTAAAAAATTGGGCTAAGCTTTGCGTCCTACCCTTTCGAATAGTTTGCCTTTATCTGATAAAACATGTTTTCAACTGTCCTTCTTCCCTTGCAGCTATATTCATCGTGAACTTCAAAATAATGAATGCTTTCGAAGCAGCGTACATAGCTGATGAACAGTCGACCGGGATTCTAATTGTTCAGCTTATCATTGTATATATTCAATCCTTATTGCCAGACTTCGCAAATTGTTACCAATTAGGCAAAGTCCGGCACATTTTCTGTTTTGATTTAAAAATTATATTGTAAAGTTTTCAACTGCATCTTGTAGTTCTTCTGATACTTTCGCTAAATCTTCAGAGGAAGCCTGAATTTCCTCCATGGATGCCAATTGCTCTTCCGTTGCGGCTGATACATTTTGTGTACTAGCAGTTGATTCTTCTGCGACATTCTTAACTGAATCCATTGACTGCTTAGCTTGTTCGGCATCTGTAGCTAATTCGTTTATTATTGTGTTAATGTTATTGAATTGTTCAACAACGTTATTGATTGATACTTCAATATCGTCAAATGCTTCTCCGGCTTCATTTACTACAAGTGTTCCAGCCTTCACTTCTTGTTGAGAGGATTCCATCGATTCCATTGTTTTGTTTGTTTCATTTTGTATCATTCCAATTAAATCGTTTATTTTTTCTGCCGAATTCGCAGACTCCTCCGCAAGTTTCCTTACTTCTTCTGCCACAACGGAGAATCCTTTTCCGTGTTCTCCAGCTCTTGCAGCTTCAATTGCTGCATTTAAAGACAATAGATTTGTTTGCTCAGCAATAGTTGTAATGGCTTCATTAATGGTACCGATTTGATTCAGATGTTCACTAAGATTCTTAATCGTACTACCTAATCCGTCTACATTTTCGCTGATTACATTCATCTGGGCTGTTACTTTGTCGATTGACTGCTTACCTTGAGCAGACATGTTTGAAGTATCATTTGTACTATTGGAAATAACCTCTGCATTATCTGCAATTTGCTCCGTGTATTGCACCATTTTATCCATGGTTTCAGCCGTTTCTTCCACACTTTGCAATTGACTGGATGCACCTGATGCCATCTCCTGTATGGTTGAGGTAATATGCTCGGAAGCCTGTGTACCTTGCTTTGCACTAGCACTTAATTGCTCTGATGATGATACAACAATTTCAGATGTTTCTTTCGCTTTCCAAATCATTTGTGTAATCCCATCAATCATGCCATTAAAGGATGAAGCAAGCTGGCCAATTTCGTCTTTAGATTGGTAATCCCCGGATTTTAATTCACCTGCTTCCGCTTTAGCCATCAGATTTTGAAGTTGCTTTATCGGGTTCACAATTGCTCTTGTAATCAAAATTCCAAGTACAATATATAATATTAAACCTGCAATAGTTACTCCAAGTAATATGAGACTTGCTACTGTTAGTCTTTGCTCATTGTCTTGATTAATCGCATTAGCCTCATTGGCAAAATATGTTTGTATCTCTGTCACTATGTTATCCAGTTCAAAACGATAGTCATAAACATTGTCCAAATAATATTCATAAGCTGCTTGGTTATCAGTCTGTGCCATTTCAAGCGCTTGAGTTCTTCCTGATATATAGACATCAATAAGTTCATAATATGTATCCATGTCGATTACTTCTTCAGGAAAAAGTTCTTCAGATTCGAGACTGAGGTTTTCTTCTACTAAACTGTCAATGTTTTCGATCAGTTGATTATGTTCTGCTGTATCCGTTGTGATCATTGCTTCCATTGTATAAGAATCAATGGCAAAATTATTTTTCTGCATGTTCCCTAACTTGTCAATGTAAGTTAAATATTCATTGTATATAACCTCCGAACCTTCTGCCATATCTGTCATATATTTATAACCTGTAAATCCTACTGTACCAACCATCAGAATGGAAACAATAATTAATGTTAACAATTTCCTGCTGATTTTCGCATTCTTTATAAAACCCATATTAAATTCTCCTTTCAAAATATAAAAGATGATACGCCACAAAATGTAAGTAATTTTAGTCGAACAAAGAATTTTTCGTTCCAAAATAAAAACTTGACTATTCAAAGAGGCTAAGAATAGTCAAGTTTAAATAAAAGCAATTAAATTAATAATAATCATCGCACGGCAAAGTCAACAATAAACATTACTTTATACCTAAAAAACAGGACTATATCCTACTATTGTCATGTATATTTACATTTTTTATATATTTTGTAGATATTTATAGCCAGTTAGTATTTACTATACTATATCTTTTCATTTGAAAATTCAACTTATATCTCGATCTATTTTTATACAGACAGAATTTCCATAACTTTTGCCAGACAGCAATTAATAGTCGAGACAGTACCAGTCAAAAGGCGAATAATGCACAACGTCCGCTCTCCAAAACATGGATTTTAGCTGCTATGATAGTTACCTATTCTTTATAAACGAACAAAAGTTTACTAAAATGTGGAAAAAGGGACAAGTTATTCGTTAGTATTATAGTAACGTTTGCAATTTTATATAATTATAATTATCAAGGAGATAGGATGATAGCATGTATATAACTGTCAAAGATATATTGGAAATGGAAGCGTTTAAAGAAGTAGAGTTCATAGCGGGGGCATCAGGACTGCAACGGCGTGTGCAAAATGTTTACTTTATGGAAGTCCCGGATATTTATTCTTTTGTTGATGAAAATGGTTTGTTGCTGACAACACTGTTTCCTATAGCTGATAATCAAAATGATATTAAAACATTAATTCCTAGATTGGCAGAACAAAATCTCGCAGGAATTGCTATTAAACCAGGGAGGTATATTAATAAAATTCCGGCTTTTATGGTTGAACAAGCTGATCATTATCACTTTCCTCTAATCAAACTGCATTATGATGCTAATTTATCGACATTAACGAATCATATACTATCCGCCCTGCTGGGTATAAAAACATCCATGCTGGAATTTCGTGATCAAATACATGGTCAATTGTTAAATTTACTCCTTGAGGGGGCAGACTTGAAACAGTTCGTTATTTCAATGGGAAAAATTGTGCACGAACATATCCTCGTTTTTGACAATGACTTTCGATATGTACAATCTTCTATTGATATGAATGAAAATGAAAATGAAATTAAAATAGACCAGGAAAGGAATTATTCATTACATTACTCATTACCGTTGAATGAAATTACAGTTTCAATTAATGATAAAAGTTATAAGAATGATAACTTGTTAGTTCAACCAATACAGGCCGGGAAAGAAAACTTTGGTTATATGGTGGTGCTAATTGAAAAAGGAAAAAGTGTGACGGATACTATAACTGCTGCCGTTGGCCAGGCTACCATTTTTCTTGCATTCCTATTTCAGACGGAAAACACGATAATACAAAGGGAAAGAGGCTATCTGGGAAATTTTATTCAGGATATTTTTAATGAACGCTACGTATCACAACCCGATGTAATTGAAAAAGCGAAAATATTTAATTGGAATTTTCATTTTCCTATCACGATATTAAATATTAAATTAAACATAAAAGAAAGTAAAAAAAGACTATCTGCTTATTATAAAATGCTTGATTCAGGACTTATTGAAAGAATCATATCTCATTTTTTGGATATTCCTCCTGAAAATTTTAAGGTCCTATATTACAATGATTCCATTATTTGTTTTATTAGTCTTGCATTTGAAAGCAGGCTTAAACCGCGTTTAAGGGAAATAAGCAAATCGATCATATCAAATTTCAAAAAAATAGGGGATATTGCGATCAGTATCTCTGATATGGCTAATTATGTTGATGAGATCAAGGAATCATATGAACATTCTATACTCGTACATAATATTCATGCAGGCAGTATGAATAAAACATCTTTTATTGAATTCTATGATGAGCTGGGTCTGTATAAATTGTTTTACAGAATTAAGGATAAAGCGTATATCCAGGAGTTTGTTGAAGAAAAGTTAGGTGAAATTCTTGCATATGATCAAAAGAAAGATGCAGAGCTAATGGAAACTGTCAAATACTTGATCAAAAATAATGGCAATTTGCAAAAAACCGCAAATGATATGTATATACATTACAATACGCTTCGCTACCGTGTTAATAAACTAAAAGAATTAGGTATTGATATGAAAAATGGATTTGATTTAACAGAAGTATCTGTTGCGCTCGAATTGCATCAATATTCCAAGTTTATTAATCATGGTTACAGTGGAGACGTGCACAAATTAAATAGTCCTTAATAAAGTGAAACTTCATTAAGTGGGGGTTTTCTTTTCATCCCCCACTTAATGTTAGCACCGCAAGGGTATGACCTAAAGGCCCTTGAACGAATCGGGTCGTTACTGGCTGTTGGATCTCCCACTTAGCATTTTCATGTTTCCTTCATTCTTGAAGTGGGAGTCTTACGACGTACAGGACGTGCTAGTGCCGACAATGCCACAATTCTTTATGATGGGACGAGGAACTACTGTCCCGTAGTCCCAAAGGTTTTCGGTGGGACGAGCATTTACGCACAGTCCCAGGACGTGGCGTTTTTGTCGGCCAGCCAGTTACACTGCGATAAAGTCAAACCATACACCATATGTAGTACAAGGTCAGCCGGATTCCCCGGCTGACTTTTTCATCTATACTGTCCTATTTATAACAGCAGCAGGAACAGACACCCTTATCAGTAAAACCGGTTTCTTCAGCTAATCAGCATATTTCCTATACTTTTTTGTCTTACTATCACCCCTGCTTTTTACCACAAATCAATTCTTAATATGAAAATGTGCCAAAAATAAAGTTTTTTTTTGTATAAAATGCACAACACTCTCCGACCAGAATCTTGATAAGATTTAAATAAGAGACAGGAAGGAGGGATTATAAAAATTTAGCCAGTTAGTGATAAATATGTATAGGCAGGTGACTGAAATAAATTAGCCAGTTAGTGTTTATAAAACGTTTAGATATATGACTAAATTGAAACCCCATATAAGGAGGGGGAGTAATGAACCAATTTGACGGGCGTGTAAAACTGTGGCAAAAAGCGGATATTGACGGTTTTTTTGGATTGTTTACAAATAACTTGACCAATTTACTCGTCATGGCAGGTTTATTGATCGCTATTGATTTGCCAGCAAAAATTATCTATGGAAATATACTTCCTGCAGTAGGTCTATCTATTTTTGCCAGTAGTATTCTTTATACGTGGCTGGCCTATCGTCTTGCAAAAAAGGAAAAAAGAAATAGCGTTACTGCACTGCCTTCAGGGACTAGTGTACCGCATATGTTCTTGATCGTGTTTTTGATTATGGGGCCCGTCTACTGGAAAACAGGAGATCCATATCTAGCTTGGTTTGCTGGATTAGCATGGGGATTTATAGAAGGTATTATAGAGTTATCAGGATCTCTTATCGGTCCTACAGTTAGAAGAATTTTGCCCAGAGCAGCCATGTTGGGTTCCCTTGCCGGCGTATCATTAACGTTTATCGTAATGACTCCCGCTATGCAAACATTCGACCTTACATATATTGGTCTTGTTTCATTGATTATCATATTGCTTGGATGGTTTGGAAAGGTAAAATTTCCTTTCCGCATTCCAGTAGGACTGTTTGCAATTATTATTGGAACCTTAATTGGCTGGGCTTCCGGACAGATGGATTTGAACGCAGTAAAGGAAGCTTCGCAGCAAGTCGAACTTGCTATACCGACCTTTTCAGTAGAAAGAATCCTATCCGGCTTTTCTGAAGCAGCTCCATTCTTGATTGCTGCCATTCCAATGGGTATCTATAATTTTTTTGAAACCATTGACAATCTTGAAAGTGCCGAAGTTGCCGGTGATCGTTATGATACCAAACAAACATTAACAGCAAATGGGTCAACAACTTTACTTGCAAGTATGTTTGGAAGTCCTTTTCCGACAGCAGTATTTGTAGGTCATGTAGGCTGGAAAGATGCCGGAGCCAGGATTGGCTACAGCTGGGCAACAGGCTTGTCAGTGCTGATTTTAACATGGTTCAGCTTAGTTTCATTATTACTGACAGTGATCCCGCTTGAAGCTATCGTTCCAATCCTGATATATATCGGACTTATTATTGGAGCGCAAGCCTTCCAGCATGTTGATTTGAAGTATGCACCAGCAGTTATATTTGCAATGATTCCCTGGCTTGCTAACTGGGGGCAAAACATAGCCGATACTGCATTCCAAAGTGCAGGAACTACTGCGGACGATATTGGCTTACATGCGATGCTGGATGCAGGCCTGGAATACAACGGTATGATAAGTCTGGGCTCAGGGGCTATCATAATCGGTATGTTATGGGCAAGTATCCTTGTTTTTATCATTGACCGGAATTTCAAAAAAGCATCGATGGCATGTTGGATCGGAGGATTTTTATCCTTTTTTGGCATTATCCATTATGCCTCGCCAGGCTGGGCAGTCGGATTTGAAACAGCAATAAGTTATCTTATGGTTGGTTTAATATTAATGGTCATTCACTATAAAAATAAAAAACAAATACAACAGGAGGACATCTGAAATGGGCAAACAATTCACAATGAAAGCTAAACCCTATGAATTTGATTTTGATATTGAAAAAACAGCATTGGTCATTATTGATATGCAGCGTGACTTCTGTGCGGCAGGAGGATTTGGTGAAAAATTGGGTAATGATGTTACAGCAACCAGTTCCATAATTCCTACAATTGAAAACGTATTGAACCAAGCGCGTGAAAGTGACCTGTTTGTTGTTCACACACGGGAAGGGCATCGTCCGGATTTAACAGATTGTCCCCCAAGCAAATTGAATCGCGGCCGAAAACAAGGAGCAGGCATTGGCGATGAAGGTCCAATGGGGAGAATTCTTGTCCGTGGTGAATATGGACATGACATCGTTGACGAGTTAACACCAATAGAAGGTGAAGTTATCATTGATAAGCCTGGAAAAGGTGCCTTTTATCAAACCGATTTAGAAACTATTTTGAAGAACAAAGGGATTACTAATTTATTGGTAGGCGGCGTAACGACACACGTATGTGTTCAAACAACGATTCGTGAAGCAAATGATCGTGGTTTTAATTGCCTGCTGTTGGAAGACTGTTCAGCTGCATTCGACCCTAAAGATCATGAAGATTCTATCCGGATGATTCATCAGCAAGGTGCCATTTTTGGATGGACTGCTCCATCTAAAAACCTTCTGGAAGCACTCAAGAATTAGGGAAAGGGGGGGATGAAACTGAATAATAATTTAGGAACTTCCTGGTTTGTTAAAGGGGATATTAATGGGTTCTTCGGGTTATTTAGTAATGTATTAACAAATTTTCTTGCAGCTATCGGTTTATTAGTTGCCATAAGCATGCCGGCAGAAATAATTTATGGAAATATTGTTCCTGCAACAGCAGTAACTATCGGGCTTGGGGGTATTATATTTGCCGTACAGGCCCGGAAGAAATCCATAAAGGAAAACAGGGCTGATGTAACTGCAATGCCTTATGGCCTGAGTGTACCTCATTACTTTGTCGCATCATTTGCTGTAATGCTGCCAGTTTATGCACAGACGCAGGATTGGATATTAGCCTGGTCTGTGGGAATTGCCTGGAACCTTGTTCAAGGTATCATCATGACAATTGGTGCATTTGTAGGACCATTTATTCAGAAATATATACCACGTACGGCTTTGCTTGGTTCATTAGCAGGTATTGCTTTGACTTACATTGTGATGAATCCTATGGGAGAAATCTACAGCACACCTTACATTGGTCTGTTAACACTTGTAATCGTTCTGGCTGGGTGGCTTGCCCATAAAAAGTTACCTGGTAATATGCCGGCTGGATTATTAGCAATTATCATTGGTATGATTATCGCTTGGGTAACAGGTTTTATGGATGTAGGAGCAGTTAGAGAAGCTGCAAGCGGATTTTCCATTGCTTTACCAACTTTAGCTCTTAGCCACCTTGCAGAAGGTTTTGCTTACCTATCTCCATTTTTAGCTGCTGCCATCCCGCTGGCCATATATGGATTTCTGGAAGGCTTGGATAATATCGAAAGTGCAGAAGTTGCCGGGGACAAATACCCAACCACACAATCATTACTTGTTCCAGGGCTGCTCACCCTTTTGGGGGCTGGATTGGGCAGTGTTTATCCTACCGTCATTTATATTGGACAACCCGGCTGGAAAAAAGCAGGTGCTCGTGTAGGTTATTCCATGGCAACAGGGATAACTGTGATTGTTATTGCGTTTATTGGATTATTGCCTTTAGTGATGTCAATTATTCCACTTGTTGCATTACTGCCAATCCTGGTTTATATTACTATGACGATCGGGGCTCAAGCGTTCGGTTCTGCCGAAGCAAGGCATCTACCGGCTATGATACTCGGGTTAACTCCTTTTATAGCCAGTTATATCATTCAACAGGTAGATAATGCGCTCACTGCGGCAGGCACAGATGCAGCCACAGTCGGATTCGACACACTGCTTGATAACGGTATAAATTATATTGGCTGGAATACACTGGGATCTTCCGACATTTTAGTGTCTATGATGTTAATAACAATCGTTATATTTTTGATTGATAAAAAATATAAAATTGCAGCAATATATAGCTTCATTACTGCCATATTATCCTATTTCGGATTTATACATGCATCTGAAATCGGCATTGGAACAGGCTTAAATGCTGCCATTGGTTATATTTCCATGGGTATTGGATTGTTGGCTTTGTATTTATATCGTAACAAGGATGATGTGGAGGACCAAAAAGCATAATGAAGTCTGGCAAAACGAGTAATACCTTAGTTTACAAGATTGATTGTATGGATTTTCAGCTTCTCAAGTGGCTGGATCATAGGGAAACAGGGGAAATCATAGGAAGCGTTCATCGTATATTTGATCACGTAGTTAATTTTATACCCAATGACGTTTTGACACTTTTTCACGGCCCTTAGGAAGGTTATCCAATCGCCAAAATGTTGAAAACTTGTGATTACGAGAATTTTTCATATGCCAAATCATTTTTATATCTTAATAAACAGGTAAGTTTAGATGGACATAGATATTAAAGATTGGTCCATATTTATGGGATTATTCAAATGCTGATATTTGGGAAAGAGATTTGCTATCTCTTTCCCAAACCAATTTCAAAGTGTCAATGGATCAACTGGATAATACAGCCACACGCCACCAACCTGCTTAGCGGAATGAAATTGAAATTCCTCCGCATTACCGATTTGTTGTTTTGACTTCAGCGCTTCTTCCGGAGTAAGGAATCTGCTAATACTTTGGGCCAGTCGTCCAAGTATGGCTATATCAGCTTTATCTTCAAGCTTCACGGCCAAAGTGTAAATCGCCTTCGCTTTCGCAAATTTGGCCTTTGAATCCCACTCGATATGAGCCGGCTGAATGTAAGAAACCTTTGATCCAACTTTATTTTTACGGCTAACTCTTCTTATGTACATGCCTGTATTTCATCATAAAAACACTGGCAAATAAAATAAATATTGTAATTGTGCCTATTTACTGTTGAACTCGGGTGATGATAAATGAACCCAAAGAAATTTGGATTCATTTATATAAAAGCATATTATTTACAGCACAAGATGAATGCCTGTTTGCCAATTTTATTGTCTATTTTTAAAGGGGTCACACAGGTACCCCTACATCCAATCCAGTTCGAATGGATATTTCTTTTGCCAGAGGTCCACTGCGCTCAACTAAACTATGTGTCAACGCGGTATGTTTTGGCTTAATACGATGCAGCAGTTTCTCCGTTTCATATGCAGCTGGATGTACTTTATAGCGTAATTCTTCCATACTGACTGTACCTTTTTGTTTTTCCGTTATCTTTTTAATCAGCTTCTTATTTTTAGGTCCAGTAAATACAAAGAGAATATTCCCTTCATCTTCTAACCACCATGTATTTTTTAATAAATGAGTTTCGCTATAAAAAGCAATAAAAGGAGAAGTTCTTTCATTCGTTTTATTCTCCTTTAAATAGTTCATCCATGATTTATAGCTTGTAAACACATCTGGCTTAAACCAGCTCTCTGCTTTCAAATAAGTTTCTGTAGCCTCCAGGATTCTTTCATCAACCATAATGGAAAAAGAGGATTCCACGAACACAGATTTTAATAGAAACAATAAATCTTGTGCACGTCCATATGGTGGCAGTGGAAAAATGATAGAAGCATTCTCCTTCTCCGCTTGCTTTACTTTATAAACAATCTGCTCACAGTATTCATGTTGTGTGTGCTTCTCCATCCCATATGCACCATCCATTACGGCAAAATCAACTACAGTATTACTTGCTGGAAAATCAAATTGCAGTAGTAGTGATTCCATTGAAAAATCTCCTGAAAAATAGACTGTTTCCTGATTGTACTGAAATAAAAACCAGACAGATCCAATAATATGTCCACTTCTCCCATGGTCGAAAGTAAGACCGGGTATCAATCCCCCCTTCCATTCATCCAGGGTTCTAAAAGACAACGAAACTTCATCCTCCAAGGTGTAAGGAAGTTTTCTACCAGAGACAAGCTGTGTTTCTCTCCATGTTCGCAGGTAAAACCTGGTCTGCTTTATCGTCTCAGCAGTAGCATAAACCTCACCCGTGAACCCAAGGTGTACTAAATACGGCAGTGCACCCGTATGATCTTCATGGGCATGTGTAAGAAATACCGCTTTTACTTCACTTGCCAATTCAGGAGTTAATAATGGATATTGTTCCTGTACGGTTCTTCCACTTTTCAGCACGCCACAATCTATGAGTATTTTTTGCTTATTTACTTCCAATAAAAAACAGGAACGGCCATATTCGCCCACCCCTCCTAAAAAAGTTACAATCATTCGATCCACCCTTTAGTAATAAAGACAAATAATTCTCTATGTAAACCTAAAATTTTGTTCAAGGTTATTTGCGATATAATTGCAGTTTATATTTAATTTGTTCTATACCTACGATTACCGCTGTTGTAATTCCAACTGAAATCAGTGCCATTGCCATACCTAAGGAAGCGGAACCCTGTTCAAACTGAGAATAAATAAATGTTGCAGTTGTATGCATATCCGGCGGCCGCAAAATAAGAGAGCCCACAAGTTCGCGCATGGATATGGTAAAGGTCATCACCCATCCTGCCAGAATACCGGGAATCAAAAGTGGTAATAAAATCGTCCGTAACTGATAAAACTTACTAGCACCGCTCACCATAGCTGCCTGGAACAAGGAATCTCCCAATTGCCCGTATATTGCTTTAATATTTTGCACCGTAAATGGTAAATAAAGAACAACATAGGTTAGTACGAGCATCACCCATGTGTTATATATCGGAATTTTCACCCACTCAGCATTCCACATAAGAATGAGACCGACGACAATAACAATCCCTGGTACGGTGTTTGGTGTAAGGCTAAGAAAATCTATTGTTTTAACAGCGGTTCCTCTTTTATTTGAGACCGTAATAGCAATCCATATTCCAATTATCACACTAATAATTGCAGCAATCGCAGCAAGCCATACACTATTGAGCAATGCACTCATTCCACTGCCTGCAAACAATTCTTTAAAATGATCCAAGGTGAAATTCGATAACATAAATCCGTCACCCTGTATTTTCATAAATGCAGTTGTCGCAATCGAGAAATAAGGAACTCCTATTGCCAATGCCAATATAATAAACAGATAGACCCACGCAAATATTTTCCCTTTTCCCAGCCTCGCCCGTGCAACCGTATGTCCTTTTCCAGACACAACACGTGATTGAGATCTTTGGGATATCCACTGCTGAATAAACCATACCGTCATACTCACTCCAAGTAGCATGGTGGAAAGAATAGCTGCAGTTCCATAATCTATCGGCCAAACAGAGGTATAACGATGAATTTCAGATGTTAGGACATTATATCCAATTCGATTTCCAAGTGTAACCGGGGTGCCAAACTCACCGATTGTTTTTACAAATACCAGTAATGCTCCCATACTATAGCCGGATAAAAAAAGCGGTATAATAATCTTCCTTAAGCGATACGGAAAACTTCCGCCATGTATAATGGCAGCTTCCTCAAGTCGACCACCAATATTAGACAGTGTATTTCTCATAATTAAATAGATGAACGGAAACAAATGAAAACTCATAATCAGTACCATTCCAAAGTAAGAGAAAAAGTAAGGTGTAATCTTATCAAGGAAAGGAAAAATTTGTTCTGCAAATCCATTACGCTGCATCGCAATAATCCAGCCCATCGATGCGATATAGGGCGGTGTCATAAATGGGATAATTAAAACAACATCTATCCATCGATGCTTCTGCATTTCCGTACGTGACATCAAATAGGCAAGCGGACCGGCAATCAGAGTGGAAACAAATACAACGCCCAACCCAAGCAGCAAAGAATTTAACAGGATTTCCCGATTATTTTCCTCCAATAATAAAGCAAAGGAGGAAAACCCCTCAAAGTTTCCTTCAGGGAAAATGCTTCTCAGAAGCAAGCTCCCTAAAGGAATAAGAACTAATATAACAAGTGCTACTAATACTAAATACTTATTTATTTTTTCTGATACATTCTTCATTGATTATCGTACCAATTCAGTAAATTCCTGAAGAGTGGATTCACTATTTTCTATTAAATAATTCCAGTCATAATCCAGCACTTCAATCTCCTCTATTGGTGCACGATCCGTATGAGTGGAAACATCTTCACGTCCCGGTATTAAATAAGCATCTGCCACAATTTCCTGCCCTTTGTCTGAAAGGATGAAATCAATATATTTTTGTGCAGCATCCAGATTTTGTGCTGATTCCAAAATAAATGCCGGACGTGGAGTAATCATGGTACCACTGCTTGGAAAAACTATATCAACAGGTTCACCATCAGCCTGAGAGCTGTGCACCATATAATCAACACCACCCATGACTACCTTGTTCGCCCCACTGATGACGGAATCCAAAGCAGGTCTGTTCGCGCCTTCCAAAATGAGTCCATTATCTTTCAAATTGCTAAAAAGCTCCCACGCTTCATCCCCATACTGATTCTCATATGCAGAGATAAAATCTAGTGCAGTTCCCGATTGACTTGGATCAGGGATAGCAATACTATCCTGGTAACTTTCATCAAGTAAATCTGCCCAATCTGCCGGTGGTTCCTCAACAAGATCCGTATTATAGCTTAACCCAACAGCAGACCCGGAAAAACCATAATAATGAAAATCTTCATCATACCAGCCTGTACGCATTTGACCCGCATATTCAGATTCATACGGGTATATCAAACCCTGATCGGCATAATCCATTGCTGCTGGTAAGGATGCTAATACAACAACATCGGCAATCGGATTGCTTTGCTCTGCTTCTAGACGACCCAACACCTGGCCAGTCGTTGCCTGGTACATGTCCACCTCAATATCCGTTTCCTCCATAAATGCTTCTACTAATTGCTCTGCCATACCTCCGGGTCCAGAAGTATATAGTACAAGTTCTCCTGTTTCCTCCAGTGCAGTTTCTTCCTTAGCTTCATCCGTGTTTTCAGATGCTTCCCCTGCTTGATCTTCTGTTTGCACATCCTGATTTTCTTCTGAAACATCGGTTTCTTCAGCGTCACCACAGGCTGCCAGTAAAATAACTATGGTTAACATTACAAGAAAATATTTAAGCTGTTTCATACGTATTTTGCCCTCCAGATTGATTAATTAAATTTACATGCTGACTATCTATCTGACAATAAACTTCTCTCCCTATCTCAAAACGTGAAGATGAATAGGCAAGCAAAGTTTGATCGCTCTTCTTAATTCGAAGCAATAGTTCATAATGCTCCCCGAAAAAACTGGAACTTTCCACAATAGCAACAATACTTTGATCATCCTTTGTTTCAGATATGGATACATTCTCTGGTCGAACAATGGCTGTAATGTCACCGCTGATTGGTGCAGCATGCCAATTATTTATTGGAAAACGAACACCTGCATGCTTGTTCAATGAAAGATATCCCTCTCCATTTTTCTTATCTACTGATCCCTTAAGTAAAACACCTCGACCTACAAAAGCTGCCACCATTTCATTTTCCGGTTTATGATAAATTTCCTCCGGTGTATTAAACTGCATAACCTTCCCTTGGTTCATAACAACAATTCGATCTGACATAGCCATTGCTTCACTCTGATCATGCGTTACATAAATGGCAGTAATTCCAAGTTTTTTCACAAGTGTTTGTAAAAGAAAACGCATATCATCTCTAAGTGCTGCATCTAATGCACTTAAGGGCTCATCCAAAAGAACTATGGGTGGATTATTAGCAATCGCACGGGCAAAGGCAACTCGTTGTTGCTGCCCCCCTGATAGCTGGTGTGGATACTTGTTTCTATATGCCTCCAAATGAACATTTTCCAATGCTTTTTCCACTTTTAGTTTCAGGTCTTTTTTTTCACCGGTTGCTCTCAAACTGTATGCAACATTATCGAATACTGTCATATGCGGCCATAAAGCAAAATCTTGAAATACCATTCCTATGTTACGCTTTTGAGGGGGCAATTCTATTTTCTTTGTTTTAGAAAAAATAGTGTCCCCTCCGAATTTGATCGCACCCTGATCTGGTGTTTCCAGTCCGGCAAGTATTCGTAAAAAGGTAGTTTTTCCACAGCCGGATGGTCCCAGCAAGCTGACAAACTCACCTTTCTCAATTATCAATTCAAGGGGCGATAGCGCCTGTAAATATCCAAATTTCTTTTCAATTCCAGAAACTTCTATATGCAATTCGCTCCTCCTTTACTACATAATTAGACTCTGCATGCAGTGAGTTATACGGAACTAGGTCTTAACTGAGCTATTTTTTGTTTTCCTTCCTACTTATGGCGCAATGAAAAGAAGCAGCTGTCGTCTGATTGAAAAATATTTAAAATAGTATCCGCAGGCTTATGTAGCATGCTCTTTTTTGAAAAATGCTTATGAAAATAAACTGGCAAAGCTTATTTCTAACTCTATTACCATTAATTTTTGGAAGTCACCTCATTTTCTCTCTGGAAATTCTGAAAGACTAGCATAAAATTGTCTACACAGTTAACTATACAGAAGAAATATTAATTGATTTTTAACTAAACGTTAATATTCTTTTAAAAAAACTAATGTAGTATCAATAGTATGATAGATTTTATCTATGGAGGTACGTATATGAATTTACATCAAATGGAAATCTTCCATAAGCTTGCCATAACAAAAAGTGTCACAATAACTGCGAACGAGCTTGGAATTAAACAGCCTACGGTTTCTTTTCATTTGAAAAAACTGGAGGAGGAAATCGGGGTTCAATTATATAATAAACGGCCTAATATATTTACCCTGACACCTGCAGGAAAAATGCTTCAGACCTACACCGCGGAAATACTATCACTGGTACAAGAAACTGAAAGAGTGATGAAAGATTATCAAACTTATCGTAGAGGGGAATTACTAATTGGGGCAAGCCACATTCCAGCAAATTATATTCTTCCTCCGGTTCTCAGTATTTTCACTGAAAAAAATCAGAATATCCACCTTTCCTTGACGGTACAGTCCACACCAATAACTGTACAAATGATTAAAGAGAGAAAAATAGATTTTGGTATTGTTTCTGAACAGAACATGCATGATGATACATTAGAAATCCATAGGGTAACAGATGATGATTTAGTGCTTATTCTTTCTCCGGATCATCCGTTAAACACAGAGAAAGCTATAACAATCGATGACCTGCAAGGAGAGAAATTTATTTTACATAAACAAGGATCAACAAGGGAAATGATCAATCGTTGGAGTCAGGATGAAAATATTAAATTATTAATTAAAATGGAACTTAGTTCTATTGAAGCTATATGTACAATGGTAAAAATGAAATCCGGTATATCAATCATTTCAAAACGTGCTGTAAACACCTTTATTGAACATGGTCACTTAGTTGCAAGACCAGTCCCAAAAATGCCAGTTAACCGCTATATTTCAGTGATTTATCGAAAAGACAGACCCATTACTCCACTTATGAGGCAATTTATTTCCTTGGTGCCTGGTGTGCAGGGGAATAAGTGGTGGTAATAATTTAAATGAATCCACCATATGAAAAAGCCTCCTTACCTTTCAATAATACAATCGAAAGAAAAGTAGGCAAGAAGGTTATGCGACAATTATTTATAAAGAAAATCGGCAGCTGTTCTCCGATAAGCAGACTTATTAAGCGCTGAATGTTTCTTTTAAATTTGTCTTATTGTTATTAATCCTTATACAATTTATCCTGTGTGTAATGTTTATTGATTTTCTATACCCTTGTACTATATAAATCGAATTTAACAATTATAATTTAGTACACAACCTACGAACTATGGCACCAGGACTCTTGCTGTTTTCTGAGATAAATGATTGAACGGCTTCACGGATCTCATTAACGGATTTATTAAACACATTAAAAATTACTGTTTTTTTCAACCAACCCCATAATCCTTCGATTAAATTCAGTTCAAAGTTGTCATGTCAATGTTAGTAAGACGTTAAATACTGTTCTCTTTCCCATGGATGTACGGTTGTACGGAACATATCCCACTCAATTTCCTTCGCTTCAAGAAAATGGTCTATTATGTGCTCTCCCATCGCTCCGATGATCACTTGATCCGTTTTTAATAACTTTATTGCTTCATGTAGTGTGGCAGGAAGATCCTGTATTCCGTTTCTTATTCTTTCATCTTGATCCATTTCATAAATATTCTGCTCGATTGGCGCCGGCGCTTCCAATTGCTGTTCTATGCCTTTTAAGCCTGAAGTAAGGATAACCGCCATTGCTAAATATTTAGTTTAAATAATTTTATTTCTTTTAACAACTAATAAACTCAGATTTTGTATAGTAACATGGGGCAAGCTTTCAGTGCATACAATATTTTTATACAGCAGAGAGGTGAGAAATATGTGCGGAATTACCGGATGGGTTCATTTTCAGAAAGATTTAACGAAACAGATTGGTACTGTAGACAAAATGGCGAAAACTTTGGTGAAAAGGGGGCCGGACGATTTTAATGTCTGGTCCTCCCGTCATTGTCTGCTGGGTCATACCAGGTTGACCGTAGTAGATCCGGCTGGAGGCAAACAGCCAATGAGCCGGGAATATGACGACAGTGATTATACTATTTGCTATAACGGAGAGTTATATAATACAGAAGACATTCGCAGGGAGCTGATGAAGCTTGGCCATCGCTTTCAATCCCATTCCGATACGGAGATACTGCTTAAATCATATATAGCCTGGGAGGAAAACTGTCTCAAATATTTAAATGGTATTTACGCCTTTGCCATTTGGGATGAAGCAAAGCAGCAATTGTTTGCTGCACGTGACCGTTTAGGTGTAAAACCATTTTTCTATTCGGTATCATCAGAGGGATTTCTTTTTGGTTCAGAGCAGAAAGCGATTCTTGCTCATAATCATATAAAAGCTGAAGTGGACCTGGAAGGGCTCCAGGAAGTTTTTGGGCTGGGTCCATCAAGAACACCGGGCCATGGTGTGTTTCGGGGGATTGATTCGCTCAGACCTGGTCATGCGCTTAGCTTTTCTAAGAATGGTTTAAAAAAATGGCGGTATTGGGATGTGGAAAGTAAAGCCCATGAAGATACACTGGATGAAACATCTGAAAAAGTTAGAGACCTTTTTGTGGATTCCGTTATTCGTCAGCTTGTCTCTGATGTACCGCTTTCTACTTTTTTATCCGGAGGGGTTGATTCCAGTGCGATTAGCGCCATAGCAAACGATTACTATAAAAAGAATCGAAAAGGAAAACTTGATACGTTTTCTGTGGACTATATCAACAACGATAAATATTTCATGAAAAGTGAATTTCAGCCCAACGCTGACGAACACTGGATTAAAAAAATGGTGTCTACACTTGGAAGCAACCATCATTCGGAAGTGATTGATACGGAGGAACTTGTTGCTTCTTTAGAAGAAGCAGTGATAGCCCGGGACCTGCCTGGGATGGCTGATGTCGATTCCTCGCTTCTCTGGTTTTGCAAACAAATAAAAAAGAAGGCAACTGTTTCCTTATCCGGGGAATGTGCGGATGAAATTTTTGGAGGTTATCCGTGGTTTCATAATCAGGAGCTGCTGTTTCACAAAGGTTTTCCATGGATGCAATATAATCAGGAACGCGAAAAAATATTGAAACCGGATTGGCGTAAGAAATTAACGCTACCTGCTTATCAGCACGAGCGTTATCAACAGACGATTGCAGAAACGCCGAAACTTGATGGAGAAAGCCAAACAGAAGCGCGACGGCGGGAATTATTTTACTTGAATCTCCACTGGTTTATGTCAACACTGCTTGATCGCAAAGACCGAATGAGCATGGGCGCAAGTTTAGAGGTTCGCGTTCCTTTCTCAGACCACCGGCTCGTGGAATATGTCTGGAATATCCCCTGGGAAATGAAAATGATCGATAACCGTGAAAAAGGAATTTTAAGGCAAGCATTAAAAGGCTGGCTACCCGATGAGATATTATACCGCAAGAAAAGTCCATATCCCAAAACACACAACCCACATTATACGAAAGCTGTAAAGACCTGGTTACTGAACATTCTTGATGACACATCCTCCCCATTATTGGAGTTAATTGATGCAGGGAAGGTTAGGGAAATTGCAGAATCGGGCGGTAAAAGCTATCCATCGCCATGGTTCGGGCAGTTAATGACTGGGCCACAAATGATGGCGTACCTAATCCAAGTTAATCTTTGGCTAAAAGAGTATAACATTAATATTGTTGAATAGTAATAAGGACTAAGGTTGGAAGAAGCATGGAAAAAATATTGAAATACAACTGCTATGCCATGATTCCAACAACGTATAGCAAAAGCTGATTGACAGAGAGTAAGGCACCCACTTGTGTGGCTGCCTCCGGGTAGAAATGGTCGCCCAATTGGCGACCTGGAACCCCACAGAACCCGGCGTGCAGATTTCCCGCACCGGGCTCTACAGAAATTATTTCACAGTATTGCGTACATTTTCAGTTTCGAAAACGGAATGAAAGTTTAAGACGCTCCAGAGGGAAAATCTCTTTAATCTCATTGAACTTTTCCCATGTTATATAGCTCTTCTGTCTTCTACTACCAATAACGCCAAACCATAAATCTAATACGTAGATAAATGTTGCTTAACAGTGCACTTATTGAACCCCCTTGCGGTGTCCCAGTCTCACTGACATGCACTTCTTTACCTTCCATTACGCCTGCTTTTACGATTATACTTATGATTCTGGGATTACCAATCCTATGTTGTACAAAATCAATTACCCAGTCATGATCTAAGGTGCCAAAGAAGTTCTTTAGATCGGCTTCTAGTACCCAACTAACTTTCTTGCCTGAAATTGTTTCGTTAAGTGTAGCTAAGGCATTGTGTGCTCCTATGTTTGGTCGTCCGCCGAATGAACAATTTAGAAAGTCTTGTTCATAAATTGAAGAAAGTACCGTTGCCGTATTTCTTTGTAACGCACTATCCGCAACCGCAGGTACACCGATTGGTCTTTTCCCAATTTCCCAGGCTTTAGTATCCAAACCCTTCTTACTGCGGTCGGTTTATAACTTTTCCTGTGGGTTACATTCATCATCCCGCCAATCCAACTTTCAAAGTCTATTGCAGCCATATCTCTTGTGACACATCAATACCGGGCAGGCGTTCTTTGGCATATGGTGCAAGCTATCCCAAATCAGTTCTTTTGTAATGTGATGTGCTAACGATGTAAATTGTAGGTTTGAATCTTGTTGAGCTTTTACTGCTATTCTCTCTAATCCAGTTTTCATGATTGGTTTCTCCTTACGTTGAATTAAGGGACGAAATCTTCCTTTAAATGAAGCTCATGTTTCCTTCGATTGATTCAATTTCTGCTAACCGCTTCCCCGCGTAATAGGCTTTCCCTATCTCAGAGTACCATCAGTTAGTAAGACTTCCGATAAATCAAATTCTCCTCGTTCAGGCCTTTCTCAAAAAGAACGAGTAGCAAAAAAATATGACGCTATTCTTATTTAAGAAAGGCTCATCACTATCCTGTGGTGCTTTTATGCCGTGTACTTGGTGTGTCCAAAAGTGGTTATTATGCTTATTTAAAGCATGTTAAATAAATCGTGTCCAAGGAAGAAAAGAAGCTGCTGGGTCAAATAAAAAAATATACAGAGAGCATAAAAATACCTACAGTGCCAAACGGATCACCAAGGAATTCAAATCAAAAGGCACTATGATGAATCATAAGAAAGTTGCTCGAATTATGCATGAAGCTAACTTAGGAATGGAACGCGGGAAGAAGCTCCCAGGGTATGAAACTCTACATTAATTAGGTGTTCACCAAACCTTTATAACACGCCAATGATAACAATGCCATATACTGAACCTCAGAGGCATCCAGTTCGGCAAAATTCTTTTTTGTATTACTTCCCTTATCAAAGGCAATCTTAAACACTGCAACAGCTATCTGAAATTCGGACAATTTGTCCTTTAATTGTTTAAAAAACAAATCTCGCACTGTTTACTTGATTTCCCTCATAAATATATGACGGCACTGGAAAAAGGAGCTTTTTTGTAACCATCTGAACCAACGCGAATTGCTATCAATCATTTCGCTATTGTTTTCCCTCCCACTTTTCACTAAATCCGATTTTTCATGCATTGTGGCAACGTCGCGAAATTGGTCAAGTCATAAAATCGTAAACTCGAGGACAATAGATCTTAATCCATCATGTGACGCGTAACTGCTTTTCCTGCCTCCTCCAATTACTTATTTGTAACTGTACCCATCTGATTTCAGAAGTGCCGGCTATCCAATTTATCCGGGGGAAACGAGCCAAATCAGGTGAGATCGTTTGTTTGACCCAACTTAGTACTCAGATGCTTATTAAGTTTATACGAAAACTTTAAAGCCTGTAATATCATGCCTTTCTTACAAAGGGTAGGAAACTCACGCTGGTGAAGATTTACTACAAGGCCCACGGCAGCTGTCACCATGGTTCACTGGATTATTTCATAAGTGAGAGCCTTATTTCCTGTATGAGTTGTAGTATTACTTCTTGTAACACTAAAAAATATCCTAGTGGTATTAAAAAATATATTGGCCACAATGGTATAAAGTTTGTGGCTACCGGTATTGCAATTTGATTATTATAACCATCCAGAAAGAATAAAAACGTATAATACGTTAATAACCCAAAAACAATGATATCAATTCCCAATAGCAAAAACCTATTAAATCTTTCAAAGCGTCTCGATCTTCTTTCAATAAACTCACTTAACCTAGGTAAAATATGAACCATATATACATAACCTAATGCAGGGAAAATAGCAATTGGCATTAAAAAATTTTCGATGATTACATATGAACCGGGGATAGATATTTGAAAAATATTCCTCATTACTACGTCTAATACAATAATAATCATCATAGACAATATTGCTAATCCACTTATATTTTTGCCAATTTCCTGAATGAATTTATTCGTCTTCATTATATATTGCATAATTCCACCCCCAATATTTAAGTTGTTCTTTTATCATTTGACTTAATGAGTATCCCTTTTGCTCAGAATAGCTCCCCTGACAACCGAACAGGTTGAAATATTCGGAATGGGGACTAATGACCATTCATTCAACAAGTACTGGGTTAAGGAGGAGTGGCTCAGTCGTTTAATATCGTTGTGCACAACTACCAAGTCTACTCATTCTGAGCTAGTGGGATAATCACTTTTGACTTATTTTATAATTGAAGTTCAAGTCCCAACCAAACATGAATACACTTACTTATTCACCATTTTTTAATTCATCATTATACTTGGTAGCCAAGTAATAAGTTGAGGGAATAAAATCAACAATCCAAGCACAATTATCGATGTGATTATAGCAAAAATAAGCGTAACTTTAAACATTCCTTCTATGGATATCCCTGTTGTACTACCTACAATAAACACATTTGTGCCAACTGGTGGCGTAATTAGCCCAATTGTACAAGAAACCATTACCATGACACCAAACCATATTGGATCTACACCAATATTTTCTATTATCGGCATGATAATAGGTATTGTCATTAAAAGAACGGCTATATTATCAATAAACATAAATAAAACAAAGTAAAACACTAATATAATGATTAAAATCAGCACAGGCGTGCTTTGTAAGGGCTCTAATAAACCAATTATCTTTCTAGGAAGAAGTGACAATGAAACAAAGCGTCCAAATAAAGAAGCTCCTATTACAATAAACATTGTCATGACAGTAATTTTTGTCGTTTCCGTCAGCGTATTTTTTAAAAATTCTTTATTTACCCGTTTCAATAATACCGCCATAAGGAAAGCAAGGAAAGCTCCAATTGCACCTGCTTCCGTTGGTGTAAATATTCCAGTGAAAATCCCACCAAAAATCGCTAACGCCATTGCTCCTGCCATGGTTATAGCTATAATGTAACGAGATTTAGGCGGATCCTCCACCTGTTCTTCATCTACTACAGGTACTTCAGGCTCGTATTTTCTTAAATATAACAGGAGAATGAAAGAAAAAATGACGATTATTAATATACCAGGAACGATAGAAGCTATAAACATTTCTCCTATAGGTACACGAGCTGCAACTGCATAAATAATCGTCATAACACTCGGAGGAATTATTGCAGAAAGAGCAGCAGCTACTGCTACTGTCGCACCTGCGAACTGATCACTATATCCCTTTCTTTTTAGCTCTGGTATAGATACCTTAGCCATTGTTGCTGAGGTAGCTGAACTAGAGCCAGATACTGAACCTAGCATACCACCAATTATAATCGTAATTACTCCTAGTGACCCTTTTTTTCCGCCCGATATTTTAAATGCTAAACCATACAAATCTTCAACTATTCTTGTTCCCATAACAAATTGAGCCATTAAAATGTACAGAGGAATTGTTGTAAGTGAATAACTGGCTACTTGTGTAAAAGAATCACTTTGTAAAAATCCATTTAATTGCTGCATTCCTCCTAATAAAAAGATACCTAAAATCCCCATTGATAAAAATAGGGAGCTAATGTATTGGCCAACAATTAATAAATAGATTAATAAAAGGAATGGAATAATAATTAATAAACTTTCCAATATTATATTACTCCCTTCATTATTGATTAAGCGAGATGATATTTTGTTAAATACTGTATAGAGCCTTTTTAAAAGTGTTTGAACTCGTTTTTCATTTAAGCAAGTTCAAACACTTTTGTATTAAAGAATTTTAAAATCAAAGTAATAATAAAAACTTTTCTTTATGATTACTCCATATCCATGATTTCTTGCGGTAAGCTTCCACCTGATTCTACAATTAAGTCTCTCCAAAGTAGTGCGATTTCTTTTCCAGCATGGTCACGACTTTCTAAATCTTCTATCCAATTTTCCCATGTATTAAAAATCGCTTGATTAATTTTATCCTGAACTTCTGCATCTAAGGAAGTAACTTCTGTTAACTCTCCACCATTTTCTTCATACTCAGGTAAAATTTCTTCTACTTGACCTTTGTAAACTTCTGGACCAGATTGAATTAACTCACTCGCTTCTTCTTTAAATATTTCTTGTACATCATCAGGAAAAGAATCCCAAGTTTCTTGCTTCATGGAGAAGAATACAGGGAAGTGTCCTAGGCTAAGCCCCGTAAGCGTATAATCTGTCTGCTCATCGACTCCATACGGTGGCCAGTCAGGGACATTTAGCATAACACCATCTATAGAGCCACGACTTAAACCATCATATATCTCTGTTGCTGGTAACGCCACTGGTGAAAGGCCTAATTCATTAATAAACATTTCATGAACATTTGAACTAGCTCTAATACTAACAGATTGATTAAAATTATCTAATGTATCCAGTTTTGTTCCTGCGGTAGAAATAACATATGTTTCGGTAGGATGAATAGGTAAAGCAAATAAATCCTTATCCGAGAATTCAAGTTCATAATATGTCTTTCCATCACTAATTTCAACATCGCTTTCTACTAACTTTTGAATCGCTTCAGCTGCTACACTGGCATCTGATTCTAACAACGGCAACCCCACAACACTGGAATAAGGGAATCGTTGCGGATCTAAAGTAGGTGATAGCACCATCTCTATATCAATGGATTCAGAATTTAACGCATCTAATGCATCGTCTGCATCAAAAAGCTCTCCTCCTGTAAAAATATCAAAATCTACCGCATCTGATTGTTCCATTACATTTTCTAATATTGGTATGGAAAAAGTATCAACAGATCCATCTGTATTTGGATATCCCGTTGATGCAATATATGTTGATTGACTTCCACTTTCATCTGTATCTCCACAGGCACTCAACAATAAAACAATTGACAAAAAGAGTAATACATAAACTTTTCTCATAATGATCTCCCTCATAATATTGAATGATTTATTATTTGATATGAACAAAATTTTGCATGACAAAACTTAATGATATTTTTTATTATTCCAGAGAAATTTTCCCATCTAATCTAATTTCTGCGGAGCGGCGATGTCCAATCAACCCTTCGCGATTAGACTGTCTAATACAATGTGGCGCTAATTGTTGTACACCTGTCTCATTAACTCGCTGATAGGTGACTACTTTGAGGAACGTACCTACCCAAACACCACCTGTGTATTTTGCTGCACCTTTTGTTGGTAAAATATGATTTGTACCACAGACCTTGTCTGCAAAGACTACTGGTGAATTTTCTCCTAAAAAGAGCGACCCATAATTAGTAAATTTGTCTTTATGTTCGTAAGCATTTTCTATTTGTATATGCAAATGTTCTGGGGCAATTTCATTTGTTACTTGAACAGATTCTTCAAGCTTTTCAGTTAAAATAATTTGGCCTCTTTTATTCCAAGCTGCTCTAGCTACCTCAGCAGTAGGAAGTGTTGTTAGTTGGTTTTCTATTTCTTCTAAAACATTGTTTGCTAAGTCTTCACTATCAGTTACTAAAACTACATGTGTTTCAACATCGTGTTCCGCTTGTGCAAGTAAATCAGATGCAACATAATTTGCTTTTGCTGATTTATCCGCAACAACTAAAACTTCACTCGGTCCTGCAAGTAAATCAATGCCTACTTGACCATGAACTTGTCTTTTAGCTTCAGTAACAAAGCGATTTCCTGGTCCGGTTATTTTATTTACAGGTTTAATCGTTTCCGTTCCATATGCTAATGCAGCAATTGCTTGCGCACCCCCAACTGAAAAAATTTCATCAGCTCCTGATAAATGTATCGCACATAAAACAGCCGGATGAATAACACCATCCTTAGTAGGCGGTGTGGCTACTCTAATATTTGAAACTCCTGCGACTTTTGCTGGGATAATAGCCATTTGCGCAGAAGATAGCAATGGATATCTTCCACCAGGTACATATGCACCTACTGACTCAATAGGTATAACTTTTTGCCCTAAGTAAACCCCGGGTATCATTTCTTGTTCAAATTCCGTTAATGTGTTCGCTTGTGCTTCTGCAAATGCTTTAATACGTTCGATAGAAAACTTAATATCCTCTAAAAGTGTAACTGGAGTATCTTTCATTGCATTTTCGATTTCTTCATTGGAAACACGTAATTCATCTATGGACAAATCATCAAATTTCTTTGTGTATTCTCTTAATGCATGATCTCCATTTTTGTGGACATTATTTATGATTGTACTTACATTCTGTTCTAAATCATTCACCTCACTAACTTGTATATCTTCCATTTGCTTGATGTACTTTACCATTTGCTCTCCTACCCTTCTCAATGATGTCATTTATTATAATGCAAATATCATGCCAATTGCTAAAGGGTTGATGTTATAGAAGATTACAACGCAATTGATTCATTAGTGGGTCAAAATAACTCTCATTGATTCATTCCCGGGTCGTTATTAATGGGTAGCTATGCCGTATTTTATACATTTTCTACTAATTGTACTCTGACTCGATTTTAATACTTCTGCGACCTTCCTAGTTGAACCCAGTTTTTCTACATAATGACGAATTATTCTTTCTTCAACAATATTCATCATTTCATTTAAGCTAGTATCATTTTCATTATCTAGTTGTGACTCGATATCTAATGTTTCAATTAAAGAAATAGCATCATTATCATAGTTGTTATCGAATAGAAATCTTAAATTAGCATCTATAACAGAATCCTCAGATACTACAGCTAGTCGTTCTACTGCGTTTTCTAATTCTCTTACGTTTCCAGGCCATTCATAAGACAAAATCATTTCTAATATTTTTGGAGACATCACTTTATTAAAATTATACTTTATATTTATTTGTTCAAGAAAATTAATTGTGAGATTTAAAATATCTTCTTTTCTTTCCCTTAGTGGAGGAATGTGTATCGGTACAACGGATAATCTATAATAAAGATCTTCTCTAAATTCTTTTCTCTTTACCATTTCTTCAAGATCTTGATTTGTTGCTGCAATAATACGTATATCCGCCTGTTTTAATTCTCTCCCACCCACACTGAAAAAAGTCTTATTTTGAATTACTTGAAGAAGTTTTGTTTGCTGTTCAATAGGAAGCTCACTAATTTCATCTAATAATATTGTTCCTCCTTTGGCAGCTTCCAATAAACCCTTTTTACCTGTAGAGGATGCACCAGTAAACGCACCGGTTTCATAGCCAAATAATTCTGATTCAAAAAGAGATGGAGGAATGGCGGCACAATTCACTTCAATAAAGGGGTTGTTTTTTCTCGGACTTTTATTATGAATTAACTTTGCTATTTTTGTTTTTCCTACTCCTGATTCTCCTGACAAAAGAACGGTTGAATCAACAAGAGCAATACGATCAATTAGATTTAAAATATGATTCATCTTTTCACTTTTGGCTAAAATGCCATCCGCAGAATCATCGTTTTCCTTTCTTAGCTTTTCTAATTGTTTGTTATACCTTTCAATTATTTTTTCCATCTCTTTTACTCTTTGGCGCAAAATAAATAACTCGGTTATATCACGTGAATTTGATATTACTCTTATTAGATTACCTTGTTCATCAAATACAGGAACTGAGGTTACATGTAGCCATCTGTTATCATGTGTAGATTGAATTAGATTTACAGGAATGCGCTCTTCAATTACCTTTAATGTGGCTGAAGGGTAAAATAGTTTGTTTTCCAACATTTCAGAAACACTTTTCCCTACTAATCGATTTCCTTCAAGTCCATAATGCTTTTCTGCGATAGGGTTCACCATCAAACAAATTCCATTTGCATCAGTCACGAATATTTCATCTGAATTTAGTTGAAAGACCATTTTTAGTTCTTTATTTTCCTTTTCTAGTTTTTGGATTTCTTTTTTTAGAACTTCAGTCATGACATTCTCCTCCATGTAAAATATATAATATATAAGAATACTCACCAGCATTGCATTAAGTTAACACCCGATTTGTCAAGCAACTTATTTAGAAATCAAATATTCCCAATATAGATATATAATGTATGCAACTATAAAAAAAGCCTTATAATTAGGATAGTAATCTTGTCCAAATCCCCAATTATAAGGAGCTATAACATGAATAAGGATATCACAAAAACAACAATAAATGAATCCTATTTAAGGATCAGAAAGTCACTATAGGAAATAGAGAAAACAAAGTCTGTCCCCTCAAGCTCAAACAGCACAGGAACTATCAGAAGCCGTCACAGAGAATGGGGAATTATTAGCGGAAATTTTCAACCTGAAAGCTGCGAACGTGGGTCTATCCCAATAGGAAGAGGCGGAACAGGCGCACGGTGAACTAGCGGAAATATATGAAGCAATAACTGAATACACGGAAACTGCAATATGGAACATATTTAACATGATTTTTGCAGCAGTTCTTGCAGCAAGACATACAAAAAAGGGGACCTTGTCGAACCCAATTTTCCCTGTGTGTCGGATGGTATTAAGTGACGGGCTATCGAATTTACATAAATTCTACTCAAAACAGATTCATGAGGATACATACCCCATACTCGTTATTGGACCAATAAAAAAGGTATGTATATGCTCAAGCAGCTAAACAGCTACATCACACAGAGCTGTTGTATTCTGGTCTACTCTAATGCTTAACCCAACTAATACACGAATAAAAAATGGTTTCGATCACCTAGAACCGATAATCGAAACCATTTTTAAGTTTTTTTGCTGCCATAGCCACTAACCACTATAACAGACCTAGATTTAATCTTATGATTTAGCGGTAAGTCCTCCATCAATAACTAATTCTGTCCCTGTCACAAATCTAGATTCATCTGAAGCTAAATATAAAGCACCATTAGCAATATCGATTGGATCTGCTATCCAATCTAACGGTATCCTTGCTAATTGTCCTTTCAGTAGCTCTTCACTACCAAGAAAGTCTTTTGTCATTGGTGTCTTAATATGACCTGGATGGATGGAGTTAACACGGATTTGTTCCTTTCCATAATCTACAGCCGCATTTTTGGACATTAACCTCACGCCGCCTTTTGCTGCTGTATAAGCATGCGGGCCTCCATTCCCGATCAAGCCAGCAATCGAAGAAATATTGATGATAGATCCTTTACCAACTTTTTGCATTTCAGGAATGACATATTTCATACCTAAAAAGACACCTTTCAAATCGACATCAATAACTTTATCCCATTCTGCAGTATCTGTATCACCGGCTTTTGCAGCTAAATCACCTGTGATTCCTGCGTTATTTACTAATACATCTACTTTTCCAAAGGCTTCAACTGCTTTATTTACAATATTTTTCCATTCATCTTCATTAGCAACATCATGTTTTAGTGCAATAGCTTCTCCGCCATTTTCTTTAATTTCTTTTACTACAGATTCAACTTTTTCTGATTGGATATCTGTAGCTACGACCTTTGCCCCTTCTCTTGCAAATAATCGTGCTTCTTCAGCACCTTGTCCATCAGCTGCACCTGTTACAATTGCTACTTTATCTGATAAACGACCCATTAAAATTCCTCCTAATAGTTATTTTAAGTAACTACTTATATTTCTATTATACCCAGTCTTTTTGATTACACACAATAATTTTGCTTACATAGAAATTTTTATCCTTTATCCAACTAGCTATAATAAAACGATGTATCCCGCTCTTATAATTTCCTTCAGTAAAGTTTAGTTAAGAAATCAACTCCAAATGTGGTTGTGAAAGTAAAGCTGAAATTAATACTCTCACATATGGGTAATCTCTACAAATAATATGAATTATTTACTAGTTAATTATATTTGACAATACACAGAAGCCTTTTTACTAAAAAATACAAAGGCTTTCTAAGTTTTTTCCTCTGTTCACCATTATTTCATGCATAATGACAAGCAACCCAATGCCCCTCACTCTTCTCCCTAAATACCGGCTCTTCCTCCACACATAAATCTGTCGCAAGTGGACAACGCGTATGAAATCGACATCCTTTTGGAGGGGATGCAGAATTAGGCACGTCACCTTTTAAGATAATGCGTTCACGTGATTTTTGTTCAACAGGGTCCGGGACTGGTATTGCCGAGCGAAGAGCTCTCTTGTAAGGATGAGCTGGATTTTCATAAATATCGTTTGTTTCTGCTAGTTCTACAATTTTACCAAGATACATAACGGCAACTCGATCACTTATATAACGTACAATGGACAAATCATGTGAGATAAACATATAAGTTAATTGGAATTCTTTCTGTATATCCTGAAATAGATTAACAACTTGTGACTGAACGGATACATCTAAGGCAGAAACAGGTTCATCACATACGATTAATTTAGGATTGAGTGATAGTGCACGAGCTATACCTATTCTTTGTTGCTGCTCGCCGGAAAATGAATGTAGATATCTCATCATGTGAGAAGATTTTCCATTCCTACCTTTTCAAGCAAATACAGAACCTTTTCATGTCTTTCTTTTTTTGTTCCAATTCTATGTACTCTTAGTGGTTCACCGACATTCTCACCTTTTTTTGAGTTTAGAATTTAATGAAGCATACGGATCCTGGAAAACTATCAGCATAACCCTTCTTAGCTTAGGGGGTAAATATTAAGTCAATATGAACCTATTATGAAGTTAGTATAAGTAGACTAATATTAATTTATATTATGCATAACTAATTGCTTATCTGATGTGTTTTAATTGGAGAATGCTGAAGATAAGATGGATCTTATTGGCTCTTGTATTGTTAGATAACTATATATACATTTTTATCAGACTTAATTAGTGAATTAATTCCAGGCTGTATTATGCCTGCTATCAGATTTAAAATTAAAGGACTTAAAAAATTAAAACGAGCTGGAGTAAGCACTAACTCCGGCATTCTCCAAAGTAGCCGCACATCACCCCAGCTATCTTTCCCACAATCTAACGCACGTTTCCTTACATGCAAAACTAGATCATCGCCACTAAGATTTAGCCAACGAACGAGTTCCCCTTCTTACATAACTTTGACACCGAAATCTTCCTAAAAGAAATGTTAACTTACTAATATACCGTCACCTTCGCACTATTATCACCTTTCATATAAATGCATAGGTATTTTTAATTAGAATAGGTTATTTTACTAATTTATTTTATAATAAAGGATTTTTTGTTATCAAACTAGAAAATATATTATGAAAAGAATAATAATTTAATAGGAAGGGGATGTAATATATAAAATAAAAAAACATATTAATAGATTTCATAAATGACTGTAGAAAAGAGGTGATAAGTTCTTATAAATACAAATCTTGTAGAAGTTTTATATTATCTGTTCAGGAAGAGATAAAACCTCAAATAAGGTTTATCGTGAAAAAAATCAATTAAGGAGGCTATGATGAAATGCATAAATTGAAAAATAATATAATATTTTTTTTAGTCTTGTTGTTCTTGCTGGCTATGGTCCCACTTGCCGGACTGGAAACAAAAGTCAGTGGTGACAGTCTTGACCCACCAACGACCGGATTTGAGGATCGTGAAGGTGAGAGCAGAACCACACATAACGAGGAATTGACTTTTTTGGATGCAGTTTCTAATGCATCAGAACGAATGACTTATTCCACAGTTGGCGAGTCGGTGGAAGGCCGGCCTATACATCTGGTACGAATGGGCTACCCTGAGCCACCGTCAGACGAGAACATTTCAGAGGATAGCAGTATTCTGATCATCGGTTCACAGCATGGTAACGAACCAGCAGGTCGAGAGATGGCATTACAGTTATTGCGAGATTTGGCGTTCACCGACGACCCAGCCCTCCTTGACCAGTTGAGTGAGACAACAGTGTTGTTTATTCCATCGGCCAATCCAGACGGGATAGAAGCAGATATACGTGCCAATTCCCTCGGTATTGACCCCAACCGCGATCATATTAACCTGATGGCAACCGAAACTCAGGTGATGGCACAAGTGTTGCAAGAATTTACACCCGACATTACCATTGACGCGCATGAAGGTCCAAGCACTCCAAATAATCCTGACCAGGTTCCACGCCTAGAATTGTCGTGGCCACGGAACCTTAATGTAGATGAACAGCTGCGTGACCTGAATGTAGAGATGATCGAGGATTACGTGTTTCCAGCAATTGAGGATGCCGGTTATGACACTGACGTGTACGGCTCACCCGGAGGCGCAGGTGGTGGAGATCAGACAATCATGCGCAATATGTTAGGTTTGCGTCATAGCGTAGCAATGCTGATTGAGACGTTCAACGCCACACCGGAGGCGCGTGTTGAGCTGCAAATACACGCTGTTCATGAAGTACTGGAGTTCCACCGAGAGCGTCGGGAGGATGTTACCACAGTAGTGACAGAGGCTTCGCTCCGTAAAGAAGCTGCGGGAGAAGCTCAATCCGACCCGTTCTATTTCGGCGGTGCAGATTGGGACACACCAGCTGAAGAGGATATTTTCCATCCACATTCTTGCGGATATCTCATCAACAGTGTTCAAGCTGAACAGATTGAAAAGCATATAGAGTTGTTTTCACTGGAGACTGAGGAGGTCAGTGAGCATGGTGTTTTCGTCAGTATGGCTCAGCCGATGATGACAGTAATTCCCTTATTGCTAGACGAGCAGTCCTCATCCACCGAGGTCAATGGAAAGCGATTAAACGACTGCAGTGACCCTGGTTCTGTGGAACCACCGCCATTGCCACCTGAGCCATCACCACCGGCGCAATACGCTACTGATTTCTCCATCAACGAGTCAGGTGAGCAACCTGCAGGGTGGACACAGTATTGGCATGACAGCGATTGGACAGTAAAAGATGACCCTAGGCGGTTGCATCACTTTGTCAATAATAATGGTAATCGTCGGGCGCTGACCTGGGATGAAGTCGGTGAAGAGGGACACGTCCAAGGTGACGTTGAAGTGTCAGGTTTAGTACGTGCATCGGAGGCTGGAGACACGCTATTCCAGATTGCATTCCATATTTCTGATGATGGTGACAGCGAAAACGCCTATTACCTCGATGCCCGAAGCCCAAGTGCTGGTAGTCGCCCCAACCAAGTAAGAATTGCTAGTTACCAGGACGGACAACACAGAGCCCTCGCAGGTACAGAATTACCTTTTACTGTGGAAGAGGATACTTGGTATAGAGTGGTGCTACAGCGTGAAGGAGAGATGCTGCAAGCGAAGATGTGGCCAAATGGTGAGGACGAACCTGAAGAATGGATGGTACAGACTTATAACAATACCTTTGATCAAGGGCGAGTTGGCATGAGTCACTTCACCTCAGGGGCAGTTAATGAGTGGGCATTCATCGGTGTTGGCACCGGGGGTGAAGAAGCACCCCGTCCACCAGAGGACATTCTCGACCCCGACCCTGTAGTCGATAAAACAGAACTTCAGAATCGTGTGGATGACATCTATGCTGAAAACCTGAATGAGGAGGATTACACCGCAGATAGCTGGCAAGTCTTGCAGGATGCATTGATGCAAGCCGAAGACGTGCTGGATGATCCAGATGCCACACAAACGACAGTCGACAACGCATTAAGATCGTTGAATAATGCGCTTGACGGTTTAGAGGAACCGATCAGTGCATCCGAGATAAAAGTCATTGTTGAACAATTCGAAGACGACGGAGCATTCGCTAATGAGGAAGCTCCCTACGCCCTAACGCTTCACTTAACAGCTATTAGTTATTATGAAAATCAAGCGGAAGCGGAGAAAGTCGTCAAACACTTGGAAGGTGGGCTTAAGGATTTGCTTAATCATCAACAAGACAATGCTCTTATTTCTGATGAAGCATATAACACGCTCATGGACCAAGCTGATGAATTGATTCTACAGTGGCAATAAACTTTACAACAGGAAATAAAAAGTTTGAGAGTTCCCCCTGTACAAGGTATTACCTTGTACAGGGGGTTAATCTATAAAGTCTTTGTTATATTTTAACGTGGCAACTTCTTTGGTGGTTTAATTTTTTTTTGATGAGGGGGGATTTTATGAGGAAAAAGATGATGGAAAAAATGTTACTTTTTGTACTAATGATATCCATGGTTTTGACCATGAATCCATCGACAGAACTGGTGGCGCAGAACAACAAAAACAATATTGAATATGAGCAGACGTCACGTGCGCAGTATGAGACTGATTTCTCAGAGCATACAGTAGGTGAGCAGCCTGCTGAATGGACTTCGCAGTGGAACCCAGCAGAGTTCACGATTCATGACGAGCCACGCCGAATGGTATATGAACCGAGTACGGCTTCGCGTTCAATTGTCACTTTTGATGAACCTGGTGAAGTCACGGGGGATGTCGAGGTGGCCGGAGTGGTACGTGCACCGTCTCCGATGTCGAATACAAAATTCCAATTACACTTGCATGTCAATGGGGATGCGAGTGCGACAGAATCTTATTACGTCGACATTTCAAATGGATCACTACGATTGAACCGCTATTCGGCAGGTGCGTTCAACTCAATCACATCGGTTCCCTTTGATAACTTCTATGCGGATCGCTGGTACCAAGTGGTATTGCAACGTGAAAATGATACGCTGCGCGCTAAAGTGTGGCTTTACGGGGAAGACGAACCTGATAATTGGATGATTGAGGCTTCCAACAGCGTTCTGAACAGTGGACGTGTGGGTGTGGGCCACTTCGGTTCTGATACTGTTAATGAGTGGGCCTGGTTTGCAGTTGGCACGGATGGCATGTCCGCACCGCGTGCTCCGGAAGGCTTTCTACCAGCACCCGAGGAACCAGATAAGGTTACTGGGGTAAATGTGGAGCAGGATTACGGATTTGCCACGGTAACCTGGGACCCATTGGACGAAACATCTGAATACGAGATCGAGCGGACACTGATGAGCGGCAATGAGCCGGACGACCTTGGTCAGGTGGTTGGCCGATGGTTCCCCAACCGCTATACCAATAATGAACTCACTTTCGCCGATTCTGGATTCGTTCTTGGGGAAGAGTATCAATGGCGTGTCCGGGCAGTTTCCGCTGGTATCCCGGGTGAGTGGTCGGATCCGGTAGTCTCAGACACTCAACAACCAATCGGTCCTGATCAATACAGAACTGAATTTGAGATTAATGGTGGAGCGGAGTGGACTTCACACAATGGAGAACAACAGTTACTACAGGAAATCGCTGAAAACAGTGATCGTGTAAACCTTGAAACAGTCGGTCAAACCGCACAAGGCCGGCCGCTCAATTTGTTGATTATAGGCGACCCTGTACCAAGTACTCCCGAGGAGATTGCTAATTCTCCCTCGGTTTTGGTTAATTGCACAATTCATGGAACTGAGCCAGCACCACGTGAAGCATGCCTGATGTTGCTGCGCGATTTGGCATTTTCCGATGATGAGAGAGTCTCTGATGTATTAGAGGATACGACGGTGCTTATTGCCCCAACTGCAAATCCGGATGGACGTGCAGTAAATAGCCGAGAGAACTCTGCTGGCCAAGATCTTAATCGTGATCATTTGTTATTGCGACACCCTGAAACTTTTGCTTTGGCGGAAGTAATGCGCGATTATCAGCCTGACTTGGTGATAGATGGTCACGAATACCAAGCTGCAGGCACATCTGATTTATCGGCGATGTGGGCTCGCAGTCCCAACGTCGGGGAAGATATTTGGGCATTATCTCAGGATATCATGACACGCGGTGAACTATTTGGCAGTGCCACAAACGCTGGTTGGTGGCCTTTACAGTACCCTCTCACCCCTTCGGATGGCTGGGAGGCATTACTACAAAATACTGCCGGGTTGAAAAACCATGTCGGGTTATTGGTTGAGACACGGCGACGTCCGGGGCCGACACGCCCAGCAGAAGGTGATGAAAACACGCTTGTGACTACTCCTGAAAATCAGCAGCGTCGTGTATATACGCAGCTGTGGTCTTTCCGTCAGATGCTGGACTTCTATCAGGAGAACATACCTGCCATACAACAAGCAATTATTAATACGGAGACTGCTGCAAGTAACAATGAAGGACCGGTATACCTCGATGGTATGCGTGACGTTCCGGTCACCCCACCGGTCAATCGGCCTCCCACGATGATACTGGATCCCGCTCCATGTGGCTATTTAATTGACGAAAATCAGTATACGAACGAGGATGGGCAGACGCCGAGTGTGCGAGATCGTCTAAATGCACACGGTATAGAGGTAGAGCAAATTAATGAGGGGATTTTCGTATCGATGGAGCAGCCATTACGTGGATTGATCCCCTTGTTGTTAGATTCAGAATTCAGTCATGGGATGGTATCAGCGGAGCGTATTTATGATTGTGAAGATCTGATTCCTGATCCGACAAATGCAGCTGAAATCAAAGATCTTGTAGAGCACTTCAATGAAGAAGGAGAATTCAAATCTGATGAAGCCGTTCGTCTTCTAGCGACTCACTTGAGTGCTGTGAGCCATTATGAAAATCAAGAGGAAGGTGAAAAAGTAGTCAGACATATGGGAGGGTTTCAAGATTTACTTGACTATCAACAAGAAAATGATCTAATTTCCCAAAAGGCTTTCGATGAACTTTATGCTCAGTCTGATAGTTTGATTAATCAGTGGAAATAATTTCATTTTTCAAAGACCTGAAAATAATATAGTGAACGCAGAAAACGTAACACCTTAATAAAATCAAATAAAGGCATAACAAGCAAACTAAAATCTGCTTGTTATGTCTAATTTCATTCAGAACTTCAGATAAAAGTTCCATCCTCTAACCAAATTATACGGAAGTTTGTCCGCCATCTATCGTAAATGATGATCCAGTTACAAAGGATGACTCTTCACTTGCCAGGTACGCAAAGAGGGGAGCAATCTCCTCGGGCTTGCCAAATCGGCCAATCGGAACATAAGAGGCGAGTTCTTCACGGCTGACAGGTGCCCCGTCCAATATTTTATTATCTATTAAACAGGGACATACAATATTCACTCGAATATTGTCCTTGAAATAATCGGATGCAGCTTGCTTCGTGAGCATTAATAGAGCTCCTTTCGAAATGGAATAAGCAGAAGATCCTGGCGCAGCAATATAACTTTCCACACCCCCATATTAATAATGCTTCATCCACCCTGTTCCAACATCAATGGCAGTCCGCTCTCATGGTAAGAAATGAACCTTTTACATTTGTATCTTAACCAGGTCCCAATCTTCTGTTTTATATTCATGAATTCAAACAGGGAGTGACAGGCACCCGCGCACAGAGGGGCACCCCCCACTCTACACCAACCCTCCATAAATATGCGGTTTCCGATCCCGCAGATAGGAAATTTCCGTTCTATATTTTGTTATATCATCGAGATCTATTCGAACAACTTCCACTTTTTCCTCGTCATATTGAAGTTCTTTCAACACTTTACCGCGTGGGTTGCATACTTTGCTTTTGCCAAATAGACGCAGTCCGTCGTGCTTGCCGACGCTGTTGACACCAACGGTAAACAATATGTTCTCAAGTGCACGCTGCGGGAGATTCAAATCCCACATGTCCTCGTCCTCAATCCGCCAAGCAGACGGAACAAAGATAATGTCCGCTCCCTGCAGGCATAGACTCCTGGAGACTTCCGGAAAGCCGGCATCATAGCAAATGGCAATTCCAATTTTTCCGTATTCCGTATCAAAGACAGGGAAATCCGACCCTTCTTTAAAATAGAAACGTTCCAATGCCCATAAATGGGTTTTGGCCATACTTCCCATCAGCCCGCCTTCCCGGTCAAATACCAGTGCTGAATTATAGGCAACGCCATGAAGATCTCTTTTTTCCACTATAGGTGCAATTACATAAAGATTATTTTTCCTGGCTGCTTTGCTTAGTACTTCAACGGTTCGCTCAAAGTACGCCAAGCCCAGTTCATTCGTCTTCTCTTTCAACTCTGCAAGGTGGTACCCTGTATTGAAAATTTCCGGGAAGCAAACAATGTTGCTCCCTTTATCTGCCGCCTCTTCCATCAATTGTTCGGCTTTTTGCAAGTTTGCTTCCACATCCCCAAGCTTGGGTTCCATTTGTACAATTCCAATCGATACTTCTCTTGCCATTTTTACCACTCCATTCTATGCCGTGTTGTTCTTCGCTTCTGTGTCAAATGATTTTTCCAGAATGAAATAAAGCAGTCCTGCTACAACAATCGAATTAATCGGTGGAATTCCCCAACCAAGCTGTGTGGTAAAGTAAGCTACAGCTACCCCGCCAAGCCATGCAATGATTGCGAGCCAATTAACACCTTTTCTGATCACCAGTTTTTTCTTTTGTATAAAATAATACTCTACCCAAATCACACCGGCGATGGCCGATACGGTCATACTGAGAAAACTCAAGAAGCCTGTGAATACATCAATGATATTGAAGGCAGCAAGGATGATGCCAATACCACCGGCAATCAGCGTTAAATACAGCCTTTTGATATTTGGGAATAGATTTTTCAGTGCCAGACCGCCTGAGTATGCATTGGCCAAATTCGTTGACCAGGCTGCAAGGATTAACACAACAAAAGCAACCCAGCTGAAACCTAATGATTTGAGCACTTCTGTAATATCATGTGTAGGTGCATTCACGGACATAATTCCGGAAGCGACCTGTTGGAAAAATGTTACCAGTGCAACGGCGACAAATCCGACGATGACAACATCTTTTATTCCTCTGGTGTAACGCAAATAGTCAGGGGAAATGACGGCACCGACGATAATTAAGCCGACAACAATATCAATTCCCTGTATGGGCGTGATCGCGTTTTCCGGCACATAATTCAGCACCGGCTCCATACCGCCTCCCTCGGCGAGAGAACGGGTAAGTGCCCAAACGATTAAAATAATTAACGGTGGCAGCGCAATATAATTAAATTTCGCCATCACATTAAAACCGAGCGACGCTACAACGACCATTAAAATTCCAATAACAATGACAGCTACAGTTAAATTGACATTCGGGAAGATTTGCCTAACCGATAACCCGGCGACGCCTGCCTGGATCCCGAACCAGCCGAAACTGGTGATACCCAGGATGAGGGATATGACCCATGTCCCGCCAATTTCCCCGAACGGGCCTTTAGCAATGACATACGTGTTTACTCCTTCTCGGGCGCCAATATTTCCTTGAATAATCATAATGATCATCAGAATAGCATTTCCGACAATGGATACCCAAATTAAATCCATAAATGTTAATCCGGAAATTAACGTACCGCCTACCATTAATGCGGAAATAGCGATATTTGTACCGAGAACGTTAAATAATGGTGCTCGCCAGCCAACACGATCTTCCTTTGGGACCGGTTTTAGTATGAGATCTTCTCTTTCTTCCATTTCATATTCCCCCTTCTATTTATACATACATTACTTGGGTATTACTTCTTTAGATCTCCTGCTGCTTTCACTCTGATTCTCGTAGCATTTCCTGGAAGATAGGCTAAAGGGACGTCCTCAACATCAACAATGTTGCACGTTGCCGGGTCCGCACCTGCAGCGATCGCTTCATCGAGCGCCAGTTGTTTCGCTTCTTTCAATGCTTCTGCACGGCCAGTTTGATCCAATGAATAAATGCGCTCGACCTGCCCGCTAACCTGGCTGATTGCCGAACCAATCGCATTAGCTACGCCAAAGTTTTCCGGCTTGATGACAGTGGAAGCACCTGCTAATTCATTGGGAAATAAGATGCTTCCGCCACCGACTAAAATAACTGGCTCCGGCTCCTGGCTTGTCTTCATCTGATCGATTGCTTTTTCCGCCATATCCACCATTTCTGCATAAATTTTTTCCACTAATTTTTTATCCAGATGTTCCACATGTTTTTTTTCGCCAATGTCTGCTTTTCCCAATGCGACTGCAATGTCCGTCGTCGTTAACGTGTCGCCGCCGAACACGAGCGCTTTTTCGGTGAGCCGGTAACCGACACTGTCCGGTCCGATTTCAAAAGTGCCGTCTTCCTGTACGCGGATGATCGTACCGCCGCCCAAACCGATGGAAACCAAATCCGGCATACGGAAATTGGTTCGGACTTCACCGATTTCGACAGCAAGTGCAGACTCGCGTGGAAAAGTGTCAACAAGTACCCCGAGGTCTGCCGTGGTTCCTCCTACATCAAGGACGATGCCATTTTCGATATTTGCGAGATAGGAAGCACCCCTCAGGCTGTTCGTCGGTCCGCAGGCAATCGTGTAAATCGGATATTTCATGGCATAATCCAAAGACATTAATGTGCCATCATTTTGGCCGAAGTAGACTTCACAGGAAATCCCTTCTGCTTTTACCGCGGCGATAAACCCTTCCGCCATGGATTTTGCGACGTTGACAACTGCAGCGTTGAGGATCGTTGCATTTTCCCGCTCGATTAACCCGACACTGCCTATTTCGGAGGACAGGGAAACGGGAATGGCTGCTCCGAGAACGTCCTGTACAATTTCCACTGCGCGTTTTTCATGGGCTTGGGTTACCGGGGAAAAGATGGACGTAATTGCCACCGAATCAACATGTTCTTTCATTTTTTCCGCCGCTTCAACAATACTGTCTTCATCAAGGGGGACAATTTCCCTTCCGTCAAACTCATGGCCGCCCTGTACGACGAAAACCTGATCCCCCATTAATTGCTGCAAATCCTCTGGAAAGCCGATTAACGGCTCCACCGCTAAACTTGCCGGGGCTCCAATCCGGATAATGCCGACTTTGTTTAAGTTTTTCCGTTCCACGATGGCATTCGTACAATGTGTCGTTCCCAGCATGGCATGGGTAATCTGATCCCTGGGAATATTTACCTGGTTGACAACTTCACTCAAACTGAGGGCAATCGACTGACTGACATCCGCTTCTGTTTTCCTTTTTGTTTCGGCAATGACATTCATCTGTTCATCCAGCAGAACAGCATCTGTATTTGTGCCGCCTACATCGACACCGATGCGATAGTTGCTCATCGCGCCTCACCTCCCTGTTCCAGCAGTTTTTCAATCGGCGTATAGTCCATATCATACCCAAAGTAACCGGGACCTACTGTTTCAATTCCTTTTTCGGTGCGCCATTTGTCGTCACAGGCAATACCGATCACAACACAACGCAAACCGTAGCGCAGACCTTCTGTTGTAATCGGCCTTCCGGATTCATGATCCAACAGACAAATTAAGTCAGGTGTAATACAGACAGGCTGGCCATCAGATTCGGCAAGTAAAAATTCATTTTGGAAATGCAGGTTTACATTCTTACCTTTATCGTCCTCGATCCCTTCGATCGTTGCCACGCCTCTGGCGAATCCGGTCGTTGTTTTCCGGTCAATATCCACCACTTTCCCCCGAAACAGGGCATGGCCGCCTGTAAATTCAAGCACTTCCTCTATCGGATGAAGTTTATATTTTTTACGGTGACGAATAATTTTTCCGATGCCTTCCGCAAACGTTAAACTTCGGGCAATGCCGCTGTCCTTCACCTGTTTCCCGGAAACGGAATATTGGGCTACCGTAGCGGAACCGCCCATTTCTACGGTAATACTCCGGGCAATCCTTTCCGACCATAAGTTATTAATGGTTTGTAAAATAGAAGTATTTCCTCTTTCATCCGCCATCACGAGCGGGCTGTTCGTAATTCCGTCCAAGTAAAAAGTAACCTGTTGCAGCTCGGGGAACGCCCGGCCCATGCCATCCGCGTTTACGATCGGCAGTCCCAGTCTTGCGGCAATCGCAACCGGAAGCAGAGAGTTCACCCCGCCGATTTCAATCGGCATGGTGGCATATATTTCTTTGCCGAGATACGTTTCCATTAATTCAAAAGCTTTCTTTGCTTCCTCTTTTCCTGGTGCTTTTTCAAATAAAACTGTCGGCGCCCCCATCATCCCGATGGGAACAACGAGCGCATCGTCCGACACTTCTTCCAATTCAATCATTTTCACAGGCCCGTGCTGTTTCACCGCCTGGATGGCCATCAGCTCACCGATATACGGATCGCCACCGCCGCCTGTACCAAGCACGGCAGCTCCAAGGGCAATATCTTTAATTGCTTCTTCATCCAAATAACGCATCGTCATTCTCCTTTCTGAAAAAATCACTATCAATGCTTACCGGGTTGTTTTCCCATCGGTTTGCAATATTTTCATCGATCCATATAATTCCGTTAATCGCTCGAACTCTTCCTCATCATAAAAAGAAAATTTCGCTGCCGTAAATTCCTTCGCCGCTTCAATGGTAAATCTGGCAGCTGAAGCAATATCCACTTCATGGCTGGCACCTGTGCCGCACCCCGGAACAATTGATTCCGCTGTAACCGCTAATCCAACCACTGGAACATCCGTCGAAACACTCGGCTGCAAAATGCTGTTGATATGATAGACGCCATTTCCATACGGCGTGATATCCTGCATCGTAATTGGGTAGGTTACCGGAAACTTGCCGGTTGTCATTTCCATGATCCGCAGCAAGTCCTCATTCACCCGCAAAATATAACCGCTTTTTACCGTTGGGGACAGCGCAATGCCTTTATGGTTGATGACCCGGTTCCCTTTTGTCGTATCGACGGAAATAATGGCGTCCATGTCGGGGGCGATTTCGTACTGATTCATCGTCGGCATGTCCACCGGGGAATCCATGAAGTCCACCGGTTCATGCGGCAGTGTCGGTGCATCCGGGCAAATGTGGGTAGTGATAATTACATCCCCTGGTAACGAATCTCCTTTTTCACTCATATCCGCCAGTTTCAGTGCAGCCGTAATGGCAGCTACCGCCCCATCGGCATCCGATACCATGCCGACGCTTCCCGGTCTGGCGCCAATGCCGCCCAGCCTGCCGATGATCCCTAGCGTGGGGGCATTTCCGCCAGCCTTTTTCCCATCGGTTCCTGTAATCACAATCTTTATGAAATCAGTACTCCCACTCTCTCCTTTTACGGTTTTTGTTGTAACCGTGACATGCGAGTAAGAATGAAATGCAGCTGCAACACTTTCTCCTGTCACGAGTGAGTCATCCAGCATATCAAAAGCTGTTAACGTTTGTTTTAATGTCATAATGTCATGTCTCCCTTTCCTTTAAAACGCTTTATTTCCACGGAGCAAACTGTAACCAACAGCTTGCGCCTCTACTAAATCAACAGCGGGAACTGACAGCTTGTCTCGTAAGTATTCCTTCAGATGAATCGTGGAAAATCCGGTACAGGCAAATAAAATAACATCAGCCCCCTGTTTCACCGCTTCTTCTGCTTTCAAGCACAATGCCACTTTGGCACCCAGTTTGGATAAATCCGTCGTTTTTCGGACATGTTCGGAAAATGAATAGGAATGAAATTTGTTCCCGAGTGCCTCCTTCATTGCCGGCGGTACTTCTTCCGCAATCCCAATCACGGCAACATGGCTGCCGACCATACTTGCAGCGTACGCACCGCAAACACCCGCACCAAACACCGGAATGTACACCGCCCGCCGCACTTCCTCCAACGCCGGATCTGCAGCACAGCTGATCGTAATTGCATCCACTGCATCCTCATCCGCCATTTTTCGTGCCAGCTTCACAATTTTCGGTGTTGCGATTTTTTCAGAAGCACTGTCATATATACCGTACGGTTGATCTTCTATACAGCGTGACACGGTTTGGATCTGAAAATCATTTTCCATCTTTCTTCCATGTTCCCTTAATATGTGTAAATTTTCTGTAGATAATACCCGAATTATTCCTAACATTGATACTACTCCTTTTTTACCATTATAAAGATTGTGTCATTTAATGAAATAAAAAAAATGCGAAATAAATACAGGGATTTATTTCACATCTTTCACAACTGATATATTACTGTTCAACAAAAGACTATAACAAATCTCTCATCGTCGTACAGAACTTCAGAATAAACCGGTGTTCTGCGTTTTTCAAGTCCATATTCAGGCTTTCTTCTATTTTTTCAATGCGGTAATTCAATGTGCGCCGGTGGATAAATAACAGTTCCGACACGCGCGAAATATTGCCGTTTTCGTCCAAATACACTTTCAATGTTTCCATCAGGGCATCCTCTCCCTTTAATGGGTGCAACACATTTTCCGCATACATGGTGACAAACTCATTGGATGTCAGTGTAAGCAAAATCTCATACATTCCCAACTGGTCAAACGTATACACATTTTTTTCCGGCTTGAACTTCAGCCCCATTTCCATCGTTTTCATCACATGATGAAGCTGGCTGTCAAAGTCAATATGCCTGTTCAGAGGAAAACTGACAGACACATGCAGGTCCATGCCTTCCTTTTCATTAAATGTGTTCACGGACTCCGGCAGGCTTGTTACGATTTTTGTAAGATCCACTTCTTCCCCGAATATCATCGCAAAAAAATTTTGACGCCGTACAAATGAAATGAAATGGCCAACCTGGAGCCGCTCAATCAATTGATTGATATGCTGCTGCATGATACTTCCATAATCGATGACCCCGGTAGCATCTTCCGTCTGCTCCAACCAATGATCATGGAAGTGCATCATGCCGATCACCTCATGTTCCTGGAAATGTTCCCAATCCATTCTAACCTTTTGCATTTGCTCCATATGATCAATATACACTTTCTGCCGCTGGACCTGATCCATCATAAACAAATGACTTAATTTGCTGCTGATTTTTCTCATATGCCCGGCACACATATGCTGAAACATGGAAGGTACGACAAATATAATATGAAGGAATGCAAATAACTCCCCATCCCAAAAAAGCGGCAATATAATTCTCTTCCTTGAACCGGGAAGTTGAAAAAAGAAATAAGGTTCCGCCCCCGACTTTTCCCGCCATTCCTTCAATACATCAGCGTAGGATGGGTGAGTCGGCAGGGAAAATAAATGGGAATCCTTCCGCCACTCATCCCCGAGAAAATGCTTTGTCGTGTAAAGCAATTTCCCATTACTGTCCTCCAGATAAATCGGGGATTGCACAATTGCCGTTAATTTTTCCAATGCATCGTGCAGGGAGGAGAAATCAGCCTGTTCCATCTCCTGTAATGGCGCAAACGACTGCGACTTTTTCCATTGCCTTTCCTTATACAGCTTTTCATTCAGTGGGGTCAAGATCTCAATATAGGAAACATCTTTCGGAATCGTAATAATCGGAAAATCATATGTATCGGCTAGCTGTTTCATCGCCTGCGGAATCACTTCCACAAACCTTCCAAGTTTAATCACAATCCCTGCAGCCTCTAGATCAATTAGCCCACGCACAATATCAATTTGCCTGTCGCGGTCTTCTTTAATGGAATAAAATGTCGTCACTACTAAAACACCGGGAGATGCCCAGCTCATGACTTCCGGTACTTCCATGACTTCAATGGAAGTAACCTCCCGTGCCAGCCCACCCTTCCCGGCAGCAACCTGCCCTTTCACCAGCTCCCCTGTCGCCAGCGTATCTTGTATATTCATATAAAATATCATCCTTTTTCCAGTTCAAGGTATAATAGTCCTACCATCTATTATACACCCCAAAACAGCAGAATGTATGCACGGGGGTCTACCCATTCGATTCTGAATATTACGACTTCAATTTCAAATCGACACAGTTTGACAAAATTCGGGGAGTGACAACGCTTTACGCTAGGACGAGCAATTAGCGCAGTCCCAGGCACAGCCCCTCCCTAAAACCTCGCCAAAGAAAAAGAGGATATATCCAATTCTGGTGAACCATCCACGATCATTTGACTGAGGATCTCACCGAATACACTGCCAAATTTAAAGCCGTGTCCAGAAAAGCCAGATGCAACTACAATATTGCTGTATCTCGGTAAACGATCGATAATAAAGTCGCCATCAGGGGAATTAGTATATGTGCAGACCTTCCCTGATTTATGATTTCCCGGCTCGGAAAAATGCTTATTTACAAAATTCATCACATCATTTTTATCTTCCGGGTGTGTACCAAATCCTTCGAGCTCATTTTCCGGGTTTACCGGTATACCACCATCATGGCGGCCAATTTTCAATCCGGCTTGCTCTATACTTGGAAACCCGTATAATGTTTGCTTACCGTCATCATAACTCCAAGCAGGAAAAACACCGGGATGATAGAGATCTTCACTTGAATCAAACCAGGAAAAAGTTTTTCTTGTTGGTGTTAAAGGAAGTTCCACATCCAATAAGGACAGCACCTTATTTGTTCCCTTCCCTGTCGTAATCAACAGGTTTTTACCGGTAATATGCTCTCCATTAAAACTTACCTTCACGTTTGCTTCCGTCACTTCTATTTTCTCTGCCATTGTATTCCAGTACAATGTCGCTCCATGATGAAGGGCAAGTTCCCGATATGCCCTAATTGCCTCCTCACTCAACAAAACGCCTGAACCACTTTCAAAACAGCCCAATAAGTGATCATCCAATTGAAACCCTCTCCATTTTGCATTCACTTCACTTGCTGAAAATATCTTTACCGGCAAGGAAAATTCCTCAGCAGTATGGATCACATTATTTAAGAAGTCAGAATCTCTCGTTCCTATATTTAACACACCGGTATTATAAAAAATTTTTCTATTAGCCTTTTCTTCTAAATCAGCCCATAATTCACTTGCCCGCAATGCCATGGAAACATAGTTTGCTCCTTCCCCATAAGCATGGCGGATAATCCGCGTATCCCCATGGTGTGCGCCTTCACTGTGCGGGGGATCATAAGCGTCAATCAGCGCCACCTTTTGTCCTCTTTCGGATAAGTAATAGCCGGCAGACATACCCGCAGTCCCTGCTCCAATGATAATAACATCATAATCCACAACGTTTCAGCCTCCCTTTCATTTCATTAATCCAGTAAAAGCTCAGGTAAAAATAAGGATATTTCAGGAATAAACGTAACAATTAATAAGGTTGGCAACCAGGCAAACAAAATAATTAATAATGTTGGTTTTAGCATCTCATTAATGGGAGCATTCGCTAATTGCCCGCCAAAATATAATAACGGCGCGGTTGGAGGAGTAACATTTCCCATACCAAGATTCACCGCCAAAATAGCTGCAAAGTGGACCGGATCCACCCCTAAAGTCGTGACCACCGGAAGCAGGATTGGTGTAGTTAATAGCACACCACTCACATCATCCATGAGCATTCCAATCATTATCATAAATACGTTTAACATGAGTAATAGAATAATAGTATTTTCCGTTATCGAAAACAACAGATTCGTGATCAAGCCGGGAATATCCTCCATCACATAGATCCGGCTTAATATCATAATGGAAAAAACCATGACCATTACAATCCCGGTTGTCGTTGCCGCATCAATAAATACTTTCTTAAAATCTCTGATTTTCAACCCTTTATAGATCCATAAGCCAACCGGAATTGCATACAGTGCTGCAACGGCAGCAGCTTCTGTCGTTGTCATAATTCCGCCGTATATACCTCCCAGTATAATGATGGGCATTACGATTCCCGGCAATGCAACCATCGTCTTGATGCCAAACTTCTTCATTCTTTCGTTGACTTTTAATTCAGCATAGGAATGATCTGTTAAAGCCGGCTTTAAATCTGCCTTTCTTAAATAAATGACATTAAAAATACTCATCAATGTCATTAATATGATTCCCGGTACAACTGTAGACAAAAAACTCGCCAGTACAGACTGATTACTTAACCAGGCGTAAAGAATCATAATGCCGCTAGGTGGAATGAGAAGACCAAGTACAGAAGCATTGGAAACAAGTGTGGCAGCAAAGCCTCTTGGATAGCCTCTTTCGTCCAATCTGCCAAACATAATAGAACCAACAGTGGATAATGCTGCCATTGCACTTCCGGAAACAGAACCGAATATAGCACAGGCAACCACGGATACAATTCCTAATCCACCCTTAATTTTCCCAACCAATAATTCTGTCCATTCAATAATTACTTTACCAATTCCCCCATATTCCATCAGCTTCCCAGCAATAATGAATAACGGGATCGCCAGCAGGACAGAGGAACTTAATTGGCTATAGCCGTAGGGCAGCAAAAAACTTGGATCATAGCCCAAAGCTATCACCAAAAACAGTGTGGCCCCCAAAAAGGCAAATACGACAGGGACCCCAATGATTAATAATCCAATTAATATCGCAAGTGCAATTAATAGAAATACACCCATTATATATTCCCCTTACTTGTTCAGTTTTTTTACGTAGTTGAATTCCTTAATCAGATCCAAAAAAGTATATAATGTGATTAATAGAAAGCCGAATAAAATAGCGCTTTGCGGTATATATAATGGGTAGTTCCATGCAGTGGATGTTGCTCCACTATCCACTGTCCATCCAATAAACAATCCCGACCAATAGGTAAAGACCAGCGCAATGATTAAACTGATCAACGTACCAAATAATTTAATATACCCTTTTACTTTCTCACTCTTTATATAAACCTTTGTGATATCGGCTGATATATGTTTATTTTCATAGGTGCCATAGGAGGCACCTATGAAATACATCCAAAATGCAGGGATGATAATTAATTCTTCCAACCCGTATAAATCAGTGGAGAATACGTAGCGTAGAATAACAGTACTGACTAACCCTGTTAAAATCAAAATGGCAGATAAAATCATGATCCCTTTCTGCAAACTGATTAAATATCTCATCGTTTTTTTAACAATTGCACTCAAATTTTGTTCCTCCTATACTATTGGATATGTTCTAGAAGGTCATTTAATAAATCTTCACCAATAGAATCCTCAGCTGTAGGCCAAGTATGTTCCCGTGCATATTCCGCCATCTGCTGAATCTCTTCATCCGAAAATTCAACTACTTCAATTCCTTCTTCCTCCATTTTATTCCGGTATTCCTCTTCATCTTGCTCCGCTACATCGAAACTATCATTAGTCAATGCATCACTTGCTTCCTGAATGATTTGCTGATCCGTTTCATCCATGCCCTCAAAAAGATCTTTATTCACCAATAAATGAGTGGCTTCAAAAAAATCATTGTATTGATAATATGGTTAATAATATCTCCAAACTGTAAATAGTTCACCAATGGATGGCCACCGGTTCACCCTTCAGCAGTGCCGGATTGCAAAGCCTGGTACAAATCAGCATATGGAACAGACACCGTGTTAAATCCTAAATTTTGTGCATTGTTCGTTGTAATATCAATTCCCGGTACGCGCAAGAGGACATCCTTATCAGCTTCCGGATTCGTTGGTTCATTAATTGCTGTGGTCGTTCCTATTCCGCCAAAGCCCTCTGCAAAAAACCCGAGTAATTGGATGTTTTGCTCATTATGAATTTCCTGTAATGTTTCTCCAAAGAACGTGTCCATTTGAAAATGCTCTCTTACTTCCTCATAATTCGAAAACAAATAAGGTAAAATATTCATTTCCAATCGGCTGTCCAAATGCGTAGGTGTGGAAATCAACCCCATATCCACGGTACCTTTACTGATTTCTTCATACATTAATGTATAATCTCCCAATTGGTTGGCAGGAAAGATTTCCATCTCGATTCTTCCATCTGTTTCCGCACTGATTGTTTCCGCCATTTTCTCTAAAGCGATCGTATTGGGATGATCCTCATTATTCTGTCCGGCAACCCGAAGTGTCATTGATTCGCCTGCCGCTTCCGAAGTCCCTGATTCCTCTGTCTCCCCACCACCACATGCTGCCAAAACTAAAAGAAAAATGATAAAAGAAGAATAAACTATTTTTTTCATTGCTGCTCTCTCCATTTCTTTTTCTGAGTGATTTGTAAATAAGACTGCAACGGTTAACTGTTATACAGGTTTTATTTCCGGTTAAACCGTGAAGGATTAAAGTGTTCAATATAATGCGCTGTTTTTCCATGCACGATTAAATCGGAAGCAATTTCTCCCATTACCGGAGCCAATTTAAAACCATGACCCGAATAACCGGACATCACAACGATATTCTGACTATCTTCCAGTTTGCCAACAATCGCATGTTCATCCGGTGTATAGGCATCCATATGGACACTTAACCGAACCGGGTCAGGATTTATATCATGAAAATACTTTTCCACCAAGTGGCTTTGCCTTTTTATTTCACTGGTGGAGACGTTGTGCTCTAATCTGTCAGGATCATCGATCTCTTCTTCTGAACCGATTAATGCTATTTTTACCATCGAATTATCCAATGTAGGTGTCCCAAAATAATCATATTCTTTCGTGGTTCTGGCAAATATGGGAAAATTATCCACCTGATATTTAGATAAATCCTCCGGTATAAACCAGCTCATGATAATTCTGCGTGGCTTCACAACCTGATTGTATGCCGGCAATAGTTCACTTACCCAGGAGCCATTTGCCACAATTACCTGATCAAATTCATATTTCTGACTATTTGCAGTAATAATAACCTTCTCTCCGGTATCCTCTACCGCTTCCACCTTTTGATTTCTTCTAATCTCAGCGCCCAGTTTTGCAGCTTCATTAACAGCTGAGACGACTGCCAGCTCTGGCCTGAGAAATCCGGACTCCTTATCTAAAATTACAGCATCATCATCTTCAATCTTATGTTGAGGAAAAAGCTTGCGGGCCTCTTCCACAGTATATTGCGCATGATCAATATCAAAATCATTAATACAGGTAAGTACATTATTTACATTCTCTGTATTCTTTTTTCCGATCGTTAATCCGCCGGTCATGCTGAGTAATTTATTCCCGGATTCCTTCTCCAGATCTCTCCATAAATTACTAGCGCTTCTCAGTAACGGAACATATTCTGCTCCTTCCCGGTAAGCAGTTCTAAACAGCCTGGATTCACCACCCACTGCCGAGCGGTCATGTCCAATCCCAAATTGTTCAAATCCGGTTACCGATATATCACGCTTCGCCAATTGCCATACAGCCATACTCCCCATGGTTCCCAGACCAATAACTGCTACTTTCATGCTGTTCTTCCTCCTGTCATAAATACGGTTAATTTTTAGAAAAATAAATATGAGATTAATACTAACAAAACAAACGACATATTTCAACGTAATATGACTTTTTTTCACAGGTAATATATTGCTATTCACTGACTATACTTGAATTAGCTCTATAATCCCCCTAAAATGAACCACAGGGACAGATTCCCCGGTCCAATCTGGTTCTGTGGTCTATGCTCCCTTATCATTTCTTGTATGGACGAATATGCTACCCCCTGCACGCTGAATTACCGTCTTAGATATTCCTGTTATTCGTGATAATTGCCTTTGTGATACGCCATTCAGTGACTTCAATTTTGCAAGTACCGCATCCCTGGTTTCTTTATCCATTTGCTGCAGTGTACGCATATTCCGAATTCCTAATTGATATAAAAATACTCTCACTTCATCGTCCGATCTTCTTATTTTGACAAAATCCTCTAGGCTCTAATCATTATTCGGTTGTTTCATATATTCGATATATAATTCAATTGCTTTGTTCCTATCAGGTGAAAATAAATCCCCCCCTATCTATATCCACCATTTGTACGCTATGAATATATTCGTTGACACTTGTCCACCTGCTTTCAAATACATTTCTCACTAGTCCTGCTTTTACTGAATTTTGATGAATGTACCTGAGTACGGTTAAAAAATATGCAGTTGACTATCGTTCTCCGATTTGAACCTTACATAAGATTCTTCTTGTAAATTGATTCACAATTGTATCTCCATCATAGTAACGCCATCCTACGATAAAGAAATCAAAATGGAAATGATTATCCAAAACACCGATTGGGGCAACAAATTCAAATGCTAGTTATATTTGACACATAAAAGTAGAGAGTGAGCTGAAAAAAATCACTTTCGGATCACTCTTATTTATTTAAAGTATACACAACAGCTAAATCCCACCTACTAATGCAGGTGGGATTTAATCAAAGTTTACATGTCTTTAGGGAAAGTAACCTTTTTTTATTCATTCATTTTCCCTACCTTATCTAAACCTAAAAGCTAGAATGAGACAGGTACGGATAATTAAAAAGGCCCCAAATTAATGGCGAGAGCAATTATAAGCGCTATACCTCCAATAATCATCCAAATGAATAATAAAGGTAGCATGAATTTTAACCATTTGACCCATGAAACCCTTGCAACAGCTATACTAGCCATCAGAATACCTGATGTTGGTGCAATTGTGTTTGTAAATCCATCACCCATATTGTAGGCTAGTACTGCAACTTGTCTTGGGATTTCTATAATATCTGCAAGCGGTGCCATTATTGGCATTACAATCGCAGCCTGACCACTTCCTGATGTGATGATCAAATTTAATAACAGATTAAACACATATATTCCTATCGCACCAATAGTAGCAGGAAGGGGTTCTATAATCGTTGCAATGCTTTGAACCACACTATCTAAAATCATTCCATTCTCTAAAACAACTACAATTGATCTGGCCAGCCCAACAATTAAAGCAGCATAAACCATTCCTTGAGCACCCTTAACAAACTTTCTTACAAACTCATTTGGATTTATTTTCGCAATAATAGCGGTGCCAATTCCAATTATGATAAAAATCGCTGCCATTTCGTTTAAACCCCATCCATCTTGAAAAACTCCAATTGTGTATATAGTTAAACAAGCAGCAAAATACAATAACACAAATTTCATTGTTCGGGTAAATGGCAAGGTTTGATCTTCAGATTCTGATTGTAAATCCGTACTAAATCGATTCTTTCCCATGATACTTTTGCTCGGGTCATTTTCTATCTTTCTAATATAGTAAAGAATATATAATATTGATGATAAAAGGATAAATAGATAAATGATAAACCGAAACCATAATGCACTAAATACCGGCAATCCAGCAATTTCCTGCCCAAATCCGGTCGTTATCGGATCTAACCCAGCTACCGTATAACCCGAATAAGCACCTAAGTAAACGAGCGCTACTCCCACAATAGCATCCAAATTAAATGCTCTTGCAATCACTACCCCAACGGGAATAAATGCAATTACTGCAGTGTGTAAGACACCTAGATACAGAAATCACAAGTATTACTTTCTTGTCTCTTGTTTTGTCAATTAAGCGCATTATACCAGTATTTATCGCTCCTGTGGACTCAATGATTGCAAATGAACCGCCAATAATTAAAACGAGAAAAATAATATTGGCTGCTTCCATCATTCCACTTTGAATAGCGAGAAAAAAATCCATCAGTCCTACAGGATTACTTTCAACTGTTGTATAGCTATCGGGAATTACAGTCGGAACAAGGCCTTCTCCTCCTCGTTCATAGGAACCTGCCGGAATAATATATGTTGCTATAGTAGCTAAAATCAACATAATGAATAGAATAATATAGGAATCCGGCATATGAAAAGGTCTTTTCTTACTTGACTGTAATTTTTCCTTTTCCAACTTCAAAATTACTCACTCCCTTTTGAAATTTCTTCTTAACCAATGATTAAGTTATCCAGATCTCTCGGATAGTACGTAACCTTTTCTATTCCATCGTCCGTAATGACAATCGTATCAGAATGGCGGAAAGCACCTAACCCCTCTACGTACAGCCCTGGTTCCACGGAAAATACCATCCCCGGTTCTAAGATTGTATGATCACCCAGATCAAAGAAAGGAGCTTCATGGTTCAATAAACCCATATTATGGCCGGTGTGATGTAATACATATTGGGTAAGCCCATTTTCTTTATAGTAGTGTTGCACTTCTTCTTCTACTTTTGAAGCAGGAATTCCTGGTTTGATTGTTTGAAAAGCAATCTCCTGTGCATTAAACATATGGGTAAAAAACTTCTCCTGCTTCTCACTAACCTCCTGAATAAACATCGTACGTTCTAACTCACTTTTATAGCCCCAAACATCTGCTGCTGCTTGAGATACAACATTATAGCCGCGTTTAAATAATGCATTCTGATTTTGAGAATGCGGAAACGCAGAATGTGGCCCTATTTGACCTCGATAAAACGCATGTGCCGGATTACCATAAGGTCTATAATTATGGCCCAGTGTTTCAAACATAGCCTTTGTTGCCTCAGAAGTTGCTCGACTCTCTACTTCCATCTCTCTCGTTCCCTCTTTTGTATATTTCACAAGTAGATTATGAGCTAAATTTCCCCATCTGGCAGACTCCTTTATCAATTCTAATTCATCAGACGACTTAATATAACGTATTCTTTCAACTTCACCCTTTAACGAAACTATCTTCTTAACATTCACAAGATCAGTAATTACAGGTCCCTCATAACCCTTTGCTGAACTATAGCCTTTGGCATCTACTCCCATTTTTTTGGTTTGAAAACCATATGTAATAAGTACTTCTTTCAAGTATTCCATGGGATGTTTTAATCCAGGGTATTCGGGATAATGGTGAACATAATCAATAACCGCATACTCCTCAGCATGGGATTTTTCCATAAATGGAACAAACAAATGCGTTTCGGATTATTCATCAACAAAAAAAGCAATAGGTCTTTCAGAAGGTCTAAATTGAAATCCGGTTAAGTAAAATATATCTGTGGTACTAAATAAAATAGCTACCTCTGCATTTTTCTGCTGCATTTTCTCGAAAAATAGTTTTTGTCTTTTTTCTATCTCTTTACTGCTTATCTCTAAAATCATATAATCACTCCATTTGCTAAATTTTCATTGAATTAATACTAACAATTAATGTATTATATGTATAATATATAATTAATAACAATTTATATCTTTTTGGAATAGTGGAGGTAATATGGAACTACGACAGCTGCGTTATTTTATTACAGTTGCTACACATCTTAACTTCAGTATGGCTGCTAAAAAATTAAATATCTCTCAACCGCCCTTAAGCAAGCAAATTAAACAACTGGAGGAAGAACTCGGTGTTCAGTTATTGTTTAGAACCAACAGAGAGGTAAGATTAACAGAAGCAGGAAAACATTTCTTTGAAACAGCAAAAAAGACCTTGGCGATGATTGATAGAGATGTAAAAGCAGTGAAGAAAATACATAATGGAGAAACAGGATCTATAACGATAGGATTTGGAGGATCTGTTGTGTATGATTTGCTACCTAAGATAATTAAAGAAATTCGCTCTCAATATCCTGATATAACATTAAACGTTAGACAATTAACAACAGATGAACAAGTTAAATCTTTATTAAATGGATCAATCGATGTGGGCTTATTAGTCCCCCCAATCGAAAATGAAAAGATTTCCTATTTCCCAGTACGGGAAGAAACATTTGTCGCATGCCTGCCAAAGCTACACCCTTTAGCTAACCAAAAAGAGCCTGTGGATATAAAAAAGTTTGCTAACGAAAAAATTATAATGACACCAGAATCATCGGGAAAAGGGTACTATAATTCCGTGATTTCTCTTTGTTATAAGGGAGGATTCTATCCTAATATTACACAAACTGCACAGGAGCAACAAACCTTAGTTTCATTGGTTGCATCCGAACTGGGAATTGCTTTTGTACCAGCGTCCACCAAAAAGATCATCCATGAAAACGTACGATATGTCCACCTTAAACAGCAACATAAAAAAGTAACAGCACTTGCTTGGAATACTGATTATGCTATACCAGTTGTTAAACTGTTCATTGAGTTGATACAGAGGATTAATTTTAGGATTTAATTGGCAAGATAAACGAAGGTTCTCTTTCTTTTTCTTAGTAATTCAGACTCATTTTTATAGTCGCTCTCTCAAATTAGGAGGGACTACTTATCATGCACTTTTTTTAGAAGTGGTTCTTTTGAAAAGACAATGCCCTTCTTCAGCATAGACGTAGTCTCTTGGAATCAGTTTGACACTACCAAAAGAAAAACTTACATCCATTCAGCGCCAGCAGTACAAGCGCTTCAATCAGCAGTGATAATACCACTACTTCGGAAAGCAACTCTGTCAATTCAATCACTTCAGAAAACAGCACGGTAGTCAATGCTACAAGCTATGATGCCAATGAAACCGAGGGTGCGGCTTACGACATTAAAGGCAGTGAAAGTGGAATCTATCATGTTACTGGCAGCACTTATTCTGACCGCCAACCAATGTCGTCCAGTGGTTTTATTCCACCGTGGAAGCCGATAATGCCGGTTATAGAGCTTCCAAGAATTAGAGTCAAGCTATTGTATCAAAAGAATTTTGAAAGGAGATGCAATGAATTCGGAAAAGAAAGTACGTTTTGCCGAGGGTACACTTCATCACATAAAAGTGGAAACAACCGTTTTTTCACCAGAAAACCAGGAGTTGGGTGTTGCCATGCTCTCGGAAGAAAATGATGGGGGGTTATATTACGCTTATTGGCACAGGATGAAGAATCCTTCTTCCCCGATCCAGCTTTCAGCTTCGGTACAAAGAAAGAGATGAAAAATTTCATTAAACGGCTGCCTGAGATGAGTGGATTAGAGATGCTTCTGTCGCTAAATCCACTACCACGTGTAGCAGAGGAATAGTAGAGCTTTTGTACACAAAGGACAATAACATTTTAACTGAATCTATGTAGAAATTTTTGCATCAAGACGTACATGAAGGAGGCTTCGTCGCCCCCAATCTTTCCCATGTCTTGTTTTACTTTTTCAGTATAAATAAAGAACAGCTATTGGGGGTAAGGGAGTTATTACATGGATGGATATCTAGCTTTAATAGTAAACGCTTGTTAGGCAATAGACAGTTAATTTGATCTTTTTTGAATCAAGATGGGTAGAATCGATGGAATTTTTTTAGCCAAAAGACTTGGTGACTCTACTATAGGGACATGATGCCCACTGTGGCCAAAGGCAAGGCCTTCCCCCGAGCAACAACTTCTCCACTAGTAAATTGAACCCGGTAATCAGAGATTCTCAAATTAGATGTAACCATTCCTCTAATTAGGTAGATAGAAAAGGCACCACCAAAAGTTGGTTATCATACCTTTTGGGAGCCCTTAATTTACCTACCTTATTAACTGCTCTGATTAACTGAACTTAAGCCTATATTACTTTGTTTTTGTTTATACTGAATAAATATCACTGCACCAAACACCAATAAGCCAATAAGTGATGTCATAACTTCAGGAAATAATAATAATGAGGAGGCAATCAACAGAAGCAATGCCTGCCAAATCCTTATTTTATCCACAAAATGCCATTCAATTAAGGCACTAATTGCTATTAACCCAGCTAAAGTTGCAACAGCTGCAAAAATTGCCTCAAATAAATTTGCATCTACAAATAATAGTTCAGGCCTATAAACAAAAAAGATTGGTAATAGAAAACCTGGAAGTGCAAGCTTAGTGGCATGCAATGCTGTTTTTAAATAGTTACCACCCGATATACCTGTTGCGACAATAGCGCCGATACCCACAGGTGGAGTGACAGCAGCCATTAATGCAAAATAAAAAACATAAAAATGCGCAACCATAGCCGGAATACCAAAGTTAACCATCGCTGGCGCTGCTAATAAAGCGACTGTTAAATAAGCGCCGGTAGTAGGCATTCCCAAACCGAATATTAAACACGTGATGGCAACTAAAATCAGTAATAGAGGCAAGTAGCCTCCAGCTATGTCAATCATCTGGAATGACATTCTTTGGGCAAAGCCAGTGACAACAAACAATTCAATCATTATACCTAAACTAGCCATCATTAAACCCAATTTTGTCCCATTTATTGCACCCGACTTTAAAGATTCTACCAAGAACGATCCCATATCTTGAGCAAATACTTTTAAATTATTATGGACGATAATCTTTTTAATACATACTAGTATAAACAGTGATAAAATGGCATAAAGTGCAGCCAGGGTAACTGGGACCCTTAAATATAATGCTAATACTAAAACAATTAAAGATATCATTAAATATCCATCTTCTTTTAAAGCCTGCAAAGTATTTACCTTTTCTTCACTTTTCATTGAAATGTTTACTTTAACCGCTCTAACCTGTATACTTACAGCCAAATATAAGTAATAAATTAAAGCTGGCAATAATGCTGCAATAAGAATTTCAGCATAGGAGACGCCGAGGTTTGTAGCCATTAGAAAGGCTGCTGCCCCCATTACAGGCGGCATTATTTGGCCACCGGTAGATGCTACTGCTTCAACTGCCCCCGCGTATTCTCTACTCAAACCTTTCTTGTTCATCATTGGAATAGTAATGGATCCAGTTGTTGCAACATTGGTAGAAATATTACCGGAAACTGAACCCATAAAAGCACTAGAAATCACAGCAGCCTGTGCTGGACCTGACCGAAAACGCCCCCCTACACCTTGGGCAATTCTCATAAAAAAGTTGGTAGCGCCCGCTGCCTGCAGTGTAGTTCCTAATAAAACAAACATAAAGACTTCTCTAGCCCCAATACCGGTAAATGATCCATAAATTCCTTGGAAATTTGTACTTGCATAAGCAATTAAACGTTCAAATGATAGGCCAGAATGATAAAGTATGCCTGGCATATATTGACCGAAGAATCCATATAACATAGCAATTAGTACAATAGAGGGTATAATAAATCCCCACGCCCTACGTGTTGCTTCTAGAACCATTACTACTAAAATAAACCCAACAATAGTATCCGAAGTACTAGGAAGTCCAATATTAGTTGATATAGATTCGTAGTTAATAAAGATAAAAGCTGAAGCGCCAATAGCAATTATTAATAATCCAGTTCTTAATATCCTTTTGAACAGAATTGCTTTTCCTTCTACTTTCTGAAGAGAAAGCAAGTAAACAATAACTAAACCAAAAGTGATATGAAGCACTTTATGTTCGTCAAGTGAAACAACCAGCCATTGGGTGGAAAATATATGGTATAAACTAGCAATCACAGCGATTATTGTGATAATCAACCCAAAGTTTAATTTAAATCTATTCTTATTCACCTAGTATGCTCCTTTCTAAAATAAGGAGGAGGGTTCCTCCTTATTTTTAGTCATCACTAATTACCATGTCATCTTCCCATATACCTTCTTCTTGAAAGTATTTTGCTGCACCTGGGTGAACTGGATACTCTTTCACCAAACCTTCAACAGCATAATCTAGTTCAAATATATTCAATTCAGGACTTATATTGCGAACTTCTTCCTCATTTTCATATAATACTTTCACTAACTCATAAACTATATCTTCATCAGTGTCCGGGCTTGTTACAAGCATACCTGTCATCCCAGGTGCTTCCACATCCTCTGTATAAAAATCAAATGTATCCTCTAAAGCTGTTTCAATACTTAATCCTTCATTATTTTCGGTCACTGTTTCTAAAATGTTTCTGTCAAATTCTAATGGTCTAAGACCCATGGACTGAGCTAATTCTTGGAAAGGAGCTGCAACTAAATTACCAGCCATATGGAATAAAACAGAAGCATCAATTTGACCAGCATTTAAAGCATCTGCTGCTTCCTGATAGTTTAAGTGTTCTAAATTTATCTCATCGATAATATCGTACCCTTCTTCTCCTAAAACCGCATTGGCAATAATAGATGAAGAGCCACCTGTTGTACCAACATTTAATCTTTTTCCTTTAAGATCTTCAATAGATTGAATATCTGAATCCATTGGCACTAATATCGGCAGAGACCAATAACCATAGGCAAAAACCTGACTGAATTCCGTTTGTTCCTGAAAAGGTTCTATTCCTTTTGTAGCTGCATATAATACATCACTAGTAGCCTGTCCCATTTGAATTTCTTCCTGGTTAAGTAATACGATGTTTTCTGCACCGCCTGCAGTTGAAATAGTTGAATTTCTAAAATCATCGACATAATTATTTGCAGTAGAGGCTAAAGCTTCAATAATGACATAGCCCTGTGAACCTAAAGATGCTGATCCCCAAGTAAGTGTTTCATTACCTCCGCCATTACTTCCTTCCTCGCCCGATTCTTGATTACATGCACTTAGCAAAATAACTAGAACAAGAAAAAATATACTGAACTTTAAGGTTTTCATTTAAATTCTCCTTTAAATTTAGTTGTTCTTAATAATTTCTCCATTTTTTATTACCATGTTTTGTTCTTTTAAATTCTCAACATCGTCCAATGGATTTGACTTAACAACTAACATGTCAGCGTAAGCACCAGTTTTAAGAACTCCACGGTTTTTTAAATTTATAGCATCTGCTGCTACAGAAGTAGATGCTTCTATAACATCCAATTCTGACATTCCAGCTTGTTTCATTATTTCAAATTCCTTGAAGATGTCTTCGGGTGGATTGCATGGAGAACCAGCGTCAGTTCCAGTCGCAATTTTAACTCCATATTCAACAGCTTTTTCTAACATACTAAAGTGGGTCTCAACGACAATTTTTGCCTTCTCTACGGCATACTCCGGTATTCCTAATTCTTTACCTTCAGCTATACGCACCATTGCTACCATAGTAGGAACTAAAAAAGTACCTTGTGTTACAAATAACTCTAAAGCCTTTTCATCTGCATAGATAGCATGCTCAACAGTATCTACGCCGGCATGTAAACAATTATATATTCCAGTCAAACCTTGTGCGTGACATGCAACTGGTATATTTTTTTTATGTGCTTCTTCTACTGCTACCTGAATCTCTTCTTTAGTTAACTGTGGGGAGCCAGGTTCTTCACCTTCAGAATATATCCCTCCTGTAGCAAATAATTTCACTACATCTACCCCATCTTTCAATAATTGACGTGTTCCTTTTCGAACCTCAACTTCACCATCAACTTCTTTTCCAGTTCTAAAATGACCTCCAGTCATGATGAGAGGTGTTCCGCAACTGGAGATATTTGGCGCCTCAAATAAACCAGTTTTAACAGCATCCCTCACTGCTAATGTTGTGAAACCCGTAGACCCCAAATCTCGAATCGATGTTACACCTATATTTAAATGCTCCTTAGCATTTTTTAATGCATGAAGCGTAATCATTTCCATACTTTCATTTTTTATTAGCGCATCAGGGTGTGCACTCCCATTTCGCATAATATGAACATGACCATTTATTAAACCAGGTAAAACCCAATTTCCTTTTAAATTAAAAGTCTCATCGTATACTAGATTACTTGCTTTCTCTTCAAAGTTTTCACCAACCTCGATTATTTTACCATTATCATTGTTAAATATAATGTAGCCTTTACCATTGTTTATTACATCTTTATTTTCACCAATAATAATATTTGCATTATAAAAAGCTTTTATCATCTCTATTTACCTCCTGCACTATAATATTATTAAATCGCTTTCATATTGTTGAATAAACCATCAATTCACCTACCATAAAAAATATAATTATTATTTTTAGTTTCAATTCTTTCTAAGCTTTTTTATAACTTAGCAAATTAACTTCATGATGTCAATATTAAATATTGCAAAATGCTAAATAATTATTAATAATCCTTACTAATATAAGGGTACAAACTTTATCATCTTAATTATTGGTGATAATTACTAAATTCACCTTTTGTATTTCATTTAATGTGAAACAACAAATTAGATGGATATCTAGCTTACTGTCCCAAATTTTTTCCACTTCTTCATCAACATTTCGTGGTGAAGTGAATTCTCTTGATTATGCTCCTGCTCCATCCTCCTCCACGTTAAAACACCCTGCTTCCCCATCATCCTCAATAATAAAACGGCGATATAAGTAGGAATATCCGACATAATGAATCGCTTGTGTGGAGTCGTAAAAAAAACAGCTGGGTTATTTACGAACCAAAAGCAACACAGAGATTATCAAGTTTACCAAAAAGATGGAATTAATCTGTCCAGCATTCAAGTGAAATATGTTATACTTAATTATTAAAGTCTTATTTTTCTTCAGCTGCGGTATCGGATGAATATTTGATTACTTATGTCTAAGACACGTGAATAGAAATACTGCAAGAAGCTGGAATCATAGCTGTAATTTTTAACAACTGCTGCACACTGGAAAAAGTACATACATTTAGCAGTTAATTGAAGAAAAAGTAAACTACAGGAGACCATTATGCTAAATAAAAATGATATTATTCCACTATATGTTCAATTAAAACGTATACTCAGGTCGCAAATTCTTAGTGGTGTTTTCAAGGAAATGGACATGCTTCCGTCTGAAACGCAACTCATGAAGAAATATCAAATCACTAGAACAACGATCCGAAAAGCATTAGCTGAACTCAATAAGGAAGGGCTTGTTCAACAGGTTCATGGCAAGGGAACCTATGTTAGGCTTCGTGAAACAAAGGATACAGTTTGGAATTTTCAAGGGTTTTCGGATTTAGCCCGCAGGCAAAATCAAAAGCCAATCACCAAAGTATTGGAAAAAGAAACCTATGCAAAAGATGGCGATCACTTTTTGAAGCTGGTTCGTTTACGAGGATTAAAATCGGAGGAAACAACTACTTGGATGACCATTGATACTTCACATTTACCTTTGAAAATATTCCCTAATATAGAAGATAATAATTTTTCCTCCACATCTCTATATAAATTAATGCGGGAAACCTATAACATATATCCACATTATGCAAATTTAAACATTGAACCTATAATAAGCACGCCCCTCATACGTGATCGATTTGAATTGCCAGAAGAACAACCTTTATTAAGAAGTTCCGGCATCGTTCTGACAGAGAGTAACATTGAAATAGAACGTATCGAAATTATTTATAGTCAAAATTTCAAGTTCAAACTTTCTCAATACATCTAGTCTTACATACTATTTCTATAGTAACCCCCCCTTTCATGCATGATAGGCTAACATTCTAACTTACTTAGATAAATTTAATCTAACGAGATTGACAATATGAAAGGGGCACTTTATACTTTAAATTACTCATACGTATGAGTATACGAGTTAGGGGGATATTTTAATGAAAGATAAGATTTTGGGAACATTATATGGATTAGCGATTGGTGATGCATTTGGTATGCCATCTGAATTATGGAGCAGGCGCAAGGTAAAAGATTTTTTTGGCAGAATTACTACTTTCCTGGATGGTCCTGCTGAGAATGATGTTGCATGTAACTTTTCAAAAGGACAATTCACAGACGATACAGCTCAGGCATTGCTAATACTTGATGCACTCGATAGAAATAACTTTGAGCCGTCTGACAAACTTATTGCAGAAGCTTTAATTACATGGGCAAACGACACAAATGCTTTTGACAATAATATTCTCGGACCTAGCTCCAAGGCTGCTTTAAATGCGATTAAGGCTGGGGAAGATCCTTCTGTGCATACAAAGAAAGCGTTGACAAACGGAGCTGCGATGAGAATCGCTCCGATCGGCACACTTTTTTCCAGCACACAGCAGACAGAATTAGTAGATTATGTGCGTAAAGTCAGCCGGCCAACTCATGCCAGTGACGTAGCCGTCAGCGGTGCCAGTATGATTGCACATGCGGTTAGCCTGGCAATAGAAGATAAATCCTGGGTTGAAATAATGGAATCAACGATGCGCATTAATGATATTGCTATGAAAGAAGGAGAAGAAACATTCTCTGCATCTATTCCTGAGCGGCTAAAGCTGGGCATGGATTTTGCCGAAACGTATGAAGGCGATGAAGAAGCCTTTGCACAAAGGATCTATGATGTGATAGGCTGTGGCACTGCAACAAGTGAATCTGTTCCAGCCGCATTAGCTATCGCTTATTTTTGTAAAGACCCTCATTATTGTGCCATTTTCAGTGCAAACATCGGAGGAGATACCGACACCATTGGCGCTATGGCAACTGCTATTTGTGGAGCAAAATCCGGATATAAAGCACTCAAGAAGGATTGGATTAACATCATAGATCAAAATAATGATGTGCAGTTACATCATTATGCTGAAATGCTGGAAAAAGAAAAGCAAAATCAGGGGGATGAACATGGAAAATAAAGAGAAAATATTTCTGACGGATGAAGAAAAAACAGGAAAGCCAAAAGATCTATTTTTCATTTGGTTTGCTGCTAACATGGGCATTCTTGGTATTGTATACGGTGCACTCATTATAGGATATGGATTAAGCTTCGTGCAATCAATCCTTGTGGTCATTCTTGGACCATTATCTTTTGCACTTGTCGGTTATGCCAGCCTTGCCGGAAGAGATAGCGGGGCAGTCACGTTTATGCTTTCCAGAGCTGCATACGGTTTTAAAGGGAACCATATACCTGCGCTAATTGGCTGGGGAGGGCAAGTTGGCTGGTTATCTGTAAACGTTTCGACTGGAACATTAACCCTTTTGGCTCTTTTTAGTGCTTTCGGAATAAGCACAAATACATTACTAATCGTGATTAGCTTAGCCATTTTTGCCGGCTTGGTTATTACATCCAGTTTCTTTTCACACGATACGCTTGTATCGATTCAAACATTTTTTACGTATGTTTTCGGCGGACTTACCTTACTGGTTCTTGCTATGCTCATACCTGAAACAGACTGGAATACTCTCTTTTCCATGAGCAGCGGTCCTTGGTTAACTGGCTTCCTGCCTGCCCTTGCGTTTGTGGTTGTTGGGACAGGTTTAACTTGGACAAATGCTGCTGCAGACTATAGCCGCTTCCAAAACAGAAACAGTAAATCTTCTGCCATCATCGGTAATATAACCATCGGTGCATTTATTCCGTTATTTTTTATCATTGCCACAGGAATCTTACTTGCCACATCCGCGCCGGAGTTATCCAGTGCAGAGAACCCGATTTTGCTAATCAGTGAAATTCTGCCTGAGTGGATGACTGTCATTTATCTTTTTGCAGCACTTGGCGGTCTCACACCTATGTGTTTCATTGGGTTGAAATCTTCCAGATTGATTATGAGTACATTTAATTTGGAAATGAAAGACTCCACTGCAATTACGATACATGCGATGATCATTATTTTAATTCCGCTTTATGTACTCGTAGTATCAAGAGATTTCCTTGGCTATTTTGAAGCATTTTTAGGTCTTCTCGGTATTGGTCTGGCTGCCTGGGTTTCCATCTTCCTTGTTGACTATATCTTTTTACGAAGAAAACAAGGCTATGATCCTAGACTGCTGGAAGATGCGAAGTACAATAAAGTAAATGCGGGCGGAGTCGTCAGCTGGTTTGCTGGTGTTATCGTTGGATTGCTTCTAACTTTCTTTGCCAGCTCAAGTTTCGACCTGGTAATAACATTCATTATTAGTGGAACGCTTTATTATATCACGAATGTGCTGCGAAAAACGGATAAGTCTCAGGAGGAGATTTCATGACTGAGCATGAAACAAGTTTTCAAAAAATAAACAGCGGAAAGAAAGCGCTGGTAATAGGCAGTGCTGTCATTGATGTTATTGTCACCATACCATCACTTCCAAAAACTGGAGATGATGTATTTGCCGGAACGCAGGAAGTCATTGTAGGCGGTTGTGCATATAATGTCGGCAACATCCTGAAACAGTTAAATGCATCTTATGATTTGATGATCCCGGTTGGAAATGGATCAAATGCTGCACATATAAAAAAACAGATAGCATTAGATGAGCATGAGCAAATGCTACGTGATATTGACGGAGACAACGGTTGGTGCTTATGTATGGTAGAAGAAAATGGAGAACGTACATTTATGACTGTTCCCGGAATTGAGAATGACTGGCAGGAAGATTGGTTTGAACAAGTAAACATGCATGCGTATGATTATATATATTTATCGGGGTACTCCTTTGAAGGGAATTCCGCAAAAGTATTGCTAAACCAACTGCAAAACAAAAAAGAAGAAACGGATATTATTTTTGATCCATCTCCGCGAGTCAGGGAAATGAATAAAGCACACTTGAACGAACTCTTGGAACTCAGAACCATTTTGCATTGTAATCGAGATGAATTATTAGCACTAAGTGAACAGGATGATGTAGAAGCTGGTGCAAAATTAATGAATAGGAAAACGAACAAACCAGTAGTTGTTACACTTGGCAGTGAAGGGACATTATTTGCAGACAATGGAGCATTAAAACTTTGTAAAGGCAAAAATGCACCTTTGGTTGATACCATCGGGGCCGGTGATACGCATACAGCTGCTTTTATCGCGGCATTACTTGATGGGCAATCTATAGAAACCGCATGTGTATGGGGAAATGATGCCGCTGCGAAAGTGGTGCAGGTACAGGGAGCGGTTGTGGAGCTTTTTTAGGAGTGCGCTTAGAGCATATGCAAATGGTTTCGATCATCAGTTTTTTGATGATCGAAACCATTTTTTACTTCCCGTAGCCTCTAATTCTTCCTACACCTTTACTGACTACGGTACGGACCTACATCCATGCTTTATAAATGACTCCATTGTTAATTATTTATCAAAGAAAATTTTTTTATACTCTTTTCTTCATACTTATAACTATTTTAAATCAGCCTCTTACTTACAGTTAATTATGGATGGATATGATTTTTATATAAAATACGCTCATCCTAAATTGCTTTTATGTCGGGTAAAGAACTGGCGCGTGTCCTATTGTGACCCGCCTCCAGCTCTTCCCCATAAGAACTGCTCGTGAGGTTTTCCCTCAATCAGCTCACCCCGTAATCTTCATCAAAAGGGTTATGAGACCTATCAAATAGTAGACACTTTCATTGGTATCTCCCGGCATTTCCAAGGGGACGAACTTTCCAGTCCCAATATAGTCCCAGTATGCCATAGAGGTAGCCATTACTCCATCTCTGCCATCCGATGCTACGCTTTCTCCTTCGTTTTCTTCTTGTAAGCAGGGTTCTCACTTTCACCTCTGTATAGTCACGTATTTTACTGAAAGCACGACTGGAGTTTCCGACACGAAAGTAGTTGACCCATCCGGCAAGGATTCGATTGATTTGTTTGACGATATCCTCCGCCGGTTTCGCTCCTCCGTTTTGAATAACTTCTCGAATTTTTGCTTTCAGTGCCGTACGTGCTTTCTTTCTTGGTGTCATCATGATGAAATACCTTGTTCTTTTTCGGTTTGGAACTCGCCTTCGGTCAAAACCCAGAAAGGCAAATGATTCTCCCTTCAAGGTATTAACCATCCGCGTTTTCTCCACGTTAACTTCCACTCCCAAAGGTTCGAGGTTCTCTCAGAGTCGCTGAAGGGCTAAATCTGCCCATCCCGTTTACTGGAATGACCGCTCACCGTAATCACTATATCATCGGCAAACCGATGATAGTTCACCGCCTCACAGTTGCCTTCCGCTGTTTTGCGTCGGATGGCACCAAACGCCCAGTCCACCTCATTCAGGTAGATATTTGCAGCTAATGGAGAAAATGGTCCACCATGCGGTAAACTTTCAATTTCTTCTAGCTGCGCAAAAAGTAATAATTTTAGGAATGACTCTGTCGTTAATTTTTTCGTAATAGTAATCTAATTTCATCGTTTTCACATATTCTTCCAATAATTGAAATTTGGTGAAAACCATTGCCCAAATGAAGTATTTATATTACTGTGTCCCTGTTTTAAAGTCTAACGAATAGATTACTACCATTACTAAAAGTATTTTTTTCGAAACATCATTCCCTATTTTACTACTGCACCGGTTCATATACGACAATTATAACGCCGTGACTCTTTACATGGTTAATGACATCCTGGATAACTGACTGTCCAAAGTTATCGGCACCGGTCTTCATGGTCAATCTATAGATCCATCTCCACTACTTTAGGGTTTCGTTCTAAAATCATATCTGCTATGCGCTTCTTACAGGTAGCGTTTGTATCAACAATAGCCTAAATTATGTTGTTGGGAATTCCTTTGAAGTTAGCTAACATCAGCTTGGTGTCTCCTTTGGTAGGCAATAGCCGCCGCTATAGCCATTAGGTTGCCGGTACATCGCTTGGTATCGGTTCATACACTTTAAGGTTGTTTGAACTACTCACCATACTTTTCATTAGTTCAAATAATAAAGTTCAGCATATAATCAGCGGCACTACATACATATCCTCCCCCCCCCATTTAAAGACACATTAAAGACATTTTCTTTATTTCCCTAACCCAATATAATGAATTTAATAAGTTTTTTGATCTTTAAAATATAGGAGGGATTATATGCAACAGCCTGAAAGGAATTATTCGACAAGTAATGAAAACGTTAACAAAGGAGGTGGTTTAAGAAGACTGCTGAAAATGCTTGGCCCAGCACTTATTACTTCCGCTTTAGTATTAGGACCAGGCAGCCTAACCCTAGCCTCCACTATAGGTACCGGATTCGGATATCAATTAGTATGGCTTGTAGTTGTGGCAGTTATCTTCATGGGAATTTACACAGAAATGAGTACAAGAATAGGTATTGCATCTAATATCAGTTTCATTCAAGTCATTAAAAATAAATGGGGAAGATGGGGATCTCTTATGATAGGGATTGGGGCATTTTTAGTAACAGCATCTTTCCAAGCTGGTAATTCCATTGGAATTGGTGTAGCGTCTTCAGCCATTCTTGGATTTACTCCGGCATTTTGGGTGGCAGCCTTTACTATATTTGGTGCACTTCTTCTCTTTGCAAAAGATTTCTACAACGTATTAGAAAAATTAATGCTAGTACTAGTTGGACTAATGTTACTTTCATTCTTTGTTACTGTTATTTTAGCCAAACCATCCATAGGATCAATCGCAACTGGATTAGTCCCAACTATCCCTGACGGTTCAATAGGCTTAGTAATAGGTTTTACTGCAACATGCTTTTCCATCGTTGGTGCAAGTTATCAATCCTATCTTGTTCAAGAAAAAGGATGGACACGAGAAGTGGCTAAAGATGGAGTGAAGGAGTCTTACCTGGGGATTTTTCTATTAGGTTTTATTTCCTTTTTAGTAATGATAGCTGCAGCAGCAATTCTAAGACCAGCAGGCATTGAAATCAATTCTATAGAAGATATGGGATTAGCTTTAGAACCACTATATGGTACATGGGCAACAACATTATTTATGTTAGGGTTATTTGGAGCAGCATTTTCATCTCTATTAGGAAATGCCACAATTGGTGGATCTATGATCTCGGACAGCCTTGGCTTTGGCAGTAATTTAAAAAATAAAAAAGTAAAAATAGCTATCATTGCCGTCATGTTATTTGGTTCCATTATTGCCATTATTTTTGGTAGGGCTCCAGTTAATTTAATCATTTTTGCACAAGCCATAACCATCGTCGCTGTACCGTTTATTGCCATTGCATTACTGGTAGTGGCAAATGATGAAAAAATAATGGGTGATTTAAAAAATACGTTATTAAAAAATATTATAGCCATTATCGGTTTAATAGTATTAATCCTATTAGCCATAAACAACATTAGAAATATTTTTCTATAAAATAACTTCGAGGTGATTACATGCAGAATTTAGAAATGTTAGAAGAAATAATGACGAAACCTTCCTCCTCCTTAATTGAGGATGTTAAAAAAATATCAGGGGACATCTTGTTATTGGGTGTAGGGGGGAAAATGGGACCAACTATGGCTAAACTAGCTAAACGGGCAATTAATGCCGCAGGGTTAGACAAAAAAGTAATAGGTGTTTCTCGCTTTTCATCGGGCAATTTACGAGAAGAATTAGAAGCAAGTGGAATTGAAACTATTGCAGCTGACTTATTAAACGATGAAGAACTTCAAGGATTACCTGAAATTGAAAATGTAATCTTTATGGCTGGAAAAAAATTTGGAACGACCGGTAATGAACATGCAACCTGGGGCATGAATACTTATTTACCAGGACGTGTTGCAGAGAAGTATTCCAATTCTAATATTGTCGTTTTCTCTTCAGGGAACATCTATCCTTTTGTGGATGTCACCACGGCTGGCTGTACAGAGCGAACACCAACACAACCGGTTGGGGAATATGCTCAGTCTTGTTTAGGAAGGGAACGTATTTTCACCTATTTTTCTAAAAAGAACAATACTCCAATTCTTCTATACCGTTTGAACTATGCTATTGATATGCGATATGGGGTGCTATTAGAAATTGCTAAACAAGTTTTTCAAGGAAAGCCGGTAGATTTAACAACTGGACATGTCAATGTGATTTGGCAAGGCGATGCAAACGAATATGCACTTCGCTCGCTATTACATTGTTCAACAGAACCTGAAATTTTAAATATTACAGGCCCGGAAACTATTTCCGTTCGCTGGTTGGCAGAAGAATTTGGTCGACAATTTGGTAAGGAGATAACTTTTAAAAACAATGAAGCACCAAGTGCACTACTTAACAATGCAGGTAAAGCTCATAAACTATTTAGTTATCCAAGTGTTACCCTTCAAGAGATGATTGAATGGACAGCCGTCTGGTTACAGAACGATGGTGAAGTTATTGAAAAACCAACTCACTTCCAAGAAAGACAAGGAGCGTTTTAAATGTTAAAAGGAGAAATAAATAGCTTGTTAATGGAGGGTACGGTTATCCCTGCTCACCCTCTAGCCCTAACGGAAGATAGACAATTAGATGAAAGAAGTCAACGGGCATTAACAAATTACTACATGGATGCAGGTACAGGAGGGATTGCAGTTGGCGTGCATACCACTCAGTTTGAAATCCGGGATCCAGCGTTTAATCTATTCGAAAAAGTATTAACATTAGCTGCTGAAGAAGTAGATAAAAAACAACTAACTCACCCTTTCATCAAGATTGCAGGTATTTGTGGTCATACAGAACAAGCTATATATGAAGCAACCTTTGCCAAAAATTTAGGCTATGATTTAGGCCTCTTAAGCTTTCGCGGATTAAACCATTTAACTGAGGAAGAATTATTGAACCATGCAAAACAAATATCAGAAATTATTCCGATTTTTGGGTTTTACTTGCAGCCTGCAGTTGGAGGAAGAGAACTTAGCTTCTATTTCTGGAAAAGATTTGCTGATATCCCAAACGTCCATGCCATAAAGATGGCTCCATTCGATCGATACCGTACATTAGATGTAGTAAGAGCAGTATGTCATTCTGAACGTCATGAGAACATTGCACTTTATACCGGAAATGACGATAATATTATAGTAGATCTAATTGCTAATTATGAAATCAATGTTAACGGCAAAATAGTAAACAAACATATTGTGGGCGGATTACTTGGGCATTGGGCAGTTTGGACTAAAGAGGCAGTGGAACAGTTTAAAGAAATTAAAGAAACGCTTAAAGCCAATGGTGATCCATCAAAATTTTTTCCATTGTCGCATCAAGTAACTGATACGAATGCAGCATTCTTTGATGTAAAAAATAATTTTAAAGGTTGTATTGCTGGAATAAACGAAGTATTAGCTCGCCAAGGTCTTATTCAAGGTAACTGGTGTCTACTGGATAAAGAAAAGCTTAGCCTCGGACAATCTGAAGAAATTGACAGGATTTATCAAGAATATCCTCATCTGCATGATGATGAATTTGTTTCAAATAATTTAAAAAAATGGTTGAAATAGATTATAAAAAAGGAAGCACTGAATATGGGTGTTTCCTTATTTTCTACAGGAGTTGAGACGATGATCAGAATTGGAATAATAGGACCAACTTGGATCAATAAACAAATTAAACAATCTATCAATATGTTTCCCAATTTTAAACCTACCTATAAAACTTCTAACAATATATATGATGCTCCACGATTCACACAAGAACTTAAATATAAGTGTGAGGTATTATTATTTTCCGGTTATATCCCATATTCCATTTCAAAAGAACATATCCCAACGAACCTTCCAGCACATTTTATACCGGTAAAAGGAGCTTCCTTATATCGTACTCTATATAAGCTGCAAAAAAAAGTGGAAACTATCTCAAATCTATCAATTGATACATTGTCACACTATGAAATTGATCGAATTAATAATGAGTTGGATGAATCTATTACAAGCATCCAATCCAACTCAAAGTTATCATTAGCAAATACAGAAGAAATTTTGTCTTTTCACGAGCGTTGTTATGTTGACAAACAAACAGATTGTGCGCTTACAGGCTTGAAAATAGTCTCCGAAAAATTAACAGATAAAGGCATCCCCAATGAATGGATTGTACCAACAAAAGAGGATATTATTGTCACGCTTGAAAGAGCCCTTTTAGCAACAGAGCAACGGAGAAAACTGGAATCGCAAATAGTATTTGGGATTCTACGCATTGATAATCTGGAGGAGTTAAAACGCAGGAGCATTTCCGAACAAAGCATTCAACGTCTTCACTTAGATATTCAAAAAAAGATTCTGGATTTTGTAGAAATTATCGAGGGATACATGACTATTATAAATGGAAATGAATATATGTTTGTAACAACAAGAGGAACCTTTGAAAGATTGACACAAGGGTATAAATATTTCCCTCTCATTACCGACTTGAAAAGAGAACAAGGGTTAAAAGCATCTGTTGGAATAGGCTTTGGAGTATCAGCTAACGAAGCTGGTTCCCATGCACGTATTGCCCTTGGTCAGGCAATTGATTTTGGTGGAGAAAAATGCTTTATAGTAAAAGAAGATCGCAGTGTAATTGGCCCTATTGAAAAAGAAGCACCACTTACCTATCCACTTAACATCATAGATCAAGAGTGGCAAATAAAGGCTGAAAAAGCATCTGTATCCCCTTATTATTTACGGAAAATAATATCTATTATTCATCGACAAAGTAAGGATACATTCACAGCACAAGAACTAGCCGCATCATTATCAATTACATCTCGAAGTGCCCATAGAATTCTTTTGTCATGGCTGGATGCTAATATCGTTGAAATTGTAGGCACCGAAAAGCTCCGGTCTAAAGGCAGACCACGTCAAGTTTATAAATTGTTAATAGGGGATGATTAGTATGTCTTTAAAAATAGGAATGATTGGATTAGATACATCCCATGTAGAAATTTTCACAAAGCTTCTATATGAAAATCCTTCTTTATACGATCAAGCTAGAATTGTAATCGGAAGTCCCAGTCCATCACCAGACCTAGATTTAAGTGCTAATAGAGTGAACGGTTATACCCATTTACTAAAAAATGAATATGATGTAACTATTACAACATCAGAAGAAGAAGTTGTATCTGAATCAGATTCTATTATGATAACCTCTGTTGATGGAAGAAAACACCTGGATCTGTTCAAGCGAATAGCGCCCTTTAAAAAACCCGTATTTATTGATAAACCTCTAGCATTATCATTAAAAGAAGCTGAAGAAATTTACAATCTAAGCGAGAAATATAATACACCAGTTATGAGTTCTTCATCATTAAGATTTGCCGATTCATTACAAAAACATTTCCCAAAAACGAAAGAAGTTCCTAACGGTGTCTATATAAGCGGACCATTACCCTTTGTAGATGAAATGCCATATTATTATTGGTACGGTATTCACATGATTGAAATGCTATTTAAAATAATGGGAACAGATTATAAAGATATCTCCATTCAAAAGAATGAAAATTTTGATGTAATCATTACGGAGTGGAACGATGGACGATTTGGGATTGTTCGTGGCGATCACAACTGGCATGATAAATTTGAAGCCTTCCTTCATTATGAGGATGGAACCGTACATCTACCTATCTATCAAGACCAAAAAACTTATTATGCATGTCTATTAGAACAGATTATTCATTTCTTTGAGACTGGAATAAGCCCCGTCTCAAAAAATGAGACATTGACGCTTGTGAAATTTATTGAAGAAGCTAATAAACTGAGGATGGTGGGAGTTTAAACTACTCCCAGCTTAAGTAAAGAAGTGTACGGTGTACATTTATAATGATACCATCCTGGTTCAGTGGTATTAGTTTAACTAATGACAATGACCGGTAACCATTTTTTCGGATGTCGTGCCGGAGTAAATGCAGCCACACAGATAAAAGTACAAATTTGAATGTACTACAGTTCTAGCCAACCCATAGTTATTTGAATATTAGGATTTGTTTAAACAACTGTCTATCATATGAACATCTTGGGTAAGAATATTGGTTATCAAACTATGTAATTATGTGAATTAAGGTGTAAGCGTAAAATGGTCCACACCTACTTCAAGGTGTGGGCTAATGTTATGCTTTATTTAGATTTATTACGAATGCAGCATTCCTCTGGGAGTGAGGTTGACCATGGCAGAAGCTGAGCTAATTTCTCTTTATCTGTAGTATTCATGTAGGGAGTTCCTCAAACAAATACCTAAGGTAGTTGAATGGATTTAATCCATTTCCCTTGGCTGCTTCCACAACACTATAGAAAATCACACTGGATCTAGCTCCTCTTGCGGTATTGCCAAACAGCCAATTTTTTCTTCCTCTTATAAATGAATTGATGGATCGTTCTGCGCGATTATTATCCATCTCCAGACGGCCATTCTTTGCTTCCAAACGCTCCAACTGGTTACGACAATATTTAATAGCTTTGCCAAGTGCACTTTTGGGCAATACTCTTAGGGTTTGTTCACGAAGCTATGCTAAAAAAGTATCCAGCACAGGCTGACTCGTTCCAAGCAATTCTAAAATGCTGCTTCCTCCTACTTAAACCTACTCAATGAAAAAGCAGATATATCTAAAGCAGAAAAACCATCTAACATTAATTGACTAAGAATTTCTCCAATTACACTGCCAAATTCAAATCTATGACCAGAAAAGCCACAAGCAACAAAAATATTATTATTACTTGGTAAACGATCGATTATAATATCTCCATCAGGTGAGTTTGTGTACGTACATACCCTACCTAATTTATGGATTCCAAGATGAGAAAAGTGTTTCTGTGTAAAATTTAATACATCATGTTTATATATTGGATATGACCCAAACGCTTCCAAGGGATTTGCTGCATCTACAGGTATGTCCCCATCATGTCTTCCGATTTTTATCCCTGCATTATCTATACTCGGAAAACCGTAATACGTTTGATTTCCATCATCATAACTCCATGCAGGAAAAACGGTAGAATTATAGATGTTTTCATTTGAGTTGAACCAAGAAAAAGTTTTTCTAATTGGTGTTAAAGGAAGTTCTAAACTTAATAATGACAATATCTTATTTGTTCCTTTTCCTGCAGTAATTAACATATTATCAGCGGATATTTTTTTATCATTAAAACTAACCTCTACTATTGAATCTTTCACATCTATTTTCTCTACTTTTGTGTCACTATATAATATTGCGTCATTTTTAAGAGTAAGTTCACGGTAAGCCATTATTGCTTCCTCACTTAATAAGACACCTGAGGTACTTTCAAAACAACCAATTAAATTGTCATGTAAATCAAAGCCTTGCCATCTTTCATTTACTTCTTTCGCTGATAAAATTTCGACAGGAAGAGAAAATTTATTAGCAGAAGCGATAACATTTTGTAAAAAATCAGAATCCCTCGTATCAATATTTAATATGCCGGTATTATAAAAAACTTTTATTTGAGCCTGTTCTTCTAGACCAGCCACAATTCGCTCGCAAAGCCATAGAAACATAGATTCCCCCTTCTCCGTAAGCGTGACGAATAATACGAGTATCCCCATGGTGTGAGGCTTCACTATGAGGTGGATCATGAGCATCAATTAAAGCCACTTTCTCCCCTCTTTTTTTTCCTGCAGACATATCTGCAGTACCAGCCCCAATTATAATAACATCATAGTTCATAACACTCACCTCTATTTCATTTTTCAGGATTAAAAACCCCATCACGATCGCTTGGCACCTTAATTCTGTTTCCATGTTTCTGGACTCTCACCCTAGTTAAAGTTTACACCTATGTAGCACTTACTAAAACGCCAACCCTTAAAGTAGGCGTTTTTTATGTTAGGGAATATCTTTTAATGCTTTTTCAATTATAAGTTTTCCTTCATTTCCCACATTTTCGTATGGTCCCAGGGAAGCACTTTGTATATCAAAACCTCTGAACTTAAGTCCCTCTTTTATAACAGATAGTATTTGATAATCCTGATTATATATCTTAGTCAGTTGAATGATCCGTCGATTATATATTTTTATTTTTTCTAAATCATTGGAATTAAAAGCCTCGTACAATCCTACAAATAATTTCGGAGCAACATTACCTGTACCAATAATTCCTCCATCTCCCCCAAAAAATAAAGTACTAATTAGATGCTCATCGTATCCACACAAAACAGAGAAGTGCGTAAATTCAGATTTCACTTGAGAAATAATATCTTTTATATGAGAAACGTTGTTGACTGTATCTTTAATTCCAACGATATTGGAGTTTCTCTCTGCCAATGTTTTTATTAAAGAAGGAGAAAGATTCTGACCGGTCCTGTCCGGAAAATTATATAACATCATCGGAATGCTAACACTATTAGCTATGGAATCAAAATAATTTAAGAGCTCTAAGTCAGTTAATTTAAAGTAGTAAGGATTTATAGCTACAATACCATCTCCTTCTACCTTTTCTACAAAATTACTTAAATGAATAGATTCAGTAATTGTATTACTGCCAACCCCTATTAGTACAGGTACTCTTTTATCCACATAATTTACTACAAACTCAGTAACTTCTTCTTTCATTCTTAAGCTCATCTGACTAAATTCACCAATGCTTCCCAGAAAGAAAAGACCATCTACCTTGGAATCAATTAAATAATCAATTATTTGTTTGGCTGCATCATGGTCGAATTTTCCTTCTTTATCTACTGGTGTTATCACAGGGGGAATAATCCCAGAAAGAGTACGCATTTCCTCATCTCCTTAATCAAAATACTAAATTCACTAAATAATTAAATTCCTTGGAAAGAATTTCTACAATTTTTTGCCCGGTCTCTTTATTTGCTATAGAAGGTTTACCAATTTGGCCACCTTCACTATATTTTTTAAAAGGTTTATATACGCTAATTTTATTTGGTGCAAACATATCTACATTATGAAACGAATTAGCAGGCAGCATTACATCTTTAATAGAATCTTTTCTCACATCTTTTTCAGCAAAATAATATTTTAGTGAAGTTTCCAATTCTCCCGCATGTGCCATTCCATTTAAAGGTGACTTTCTCACCGCATCTATTTCATCGCTGAGTAAATCCCAGTAAGTAAAATAAACCATAGAAATATCCTTATACTTAAATTGGATTTCATCCAAAATAGTTTTTAATATAGCAGTGTTACCGCCATGACCATTTAATAGTATAATTTTATTTATATTGTGATTTAATAAGCTTTCAACGATGTCAGTAATAATATAAACCATGGTTTTTTGTCTAATACTGATCGTACCGCAAAAGTCCAGATGATGGTGAGAAAAGCCCATCCAAACAGTTGGTGTGATTAATATGTCTTGTGCACAGTTTTTCGCTAGATACCTTGCAACTCTCTCGACTAGATCCATATCAGTATCTAGTGGTAAATGAGCACCATGCTGCTCAAGTGCACCGATTGGAATGATGGTTACAGGATCCCTTTTATGAATATAACCCTGCAGTTCATAAGTAGTGTAATCACTTAATAAATACTTATCCAAGTTCATCAAACCCTACTTTTAATACCTCATTAATTCGTTGCTCATCCATATTAGAACCACTTCCTATCAAAACTGTCTTTATATCGGTTTTCACTTTATTTTCTAAGATGCTGGCTAAGGTGACCGCCCCTGATCCTTCAACTAATAACTTTCCCAAGAACAAAAAATCTTTTATAGCTTGGTCAATTGTATCCTCTTTTACTGTTACAATATCATCTACCCAATGATTGATCATATTGAACAGATACTTTTCAGGCTGTTTTAATGAAAGACCATCGGCAATAGTATTCGAATTTTTTATTTTAACAAGTTCTCCTTTTTTCCAGCTTTTATAATAAGCATTAGAACGCTCTGGTTGTACTCCTATTATTTTAGTATCTGGCTTTAATGACTTGATTGCGATTGCGATGCCAGATATTAGGCCACCTCCACCTATAGGAACAAGTACTTGTTCTATATCCGGCATCTCCTCTAATATTTCTAAGCCAATCGTACCCTGGCCTGCAACAATTTCACAATCTGCAACAGGGTGGATATAATAATAATTCTTTTCATTTGATATTTTTTCTGCTTGTTTATAAGCTTCATCGTAATTTTCACCGTGTAAAATGACTTCTGCGCCTAATTTCTCACAGGTGGAAATTTTAATTTGGGGAGTTTTTTCAGATACTACTACGGAAGAATTCACACCAAGAAGAAGGCTTGAATATGCCAACCCAATAGCATGGTTTCCTGCTGAAGCAGTAATATAATGATTAAACAAACCTTCTTCCATTGCTTTTAAAATCTTATTTAACGCTCCTCTTACTTTAAACGAACCAGTAGGTTGTAATCCTTCTGGTTTAATATAAATGGGAAAGCCATACTTCATATTTAAAATTTCTGATGTAACAATTTTTGTCGAAATATCCGTTTTGTTTTTAATTCTTATATCTGCTTTTCTAATATCATTAATTGTAGGAATTTTTAAGTTCTGTCCCAACATGTTAAGTACCCTCCTAGATTAGTCGGTTAAGCTCCTCCATAGTAGGCTTAATAATAGGGATGGAAGAACTTCCCTTAACATTATTCATGTCTTTTAGTCCATGCCCCGTTAGTAACAGTGTAACTGAAGCGTTTCTTATATTTTCCAATTTTAAAAACTTCTCAAATCCGGCAAGTGAAGCAGCACCAGAAGGTTCAACGAATATCCCTTCATCTTTAGCAATATGTTCTTGTGCTTCTAGAATTTCTTCATCAGTAACACTTAAACAGGATCCATTTGATTTTCGGATAATGTTCAACGTAAAAGTTCCATCTTTGGCATATCCCCTTAATCCGTCCCCAATACCACCAGCAATGGTTCTTGGAGCATGTTCGGAAATAACATATTCTTCATTGTGTTCAAAAGCTGTTGCAATTGGTGAACATCCTTCTGCCTGAATACCAACCATCTTTGGAATAGGGTCAGTTTTTCCATATACCTTCTTTAATTCCTTAAAACCTTTATAAACACCAACTAACAATGGTCCTGCACCGATAGGAACAACTACATAATCTGGCCATTTTTCTAATTGCTGACCAATTTCATAGGCTACACCTTTATCACCCTCCCATGTATAAGGGTTAATAAAAGTTGTAGTTAAGTTATATACATCTCCCTCTTTACTATAATTTAGAGCTAATTTAAAACTATTACTATAAGGTCCTTTAACTTTAATAATATTTGCACCATAAAATTGAGATTGTTTTACTTTCTCGTCCGGGGTATTTTCCGGAACTAAAATGGTTGAACTCAAGCCAAATTTAGCGGAATATGCAGCAACGGATGCAGCCCCATTTCCACTGGAAGCAACAATTACTTTTTTATAACCAAACTCTAAAGCTTTTTTTATACCTGCAGCAACCGGTCTGTCTTTAAAAGAACCTGTTGGATTCATAAATTCACATTTTCCAAAAACGTTATTGTCTTTTAATCGAGCAGAGGTTTTCTCAAGATGTAATAAAGGCGTATTCCCTTCTCCAAGAAGATTCTCTGTTTTTTCATCGTGAAAAATATATGCTTGTTTCATTCCTGTTTGTGAAGGCTCTGTTAGCCTTGTATACTCAACTTCCATTATTCCACTACATGACGGACAATGATATATAGGCCTTGCATCAAAACTTTTATTACAATCAGTACAACGTAAAAAGTAATTCAAAGACATATTATCAAACCTTTATTTTTTTAATAGACTCATACAAATTTCAATAAATAATTTCCCAGCTGTGACCACTTCAGCTTTGTAAACGCGTTCGTTGACAACATGAGCCTGACTTAAGGACCCGGGACCAAAAATAATGGTAGGAATTCCTTTATTTACTGAGAAAAACGGTGCCTCACAAGTGGCTTCAAATGACTTAATTTTAACCTGATCATTATATATTTTTGTAATATCATACATTGACTTCACAAAACTATGATCTTTATCAATTATACTAGCAGGCAAAAAAGTATAGTTTTCCAGTTCGAAATCCACTTTTCCTTCTTTTATCAGCAGTTCTTTGTACTCATCGTATACATCTTCCTTTTTTTCATCCGGAAGTAACCTTCTGTCTATTTCAACAGTACACTCATCGGGAATAATGTTTCCGGCTGTACCTCCACGCACAGTGGTAACATTACTTAATGCACTCCCTAAAAAATCATTTGTTCTTTCCTTTTTTATTTTTCTCCCCCACTCAAATAATGAGGGTAACAAGCTATTCATTTTCTCAATCGCATTATCTGGCTCATCTACATAGCATGCATGACCAGCAGTTCCCTTGGTTTTCAAATAATATCGCGCTGTTCCCCGGTGTCCAATTGCAATATCCAGCTCAGTCGGTTCACTTATTATGGCATAATCCGCAGTAATATCCTCTTTTAAAAATTGCTTCATTCCTAAATTACTAATTTCCTCATCGGCATTAAAAAACAGAATGAGTTTACCATTTTTCGGAAATCCGGTTCTCTTTAAACAAACAGCAGCATATAACATAGAAGCCACCCCGGCTTTCATATCCGATGTACCTCTTCCATAAATATATTCATTTTCATCTTCGTTCGCGCTAAAGGGATCATACTTCCAACCTTTTCCTGCCGGTACTGTATCAATATGACCATTATATAGTAGTGTTTTTCCTTCTCTTTCTCCTTCTAATATTGCATAGACATTTGGTCTATGCTGGTCAACATAAACCAGTCTATTTTTAATTCCCTCATCATTTAATATATCTTGAATTTTTTTTGCGATTTTTTCTTCATAATCTCCTGGATTTTCACTTGGAGTTTGAATAAGCTCTTTGAAAATTTTTATTTGCTCTAGTTCATCAAATTCGTCTACGGGTTTTTTTTTAGTTTGGTTTATCATATTAGGAAGTCTCCCTTTTAATAATTTCTGCCTCTTGCATCCACTTTCATAGTTCTTAATTCTTTCCCATCATCTAAAAATACTTGGTTAAATAAATTCGGAACAACACATGCGTGGTTGGGAATTATTTCTACCTCATCACCAATTTCCAAATCTTCTTCATTAGGGTCATATTCAATAAAACCATGTTCTTCATTCAACTTTGTAATTTTCACATTTGGTCTATTATATATATAACCATATGCATTTCCTTTTAAGGGCTGATCATTGGTTAACGCTTTTGAGCCAGCATCTATAGTCGCTTTTCCAGGTATGGGCTTGCTTATAACTTTTGCTACAACTTTAAGCGCACAATGTTTAGGCTCAACTATTCCTAAATGGACTGCATTCATATCGAAAAAGATATAATTGCCCGCTCTGGATTCTGTAATACCTTCAAGTTGCTCTGCTTTCATGGACGAGACAGTCGAGCCTCCAGACAAAATATCCACTTTAATACCATTTTTCTCTAGTTTTTCCTTTTCCCTTAATAGAATAGAAGCTTCTTCTTTCGTATGCTTTGAATGTAGACTGTTTTCATATTGATAAATATGACCATAGTAAGTAAAAAAACCTTTAAAAGTTAACCAAGAGTTATTTATAACTCCCTTTACAAAATGCAATACATCCTCAGACTGGATACCTTCTCGATGACCTCCACTATCCACATCTACAAGAACTTTCAGGGGACGATTAAGCCGCTCTCCCACCCTACTTAATCCATCTAATCCGGCTTTGCTATCTACAATTGTCATAAATTCAAAATCATAGTTTTTTAGAACACTATAAAGCTTATCCCTATTTCCATCTCCAATTAAAGGCATAGCTAAAAGGATATTACTTATACCCCCTTTAACCATGACCTCCAGTTCGGATAGGGAAGCGCAGGAAACTCCTGTCGCTCCAGAATCCAGTTGTAGCTTAGCTAATTCAACACTTTTATGAGGCTTTATATGTGGCCGGTGACTTATATTGTATTTTTTTAGATGTTCAATCATAGATTGAATATTGGATTTCACCTTATTCAAATCGATTTTCACATACGGTGTAATCATATAAATTAACGCTCCTCCTTAGAACAATAAGCTTGGAATCCATAATGTTAATTCTGGTATAAATGTGATCAACAATACTACAGCGATTCCCGTTAGACCATAAGGTAACAGATCTTTTATAGTATCTTCCATTTCCACTTTTGCTAAATGCAAAGAGATAAACAATGTTGTACCAACCGGTGGAGTAAATAACCCTAACGCTAAGGTGACCAACATAACTAGTGAGAATTGAATTGGGTCCATTCCCATACCTATAATAATAGGGAAAAATATTGGAATGAATATAAATAAGTTTGGAACTAAATCCATAACCATTCCGAATACAAACATAATTAGCACCATAATTATTAGTAGGATCCAATTTGGCAAACCGGAACCAAGGAGTACATTGGAAATTAATTGTGGGATTCCTTCATTAATTAATACCCAGGTAAAAATAGATGCAGCACAAACAATGATCATTACCGAAGCTGTAGAATACACACTATCTCTTAAAGCCGCTAAAAATTCCCTCCATTTTAGTGAACGATAAACAAAAAAAGCGATAATAGCTGCATAAATTGCGGCTACTGCAGACGCTTCAGTTGCTGTTGCTACACCAAGAACAATTACAGCTATTAAAACTAATGGTAACAATAGTGCCCAGAGAGCGTTTACAAATGATAAAACAATTTCCTTAACAGTAGTTTTTTCACCCTTCGGATATCCTCTTCTAATTGCTATAATGATAGTAACAGCCAAGTATGTAAAACCTATAAGGAATCCAGGAATAATACCTGCCAAAAACATTTCCGCCACTGAAAGATTTGCTAACCAGGCAAGAATAATCATTGTACTGCTCGGAGGTATAATAATACCTACTACAGAACTCGATGCATTGATAGCGGCTGAAAAAGAGGCATGATAGCCTTTTTTCTTCATTTCCGGTATCAACACACTCCCTACTGAAGCTGCATCAGCTACAGATGAACCGGAAACACCTGCCATTCCCATACTTGTTACAACTGATACACATCCTAATCCACCCGGCAGCCTTCTCACTAAAGAGTCTGCTACATTAATTAATCGTTGAGCTATTCCGCCGTATACCATTAAGTTTCCAGCTAGTACAAAAAAAGGGACTGCTAAAAAAGCGAAAGACTGCGTATTAGAGAAGAACCTTTGTGCTACTGTAGAAAGTGGAATTCCTTCTATTAATATGAAGGCAATGGATGAAGCTCCCATTGCAAAAGCTATTGGTGTTCCTAATATGATAAGAAGGAAAAAGCTAATAATCATTAACCAAATCATCGATTTCATCCTCCTCCCTATCTTTATTTAATATAATTTGAACAATTTGTACAGCTATTACAATGGAAGTACCAACAAACGCAGCAACCATTGAAAAGTATAACCAGAACCTTGAAATGTTAATGATTGGCTCTAATATATTTGCTACGTCCAGGGACAATCTATAGCTTGAAAACAACATTAATAATGAGAAAAAAAGCATAACTAACTTATTGAATAATTTAACCCCTTTTTTAGCTTTAAAAGGAAGTTTATTCAGAAAGAAATTAACGGAGATATGCTCGTTGTTTCTAGTTGCACCAATAATAGCCAAAAATACCATCCAGGGGAACACTACGCCTGTTAAAGGGGTTACAAAGATTAAAGAAACATTAAATACAGCCCTGCTGAGAACCTCAAAAGCAACAAGTAATGTTAAAATCACTAACAGTATATTAGATATTCCGGTTAAAACTTTAAATACCCCATCAGTTATCAGTCTCAATTTTGATGACATTTTTAAACCTCTCCTTATTGGAAACCCAACTTTGGCCGAATAAGTTATATTCAGCCAAAGTGTGACCAGATTTTAATTACCTCTATAATCATCTAAAAATTCTTGGGTTTGCACAATAATATCTTCACCTACAAATTCATGAAAAGCTTCATAGTCTATCGCATTTTGAAAAGCTCCCAATTCCGGATCTGTAACTATTTCTTCAAATTCACCTTCCAAAGTAGACAGCATTTCTTCATCCATTTGTTGTGTATATTCTCTAGAAGCCTGTTGAGCTTCTTCCGCTGCACTTAGCACAACTTCCTGCAGTTCCGAATCTAAACTATTAAATAAGTCGTCGTTCATTATAAAATTGACATGATAATAAAAGTGGTTTGTTAGAGTTAAATAATCTTGTACCTCATGAATATTATTTTCATAAATGGCATCCAAAGGGTTGAATTGGCCATCAATAACGCCTTGTTGTAAACCCATATAGACCTCTGTAAATGCCATCGTGGATACACTTGCACCCAGCTGAGAAAATGCTTCAATGGAGGTTGGTTCCTCAGGGCTTCTTATTTGAACTCCAGCCAGATCTTCCGGCTTATTGATTGGTCCTACATTATTTGTTATTTGAGCAAATCCAAGGTCTGTATGAGCAAGAACTTTAAAACCTTGTTCTTCTGCCAACCCCTGTAATTCGTCACCTATCTCTCCATCAAGAACAGCATATGCTTCATCGAAGTTTTCTACCATAAAAGGTAAGGCTAGCACAGAATACTCTGGAATATAATTTTGCATACCTCCTCCACCAGCTAATTGCATTGCCAATGCTCCGGAATTAACTTGTTCCAGCATTTCTGCTTCTGAACCAAGTGTTTCACCTGCATAAATGCTTATTGAAACACGTCCACCTGTTTCTTCCTCTACAATTTCCTTAAAAGTTTCTGCAGCTACTCCTCTTACAGAGTCTTCTGTAGTATTAAAGCCTATATTCCACTCATAAGTTTCCCCGGTATCTCCTGAACCTTGTTCATCCCCATTAGTTTCGCTTGACTCATCCCCACATGCAGCTAAGACAAATGAAAGTAACGCAAACAACAAAATTTTCACAAATTTTTTCATCAGAAACCCTCCTTCATTCCCCAATAAGGAACATCGTTCTATTAATTGTGTATAAATTTTATCTTTAAGTTATTAAATAAATCAATAGTTACATTAATCTTCCAATTCAACAATCATTTCAATCTCTACTGGTGTGTTAAACGGTAATTCATTGGAAGCTAATGCACTTCTGGCATGTTTTCCCTTTTCCCCTAGCACTTTATCCAATAATTCAGAAGCCCCATTAATAACATAAGGCTGCTCAACAAAGCCTGGTGCAGAATTGACAAAAGCCAATACTTTTACAACTTGTTTTATCTTGTTTAAATCTCCTACTTCTTCATGTAAGACAGCTAAACAGTTAATCATTGCCTGCTTAGAGGCCTCATATCCTTGCTCTATTGAAAGGTCACTTCCAACTTTTCCTTCATATAATAGTTTCCCCTCCTTTCTACAGTCTTGTCCAGAGGTATATACTAGATTTCCAAATCTTTTCGCAGGAACATAAACTGCAGCAGGTTTAGGTGCTTCCGGCAATTGAATACCTGCTTGTTCTAACTTTTTATAGACACTCATATAATCCGCCTCCTATAAGAAAATTTTGATAATATTGATTCTATGATTAGTCATCTCCTAACCCATACTTTTGAAAAATAAACCTAAAATTAAAGTAACGTTTATTTTCTTCAAGTTTATTTATAAAATTAGAACATTTACCCAGTGTATCCCATTTTCATCGATATTTTTTTACTGGTATCAAGCACTAATTCTACCAATTCAGATGTTATACGTTCTAATTGCATTCTGTTTTCAGGACCTGAAATACTAAATGCGGCGATTACTTTACCGCTAAAATCATATATTGGAGCCGCTACGCAGCGTATACCTTCTTCATTTTCAATATCATCAATCTCATACCCCAATTTTCTAATATCATGTAACCTTTTAAACAAAATTTCTTCGTCTGTAATAGTACGATGTGTTTTTGCTGGCATCCCTTTTTCCGTGATAATTGTTCGCACCTGTTCATCAGTCATTCCCGATAAAATCACCTTGCCCACACCAGTACTATGCATCATTCCTCTTTTTCCAATTCGTGAATGCATTCTTATTGTCTGGTCACTCTCAAATTTATCAATATAAACAACTTCTCCATTTTCTTGAATACACAAATGGACTACTTCATTAATTTGTTTACCCAGCTCCTCAAGATCATTTTTTGCGATGGACCTTATATTCATATCCTCTAGCATTAAACTTGATAATTCTATAATTTTCATACCTAAAGTATAATTCTTCGTTTCTTCATCTTGTACAACAAACCCTCTATTCATAAGTGTTGTCAATAACCTATGTGTTGTACTTTTAGCTACATGCAATTGATTGGCCAACTCTGTTATCCCCATACCTTTGGGGCTTATCGATAATTTTTCCAAAATAATTAATGAACGTTCTACTGATTGAATATTTGCCAATTGAATCCCCTTCCAAATACATGATTATCAACTTCACCCTAATCATACAATAATTAACTTAAAATGATTAATATTTCACCACAAAATATTAAAGGGGATCTTTTTGAATTATAAATTCTTTACAATGTAAACTATTTTTTAATTAATAGTTTTTCACAATATAACTTTTGATTCGACTAATAGCTTCTTCTAATTCTTCTTTCCCGCTTGCAAACGATAGTCTCAAGAACCCTTCGCCCATTTCACCAAAAGCTGAACCAGGAACGGTGGCTACACCTGCATTTTCAAGCAATTCTATTGCAAAATCCTCAGAGGACTTAGAAAATGATTTAATGTTTGCAAATGCATAGAAAGCGCCTTCTGTTTTCATACAAGAAATCCCGGGTACATCATTTAATCCATCATAAACAAGTTGGCGCTTCCACGAATAATCTTTAACCATATTTTCGATTATAGTCTGTGGACCTGTAATCGCTTCAATAGCTGCTTTTTGTATAAATCCCGGAACACAGGAAGCTATTCCTTCTTGTAATTTCGGCATTATTGATATCACTTTTTCATTTCCTATAACAAACCCAACTCTCCAGCCTGTCATCGCATATGTTTTAGACAAGCTGTTTATCACTAGCACCTGATCCCTTACTTCCGGAATTTCCGCTATACTAAAGTGTGGTTTTCCATCATATATTATTTTGTCATAAACCTCATCCGAGATGACATACAAGTTATATTTTTGTACTATTTTTGCGAGTTCTCTGATTTCTCTTTCATCCAACACTGCTCCTAAAGGGTTGCTTGGAGAGTTTAATATAAGTACTTTCGTATTGGAAGTTATTGCATTTTCCACATCTTTTGCCTGCAACTTAAATTTATTTTCTTCAAAAACCGGAACAGGCACAGCTTTAGCACCAAGCATATGGATTTGCCCCATATAATTCGGATAGCCCGGATCAGCGATTAGTAATTCATCTCCCGGATTAACCGTGGCGTATAAAGCTAATAATATTGCCTCCATTCCGCCAAAAGTAACCATCACTTGATCTTTACTTATTTTACTTTTTAAGTTCTCTGAATATCTTTCTGTAATAACCCCTCTTAATTCATCAATGCCTGCATTTGAAGTATATTTCGTATGCCCTTGATCAATGGCAATTTTAGCTTCTTCTTTGATATGATCAGGGGTCTCAAAGTCTGGTTCTCCAACTGTAAGTTTAATCACTCCTTCATAATCATTTGCTAATTCAAACATTTTACGGATGACAGAAGCAGGATAGTTTTTAGCTGCATCTGACAATTGCAAGCTCATCACTTCCCCTCCTTTTCTTTTTTAAAATTATTAAACTGGCGAACAAATTCCCTTGCCTTCATCTCGATACTTTGCAGAAAATCAGGCTCATTTTTATGGTGTAAATTAACTAGTGAGCTACCTACACCAACTGCTGTTGCACCGGCTCTAAAATATTCCTGAAGGTTATTTACATCAATACCTCCGGTCGGAACAAGAGGTACATGAGATAATGGTCCTTTTACGTCTTTTAAATAACTTGCTCCTAGAGATTTTATCGGGAAAACCTTAACTGCATTTGCACCATTTTCATAAGCCTTTAAAATTTCTGTAGGTGTTAGAGCACCTGGTATGCTAACTAAACCATATCTCTTCGTCATCCGAATTGTTTCCACATTTACTGTAGGTGAAAAAATAAACTGCGCTCCTGAGATAATCGCTGTACGTGCTGTTTCAGGGTCTAATACTGTTCCTGCCCCTATTACCACTGACTTTTGAAATTTAGATTTTATATTTTCAATGATGGAAATAGCGTTTGGAGTCTCCATCGTAATTTCTAATACACTTACACCGTTATTAACTAAGACTTCGGCTATATCAATCGCATTACCGGAATCCAGATTTCTTAAGACAGCGATAATCCCCGTTTCTTTAATTTGTACAAATGTATCCATGATCTTTCTCCTTACTATATTATCTGCTAACGTCCTCTCTCTTGTCTGACAAAAATTCATGTATTTCCTGCTTATCAGGCAATCCTTCTACATCTCCATGTTGGGTTATAACAAAAGCACCTATTAAGTTACCTCTTTTAACAGCTTTTTCTGTAGAAAGTTTATCAATCAATCCGGAAAGGAATCCTGCAGCAAAGCCGTCTCCCGCACCTACTGGGTCAATTACACTCTCTACTTTATAACCCTCTATATGCATAAAATTTTCATCCGACATCAAATAGGCCCCATCTTTTCCTGCTTTTACTACCACTGTAGAGATACCTAAATTTGTAAAATACTCACAGATTCTTTTGGGTTCTTCATATCCAGTTAAAAACTCCCCTTCTTTTAATCCAGGCAGGAAAAGATCTGACTGTGCTGCAATTTGCAATAAAATATCTCTCGCTTTATCCTCTTCCCATAATTGTTTTCTTAAGTTCGGATCGAACACAATTTTAACTCCATGAGACTTAGCTATGGAAATTGCTTCCATAACCATTTCATAACAATTATTGCTTAAAGCGGGTGTAATACCTGTAAGATGAAGAAATTTAGCACGGGAAATGTAACTTTCATCAAGCACATTTTTATCCATTTCACTTGCAGCAGATCCCTTTCGATAATAATGAACCCGTACATCATTTGGCCTTCTTAATTCTTTAAAGTAAATTCCAGTAGATGTTTTTTGATCAAATTGTACTCTGCTGACATCGACCCCCTCTCCACGGATAACAGAAAGAATATATTTTCCAAACTCGTCATCCCCCAAACGGCTAATCCATCCTACTCTATGATTTAATCGGGCTAACCCTATAGCAACATTGCTTTCAGCACCACCTATTCTCATCGTAAAGTTATTGGTATATTTAATTTTGGTATTAGTAGAAAATAAAGCCATTGTTTCACCAATTGTTACTACATCCAATTCATATCCTCCTCTTAAACAAGGTATGTTCCTTATAAAGGAACGCTGTTCCTTTAATGTGATATTAAAAAAACGCTTGAGATAGCGAATTTAATTATTTGAGTATTTCTATTTTTTATTAATGTAAACGATTTAATACAGTTTGTCAATCTATTTTTGTAATAAGATTTGTATTACGATATCTTTTGGTTCATTGTAAAATGAAATGCAACAGCTAAATAAATAGAAAGCCATCGTGAAACCACGTATAATTAAGGTTGACAAAAACACAAACCATACGGAGGTAATTCACGATGACTCAAAACCATTCTA
>NZ_JBGOHB010000013.1:0-120580 GCF_041521345.1 Virgibacillus oceani | reverse complement strand
GTATTGTTATTAACTATATCTCCATATTTTTCTAAATGAATACTTCTATTTCGTTTAGAAATTCATTTTCATGGTAGTTGGTGGCGATGCGTAGCATAGCCATGGTTGTTTCAGTGGGGGATGAAAAAGAAAACCCCCACTGAATGAAGTTTCACATTATAAGTATCTTTTTATTATTATTAGCATCTGTATAAGGAAAACTTATTGCATCGCATAACTTTTTACGATACGCCAAATAGTCTGAAACGATTGTTTTATGTGCTGATATCAGATAGAATATATATGGTGAGCATAGTAACGTGCTTTTTTAGTGCGTTAGTGGTTATTGCCGGATAGAATAATAGATATGCCGGATGTTTTTTGTGCAGAGCAGTTTTTTGTTCTGTAATGCCACTATGTTGCCCTTTTTTGACACATAAGAGGAGAATTAATTGAAAGGAGACAACAACATGGGGAACACTAATTCATTTAATGCAAAGAAGCAATTTGAGCTAAATGGAAAAACTTATAACTATTATGAATTAAAAGCACTGGAAGAAAACAATTTAGGGAAAGTATCCCGGCTCCCGTTTTCAATTCGGGTGTTAATGGAATCCTTGTTGCGTCAGCATGACGGGCATCAAATTAAGGATGAACATGTTAAAGCGCTGGCAAAATGGGGAACACCGGATGGGAAAAAAGCAGATGTGCCTTTTAAGCCGTCCCGTGTAATTTTACAGGACTTTACAGGTGTGCCTGCAGTAGTTGACTTGGCATCGTTAAGAAAAGCAATGGTTGATATGGGGGGAGAACCGGACAAAATTAACCCTGAAGTTCCGGTTGACCTTGTTATTGACCACTCTGTACAGGTTGATCAATATGGAACAACTAATTCACTGAAAGCAAATATGGATCTGGAATTCGAGCGGAATGCCGAGCGCTATGAATTTCTAAACTGGGCTCAGAAAGCTTTTGACAATTACCGTGCGGTACCACCGGCTACAGGGATTGTGCATCAGGTAAACCTGGAGTATATTGCGAATGTTATTCACGGACTTGATAATGAGAACGGGGAATATGATGCATTTCCTGATACATTGGTTGGTACAGACTCCCATACAACGATGATTAATGGTCTTGGTGTGCTTGGCTGGGGTGTTGGCGGTATTGAAGCAGAAGCAAGCATGCTTGGACAGCCATCCTTTATGCCGGCACCGGAAGTTATTGGCGTTAAATTTACAGGAAGCTTCCCGAACGGTACAACAGCTACAGACTTGGCATTAAAAGTTACCCAAGTATTACGTGAAAAAAATGTAGTTGGTAAATTTGTAGAGTATTTCGGACCTGGTCTTAAAGATTTGCCGCTTGCAGACCGCGCAACTATTTCAAATATGGCACCTGAATACGGGGCAACATGCGGTTTCTTCCCGGTTGATGACGAGTCATTGGCGTATTTGCATTTGACTGGGCGAAGTGAGGAACAAATTAAACTCGTAGAAGAATATTGTAAGAAAAATGATCTCTGGTACTCTCCTGATCAGCAGGATCCTGAGTATACCGAAGTGATAGAAATAAATCTTTCTGAACTGGAACCAAATCTTTCAGGACCAAAACGTCCTCAAGACCTAATTTCTTTATCAAATATGAAAGAAGAATTTAATAAGGCGGTTACAGCTCCAGAGGGAAATCAGGGATTCGGATTTGATAAAAAAGAATTTGATAAGAAAGTTACAATCAATCATCCGGATGGCAATACTTCAGAGATGAAAACAGGTTCATTGGCCATTGCTGCCATTACTTCCTGTACCAACACTTCCAATCCATATGTAATGCTGGGTGCAGGTTTGCTGGCGAGAAATGCTATTGAAAAAGGGTTAAGTGTACCGGACTACGTAAAAACGTCTCTGGCGCCCGGGTCGAAGGTGGTTACTCGCTATCTTGAAGACGCAGGACTGCAATCGTATCTGGATCAATTAGGCTTTAATCTGGTTGGGTACGGCTGTACAACTTGTATCGGAAACTCTGGTCCATTGCGTGAAGAAATTGAGCAGTCGGTAGTTGAAAATGATCTGCTTGTATCCTCGGTGCTTTCCGGTAACCGTAACTTTGAAGGCCGCATTCATCCGCTTGTGAAAGCAAACTATTTGGCTTCACCGCCATTGGTTGTAGCTTATGCATTAGCAGGAACGGTGGATATTGACCTGACAAAAGAGCCAATTGGTACAGATAAAGATGGAAACACTGTCTATATGAATGATATCTGGCCGAGAATGGACGAAATAAAAGCAGAAGTAGACAAAGTGGTAAATCCGGAAATCTTCCGTAAAGAATATGATGGTGTATTTACTTCCAACGAGCGCTGGAATGAAATCGATACTACGGATGAGCCTTTATTTGAATGGGATAGTGAATCAACTTATATTCAAAATCCGCCATTCTTTGAAGGATTGTCTAAAGAAGCAGGAGAAGTGGAGCCGTTAAATAATTTACGGGCTATTGGGTTGTTTGGAGATTCTGTAACAACCGACCACATTTCTCCAGCTGGAGCTATTGCAAAAGATATGCCTGCAGGTCAGCATCTGCAAGAGAAAGGAGTTTCACCAAGAAACTTCAACTCCTACGGTTCACGCCGTGGTAACCATGAAATTATGATGCGCGGAACATTTGCCAATATCCGCATTCGCAACAAATTGGCTCCTGGCACAGAAGGTGGGTACACAACATACTGGCCAACAGAAGAGGTTATGCCAATTTATGATGCGGCTATGAAATATCAGCAGGATGGAACCGGATTAATTGTTATGGGTGGTAAGGATTACGGAATGGGCTCTTCTCGTGACTGGGCAGCAAAGGGAACAAACCTCCTGGGAATTAAAACAGTTATCGCAGAAAGCTTTGAACGTATCCATCGTTCCAACCTGGTCATGATGGGCGTACTACCATTACAATTTGAAGAAGGTCAAAGTGCAGAAAAACTCGGGTTAACAGGGAAGGAAAGCTTTAGTGTGGAAGTAGACGAATCTGTTAAACCGCATGATTTAGTAAAAGTGACTGCCATAGACGAAAATGGTAAGAAAACTGAGTTTAGTGCTGTCACGCGTTTTGATAGTGACGTAGAAGTAGATTACTATCGCCATGGCGGCATTTTGCAAATGGTATTACGTAATAAAATGGAAGCATAATAGATATTTTGCACCTGGCCCTCACAATGTGTATTGTGGGGGCTTATTTTATGAATTCTTTTCGAACAAACCATGTAATATCTTTACATTTTGCCTATTTAAACATACGATGAGGATATATAATCTATAAATCATGGTGTGAATATGACAGCGGAACTTGGAATGATTTTATAAGCAGTTATAATGCATAAGATAAGTGCTAAAACCTTGCTTAAACCTTCGTATAAGGAGTTTGTATATGGTTAAACAAATATTTGGCATTGGTTTGATATTGGTATTAGCCGGAGTAGTCATTTTTAATTATGTAAGTGATCAATCTACAACCGGTTCAGACGATTATAATGACCAGGGAGATGTTTTCATAGATGAAGGAAACATGCCGGAAGAGGCATCCGGTATTGACCCGGATGAAACCGCCCCTGATTTTGAATTGGAAACATTGGATGGCGATAAAGTACAGTTATCCGAGCTGAGGGGTAAAAAGGTAATCCTTAACTTTTGGGCTACATGGTGTGGACCTTGTCGTGAGGAAATGCCTGAAATGCAGGAGTTCTATGATAATAATAAGGATGAAGTTGAAATATTAGCTGTTAATTTATTGGAAACTGAAACAAACGATTCTAAACCGGAAGAATATATTGAGGAATTTCAATACACTTTTCCGGTGCTGCTTGATGGGGATTCTGAAGTAAGTGATGCCTACAAGGGTGCCGTCGCAGTTCCTACCACCTATTTTATTGGTACAGACGGAACAATACAACATCCAAGGAAAATCGGCGCCATGACTTATGAGTTTATGGAGGAAATGGTTGACTCCATGAATTAATAGGCTGATTTGGTCTAACTTATTTTGTGGCATTTGTTATATAAATTTACAGGAATGGCAATACTGCTTCTAAAAGGAGTGAAATGCCATTTCTTTAAAAAGAAAACTATCTTTTGATGAATTAGTCAGTGAGAACAGACAGCAAATATTAAAAGACCGGCTATTGATGGAGAAGATCGAGCAAAATATTGAAAAAAGAATAAACAAAAATACACAGAATCAAAAAGAAGCTCAATAATTTAGAAGTCTTTTTCCTTTGTTAGGGAAGAGACTTTTTTGTTGCTTCTTAGAAATGGACTCAGGTAATTTTTTCTAGTATACATGTAACCTTTCTTAGAGAAAATACAAATAGATTATTTAAAAAAGGAGAATGAGTATGCCTGATAAGGAAAATACACAACCCAATCCTGATGATCGAAGTGATAATGTAGAAAAACTGCAGCGTATGGTTCAGGAGACGATTGAAAACCTTGAAGAAGCCCATGATACTGTGGAGTTTGCTTCAGGTGAGGAGAGACAGCAAATTATTGAGAAAAATAAACGCCGCGAAGAAGCAATTGAAGGCATGAGAGAAGAAATTACAGATGAATACCATGACAGTAACTAAAAATAATATTGATAAGCCTTTAGCTTTAGTTTATTGCTAAGGGCTTTTTAAATGAAAGTTAAGGGGGTTATTCGGAACAAAAAGTTTCTATCTGTATGTTATTATGTTGTGGGAGGGATTATAGTTTGAATAAAGTTAGAACAACAGTAGAGGTCAGGTATCAGGAGACAGATCAAATGGGTGTAGTGTATCATGGCAACTATCTTGTGTGGTTTGAAATTGGGCGTACAAAATTTATAGAATCCATGGGATTCAGTTATGCTGATATGGAAAAGAACAATATTGTGTCACCTGTAATTGATGCAAAACTGAAATTTAAAAGCCCCTTTCGCTACGGTGAAAAAGCTATCATTGAAACATGGATTGAAAAATATAATGGAATACGTACAATATACGGCTACCAGATTATTGATGAATCAGGTAATACAGGAGTAAGCGGTACAACAGAACATGTTATTGTAAGAAAAGATAAATTTCGCCCCTTATCCCTTAGAAAAACTTTCCCTGATTGGCATGCAGCATATCTCAAACAGATTGAAGGAGTATAGATATGGCTTTTGGCATAAAAAGAGAAGAGTTAAAGATGTGGAAACAAGAAGTGCAAAGCGGAAAGATTGCCATACTGACTCATTACTGGGTTGATGATCGATTTCCAGGCTGTGATTCGGTTACAAAGGTCGGCTGCAATGATATCGAAAAACTCATAGCTTGGGGAAAGAAGTACGGACTTAAGGAAAAATGGGTACATAATGATGAAAATTACCCGCATTTTGATCTGTTTGGCGAGTGGCAAAAAGAAATTTTAATAAAAGAAGAAAAGTGGGAACAGATAAAGAAATTCCGTATATAATGCTACAAATAAGGCGCTCTCTCAGCGCCTTATTTTGGTACGTATTCAAATTTAGCTTCCTGCATTTTATCGTTAAAGGTTACATGCAAATCATATCCATCGAAATACCATGCATCTTTATTTTCTATAAAGAATGTAATTCCTTCTAAATCTGCCGAAGAAAAAATATCGGTTGGGACAACTTGTTGTACGCCTATCGAAAAGCCCGGAATATGTCCGCCAAATCCGTAGCGAACAAAGAATCGTAAATATGCACCTTCACTTAATTCTAATTCATTTTTATACCATTGGGCGGCTTCTTTAGCCATTTGCAAATTCATCGAAGTCATCTCCTTATTCAGGGGATTAACGGTTTTTCTCTTTCTTTTCCGGCACTAAATCCACTCCACCCGGGTGAAAGGGGTGGCATTTACTTATTCTGATGACTGTTAAATAAGCTCCCTTTATAGCTCCAAACCGTTTAAAAGCTTCCAGGCCATATTCGGAACAGGTTGGATGAAAACGGCAGGAAGGAGGCTTGAACGGGCTAACGGCAGCCCGGTAAAATTTAATCAACCCAATAAAAATATATTTCATTGTTTATATAACCTTCTTATTAAAGTTTGGCTACGCTTGGTTCCCTACATAAGATTATACTCCAGCTGAAAACATTTTTCTATATTTTGAATTGCAGATCCGGGTTAACTGATTTCTTTGTCAAAAGTTACTGAAGCAATGGCATCGTGCATATGAATAGATTCTTCGTTGCGGCATGACACTTTGAATTTTGTTACGAAAGGCATTTCATATAAGTCTGCCGCAACCAAACGGACCATATCTTCCACAAAGCGCGGGTTTTCATATGCTGTCTCCGTTACTATTTTTTCATCAGGCCTTTTCAGTACAGGATATAATTTTGCACTTGCATTGCTTTCGGCCGCTTCCAGCAGTTTTTCTTTCCAATCTATCTCTGCCTCATCGAAATCCTCGCCAAAGTCAATTTCCATTGTTATTTGGCCTCGCTGATTGTGTGCGCTGTACTCGCTTATTTCTTTGGAGCAGGGACATAAAGTGGCAATTAGAGCGGAAAGTGACCCCGATAGGGTATACCCGTTTTCCCGGTTATAAGAAACTGTAATGGAAACATCTGCATGATTCATGCCTGAAAGCCCCGTATGTGGACTGTTTTGCTGGAAAAACCATGGAAAGGAAATTTCCACCTCAGTATCATCTTGCTCAAGGCGATCGGCCAGTGCTTTTGTAAAGCTTCTCAGGCTTTTTATATCAACACGAAACCCATTTTCTGAATAGGCTGTTAAAACTTCTGTGAATCGACTCATATTCGTGCCTTTACTTGTTTGCTTCAACCCGGAAGTAAGGGTAAATGCAGCCACTGTTGTTTGTTCATCTGGTTTCAGATTACTTTCCACTATGATCGGATATTTCACATTGGTTATGCCAACTGCATCCAAGTCGAATAAAAAATCCTTTTTTGTGTTTTGCAAGTCTGCCATATCTTGTTTTTCGACAGGCTTTGTTCGAGGGGCGGGTTCAACAGACCCGAATAATTTATGTCTTTGTGCTTTATTTGGCATTTTTTTTTGCGGGAATGTTTTGAGACTGTACATAACATAATCCCCTTTCTCTGTTAAGCTAAAAACAAGTATACTTTACGAAAATTTATTATTCAATTTATTGGTTTATCAGTATCTACATCCATTTTATTTTTGGCTCTGTCTTATTTTTAATTCGTTTCAAATTTGCTTTATGTCTATAAAACACAAACGCAGTTAAAATTGCAATTACGATAGTAAGCCCTGTATCCTGAAAAATAATGGAAACAATAACTGCAACTATACCAGTTATCATGGAAGAAAGTGAAACATATTTGGATAAATATAAAGTTAAGATAAAAGTAATGATCATAATCAGAAATAAAATGGGATTAATACCTAAAATAATCCCTCCGGATGTTGCTACGGCTTTACCGCCTCTAAATTTAGCAAATACTGGATAGGTATGTCCGGCTACAGCGAATAGACCGATTGCTAACCCGTATACATCAGCGCTGAATAATAGTGGTATTAACACGGCAATTGTTCCTTTTAAAATATCAGCAAGGGTCACAGCGATCCCTGCTTTTACCCCTAAAACGCGAAAGGTATTCGTTGCTCCGAGGTTGCCGCTGCCGTGCTCCCGTATATCTATCTTATAAAAAAGTTTTCCCACTACAAGTGCGGAGGGAATCGATCCGAGTAAATAGGCAATAATAGCAAAAATAATATATTCCATCTAACTTCCTACTTTCATCATTAATTTATAAAATGGTTATGATACTTATTTTAGCATGAAGTGCTATTGGAAAGAACCTAAAATGGCAGATATCTTTAAAAAGAGAGGAGATATGTTTAAATATTATGAAATCGGGGTATAAAACAGCATTAGAGTGTTTCATATTGGAGGAATTACATGATAGAGTTTAAGCACGTATCAAAAACATATCCGGATGGTACAGAAGCAATAAAAAATATATCTTTTAAAGTGGAAAGCAGTGAAATAGTAACATTAATCGGACCCAGTGGCTGTGGTAAAACAACAGCAATGAAAATGGTCAACAGACTTATCGAGCCAACGTCAGGCTCTATCTTTATCAATGATAAGGATATTAATAATTATGACATCAATGAATTGCGCTGGAATATCGGCTATGTACTACAGGAGATTGCTTTATTTCCCCACATGACAATCAGTGAAAACATAGCCGTTGTACCGGAAATGAAAAAATGGAAACGTTCAGCTATTCGAAAAAGAACAAATGAATTATTGGATATGGTTGGGCTTGATCCAGCCACATATGAAAACAGATTCCCCACGGAGTTATCCGGTGGACAGCAGCAGCGGATAGGCGTTGCCAGGGCACTGGCTGCTGATCCTGATATTATCCTGATGGACGAGCCTTTCAGTGCACTCGATCCCATCAGCAGGGAGCAGCTGCAGGAGGATATCCGCAATTTGCAGAAAGAAATTAGAAAAACAATTCTATTTGTCACACATGATATGGACGAAGCGATGGCACTCGGAGATAAAGTCGTGTTAATGAAGGAAGGGGGGATCATTCAATATGATGTGCCTCAAGCATTAATTCTGCATCCTAAAACAGACTTTGTGAAAGAATTTATCGGTGAGCGCAAGTCACCATGGCTTACCGCAGTAGATGTTATAGCTAATCCAGATAGTGAATATGTTGTTACAAAAGAAAACGTTGAAACAGGAAATTATCCCAAATCACATATGCTCATTCTTCGAGATGAAAATTACTATTACGAAGGAGGAGTAATAGATGGAGGACACTTCAGTTTAAAGACATTAGAAAATGATATGCCTCTGTATAAAGCTGCAGAGACTATTGAAGAAAATGATCAATTAATTTATCCCGTTTTAAAAGATAAAACGTTAGTAGGTGTTTTAACTTATAAAGATATTGTATTCTTTTTAAAAAGTAAAACTAAGATGGAAAACGGGGTGGTTCAGTGATGAGTGAATTTATCTCCGTTTTTCAGAACCGTCAGGATATGCTGCTTGAAAAAATATGGGAGCATCTGCAGATATCACTTATTTCTTTGCTGATTGCAATGTTTATTGCTGTCCCGCTCGGTTTACTGCTTACAAGGTATCACCGTACAGCTGAGCCAATTATTGGTTTATCTGCTATTATGCAAACAATCCCGAGTTTAGCAGTCCTGGCATTTTTAATTCCATTTTTGGGGATAGGTACTACGCCGGCTATTATTGCTTTAACTTTATATGGGCTGCTTCCTATTCTTAGAAATGTATATACAGGTATAAACGAGGTTGATCCCGCTTTAAAAGAAGCCGCGACAGGGATGGGAATGTCCTCGTTCAGGCGTTTAACAAAGGTCGAGCTGCCAATTGCTACTCCTGTAATCATGGCAGGAATTCGTACGTCAATGGTTCTAATCGTAGGAACAACTACAATTGCTGCCTTGATTGGAGCTGGGGGACTGGGTGAAATTATCCTTCTTGGGCTTGACCGGGGAGCTGATATTAATTTAATCATTCTTGGTGCGATACCAGCCGCATTATTGGCTATTGCACTGGACTTTATTTTAAGGGGCTTTGAACATGTCTCCAAAAAATTCGGCGTTAAATCATTTGTTGCTATGCTGGTGATCGTTTTCCTGGTTGTTTTTACTCCGCTGTTTATCAATTCGGATAGAGCTGATTTGGTTATTGGCGGGAAATTAGGTGCAGAACCGAATATTTTAATCAACATGTATCAGCTATTAATTGAAGAGGAAACGGATTTAACCGTTGAGCTGGAGCCGGGCCTTGGAAAGACTGCATTCGTATTTAGTGCGCTTGAAGAAGGGAGTATAGATGTTTTTCCTGAATTTACTGGAACGGCGATTGTAACACATATGGAAGATGAAGCAGACAGCAATGAAGCAGAAGCGGTTTATGAACAGGCCAGGGATGGAATGAACGATATGTATGACATGGCATTATTGCAGCCAATGGCTTTTAACAATACGTATACAGTGGCCACAACCCAGGAATTTGCTGACACGCATAACCTTGAGGAAATTGGCGACCTGCAGCAAATAGAAGACGAGACGGTTGCCGGATTTACGCTGGAATTTAATGACAGATACGATGGATATGTAGGAATGCAGGATATTTACAACCTTGATATTGCCGAAGTACGGACAATGGAACCGGGTATCAGACAGGGAGCGATAGAAAACAGTGAAGTAGATATCATAGATGCTTATGCAACGGAGAGTTATATGATAGAATTAGAATTAGTGACATTGGATGATCCGGAAAATTTATTTCCGCCATATCAGGGTGCTCCCTTATTAAAGAATGAAACATTGGATGAATATCCTGAACTGGAACAGATTCTGAATCAGCTTAGCGGAAGAATCACTGATGAGGAAATGCGGGAAATGAATTATCAGGTTGATTATGAAGACGCCTCAGCAAATGATGTAGCACGAGAATTTTTAGAAGAAGAAGGCTTTATTGGTGAATAAACCTTTCAAATTAAAAAATTTAAGGAGGCAGTATATATGGCTTGGGAAAACCCTTCAAATGAAAAAATAAAAGAAATATTGGAATCGGCAAAAACAATTGCGGTAGTAGGATTATCAAATAACCCCGACAGAACATCTTACCAGATTTCTAAAATGATGCAGGAAAATGGATATAAAATTGTTCCGGTTAATCCTAGTGTTGATGAAGTGCTTGGCGAGAAGGCTTATGCTGCGCTGGAAGACCTGCCGGAGGATGTGGACATTATTAATGTGTTCAGAAGACCGGAAGTTCTGCCGGAAATAGCAAAAGACGCAGCCAAAACGAATTGCCGAGTTTTCTGGGCACAACAGGGGGTTGTAAACCAGGAAGCATATGATTACCTGACTGAACGCGATTTTACCGTAATCATGGATCTTTGTATTAAAGTCCTGCATGCTGTATTAGTAAAAAAATAAGTCAGGATAAGGGTGACAGCCTCATGTCATCCTTTTTTAATAGGTCTTAAAATAAACCTGGTTTCCCTTTTTTTAATATTATTTGATAGATTCAGCTACACCTCTGGCTTTGATATGCTATACAAGCATCTTTCATATATAGTATACTAAATAGCATGTTCGTGACACGCAGAATAAATTATTGGAATTAGGGATTATTTTTGATTTACGATAACAATAGGCTCAACATGAACTAAAATGTTAATATCATAGAAATCATGCACGCTTATAATTGAAAGGAGCAGGAATAGCTTGAATCAAAAAACAACGCAATACTCGGATGATTCGATTCAAGTTTTAGAAGGACTTGATGCTGTAAGAAAAAGACCTGGTATGTATATTGGCAGTACTGACTTACGCGGTTTGCACCATTTAGTGTTTGAAATTGTTGATAATGCAGTTGATGAAGCGTTAGCTGGGTATGGTAATTTTATTAAGGTAACCATACATAAAGATAATAGTATTTCTGTGGTGGATAATGGCCGGGGAATTCCCACGGGGATGCACAAGACAGGGGTTCCAACTACTGAAGTAATATTCACGGTACTTCATGCAGGAGGAAAATTCGGTCAGGGCGGATATAAAACCAGCGGCGGTCTGCATGGTGTAGGTGCTTCTGTAGTAAACGCGCTTTCCGAGTGGCTTGAAGTAACCATTCACCGGGAGGGCAATACGTATTATCAGCGTTTTGAAAACGGAGGTAAACCGGTTGGTTCCCTTGAAAAGAAGGGGGCAACGAGAAAAAAAGGCACGACGATTCATTTTAAACCTGATACAAGTATTTTTTCAGTAACCAACTACGATTTTGAGATACTTTCGGAAAGGTTAAGGGAATCAGCTTTTCTATTAAAGGGCTTGAAAATAGAAGTCATTGATGAAAGAAATGAAGTGCAAGAAACTTATGAATATCCCGAAGGTCTTAAATCATTTGTTGACTATTTGAACGAAGATAAGGACTCACTGCATCAGGTTGTATCCTTTGACGGGGAGCATCAGGATATCGAAGTAGATTTTGCGTTTCAGTTTAATGATGGATATGCAGAAAATATGCTTTCCTTTGTAAACCATGTACGCACAAAAGATGGCGGTACACATGAATCCGGTGCGAGAACTGCCATTACAAGAGCATTCAATGATTATGCAAGGAAAGCAGGTCTCCTAAAGGAAAAGGATAAAAATCTTGAGGGCACAGATATAAGAGAAGGCTTAACAGCGATTGTTTCTGTCCGCATTACGGAAGAAAAACTTCAGTTTGAAGGTCAGACAAAAGGGAAGCTCGGGACAACAGAGGCACGCTCTGGCGTGGACGCTGCAGTTTCGGAAGGGCTCTCCTACTTTTTGGAGGAAAATGGCGACATTGCCGGTCTGTTAATTAAAAAGTCGGTGAAAGCTAAAGAAGCCCGAGAAGCTGCTCGTAAAGCGCGGGAAGATGCCAGAACAGGCAAGAAAAAACGGAGGAAAGATGCTTTATTGAGCGGAAAGCTAACACCTGCCCAGTCAAGAAACGCTAAGAAAAATGAATTATATCTAGTTGAAGGGGACTCTGCAGGCGGATCTGCAAAGCAAGGAAGAGACCGTAAGTTTCAAGCTGTGCTTCCACTAAGGGGTAAAGTAATAAATACGGAGAAAGCGAAATTGGAAGATGTTTTTAAGAACGAGGAAATATCCACCATTATTCATACAGTAGGTGCAGGAGTTGGTGGAGATTTCGACTTAAAAGATGTGCAGTATGATAAAATAATTATTATGACTGATGCAGATACCGACGGAGCTCACATTCAAGTGCTGTTACTCACGTTTTTTTACAGATATATGCGGCAGCTTGTGGAAATAGGAAAAATATTTATTGCTCTCCCGCCGCTCTATAAAATTTCTAAAGGGAAAGGAAAAAAAGAACAAATTGTTTATGCCTGGAATGAAAAGGAAAGGGAAGAGGCAGTGAAAAAATTTAAAAATGGATATATTATTCAACGCTATAAAGGGCTGGGTGAAATGAATGCAGACCAGCTGTGGGAAACAACGATGAATCCAGAAACGCGCACATTAATCCGCGTAACCTTGGAAGATCTTGCCAGAGCAGACCGCAGAGTTACGACGTTAATGGGGGATAAAGTAGCTCCAAGGAGAAAATGGATTGAAGGCAATGTTGAATTTGGCATGGTGGAAGATGACAATATATTGGAAAATGAAAAAATTCATACTGAAGCTTGAGGTAATTGGGGGGAATTGGTTTGCCACAATCAGAAACTTATCTGGACCTTCCTTTAGAAGAAGTAATTGGTGATCGATTTGGAAGATACAGTAAATATATTATTCAAGATAGAGCATTACCGGATGCACGAGACGGATTAAAGCCAGTACAAAGAAGAATACTATATGCAATGCATCAGGAAGGAAATACGTTTGATAAAAACTTCCGTAAATCCGCAAAGACCGTAGGAACAGTAATAGGGAATTACCATCCGCACGGAGATTCTTCCGTTTACGAGGCCATGGTAAGACTAAGCCAGGATTGGAAAATACGTAATGTGCTGATTGAAATGCACGGAAATAACGGGAGTATTGACGGAGATCCACCGGCAGCAATGCGTTATACAGAAGCCAGACTGGCAAATATTTCATCTGAACTGCTGCGGGATATTGATAAAGAAACGGTAGATTTTATACCAAACTTTGACGATACATTATTAGAACCTGTCGTGCTGCCTTCTAAATTTCCGGGACTTCTTGTTAATGGTTCAACAGGTATTTCTGCAGGGTATGCCACGGATATTCCGCCGCACAACCTGTCTGAAGCAATTGATGCGGTAATCATGAAAATAGATACTCCAAATTGTGGAGTAGATCAGCTAATCCAAGTACTGAAAGGACCAGATTTTCCTACAGGTGGGATCATACAGGGGAAAAAAGGAATAAAAGAGGCATATGAAACAGGCAAGGGGAAAATTGTCGTTCGCGGAAAGACGAGAATAGAAAATATACGCGGCAGCCGTGAGCAAATTATTATTGACGAAATTCCTTATGAAGTAAATAAAGCAACAATGGTTAAAAAAATGGATGAGCTGCGTATTGACAGAAAAGTGGAAGGAATTGCCGAAGTACGGGATGAAACGGATCGCACGGGGCTTAGAGTAGTCATTGAACTCAAGAAAGGAGTTAATAGTGAGGGTGTATTAAATTATTTATTTAAAAATACAGACCTGCAAATTACATACCATTTCAATATGGTAGCTATTCAGGACAAAACACCAAAACTATTATCCCTTCCCAATCTGATCGATGCTTATATCGAGCATCAGAAACAAGTTGTTATTAGACAATCAACCTATGATTTAAATAAAGCGAAGAACCGGGCTCATATTGTAGAAGGCTTAATAAAAGCCATTTCCATTTTAGATGAATTAATTGCAACCATTCGCGCATCGAAAGATAAAAAGGATGCAAAAAACAGCATCATGTCAAAATTTGGTTTTTCGGAAAAACAAGCTGAAGCCATTGTTACATTACAGCTTTACCGTTTAACAAATACAGATATAAAATCATTGGAACAAGAAGCGGATGAGCTAAAGAAGCAAATTAATGAGTTGGAAGCTGTTTTGAATAGCGACAAAAAGCTGCTTCAGACGATAAAGAAAGATTTAAGGCAGATCAAAAAAAGGTTTGGAGACCCAAGAAGAACAATAATTGAAGATGAAATTGAAGAACTGAAAATAGATATTGAGGTCGTTGTTCCAAGAGAAGATGTCCTTGTTTCGGTAACAAAAGATGGTTACATGAAAAGAACCAGCTTGCGATCTTATGGAGCGTCAAATGGACAGGATTTTGCCATTAAAGATAATGATCATGTCGTTGGATTATTGGAGCTAAACACCACGGACACTGTTTTGTTATTTACGAATAAAGGTAATTATATATGTTTACCGGTCCATAAACTTTCTGAAATACGCTGGAAAGATCTGGGCCAGCATGTATCCAATATCGTGCCAATTGAAAAAGATGAACGAATTGTTAAATGTATCCCAGTCAGGAAGTTTGAAGCAGATGAGTATTTAATATTCTTCAGTAAAAATGGAATGGTTAAGCGAAGTGAAATGAAGCTTTATGATGCACAAAGATATTCCAAAGCATTGATTGCACTAAACTTAAAAGATGATGATGAAGTGGTCAATGTATGTCAGACAAATGGTTATTCTGATATCTTCATTACGTCTAATAAAGGATATGGACTTTGGTATCACGAAACAGAGGTTAATGTAGTTGGTCAGCGTGCAACAGGGGTTAAAGCCATTAATTTGAAAGGTGAAGATTACGTAGTAAGTGCCCATACTTTTGATGAACTTTCCGAACCATCAATCGTCCTCATCACACAGCGTGGTGCTATTAAACGAATGAAATTAAAAGAAATGGAAAAAACCAGCAGGGCAAAAAGAGGAAAGCTGATGCTAAGGGAATTAAAAAGAAAGCCCCATCGTGTCATAGGTTTCTTCCTGGTACATGAAAATAATACGATACGCTTTTTAACAAATGAAGGAGATAGCTCTTCCTTATTCCCGCTTGAATTCCCTTTAAGTGACAAGCAGAGTAATGGATCGTTTGTTATTGATTCAGATAATCAGGGAGAAGTAGTGGAAGTATGGAAAGAAGCTTTATATGAAAAGCCTTTTGACAACGGACAGGAAGATTAAATCTTCCTGTCAATTTGCAAAAAAGTTGATAAGGCTTACAAAAAATTCCTTTCAAACTCTTTATAGATTCAGAATAAAATGGTAAACTAAGTATTAATTTGAGAAAGGAGTGGGAATATAGCGGGTTTGCGTGAAGAGATTGTTCAATCTTCGTTAAATTTATTTGAAAAGTATGGGTTTCATGGGGTTTCCGTAAATCAAATTGTAAAAGAAGCAGGAACCTCCAAGGGTGGTTTTTATCACCATTTTTCATCAAAGGATGAATTATTGTATGTTATACACGATACATTCATCACACATGTAATCCAAAAAGCAATGATCGCAAATAGTACTTATGAATCACCAACGAAAAAGTTACAAGCTATTATAAAGGATTTTGTGAAAGTATTCGACCTGTATAAAGCCCATCTTGCTGTATTCTACCAGGAAAATAAATATTTGAAACCGGAATATGAAATAAAAATTAAAAAGAAAAGAGATCAATTTAGACAAATGATCGTTCAAGTAATCAGTGAGGGGAAAAAGAACGGGGAATTCCGCCAGGATCTTCCGATTGAAATAACAGCTATGGCTGTACTGGGGATGGTTAACTGGACATATAAATGGTACCAGCCAGATGGAGAAAATACGATTGATGAAATTGGGGATATATATATGGATTTAATTTTAAGTGCTATCTTAGAACCGGAATCTATTTCAAGTGCAGGATATATGGACTTATTAATTGAAAAGCCTTTCTTTTTAAAGTAAGCTTTTTTTAAGCCAGTATCAGACCGACTGGTCGGTCTCAACATTTATACAGGAGGAAAAATATGAACTTCGAATTAACGAAAGAACAACTTATGATAAAAAAAATGGTGAGGGATTTTGCGGAAGATACAATTCAGCCAAAAGCAATTGAAATTGACAAAGAAGCAAAATTTCCGGTGGAAATCTTTGACCAAATGGGAGAACTGGGATTATTGGGTATTCCGTTTCCCGAGGAGTTTGGAGGCTCAAACGGGGATACTTTGTCTTATGCTTTGGCTGTAGAAGAAATTGGCCGTATTTGTGGAAGCACCGGTTTGAGTTATGCCGCTGCTGTTTCATTAGGAGCCAGCCCGATTTATTATTTTGGAACAGAAGCTCAGAAAAAGAATTATTTAACACCACTGGCAAGCGGCAAAGCGTTAGGGTCTTTTGGTTTAACCGAACCAAATGCCGGATCTGATGCAGGCGGAACAAAGACAACTGCAGTGGAAGATGGCGATGATTTCATTATTAATGGGGAAAAATGCTTTATTACCAACGCAGGTTTTGCCGAAACCATTATTGTAACCGCTGTCACCGGAAAGCAGGCTAATGGCAAAAATATTATATCGGCAATCATTGTTCCATCAGATAGTGAAGGTCTAACGATCACAAGTAATTATGATAAGATGGGGGTGCGTGGTTCCGATACAGCCGAAATCGTGTTAGATAATGTCCGAGTCCCGCAAGAAAATTTGCTTGGTGATCCAGATAAAGGTTTTAAGCAATTTTTGTATACCCTGGATGGGGGCAGGATTTCCATCGCGGCATTAGGTTTAGGCATAGCACAAGCTTCACTGGATAAGGCGCTTAGCTATGCGAAAGAGAGAAAACAGTTCGGAAAATCTATTTCAAGCTTCCAGTCCATTCAATTTAAACTGGCAGATATGTCAATGGAAGTTGAATTAGCCAGGAACATGGTGCACAAGGCAGCGTGGTTAAAGGATCAGGAAAAGCCATTCAGTAAAGAAGCAGCATACGCTAAACTCTATGCAACTGAAACGGCATTCCGTGCAGCAAACCAAGCAATCCAGATTCATGGAGGTTATGGCTACATGCGTGAATATGAAGTGGAAAGATATTTGCGAGATGCAAAATTATTGGAAATCGGCGAAGGTACATCGGAGATACAGCGGCTTGTAATTGCAAGACAACTAGGTTGCTAGTTTCAACTTGCATGTTTCTTATAATTTCCAAAGCATATTGCGTTTGTGGAAGTACTTCAAGTAAAAAGAATAAATGATAATAAAAGTGTTTCAGTTAGGAGGAAGTTCATGATTCAAAAAATACTTATAGCGAATCGAGGGGAGATTGCTGCGCGCATTATCCGTACCTGCCAGAATCTTGGAATTAAAACAGTAGCAGTTTATTCTGAAGCTGATCAACAAGCGCCCTATGTTAAGATAGCGGATGAAAGTCAACTTATTGGGCCGCCCCGTGTAAATGAAAGCTATTTAAATGTGGATAAAATTATATCTATTGCAAAAGATGCAGGTGCAGATGCCATCCATCCCGGTTACGGGTTTTTAAGTGAAAACGGGGAATTCGTTCAGAGATGCCAGAATGAAGGACTTATTTTTATTGGTCCTTCCAGTGAAGTAATGAGACAGATGGGCAGTAAAATTGCTGCCAGAAAGACAATGAAAGAAGCAGGCGTTCCAGTAGTGCCAGGTACTGACGGAGGGGTAGATTCACTGGAGGAAGCGATTGAAACAGCTCACAAAATAGGCTATCCAATTATGCTTAAAGCTTCTGCAGGAGGCGGCGGTATTGGCATGCAGGTAGTAAAATCTGATGATGAATTAACTAAAGCATTTGAAAGTAATTCGAAACGTGCTCTAACATTTTTTGGTGATGGATCCATGTTTTTGGAGAAAAAACTGGAAAACGCCCGTCATATTGAAATACAGCTGTTGGCTGATGAACATGGAAATGCCATTCATTTATTCGAGCGTGAGTGTTCGGTTCAACGCAGAAACCAGAAAGTAATTGAAGAAGCACCCTCTTCCTTTATTTCACAAGAAACGAGAAAGGCAATGGGAGAGGCTGCGGTATCTGCTGCTAGAGCACTGCATTATACAAATGCAGGTACGATTGAATTTCTGGTAGATGAAAATGAAAATTATTACTTTCTTGAAATGAATACGAGAATACAAGTGGAACATCCTGTAACAGAAGAAATTACAGGTGTTGATATTGTGGAACAACAGTTAAAAATTGCCCAGGGTAAGCCCCTAAAAATAGAACAGAAAGATATAAAAATAAATGGGCATTCCATTGAAGCGCGTATTTATGCGGAAGATCCGGTAACATTTTTTCCTTCTCCAGGATATCTATCAAAGTTTGAAGAACCAAAGGGAGATTTCATTCGAAATGAGCTATCGGTAACAGAAGATGTTGATGTTACACCTTTTTATGATCCAATGATAGGCAAACTGATTGTCAAAGGCGATACAAGGCAGGAAGCTATTTCTTTATTGAAAGACGCTTTGCTGCAATATAAAATAGAAGGGATAAAAACGAATATTCCCATGCTTTTAAAAGTTGTTGATCATGAAGAATTTAAGATAGGGAATACGACGACAGATTTTGTTCAAAAACATTATTTACCTTTAGCAAAAACAAATTAGGAGGAATAACTGATGGAATTAAAGGCAAACATGGCAGGAAACGTATGGAAAGTAAATATAAAAGAGGGAGATAAAGTCGAAACTGATCAGGATGTTGTCATTCTGGAATCAATGAAAATGGAAATCCCAATTGCTGCGGAAAAGGCAGGTACAGTTACTGAATTAAAGGTGAATGAAGGGGATTTTGTGAATGAAGGCGATGTTATTGCAGTTATTGATTAATTAGCTGCCGGGAACAGCTCCTCAAAGGAAAGAAGCTGTATGAGGATTTTATATAAGAATTATCATTTAAATCGCGGGGAGGTAAAAATGACTCAACTGATAGATTATAAGAAAGTGGATGATCATATTGGCCTGATTACGCTTAATCGGCCTGAAGCGGCCAATGCCATGTCAAAATCTTTATTGGCAGGTTTGGCTAAGGCAGTCCATGACATAGAAAATGATCCGGCTGTGTATTGTGCAGTGATTACCGGAAACGGCGAAAAGGCTTTTTGTGCCGGAGCTGATTTAAAAGAAAGAAAAGGAATGTCTGAAGCTCAGGTAATTGAAGCAGTAAAAAATATAGGTGAAACGGTTACGCTGGTTGAAAAAATAAAAGTGCCTGTGATCGCGGCCTTGAACGGGGTAGCTTTCGGCGGAGGACTTGAACTTGCTTTAGCATGTGATCTTCGTATTGCTGGTAAAAACGTTAAAATGGGATTAACCGAAACCTCACTTGCTATTATCCCGGGAGCGGGTGGAACACAGCGTCTGCCCCGTTTAGTCGGCCCGGGACAAGCAAAGCGGCTTATTTATACTGCATCAGCTATTACAGCAGAAGAAGCATTATCCATAGGACTTGTTGAGGGAATTGCAGAGAATGAATCTGTTCTTGAAACCGCTTTACAGATGGCTGAAAAAGTCGCCAGTAATGGCCCAATAGCATTAAAACAAGCAAAGACAGCTATTAATCATGGTATGCAAACAGATCTTTCCGCAGGTCTCACTATAGAACATCTTGCTTATAAAGAAACGATACCAACAAAGGATCGTTTGGAAGGGCTGCAAGCTTTCCGTGAAAAAAGAAAACCTGTATATAAAGGTGAATGAAGCAGGAGGAATGAAGAAATGTCGTATGTTGAAGATTTACAAAACAGGATTGGAAAAATAGAAAAAGGCGGCTTGGAAAAATATCATCAAAAAAATGAGGAAAAAGGGAAATTATTTGTAAGAAAGCGTCTTGAATTATTATTTGATGAAGGTATGGATGTAGAAGATGCTTTTTTTGCCAATTGCATGGATGATACCCTGCCATCAGACGGAGTGGTTACAGGAATCGGGAAAGTAAATGGACAATCCGTATGCGTAATGGCTAACGATTCCACAGTAAAAGCAGGTTCGTGGGGGAAAAGAACAGTAGAAAAAATAATTCGTATTCAAGAAACGGCAGAAAAACTGGAAATTCCAATGATTTATTTAGTAGATTCTGCAGGAGCAAGAATTACGGACCAAATTGAAATGTTTCCCGGGCGTCGGGGAGCGGGGAGAATTTTTCATAATCAAATAAAATTATCCGGACGGGTTCCGCAGGTTTGTTTATTGTTTGGCCCGTCAGCAGCAGGCGGCGCGTATATCCCGGCCTTTTGTGACATCGTCGTTATGGTCGATGGAAATGCTTCTATGTATTTAGGTTCACCGCGGATGGCTGAAAAGGTAATCGGTGAAAAAGTATCCCTGGAAGAAATGGGCGGGGCCAACATGCATACCTCTGTTTCCGGGGTAGGAGATGTGTTAGTGAAATCCGAGGAAGAAGCTATTGCATATTCCCGCAATTATTTAAGCTATTTTCCTGGCAATTTCCGAAGTAAACCAAAAGCGATGGAAGCAAAGGAAAAGAAGGATTTCGAAAAGTCTATTACTGATCTTATACCTGAGAATCAAAATGCACCTTTTGATATGCTTGAATTAATTAACCGTGTTATTGATGAAGACAGTTTTTGCGAAATTAAAAAGAATTTTGCACAGGAACTCATTACGGGTCTTGCCAGGATAGATGGAAAATCAGTCGGAATTATTGCAAACCAGCCAAGGATGAAAGGTGGGGTATTATTTCACGACTCTGCAGATAAAGCAGCTAAATTCATGCAATTATGCGATGCCTTCCATATTCCGTTATTGTTCCTGGTAGATGTACCTGGTTTTATGATTGGCACAAAAGTAGAGCGTGCTGGCATCATTCGTCACGGGGCGAAAATGTTGTCTGCAATGAGTGAAGCTACTGTTCCTAAAATTTCAGTAATTGTGAGAAAAGCTTATGGAGCCGGTTTATATGCTATGGCTGGTCCCGCTTTTGATCCTGATTGCTGCCTGGCATTTCCAACCGCTCAAGTTGCAGTGATGGGACCGGAAGCTGCTGTAAATGCAGTGTATGCAAATAAAATAGCAGAACTGCCGGAAGAAGAGCGTCCTGCATTTATTAAAGAAAAACAGGATGAATATAAGGATAATATTGATATATATCGATTGGCATCTGAAATGGTCATTGATGCAGTCATTGATCCGAATAAATTACGGGAAGAACTGATTAACCGCTATGCTGCTTACGAAAGTAAAAATGTAACCTTCACAGAAAGAAAACATGGAGTTTATCCGGTTTAAATATTAGTTTTTATTTTGGGAGGCAGGAAAGGACACACCTTCCTGCCTGCACTTTTAAAATATAGCAAGATTTCCGGGAAAAAATCTATCACGACAGTATCGGTATATTGTTAAGATTTCTTATCCACGGGCTGCCGATGAAAGGCTGCAATTAGTATAAAAAAAGAAAGTCACACTTTTTTAAAAGAATTCCATCATAATAAGATTGGAACAAAAATGATAACGGTTACATCGAAAATTTTTAATGTTAATTCCAAACAGAAAATATAAAACATAAGGGGGAGAATCCATGAGCACAGATATGGGAGGAATTAAAGACATTATTAAGGAAAGCAAAATTGTCTACCCGGATATAGTGAAGCAGGGGGAAACAGAAATTGGGAGCAGTGAAGCTTTTCAAGCCTTGCTAAAAAAATCCCAGGAGGATCCTGAAGCATTTTGGAATGAAGCAGCGAAGGAATTACATTGGTTTAAACCGTGGGAAAAAACGATGAGCGGCAGCTTGCCGGATTTTGAGTTTTTCCAAGGAGGCATTAGCAACCCTAGCTATAATCTGTTGGATCGGCATATCGAAAATGGCGCTGGCAATAGAACTGCGCTGATTTGGGAAGGGGAAGATGGAAAAACCGAATTTTACACCTATAACATGCTGCTCGCAGAGGTGAATCGTTTTGCTAATGTACTTCAGTCTTTAGGTATACAAAAAGGCGACCCTGTTGCTATTTATCTTTCTAATCTTGCAGAGTCGTTTATTGCTATCCTGGCTTGTTTTCGAATAGGGGCTGTTTATAGTACCATCTTTTCGGGTTTTTCAGAGCAGTCTTTAAGCGATCGGCTGTCAAGTTATGAACCGAAAGTGGTAGTTACCGCTGATGCCAGTTTGCGACGTGGTAAAGTGATTCCGCTTAAAGAAAAAGTTGACAATGTTGTTGATGACATTGCCAGCGTAGATGCGGTTGTTGTCGTTAACCGATTAGGTACAAAACCATCTATGCAAAAAGGAAAAGACTTCTGGTGGCATGAAGAAAGGCAAAAGGCGTCCATTGAATTTGAGCCTGTACATGTTGAAGCGAACGAACCAGGTATTGTATTTTACACAAGCGGGACAACTGGGAAGCCTAAAGGTGTGGTCCATGCCGGTATGGCTTTTGTTGTTCAAAACTATATTTATGCGAAATATCATATGGATCATCGTCCTGATGACGTTTTTTGGTGTACCGCTGATGTCGGGTGGTTAACGATGCACATATGGGGTGTTGTCGGCTCTCTGGCAAATGGTGTTACAACGGTTGTTTATGATGGGGCTCCCAACTATCCGGAACAGGACCGTTTTTATCAAATTATTGAAAAATACCGGGTGAATAAGTTATTTACAGCTCCTACTGCATTGCGAATGCTCCGCAGTCTGGGCGAAAGAAAACTTGAACGCTATGACTTGGCTTGCCTCGATGTTGTATCCCTGGTAGGAGAACCATTTGACCCGGAAACGTGGTATTGGACAAAAGATGTACTAGGGGGAGGAAATATTTGTGTCAATAATACATGGGGGCAAACGGAAACAGCCGGAACACCATTAGCTGGAGCAGCTTGGCTTACACCGATGAAGCCAGGGGCGGCAGGTGTCCAGTTTCTTGGCGCAGATGCAAAGATTGTTGATGATGAAGGAAATCCCGTCCCTAAAGGTACATTGGGGAACCTAATCATCAGTAAGCCGTTTCCAATGCTTTGCCGTACATTATGGAGAGAACCTGAGCGGTATTATCAAAAATATTTCAGCCAGGTGGAAGGAAGCTATTACGCAAGTGATATTGCCTTAGAGGATGAAGATGGATTTTTCTGGGTTGTGGGTCGTTCTGATGATGCCTTTAACGTCTCCGGTCATCGTCTGAGTACCATGGAAATAGAAAATGCAGTCCTGGAATGCCAAGGAGTTTCTGAAGTCGCAGTAATTGGCGTGCCGGACAAAATTAAAGGCGAGGTACCAGTTGTGTATGCCACAGTAGCTGAAGGCACTCCTGCAGGAGAGGAACTGAAAAAACAAATTGAAAAAAGTATCATAAAGGGAATTGGTCAGTTGGCTCGCCCGCAAAACATCTTTTTTGTAGAATCCATGCCAAAAACAGTCAGCGGAAAGATTATGCGCAGGCTATTGAAGGAGGTTCAAATAAAAGGAGATGTATCCAGTGATGTGACCGGACTTGAAGATCCTGGGGCAATTAACCATATTAGGGAAATTGTCGCCGCTGACACGAATGCGAAAATATAAATTATACAAGCAGTTTTATTATTCGTATATTTGAAAAGGGTTCAAGCCTCTAAATTCCATTTATGGCCACTGATATAAATTGAATATCTGTGGCCTTTTTTTAAACCAAAAAATTCGTAGTGTATATTAAAAATAAAATGTAAAAATAGTAATATTCTAATTTATCGTATTTAACATCAAGTAATCAATTTTAGTATACTGTAATTTTATTATGTTAACTTAATACATCTTTGTTCAATTATTTCCTGTAAAATGATATGCTAACCATAATGGGAAAGGGGGAACTTAAAACAATGGATAGTCGCTTGTTTCGTGATGTCATGGGGCAATTTACTACTGGCATTACCATTGTATCAACAAATGATGATTACGAAATAAATGCAATGACAGTAAATGCATTTATGTCTGTTTCGTTAAAACCGAAATTAATTGCAGTTTCTATAGATGAAAAAGCAAGTATGTATCCAATATTACAGAAAGAAAAGAAATTTGGCGTAAGCATATTGTCAGAAAAACAAAAAGAGCTTGCCATGATCTATGCTAAACAAAAGAAAAAAGACAGAGAGATTTCTTTTATCCAACTGGACGGAGCGCCTGTCATTGATCATTCCATTGCTGTACTTTCCTGCAAGGTGGAAGATACAATAAAAGCAGGGGATCATAAGATAGTTATAGCGGAAGTAACCGAATTAAAAGTAAATAAAGCCGAACCAGTTATATTCCATGATGGAAAATATAAACAATTGAAGTAAACCTATTTAATGCCGATCAGATGATTTGATTGGTATTTTTCTTTTGCCTATATCTATAGAATACTGACAATAAAAATAATGGTAGAAAAAGCACATAAAGTCTCGTATAATAGACGCTGACAGGATATGAGAAGGGACATGAATAGCGTGATATTGAAGGAAAGAATACGATCAAATGTTCAATTACAACATTTGGCTGCTTTATATCAAATGATGATAGATAATAGGGATCATGAAAATGCAACAAAGGTTCTGGAGTTGTATGAGAAGCTGGATAAGAAGGAAATGATGGTCAGTTTTGCAGGTCACTTTTCTGCGGGAAAGTCTTCCATGATAAGCACTTTGACAGGTGCAGAGATTTTACCTAAAAGTCCTATACCGACAAGTGCAAATATTGTAGAGATCTCTTCAGGTGAAGGAGTGGCTCGTGTTTTTTTTCGTAATCAGGAGCCGGTAGAGTACAAGGAACCTTATGATATTGACATGATCAAGGAATATTCAAAAGATAAAGATGCCATCAAAAGGATGGAAATAAGTACCTCAAAGCCTATCATTCCTCCTGGCTGTAAAATCATGGATACTCCAGGCATTGATTCAGCGGATGACGCAGACCGATTGATGACAGAAGCTTCATTGCATTTAGTTGATGTACTTTTTTACGTCATGGATTATAATCATGTTCAATCAGAAGTTAACTTACGATTTTTAAAAGGGTTGCAGGAGCAGGAGATACCTTTCTATGTGATTATTAACCAAGTTGATAAACATGATGAAGCAGAATTACCTTTTTGTATGTTCGATAGAAGTATTAAACAAACGTTTGATCAATGGAATTTATCGCCAGTACGAGTCTTTTATTCATCATTATTTGCTCCATCTATGGAACAAAATGAATTACCTGAAATCAAACAAACGCTTTTCACCATTTTGGGAGAGGAAAAAGAGGCGTACTCTAGTATTGATCACGCTGTGAAAAACGTAATTGAATCTCATAAACGTTTTTTGAAAAACCAATATGAGGAGAAACTATCCCTCCATGACATGCAGGAAGAAGAAGTGGGTTTTAACCAAATAGAAGAATTATATATGAAACTTGACCAAATAGATGCCAACCTTCTGCGGTTAAAAGAGGATTTTCATCATGAGTTACAGCAAACATTAAAGAATGCTTATTTAATGCCTTCCAGTTTAAGGGATAAAGCAGAACTGTTTCTTGAATCCAAACAAAATGACTTTAAAGTAGGTTTATTTAATAGTAAAAAGAAAACAGAACTGGAAAGGGAAGAGAGGCAGACGGACTTTATTAACTCTTTACAGGAAACGACGGATACTGCTATTGAGTGGAGATTACGGGATAAATTTACCGCCCTATTAAAAACATATGGCGAAGATGATCCGACACTGCAAAATGAAATCCAAAGGCTGAATATAGAATTTACAGCGGAGGACGTCGTTAAGTTAATAAAACCAGGGGCAAAGTTAAATGGTGACTTTGTGTTAAACTATACCAATGACGTTTCAGCTGATATAAAAAATTTATATAAGCAAAAAGCACGAAAATTATGGGATGCCATTTATGAAGTTATTCATAAAAAAAATAAACAGCAAAGAACAGAGCTTGAAAATGAGATCAATTATTTACAGCAATTAAAGGATAATAATAGAAAAAGAGCTGAATTAGAGGCAGAGCTGAACGATAAATCAGCTGCTATTGATAGACAGCTGGAAACAGATACGGTCAATGAAAGTGCATGGAAATTGATTGAAAAGGAACAAATAAACAGGCAACAGCCACTAAAAGTGGTGGTTACTGATTTTAATCATAAAGTTCCTGAGTCTGAAAAGATGAAAGAGAACAGCATTGTTCATACTAAAAAGGAAGCGTCAAATTCCTATTCTGTAGAAAATGTGCTAAAGAGCATGGAGACTGCAGTGGCTACTGTAGAAGAATTACCGGGTTTTCAGACAATGATAGATGATTTGGGACGTAAGCAGGAACGGTTAACACACCGTTCTTATACGATTGCTCTATTCGGTGCTTTCAGTGCGGGTAAATCATCTTTTGCAAACGCATTGTTAGGTGAAAAAGTTTTACCTGTTTCACCTAATCCGACCACAGCAGCCATTAATCGAATAAATCCGGTAACAGAACAACATAAACACGGGACTGTTGTAGTTACTTTGAAGGATAAAGAGACTTTACTACATGATTTACTGTCCATCACAAAAAAGTTCTCTCCATCTGGGACAGAATTTGAAGGGTTATTAGATTGGGTTCTTGTAAATAAAATTCATCAAAACGAACAATTAAATAATTTATATCAATCCTATCTGAGGGCAATGATTAACGGTTATAATGCAGCAAAAGAAAATATAGGCAATAAAATTGCGATTGACCTGAACACATTCAGCGAATATGTAACAGATGAAACCAAAGCATGCTATATTGAATCTATAGATTTATATTATGATTGTTCAGTAACAAGGCAGGGGATTACGCTGGTCGATACTCCCGGAGCCGATTCCGTGAATGCAAGGCATACGAATGCATCATTTGACTATATTAAGTACGCAGATGCCATTCTTTACGTCACGTATTATAACCACGCATTGTCGCGAGCGGATAAAGACTTTCTCATGCAGCTGGGACGGGTGAAAGAAACATTTGAAATGGATAAAATGTTCTTCATTATAAATGCTGCTGACCTGGCAAATGATGATCAAGAACTGCAGCTTGTAAAGAATTATGCAGAAGATCAATTAATACAGCTGGGTGTACGTTTTCCAAGGCTATATCCTGTATCCAGTAAACGATCACTGCAAAATAAATTGGAAGATCAAACATTAAATCAGGAAATGGGCGAGTTTGAAAAGGCATTTTTCCATTTTATTCATCATGATTTAACTTCATTAACGGTGGATGCTGCATTATGGGATCTCCAGCGTATGTTTAAGCAAACCCAGCAATATTTACAATCATTGGATATGGATAATAAAGAAAAAGAAGCATTAAAACGAACACTATCAAGAAGAAAAGACACATTGCATCATACCATATACGGTATGGAAACGGATGTGTTTGAAAAGCAAATGACTCAGAAAATAGAAAAACAATTATTTTATGTTATCGAGAGGTTATCTATTCGATTTCATGATATGTTTAAAGAAATGTTTAATCCTACGACAATAACAGCGTCGGGAAAGCAAGCCCAAATACAGTTACGAATGAGTTTACAAAACTTGATCGATTATGTCGCTTTTGAGCTGCTTAAGGAACTGCAGGCGGTTTCATTGCGAGTAGAAAGTGAAATAAATACTTTGGCAAAAGAAGTATATTTTTCACTTGCAGAACAATGTAATGAGATTGACGAATCTTTCACAGTACCTGATTTCGAAATGAAGAAACTGGAAACGCCAGCATATCAGGAGGTCTTTCCTTCTGCTGATTCAAAAAGTTTTGATAAAATACTATCTACTTTCAAAGGGACGAAAGCTTTTTTTGAAAAAAATGAAAAAGAATTAATGAAGGAACAATTATATGAAAAAGTAGAGCCACTTGCTGGAGATTATATTCATCAAAATAAGATACTTATGCAGGAAGCATACCACGAGCAATGGACAAGTTTAGTTACCGAAATGAAAGTAAAAATAAAAGGCAGTGCAGATAAACATATCGATCATTATGCTGAAATGTTATCAAAACCGGTTGATTTGCACATTGTTAAAGAAAAAGAGCGAGTATTACAAGAAATACTAGAATGGAATAAGGTACAGGAGACGGAGAAAAATGGAAAATAAACAGGTATTATTAGTGGATGGCATGGCTTTATTATTACGCGGGTTTTTTGCTACGGCATTCCGGGGGAATTTTATGAAAACAAGTGAAGGCGTTCCTACTAATGGAATTTATCAATTTATGCGTTATTTTCTGGATGCAGTTAACACGTTCCAGCCAACGCATGTGGTTTGCTGCTGGGATATGGGGAGTAAAACCTTCCGCACCGAATTATATGAAGGTTATAAGCAGAACAGGTCAGCACCACCTGAGGAGCTTATTCCGCAATTTGATTTAATTAAGGAAGTGATGGAAGCATTTGAAATTCCGAATATCGGACTTGAAAATTTTGAAGCAGATGATTGTATAGGTACATTGGCTAAAGAGTACGCTACAGAAAATAAGGTTACTATTTTAACCGGTGACCAGGATATACTGCAGCTTGTACAGGAAAATGTTCGCGTAGCAATCATGCGAAAAGGGCAAGGTAATTATGAAGTTTTTAATGCGGAAAATTTCTATGAAAAAAAGAATATTAATCCGAAACAAATGATTGATCTAAAAGGTTTAATGGGGGATACTTCTGATAATTATCCCGGCGTAAAAGGAATAGGGGAGAAAACCGCATTAAAACTGATTAGGGAGTATGAAACCATTGATAGTTTGCTTGAAAACATAGATGAGCTTCCCAAAGGCATAAGAAATAAAATTAATACGAACATTGATATGCTGTATTTATCCAGAAATCTTGCGGAGATCAAATGTGATGTCCCTGTCAGTTGTGAATTGAACACAGCCGTATGGCAATTTGACAAAACGAAAGTAGAAGACAAATTTAATAAGCTGGAATTTAAAAATCTCGGTAAATTTTTATAGTATGCTTGTTTACTGTAATAAAACAATACGAATTTTCCTTTAATGGAAAAATCTACTGGAGGAATGAATCATGCAATTCCCTTCTAAAAAAGACGGCTGGATTACCGGCCTTTTATGGGGAGTCTCAATGGCCGGTGTTCTTATACCAGCTATAGTAGGCAATCCGCTATCCTCGGTTGTCATATTGCCATTGGCCGTATTTCTTTTATGGTTTTGGTTTAAAACAGATTATAGAATTATGGACAACAAAATAAAGATACGATATGGTCCTATACGGCAAACGGTTCCAATTGAGGACATCAGAAGCATCAGAAAAATGAAGAGCAGATTTGCTGCTGCACCGGCATTATCCTCAGATCGGATTCAAATTGATTACAGTAAATACGACCTCGTTAGAATTTCACCGGAAAATGAGGAAAAATTCATAAAGATGCTGCTTGAGATTAATCCGGATATTTTAGTGGATCAGCACCTAAAAAAACTTAAAAAAGAGACAGTGGATAAGAAGTAATAATCTAAGCATTTTTGAATAAACAGAATGATATGAGATAAACTGCGAAAATAACACGAAAGTAACAAAAGAAATTACGGTGGGGTATATTAAAAGATATGCCTTACTTTTATTTATTTTCTAGTTTACATAATATTTATTATAGGAACCAAATTTAAATCCGTATCATAAACCAAGTGTACTTATGATAGTGAGATGAAACAAAAATCATACCCTAAATTTGATGATTTTTCACAGTGGTTATTGATCATATATTTAAGTTTAAAGCTGCAGAGGATTAAAAAATTTAAGTAAGCATCCTCCAAAAGAGAACTTGTTTCCTGATACATGTAAGCATTTTATTAAGCTCAATATTAATGTTCTTTAATGTTATTTGCACATTTTCTTTATCTAATTTAATAAATAACTTTCTCTGGTTTTAGCTTTAAAAAACCCAGAAAACTCCAGTCTGGTATGTTAATTATCGTTAAATGACACACACTGAAATTTATTTCATTATACATTGTGAATGAATTCACTAATATCACTATTGTCTATGAGCGTTTCTGCAGATCCGATTGCTCTTGTTTGAAATTACGCAAATACAAAAAGCAAGCGTAATCGCTTGCTTTCTTACTTTTTGTATTCTACTTTTTTCAATGGTTTTTTAGCGGGGCCTTCAATTACATCACCAGTATAAGAAAACCTTGATCCGTGACAAGGACAATCCCAGGTCCGGTCACCGGAATTCCATTCGACTTCACAACCCATGTGGGTGCAAGTCGTATCAACCATATGAAGTTTACTGTTCTGATCCTTGTAGACACCGGTTCGTTTGCCCTTTACTCTAGTTACTGTAGCATCATCATCAGATAGATCCTGAACACGTTCTTTCGTATTATCAAATTTTCCTTTAATCATATGTTTTGCTGAATCTGCATTTATTTTCATAAACTTTCGCAAAGATGGATCCGCATGAAATCTGGATGGTGTAAACAAATCTTCGTATGGACTGGATTTATCAACTATCAAATCACTGATTACTTTTGCTGCAATGGTACCGTTTGTCATCCCCCATTTTCTGAAACCTGTTGCAACAAAAATATTTTCTTCACTTTTCGTGATCGGACCAATATATGGAAGTTTATCCATTGTAGTGAGATCTTGTGCTGACCAGCGATAAGAGAATTCTTCGATGGGAATATGTTTTTTTGTAAATGCATGTAGTGCATTATAATTTTCGATCATCGATTTTCCCTGACCTGTTTTATGGTTTTCTCCTCCTATCAGCCACAAATCATCGCCATTTATTGATGTTGTTCTGATGGATCGTGAGGGCGATTCTGCATTGATATACATGCCTCCAGGAAATTCTTTTGATGATTTTACCGCAATGATATAGGAACGTTCCGGGTGCATTCTTGCAAAATAAAAACTGTGCCGGTCGTAAAATGGGAAATGTGATGCTGAAATAATATAACTGCAGTTAATTCGATGTCCATCCTCTGTTAAAATGGACGGGTGTTTATTGTATTCAACGTCAAGCGCAGTCGTATTTTCATAAATTTGTACACCAAGTTTCACACATTCTTTTGCTAAAGCACTTAAATATTTCAAAGGATGAAATTGAGCCTGATTTTCCATCATAAGCGCTGATTTTATCGGTATATCCAGTGGCATTTGATCCATTACTTTCCCGGAAATGTTTAACTTATCATATGCTTTTTCTTCTTTCTCCAATTGATCCATATAGTTGTCGGAATTTGTATAAATATATGCATCTTCATTCGAAAAATCTGCATCAATGGAATGGTGTTCTATTAATTTTTGAATTAATTTACCTGCTTCCTTCCCTGCTTCATAATATAACCGGGCTTTCTCCATTCCAAAATGCTGAATGAATTCATCATAGATAAGTCCATGCTGTGCAGTAATTTTTGCTGTGGTGTGGCCAGTTGTTCCGTTTGAAATTTGACTGGCATCGATCAGTGCTACTTTCACATTTTGTTTAGCTAATAGATAAGCTGCAGTTATTCCGGTAATACCGCCACCTACTATTCCAACATCTGCCTTGATAGATTGATCCAGCTTAGGGAAACTTTCCAAGTTTACTGAATCCTGCCAATAAGACTGGGGAAACTGGGACATTTGATCTTTAGTCAAATATTTCTCCTCCTTTACCACTTTATTGTAAAGTTTTCCCTTTCTGGTACCACTTTATTGTAAAGTTTTCCCTTTCTGGCTAAAAATATGTCTAAAAATAAAAAATGCCACATTTTTTTGTGACAGTAATCATCCTGTTAATCTTCATCTCCATTAAACAGTGTATTTTCTTCTCCCTGATTGTGAATTCCCTTGATAACAAGCCATGCATGAAATTGATTTAAAATTTCTTTTGTAACTTTATTTTCTGCTTCTAACTGTTCTTTAATGTTTCCTATAATAATCCGAAAAAGATCGTGATCCCTGGATAACATATGTACGTCTCTTTCAAGTTCCGGTTTTTTTCCAGGAGTTCTTTATAAAAGCTTTCATCTTCGGTCGACCTCCACTTGGACAGCCGCGTGGTTCATATTCAGGCTATCAGGCCTCGTTGATGGATAATACGTCGCCTGGGTTTCCCAGGCAATAATTCCATCCTTAACGTGGACCTTCCAGCTGCATGAACCGGTACAGTTAACACCATGTGTAGTGCGAACCGTTTTATCATGCTACCACCTTCTGCTGTAATGCCTTTCCGTTTTTGTACGGTCTTCAGGAAATCTTTTATATTGCTCATTCAGCTTTTCTGCTTTTGCAAAGTACGATAAACGCTTCCACAAAGGCGTAGATTGCTTACTCTTATTGCACCTCCAACGAAATGACAGGTTTATAGTTAATATTAGAAAAATCTAAAATGTTAATTAGTGGTAAGAATAACATGTATAGATTACCTGTACAAATAATTAAGTGATTTATATCATACTTTTATGCCGACGCTTACTTTATTCAGCTTGCCCAAAAAACGAGTTAATTATTGACAATTTTTTTCAGAAAATGTTTGACTCATTCTATCGTATTTATTTGGATGAGGCAGATATAAACTTGTATAATATAAAAAGCCGCTAAACCTATGCAGGCAGCGACTTTTATAGTTATTGCTCTTCAAAAAATTTACGGTTTAATTCAATGTACTTCGTTTCTTCTTCCGGTACTTCATCTTCCATGTAAATAGCCTCTACAGGGCAAACTGCTTCACAAGCCCCGCAATCTATACAAATATCCGGATCAATATAAAACATATCTTTTCCTTCTTCTATACAATCAACAGGGCAAACTTCCACACATTCCCCTGATTTCTCTTCTATACACGGTGAAGTGATTATAAATGCCATTCGCCTTCCTCCTCAGTAGTATGATTATTATCTATGTCAGTTACTACCAGTATACCGTATTTCTCTTGAAAAAAAAATAAACTTAATAAAAAAGCTTGTCCATCAAGTAAATCATTCATTTTTCTGTGCTGATTATCTTAGAGATTACTATTCCGCCCAAGAACGAGGGAAATGAATAGAGGTCACGGTAAGAAGTGGAGATATGTTATGGTATTATGGTCAATTATTTGGTCTCCCCTTCATATTGATTGAGGATTCCAATCCTGGCATCTTAATAGAATAATTAACCATAGGTCAAAAAATTAAGATTCCCGGTTATGTCCCTGAACCTTATACGATCCAGCCAAATGACACTTTATGGACTATTTCCATTACAAATAACGTCCCTTTGGATAGCCATTAAATCAACAAATTGACACGCTCCAATTGCAATTAAACGAACAAATCTATTTGCCTCAAAAAGTGAACGATCTCATTATCTCGGATGCTAATTATTACACTTATGAAACGATGCTGTCAGACTTGGAAAAATTAGCTTCAGTGTATCCGTTTATTACGCAGCAGGTAATCGGTAAATCTGTGATGGGTAAAGAAATTATAGATTTGCAGATTGGCAGGGGTTCTGAAAAAAATGTACACGTAAATGGTTCTTTTCATACAAATGAGTGGATCACCCCCCTGTGCTTATCGTTTTATAAATGGGGTACAGCCAACATTTTAACGAAAATATACGCTAAGACAATATTTGGAATAGAAAAGCCGAATCTCCCTACTCTAAGGAGATCCGGCTTTTCTTATATTCATTGAAGGTAAAGGCTGTAGACCGGCCTTACTATTGGATTTGAATGTGTATTTCCCTAGGAAATTAATATGCTCCCCACGCAAGAGGTGATACATGAGCTAACATAGTGTGGGGGAGGTTAGTCATTTCCCATTTGTACTAAACAGTTGCCCCTAATGGCAACTGTTTAGTGCTATATAATTTTATATTTCATCTTCTAGGTTTTCTATAAAAAAATTAAGTTCGTTTAAGATTCCCATCGTTAAGGCAGGATTATCGATTTCCTTTTCTAAGTATTTTATTACATTTGTTACTTCCAAATTCAATGGAAAAAGCTGCCATTAAGGCAGCTTTTAAATTTCTAAACTTAATTCTTATTATACAGATAGGTAAGAGTTTGAAGTTATCGCTCCCTTTTCCCCCTGTTAGCACCGTACGTGTGACTTTCATCGCATACGGCTCCCCAACTAATCCAATTCTATTTAATCACCAACACTTCTGATATCTTAACATTTTCCACCTTCCTATTATTGTTCGCTCTGCAGCTGTTCAATAACATGCTCAGTAGCTTTTTCGATTAACGCATCATCAAAATCTGCATCTGTTGTATCACGACTGGAAAGGATAGCAATAACAATTGGCTCTTTCTGATTAGGAGGCCATATCACAGCGACATCATTTCTTGTGCCGTAACCCCCTGCTCCGCTCTTATCTCCTACTTTCCAGTCTTCCGGAACTCCAGCGCGAATCAACGTATCTCCAGCTTCATTTCCTGTTATCCAATCAGTCAGCAAATCTCGCTTGTCCTCAGGAAGCAAATCACTTAGTACATATTTTTGCAGACTTTCAGCAAGTGCCTGTGGGGTGCTCGTATCTTGAGTATCTCCCGGTACTGCTTCATTTAAATCTGGCTCTATTCGATCTACTTCTATTGTTTCATCACCAATTTCTCTTAATATTTCTTCCAGTCCATCTGGTCCTCCTAGCTCTTCCAATAAAAGATTTCCTGCTGTATTATCACTGTAGCGAATAGCAGCTTCCATGATTTCTTTTAGTTCCATCCCATCATCTACATGGTTCTCCGTCACAGGAGAGTACGTTATTAAATCATCTTTAGAATAAGTGATTACCTTCTCCAATTCCTCCATTGGTTTTGTTTGTAAAATGGCTCCTGCTGCTAAGACCTTAAAAGTAGATGCATAGGCAAATCTTTCATCTGAACGATAGGTAACTGTCTGATCAGATTCTGTATCAATAGCATACACCCCAAGCCTTGCATCAAATTCATCTTCCAGTTCTTTAAAAATTTCCTCGCTTTGAGGTGCCTGTTCTGGAACTTCAGAACTTTCATCACTGTTCTCCACCTCATTAGAGCAGCCTGCTAATCCTATCACGATAATAAATAACAATAAGGATAATAACCTCTTATTAAAAATATCTTGAAAATGTATCATTTAAAATCCTCCTAATTTTTTTGACTACAACCGTAATACAATACTACATATGTAGTCTAAATATGTCAATTCCAATTTTTACCTTTATTCTCAGAAGATTGATAACTTCGCTTTAGAGTGCTAGAATTTAATGTATTACAAATGTAATTCAAAATAACTTTCGGTAAAAAGTTTATACCGCAATGAAGAATGGAGACGAAAAGCATGTTTATTACGACGCTTATTACTGGTTTCATCATTTCTTCCATTACAGTTGGGTATATTTTGCTTATTAAAAAGCTATTCCAAAAGCAATTATCTGCTAAATGGCAATATAATCTATGGTATCTATTGCTTGTTGCTTTAGCCATTCCATTTATACCTGCCCGCTTCATTCCTGCAGGCAATCTATTCAATGCATTTACGGGCAGTCAGTCTATAGAAGGTAGTCCCGATTCCATAAATAACACGGCGTTCGGAACCGGGGGGACAAACGCAAATTGGATGCAGGATTTTTCCGTAACGGTTACCCAGACAAATACGGAGCTGTTAAATGAGATTGTCGCTGGAATATGGATTGCTGGTGCTCTCGTGTTCACCGGGCTTTCTATACATGCATGGCTGAAATTAAAAGGAATTAAAAGGTCTATTTCTCAAGTGAAAAATAAAGACATCCTTGACCTTTTCAAAATATCTAAACAACAGTTAAATATCTCAAAAAATATAATATTGGGCGTTTCAGATGAAGTACGTTCGCCTCTGACATTCGGGTTACGTAAAACCTTTGTTATATTACCGGCGAATTTTGAAGAATGGTTATCTAAAGATAACATCAAACATATCTTCTTACATGAATTAAACCATTATAAATATAAGGATATCCCTACCAACTATTTGATGGTTTTCTTTCAAATCATCTACTGGTTCAATCCTTTAGTTTGGATTGCATTTAAAGAAATGCGCCTGGACCGTGAGATTGCATGTGATTACGCTGTATTAACCTCTTTGGATGACCAAAGCTATAAGAAATATGGAAGTACAATCATTCATTTTATCGATAAATCACCCAGTCACAAGTACAATAAACTGGCAAATCAATTAAATGGATCTAAAAAGCAAATAAAGAAACGGATTATAGAAATTGCCTCCTTTAAAGCAGACTCTAAATTATTGCATGCCAAAAGCATTGGAATTTTCTTGCTGGTCGGAATATTTGTAGTCACACAGATTCCGCTTGCTTCTGTGATGGCAAATGACAATAATCGTTATACATCTTTTAACCATGAACAGACAAACGAAGAAGATCTCAGTGCCTATTTTCAAAATTACGATGGCAGTTTTGTTCTATATGACATGCAGGAAGATGCTTATCATATCTATGATAAAGATAAGAGCACGTTGAGAGTTTCTCCTGATTCTACCTATAAAATCTATAGTGCATTATTCGGATTAGAGGATAACATCATAACACCGGAACAGAATACCATCGAATGGGATGGGACCGAACATCCTTATGACCAATGGAATGAAGATCAAAATTTAGAAACTGCTTTAAATCGTTCTGTTAATTGGTATTTCAAGCAGTTGGATCAGAAAATGGGTCTAGATAGCATTCAATCCAATCTAAACCTAATCCATTATGGAAACCAGGATGTTTCTGGAGGTCTTGAACAATACTGGCTGGAATCTACTTTGAAAATTTCACCAGTGGAACAGGTGGAGCTATTACAGTCACTCTATAACAATAGTTTTGACTTTCAGGAAGCCCACATTGCGGCTGTCAAAAATGCATTGCAAATGGAAGAAAAGAACGGCGCTACACTCTATGGAAAAACGGGAACAGGTAATGTGAATGGCAAGGATATAAACGGCTGGTTTATTGGTTTTGTCGAAACAGAAACAAACACGTATTTCTTTGCAACCAATATTCAAGATGAGGATAATGCCTCTGGAAGTGTAGCAACAGAAATAACCTCAGCCATTTTAAATGATAAGCAAATTTATGAGGAATAAAACCGGGGTGAGACACATGACGAAAAAAGTACCCAGCATTTCTGAAGCAGAATGGGAAGTAATGAATGTACTGTGGCAAAAGTGGCCGCAAACAGCAAATGACGTGATTACCTCCTTGCAGGGGCAAAAAGATTGGAAAGCCAAGACCATACGCACACTTTTAGACCGATTGGTGCAAAAAGGCGTTGTCCATGTCGATAAAGAGCATCGGGTGTATACTTTCTATCCTCTTTATTCCCAGGATGATTGCCAGCGCGCAGAAGCAGAATCCTTCATTAAACGAATATATGGCGGTACTGTAAAATCAATGCTTGTCCAGTTTATTGAAGAAGATTCTTTATCCGAGGAAGATATTGAGGAATTAAAATCGATTTTAGATGAAAAACCGAAAAAGAAAAAATAACCTTTAATAAAATGTTCGCCACTTTATCCTTGCTCCCCTGTTAGAAGTGGGGGGTTATTCCTTTATGTATTATTCGGTTTTTAAAGGCAGGTTTTCTCTCTACGCTGCCGCTAGCGACTGCCGTCGCCAACGAGAGGGAACCTGCCTTTTATCTGCTCATGTTATAATTACAATGATGGATAGGAAAGGGATCCCCCCACCATTTCCTGTTGTACAGGGTTAGAACTCTCAAAACTTTGGTTGAGGTGTTGAGGGTTCTTTTTCTTTGGTGAAAAGTTTCTCCCGCCATTAAACATTTAATTTCTTTATTGGAATTATTACCGTTACCTAAACGAGAATTATCTGATTTGCTAATTTGGACTAAATTAGTAATTTGATTGTTGGACTATTATGGTCGATGTGATGGATGACGGTTCCTTGTTTCAAAGATTCTAATTCATGATGAGTAATGCGAACATTAGATTTAATTAAAAGACTTATTTGATAATAACCAAAACTCCTCCGGAATCCGAAGAGATTGTAAATGATACGAAAGAGTAAGCGGCTATCTTCCTGTCCAATACGTTGATAGTTTCGCAGGGTATAAAGATTGGTTCATACAGGATTTCAGGAGACCCGGATTTACTGTTGAACTCGGCAGCGGTGTTAACCCGCTGCCTGTAGAGCAATTTCCGGAGATGTATGAAAAAAGCTTAGGGATCCTGCTTGCCAATTTATATTTGAATTAAATTTAGAAAAAAGCAGACGGAGAAATAATACCCCGTCTGCTTTTTACAGTTTTCTTTTATATGCTTATTTTATTCAAAGTATTCTTTCAGGAATCCGCCTATCCGGTTACTGTTATCCACAATAAAATAAAACGCATCGGTTTCATTTTTTACATCATACGTTTTACCTGGAGTTAATTTTCTGTTCACAATAAACTTTTTTGCATCTGCATGTACACATTTAATCTGTTTAATGCTTTCCCTGTTTTCCCAATTGAGATGAATCACGCCTTAACCCCCTCTATTCCTTGAAAAGATATAAATGTTTTCCGTAGCCTTCTTTTTCCATATCTTCTTTTGCGATAAAGCGCATGGCAGCAGAGTTCATGCAATAACGCAATCCTCCTGCTTCTTTTGGCCCATCCTCAAATACATGTCCTAAATGCGAATCGGCATTTTTGCTCCTGACTTCTGTCCTGACCATTCCGTGCGTAGTATCCATATTTTCGACTAATTGATAATTATCGACCGGTTTGGTAAAGCTTGGCCACCCACAGCCTGCATCATACTGCTCACGGGAAGAGAAAAGAACATCCCCTGAGATGATATCCACATAGATTCCTTCTTTTTCATTATCCCAATATTCATTTTGATAAGGTCGTTCCGTTCCGTTTTCCTGTGTTACATGGTATTGCATCGGTGTTAACTTCTTTTTTAAATCTGCTTTGTTAACGGGTTTTTGCCAATTTTCTTTAATAAAGTCTTCTCTTCCGGATCCTTTCTTATACAGACGATAATGAAAAGCTTGTTTTTTGTAATAATCCTGATGTTCTTCCTCAGCTTCGTAGAAAGGTTTAGCAGGAAGGATTTTTGTTACAATCGGTTTTGAAAATTTTTTGCTTTCTTCCAGTTCCTGCTTGGAAGCTTCTGCAACCTTCCGCTGCTCTTCATCATGATAAAATATCGCTGTTTCGTACGATTCTCCTCTATCATTAAATTGACCGCCCGGATCAGTCGGATCGATTTGCTGCCAGAATGTTTCTACAAGCTGTTTGTAAGACATAATCTCCGGGTCATAAGTAATCTGCACTGCTTCTACATGTCCTGTTGCATTGGAAGCGACCTGTTCATATGTCGGATTTTCGATATCTCCGCCTGTATATCCTGAAACTATTTTTATAATACCCGGCCGCTCGTCAAATGGTTCTACCATACACCAAAAGCAGCCGCCTGCAAATGTAGCTTTTTCTATATTTGAAGCCATTTCTGCACCTCCAATAGTATAAATTAATACTACTTCTATTTTTTCTTTTATTGTATAAAAAATCAAGTGTGGCGACTTATTTTATATATATAGCTTCGGAAGAGACTGCCCATTTCCGCTATGTGCACGTTTTCCCCTCCTTCCATTTCGTTCCTCTTCCCCACTTTCTTCACTGCTCTCCCAGTCAATAGACTCAAAAGACTCAATTTCTAAGTCATCTGTGGATTCTTTGGAACTTTCCTCTGATTTGTCACCAGAGTCCATATCCTTAAATGCCTTCATCATTTTATACATAGCAGGCAGATTTTTTACCATTGGGCCGTATTCCTGGACAAGGGGGGCACCAGACTGCACTAAATTTAATACTTGCTGTACATTATTTAATGCACCGGACAGTCCTCCTCCCCCTGGGGTGGCAACTCCGGCAGCAGACTGAGAGTTCAATAAACGTGATAAAATCCCCGGTGTGTTATTTGCCTGGGGCATGGTATTCATTGTTCTTCCAGGCATCATAAAATTGCTTGGAGGACGCATTTGGTTAGGCATGACATTACCTGGACGCTGGTTTGGGAAAAACATGTATATCTCCGCCTTTGCATATATTAGTCTGGATTATTGTACGTATTTTATCAGAAATTGTGTAGGCTGTTGTAAAGCAAAATCGTTTTTAATAGTGATTAAATATATTAGGAAATACTATTTCCCGGGAAACCGCAGGAATTTACAATTGGTTTGCTATTTCGGGCAAAATATAGCGAAAAATACAGAATGAAAACATTTCGTGTAGAAATAGGCTTCCTCCCCAGGGTTGCTGCTGAGCATATTAGCACGAATGGAAGAAAATCACATTGAATAAAGAACGCATGTTCCGGTATAATAATTTAGAGGTGAGGAAAATAGTACAGGACAGAGGAAATATAAAATGGTCGACGCTCATGCTCCCGGAGCATGCAGAATTGCTTAAAGAACTGTGGGCAGAAGATAAAAAAGCAGTGAAACCGATATTGGATCCACAGGAAATAGAAAATATGAATCATCAACTTGAGGAAGCTTATGTGCATCAGCATGCCGTTACCTTATCTATTTATGAAAAAGGAATTGAAATGGATTACGCCGGAAAAATAAAAAACATGGATAAAGAAAGGAAATGTATAATATTAAAAAGGAAATATAACGGGGAAATAAAAATAAACTTTGATTCTGTTATCGGGTTTACAATAAATTAATGGCGCCCTTGCAAGAGCACCATTAATCAGTTTCTTTATAGATTTCCCATAGTTCATCAAATACAGTCAGTGCACCTGGAAACGGGCTGTTCGTTTCCAGGTATCTGCTGATTTCGTCATACTCAGCTGAATGCTTTGGAAAGTCGAATGATTTATATGCCCAGTCAGCAAGGCGACTTTCATCATTTGGTTTGAGTTTCCCCCGATAAGTCATTAAAAAATGGTAAAATGAACGCAAAGCTTACACCTCTTAGTCTTCCATGAAATTCCGATGTTTTTCCTCTTTTTTGCGTGCAACAAGTTTTGATAAGTATATACTTGCCTCATATAAAACGAGCAATGGTACTGCAATAATAAGCGGTAATATTAAATCCGGCGGCGTGACCATGGTACTAATGACAATTAAAATAAAATAGGCGTATTTTCTTTTTCTTCGCATAAATTCCGGAGATAAAAGCCCAAGACTCGTCAAGAACATCGATATCACCGGTATTTCAAACAATATAGCAAATGGCAATGTCACCCGGAGTACAAATTTAAAATATTTTTCCGTAGTGAACATTTCGTTAAACATCCCTTCACTGATACTGAGCAGGAAAGGCAAGATCAGTTCTACAAACATAAAATAGCCAAATACAAAACCACTCACAAATAATAAAAAGATTGCCGGAATGTACGGTATGCTTGCTTTTCTTTCTTTCGGGGTCAGTCCCGGTTTAATAAATGCCCATATTTGGTAGGAAAGAAGCGGCAAAGTAGCTGTAATAGCCACCAGTCCGGCCATCATAAAATAAAGCCAAACTGCTTCTCCAGGACTGAGAATGGTTAGCTGAAAGTCCAAATCTTTAATGAAGAAATTATATATATCCTCGACAAAAATAAAACCGGTAATAAAAAATGCAACAAAGAAAACAGCGGTCACAATCAGCCTATTTCTCAGCTCGGAAAGATGTCCGACAAGATTCATTTCTTTGTCATTATATTCTGTTTCATGCTTAGCCATTATTTCACCTCTTGCAGCCTTGGACGACTATCTGATAAACATAAAAGAAGATGCAAGGCTATATACCTTACACCTTCACTTCACCCTATAAATATTCATTTTTCATCCTTTGAGGAAGCGTTATCTGATGATATATCTTTTGTAGCATTTTTAAACTCTTTCAAGGACCCCCCAAAAGCTTTGCCAATCTCCGGCAATTTAGAAGGGCCGAATATAATCAGTGCAATGATAAGTATTAAAATTAACCCCGGGATACCAATACTGCTTAACATTTCATTCACTCCCAAAGATTTATTTGGCAGGTACAGGTTATTGTGTTCTCTTTACAAAAGACTTTCCCGCCTGCATAAGTAAACTGCGAAAACCTTTATTTTTCTAATCCTTATTTTCATTTGTAGCTATTTCTTTTACTTCATTTACTTCATCTTTCACATCACCGGTTAAGTCATTTGCAGACTTTTTGAATTCCCTTAACGTCTGACCTGCAGCTTTACCGATTTCTGGTAATTTGGACGGACCAAATATAACTAATGCAACGATTAATATTAAAATCAAACCTGGAACACCGATACTGGCCATGATTTCACCTTCTTTAAGTTATAGACTTTATTAAGGTAGCAATTATTTAAAACAACAAAAAACAAACGAATCTTCATAGCATATTATACTTCCTTCCATTAGAAACATCAATAGTTTAACATGTAATTCACTAATTGGACAAATCATACAATAACTTTGCTTGTTCATAGTCGGACGGTGTATTCATATTGAAAAAATGCTGCTGTAAAACTTCAGTCGAGATCATGGCAAAATCATCGACATAGTTTACGTGAATGTTTTTAAAAAAACTTTTCACTTTTAGCTCATCTTTATCCAGCTGCTGCTGTACAGCTTTTAAAACAGACCGCCGATATATTCCCGATAGCGGATGAGTTTGCTCATTGAAAACAGGTACAACTGCTTCATAATCGTGGAGGCGTGACAAGAGATACTTATAGACCTCTCTTTTAATAAGCGGCGTATCACAGGCAGAGACAACATAAGCATCTGCTTTCTTATGAAAAAAAGCTGTTTCCAGTCCGGCTAATGGCCCTTTTCCCGGGAATCGGTCACTGACAATATTACTGGTAAGAAATGAATATGCTGAAGGCTCATTTGCAACTATTACCAGATCATCTGTACAGCTTGTTAATTCATCATGTATATGCTGAATCACTTTTTTATTTTCTATAGATAACAAAGATTTATTCTTTCCCATTCTGGATGATTTTCCTCCAGACAGAATTACTCCGGTAACAGTCATAAAAACTCCTTGATTTATTATTTTCGATCATATTGCAAAAAGTAATAATCATAAGGGTTTTTTTCATCCGTCTCCCCTTTTTCCCTTGAAGTTAAATGCCAGTCCTCATTGGAAAAATCAGGGAAAAAGGTGTCCCCTTCAAAGGGTTCATCAATCCATGTAATATACATTCTGTCGGCATAAGGCATTACTTGCGAGAAAATGTTTCCTCCGCCGATCACAAAAAACTCCTTTTCCGGTTCCCTCCTGTTCAAATCCATTACAGTGGATACATCAGAAATAACTTTCACTTCTTCCGGAAGATTAATTCCTTGCTTTGTTAAAACTACATGCTCTCGTTTTGGCAGAACCCTGCCAATGGATTCAAAAGTTTTTCTTCCCATAATAATCGTTCCGCCAGTAGTTTTTTCTTTAAAAAAACGTAAATCCTTTGGAAGATGCCATGGCAAATCATTTTTGTACCCTATTACACGGTTTCGATCCATTGCTACTAATAATGATATCAAATTTATCCCCCCTGTTTAAACAGCTATTGGTGCTTTGATAGATGGATGTGGATTATAGTCAATCAGTTCAAAGTCAGATAAATCAAAATTGAATATGGAATTTTTATCTTCGTTGATTTTTAGTTTTGGAAATTCCCGTTTTTCTCTTGCCAGTTGCGTATTAACTTGTTCAATATGATTTGAATAGATATGAGCGTCTCCTAGTGTATGCACGAATTCTCCGACTTCCAGGCTGCATTCATGGGCGATCAGTTGAGTCAGTAATGCGTAACTTGCAATATTAAACGGCACTCCCAGGAAAACGTCAGCACTCCGCTGGTACAATTGACAAGATAATTTTCCTTCAGCAACATAGAATTGAAATAATGTATGACATGGGGGGAGTGCCATGGACGGGATATCTTCGGGATTCCAGGCAGAGACAATATGGCGCCGAGAATCAGGTGTTGTGCGAATAGATTCAATTACCCCCTTTAGCTGATCGATCGTATCATTTTGGGATGTTTTCCACTTTCTCCATTGCTCTCCGTAGACTGCACCCAGTTCACCATATTTATAAGCAAATGCTTGATCACTCAGTATTTTATCTTTAAATTTGTTCATTTGTTCTTCGTATTGCTTTTTAAATGCCGAATCCCGCTGACTGCGATTTCCAAAATCGGTCATATCAGGTCCTCCATAATCAACGCTTTTTACCCAACGTTCAAATGCCCATTCATTCCATATATTATTATTATGTTCAAGTAAATAACGTATATTGGTATCCCCTTTGATAAACCAGAGAAGTTCACTTGCAACTAGCCGGAACGGAACTTTTTTAGTAGTTAATAAAGGAAACCCATCGCTTAAATCAAAACGCATTTGATGACCAAATACAGAATATGTCCCAGTGTTTGTCCGATCTTCTTTTTTTGTACCCTCATCTATAATATGTTTGCATAAATCCAAATAAGCCTGTTCACCTTTAATCATAGCGCTGCCTCCAAATATCATAGTTCATTTACTATTATTGTAACATAAAGAACTCATGATAGTATTGTATTGAATTGTAATGTAACCGTAATTCATAAGTAGCGATGTTTCTCATAAAACTTTATAGACAGCTAAAAAGGAAGGGGATTTTTGCATGATTAACGGTACAGTAGAGCAAGTAGTAAAAAAATCTGTTTTATACAGCTATGTGCTGAGTCAGCCCCTTATGTTTTACGTCGATGCATACCCTGAATTGCAGAATGAAATATTATTGGAAACAGAACAGCTTCAGTACGGTGAACACGGGGAATCGGTTAAGATTCTGCAGCATAAATTAAAAAAATTATCCTACTATGATGATGAGATAGATGGAGATTTTGGGCTATTCACGGAACATGCGCTAAAAAAAGTACAAACCGAACACCATATAGCATCTTACGGCCAGGCTGATGAAGATACCATTGGCGCCATCATAAAAATGGAAAAGGAAAGGTATCTGAATCAAGTGGAGCAGCTATCCGAATCTATTTATCCCGGGATGCACGGGGAAGATGTGAAGATTGTGCAGGAGGCATTGCAATATTTTGGCTATTATAAAGGGGAATTAGATGGCATTTATGGCCCGCTTACAAAGCAAGCCCTTGAAATTGCCGAGGAAGAACATGGCATAGAATTATCTGAGGAGATTACCCAAGAAGCGCTAACTGCTTTATATGAATCAGATCAGGATGAAAGCCCGGAAACATCCGAGAATTTGAATGGAAATGCGGAAATTAATCAAGAAAATGAAGAAGCAAAAAATACGAAGAACGAAAAAGATAAGCAGGAAAAAGAAATAAAAAAAGTGAAAGTTGAAGCTTCTCATACGGATGCTGTAGTGAATGAAGCCCGGGCAATGATTGGGTCTCCCTATACCTGGGGGGGCACAGCTCCCAGTGGCTTTGATTGCAGCGGATTTATTCAATATATATTTCAATCACAAAATGTAACGATCCCCAGAACGGTAAGTGAAGTATGGAATTTTGCCCAGCCGGTGGAATCCCCTTCTGTAGGTGATCTTGTTTTCTTTGAAACATATAAGCCTGGACCCTCCCATATGGGTATTTATATAGGCAATGGAGAGTTTATTCATGCCGGAGAATCAAATGGTGTTGAAATCAGTAAATTAAGCAATTCTTACTGGGAACCAAGATACTTAGGCGCAAAACGAATTTTACAGTAATAGTCGCCTTAAGCAGTCTACATGTCATCTAAAGCTGTTTCATAAACTTTATATATTTGTAAATACTAATCCTACAGCATAGAAAAGGTGGGATTAGATGACTGGTTTAGTAGTAAAGTTACTTGTTACTCCAATTGGAATCATCCTGGCTTCCTGGATTTTTCCGAATGTCAATTTTGGAGGCTGGTATCAGCCAATTATTATTGGTGCAGGATTAGCTTTTATTGGTTTTGCAATGGAACTTGCCATACTAAAAGAAAATACAAACTGGCTGAGCACTTTTATTGATTGGGGTGTCTCGGCTATCGTGATTTATTTTGGGGCTATGTTTTTCGTGAATACCTCCGTAACATTTTGGGGTGCAGTTTTAACCGGAGCACTTCTCGCTGTAACTGAAATATTTCAGCATAATTGGCTGTTAAACAGTGATCGAGCACATAAAAAATCGGTTAGTGAGTAGCATCAAAAAAGAACCATCGTATTGAAAGGGATACCGAATGGTTCTTTTTTGATGCTTTTTTAACTTTCTAAAATAACCCTTGCACTTTTCCTTCGTTTGTAACATCCATATTTAATGCAGCAGGTTTTTTTGGTAAGCCCGGCATGGTCATTACATCTCCCGTCAATACAACGATAAACCCTGCACCGATTGATGGGCGCAGTTCCCTTATGCTGATGGTGAAATCATTCGGACGTCCCAGAAGGGTCGGATCGTCAGACAGGGAGTATTGCGTTTTTGCCATACAAATCGAAAGCTTCCCCCACCCCTGCTTTTCATAAAATATTATTTGTTTTTTGGCTTTTGACGATAATTCAATGTCATTTGCTCCATAAACGGTTTGGGCTATTTTTCTGATTTTGGATTCTAGTGACTCATCTATATCATACAAATAGCGGAAATCTTTATCAGGAGAATCTGCTTTATCAATTATTTTTTTCGCTAATTGGACACCGCCCTCTCCCCCATTTGCCCAAACATCAGTTAATGCTACTTCTATATTTCTGGACGCGCACCAAGTTTCAATGAAATTTGTTTCCGCCTCGGTATCAGTAGGAAATTTATTAATAGCTACTACGAACGGCAGGCCAAATGTTTCAACCGTCTCAATATGTTTTTTTAAGTTTTCCATACCTGCTTTTAATGCTTCTACATTCTCTTCTTTCAACTGGTCTTTTGCAACTCCGCCGTGCATTTTTAAAGCGCGGACAGTTGCTACGATAACAACAGCATCTGTTTCAAACCCGCCTGCCCGGGACTTGATATTGAGAAACTTTTCGGCACCGAGATCAGCTCCAAAGCCTGCTTCTGTGACGACGTACTCCCCTAGTTTGGCCGCAGTTTTTGTTGCTATAATACTATTGCAGCCGTGTGCAATATTGGCAAATGGGCCACCATGAATGATGGCCGGCGTGTTTTCCGTTGTTTGCACCAGGTTTGGCTTCATGGCATCCTTCAGCAGTAATGTGAGTGCTCCTTCCACTTTCAGGTCTTTGACGGTAACCGGCTCTTCTTCATGCGTATAACCGACGACAATATTGGAAAGCCTTACTTTTAAATCATCCAGGCTCATAGCCAAACATAAAATGGCCATGATTTCCGAGGCTACCGTAATATTAAAGCCTTCTTCTCTTGGAACACCACGTAAAGGACCTCCCAGGCCAACGACAATTTGCCTTAAAGCCCGGTCATTCATGTCCATTACCCGTTTCCATTCAATCCTTCGGGAGTCAATATTTAATTCATTACCCCGGTGAATATGGTTATCAATCATGGCGGAGAGCGCATTATTTGCTGCTGTAATTGCATGCAAGTCTCCAGTAAAGTGCAGATTAATATCTTCCATCGGCAGTACTTGTGAATAACCTCCTCCTGCTGCGCCCCCTTTCAATCCCATTACAGGGCCTAAGGAAGGTTCACGAAGCGCAATAACGGTTTTTTTGCCAATTTTATTTAATGCCTGACCAAGACCGACAGTAACCGTCGACTTCCCTTCCCCTGCAGGTGTCGGATTAATGGAAGTAACCAATATTACTTTTCCATCCGGTTTATCCTGAAGTCTATGTAACAATTTATCAGACAGTTTTGCCTTTGTATGACCGTACGGCTCCCAATCATCCTTGGATAATTGAAGATCTGAGACAATCTCACCAATCGGTTTTAATTGTGCCTCTTGCGCTATATCGATATCTGTTTTCATATAGGATGCCCCTTCCCCTTTTTAACTTGATGCTCGAATCTTATTAAGCGGTTTCATTATAACTTAAATTGTACTTTTTATAAAATAATATATGGGAAAATTTAATAATAAACGATCCAATAGAGAGCCGATTTTAAATATTTAAAACCGATTGTTAGTGAAATTCTTGACTGACACTTATAATTAAGCTATATTAGACTCAAGCAAAGAAGATGTACGGATTCATTTACAGCATAGGCAGCTTCTATAGAAGTGGATGTGAAAGTGATCCTGCAATTCTATATGGGCTGCCTTATTTTATGTTCTGTTAGTCTGCTTTGTATTACCACGTTTCCTATGATGAACGTGAAAGTTTTTAGGAGGATTATATACATGGAAAACGGAGTAGTAAAATGGTTTAATGCAGAAAAAGGCTATGGCTTCATTCAGCTTGAAGAAGGAAATGATGTTTTTGTCCATTATTCAGCAATTCAGGAAGAAGGCTTTAAATCTTTGGAAGAGGGCCAGCAGGTATCTTTTGAAATTGTTGAAGGCGAGCGTGGACCGCAAGCTGCAAATGTAGTTAAAAACTAAATTGTTTCTATATATATAAGCAGTAATCCTATGCAGGATTACTGCTTTTTTTAATGCCGGTTTACTATAATGATGCCTTTTCAAATAAACCTCCCCTTTCAGGCATCTTCAACTGCATTAATAGCAATTGAAATAAAGGAAAAATCAATGCTGTAACATATGCTCCGAATATCAGCGGAACAATAAATAGTTGAATGAAATTAATGACATTATAAGGTTCTTTTATAAATCTGTATGGTCCCCTTTTAAATAGCAGAACCCCAGGCAGCATAAACTTTCGCAGTGTCCAAAACCTTCCCAGACTCAGCACACACCAAAGCTTCCCTGCTGAGACCAGGATAAATAAAAATAAGAAAAACACATTAAATGTCCCCGGGTTAATTAAAAACAGCCATTCAAACAGGATGGACAGGAAAAATAACTGATGAAGCAAACGCAGCCATTTGTATTTTCTTCTTTCTTTTTCAACTGCCCTCCTTTCCTTAAACCATTGTTCATTTCTTTTCGATATATATAACTCCAAAACCCTGACTGATAATATGAATAAAAACGTGAAATACATCAAAATAGCCAATTTAAATCACTCCATTATTTTTATCATAAGGTCAACGCAGGAACATTTGTTTCTTTTTTCAATTATTATCTACAATTATTTCACATTTATGCCACAAACTTTATTAACCAAAAGGTTAGTAAAACCCTTATATAATGCTTGGTTTGAACTATTGAATAAATTGTGAAACCTGATGAATTGTAATTAAAACTATTGCTAACTTGTGTATGATGAAATCAAGAGGAAATTTTATATGAAAGGGTGGTAAAAATGAGCAGCATAGAAGGAAAAAAACAAGAAGAAAAAACACATGAACAAAAAGAACCTGACCTAAGAGGCACTTTCATATCAGTATTATTCGTTGGTCTATTTATTATCGTCAGCTGGGTTCTTGTATATGCACTATTTATTATCAGATAGAAAAAATAAATAGGGAGGGATATAATAATGCATTTACACAAGTTTGAAAAAATATGGCTTACCTTAGGTGTAGGATCATTGGTTGTATTTCTGATGGTACTTGGATTTGGAGCTTTCTGGCTGGGGACACACCCGCAAAGTCACGGAGCTACGATCGATCCGCAAAATATAGAAGCACACGAAGCATTTAAACCAGAAAATCTGGGAGTAACAAAAGTGGAAGATGACAAATACATTGTAAATATTGTCGCTGAGGCATTTAATTATGATTTGGGAACGGATGAGGATGGTTCTCCTGTAAACACGATTCGGATTCCAAAAGGATCTACTGTTTTATGGCAGGTTACATCACCTGATGTAGTTCATGGATTTAATGTAGCAGGAACAAATGTAAATATGATGGTTGAACCGGGCTATATCAGCAGTCTCGAGACAGAAATGAATAATACCGGGAAATTTACAATCGTATGTAATGAGTATTGCGGAACAGGCCACCATTTAATGTATGCAACTTTGGAGGTGTATGAATAATGGCAATGGAAAAACTAGAAAAGTTTTATGACAACTCAAGGCTGCCTCTATCTATATCAAAGCAGGAATCAAGGCTGTATATGTCCTTCATGTATGTTGCATTTATTTCTTTGGCAATTGGAGGTCTGGCAGGCCTCCTGCAGACACTTGTAAGGTCCGGGACCATTACGCTTCCTTGGGGAATTGATTATTACCAGGTACTAACATTGCACGGTGTAATTCTTGCTCTCGTATTAACTATCTTTTTTATTATCGGTTTTCAATTTGCTTTAATGGGCAAAACAGTCGGGATGTCAGATAAACATCGGAAAGCAGGATGGCTGAGCTTCTGGGTCATGTTAGTTGGTACAACACTTGTTGCTATTACAATACTCTTGGGCAGAGCAAATGTGTTATATACGTTTTATGCTCCATTAAAAGCACATCCGCTATTTTATATTGGATTAGCTTTAGTTATTATTGGAACTTGGATCGCTGCATTTACGAATTTTCACCAGCTGTATAAATGGAAGAAAGAACATCCAGGTGAAAAAACACCACTTCTAGCATTTATGGTTGTTATTAATTTTATCATGTGGGTTGTTGCTTCCCTTGGAGTAGCTATTGCTGTAATTGTGCAGTTTATTCCATGGTCTTTAGGCTATGCAGAAACTATCAACGTATTGGTTAGCCGTACATTATTCTGGTACTTTGGTCATCCGCTCGTTTATTTCTGGCTATTGCCTGCATATATGGCCTGGTATGCTATTATTCCAAAAATCATAGGTGGAAAAATATTCAGTGACTCACTGGCAAGACTTGCTTTTGTACTGCTGCTGTTTTTCTCTATTCCAGTTGGATTCCACCACCAGCTAACGGAACCGGGAATCGATCCAACATGGAAATTTATACAGGTTGTACTTACTTTCATGGTAGTAATCCCAAGTTTACTAACAGCATTTTCCATTTTTGCAACCTTTGAAATAACCGGGCGCAAAAAAGGGTTTGGTGGTCTATTCGGCTGGCTGAAGCATCTGCCTTGGAAAGATGTAAGGTTTCTTGCTCCATTTATAGGTATGCTTGCATTCATTCCAGGCGGCGCGGGTGGTATTATTAATGCTTCTCACCAAATGAATGCGGTTGTTCATAATACTATTTGGGTAACGGGACATTTCCATTTAACCGTTGCTACAACAGTGATCCTGACCTTTTTTGGTGTTGCTTATTGGCTGATTCCCCACCTGACAGGAAGAACATTAACACCTGCTATCAATAGACTTGGGATCATCCAGACCATTATTTGGACAATCGGGATGACAATTATGTCTGGTGCCATGCATATTCAAGGTTTGCTGGGCGGTCCAAGACGCTCATCCTATTCCGAATATGGCGGAACAGAGCAAGCTGCTGAATGGATTTGGTATCAGGCAGCACAGGCAATCGGCGGATCGATTCTTTGTATTGGAATCATTCTGATGGTTTATATTGTCATTAAACTTGCCTTCTTTGCACCTAAAGGACAGGAAGAGTTCCCAATCGCAGAAGAAGAGGAAAATGCCGAGCCTACGCCAAAATTCTTTGATAACTATAAGCTTTGGATAGCGATCACTATTGCGTTAATTCTATTTGCTTATACAATACCGTTCATGGATATTATCCAAAATTCGCCTCCGGGATCGCCGCCATTTGATTGGCCGATTGGAAATTCATAGTAAAAAAGAAAGCAGGCTATTGAGACAACAGGGAGCCTGCTTTCTTCATTTTAAGGTCTGATTGCTCTATTCAATGCCTTCTCTTCACATGGTATCCGAATCCGCAATAAAAGAATATGCAATATAGGAAAAACAACAGCAGTAATATAAGCACCAAATAATAAAGGGATAATGAAAAGCTCAATCCCTACAATAATATAATTTGGATGTTTAACATACTTATAAGGCCCCTTCTTTACTAATGAAGAACCTGGCAATACAATGATTTTTGTATTCCAGAATTTACCCAGTGACAGAACACACCAAATTCTGGCTGCTTGTGTTAAAAGAAATAACAAAAATAAAATATAGTTAAATGGTAATATAGCACCATCACGCAGTGTAGTTTCAATAAGAATAGAGAGGAAAAACAAGCTATGAATAAGCACAAACCATTTATAGTGTTCCTTCCCTATTTCCACTCCACCTTTCCTCTTTATCCATTTTTCGTTTCTTCTTGCTATTTTTAATTCTATTAACCGCTGGATGATGATCAATACAAATAATGTCCACAGAAATACCCCCATCACTTAACCCCACTCCATCAGCAATAATTCGGAACTAAAACCCGGGCCCATTGCTGATATTATACTCTTTTCATTTTTGTCCACTTTTTCTTTCATCCAGTTTTTCAGCACATATAAAACAGTAGCTGATGACATATTTCCGTGATCGGCGAGAACCTGATAGGAATGTTTAAACTTATTGCCGGAAGCTTGTAAGACTTTTTCCATCTCTTCCAGCACTTTTTTTCCCCCAGGATGGGCAATAAAAGAATGAATCTTGCTTTCACTCAGCTCATTTTCTTCTAAAAAGTGAGTAATATGCTCTTTCCAGAAAGTGCTGATAAGTACGGGAATGCTTTTGGAAAAGACTACTTCCAAGCCATTGTTTGAAATCTCCCATCCCATCACATCCTGACTGTTCTTTTTTGTAGAGGAGCTGGTGTTTTTAATCTGAGGTATATTGTTTTTCGAGCAGGAGCGGAGCGGCGAGTCTTTTCCGATTGCAATGGAGGCAGCAACACCGTCTCCAAATAATGCAGTACCAATAATATTGCTCTTCTTTCTATCAGTTTTCTGAAAGGTTAAGCTGCAGAGTTCACAGCAGACAATTAGTGCAGCTTTATCCGGATTGGCTGTTATAAAGTCATGTGCTCTTGATAGACCAATGGCCCCCCCTGCACAGCCAAGCCCCCATAAGGGCATTCGCTGCACGCTTGCTTTAAAAGGACGTTCATTCATAAGGTGAGCATCAATCGAGGGGGTGGATAAACCTGTACTTGACACAAAAATAATCATATCAATGGCCTCATACGGGATATCTTTTTCAAGAAAGTCCTTGTTTGATAAACATTCATCAATTGCTTCCAGTGATAAAATTTTTGCAGATTGCTGATAAAGATCATTACTTTCCTTAAATGTATGGGTGTTTTTAAACCAAGATGGATCAGCTGCAAATTGTCTCTTCTTAACCAATGTATTATCAAAAACAGGAAAAAACTTAGCTGATTCTCTGTCTGTAAGAGAAAAAATATCCTTTATAAATGGTTTTATTTCTTGCTGGGTCATTTCATATGGCGGCATAGCAGTTCCTACTGAACAAATATATGTCATGTTTCACCCTTCTATAGCTATATTTTTCTCCATCTTAGTTTTCCCTTTCGAGTGGAAATCATGCAATAGCTTCTTAGAATATCATATGGTTGATTTTGTAGCTATGTAATAACTTGCCCAATATAAATCTTATCCATTTAAAACGAGGGTGGGACAAAACCATCTTAGCAAACGAAAATCCGAACAACATTAAACTTATGACCCGCTCCGGAAATATACTTCGCTTTTGACCTGACCCGTTTCACCGACGCCGACGCAAGCCCAGGGTGTGCGAGTGTCGGCGTTGGTCACAGGACGTGACCAAACTTAGCCGACCTCCCACAGGAGTCTACGTATATTTCCGGTGCTACTGTGGTTGATTGTATTTTTTTACCATACTACTTTTTTTCAGGTGAACGATTTTTTTCCGAAATACTGATAATAATTCGTTTGAATAAACCCGTTAAACAGCTTTCTCTTTTTAGTTGCTGTCATACCATACTTGTGTTCAAACTTTTCAAAAGCAGTGAGAATATATACACTCCAGCTTGTATGATCTTTCATGACCTCACCCAAAGCTTGATAAATTTCTGCTACTTTACTTTTATCCCCTATCCGTTCTCCATATGGCGGATTTCCGATTAAATATCCATTTTCTCTGCTTATATGAAGGTCCTTTACTTGCATTTGTTTCCAGCTGATTAAGTCACCAAGACCAGCTTCCGTTGCATTGTTTGCTGCAGTTTGGATAGATTTATGGTCAATATCTGACCCATAAATCTCCAACTCTTGATCATATTTGGCCTTATCCTCAGCTTCTTCAAAGGCTTCCTGCCAGTATTTTTCATTGATCAACTTCCACTCCTCAGAAACAAATTCTCTATTAAATCCAGGTGCGATATTCTGTCCAATTAATGCCGCTTCAATCGGAATGGTGCCGGACCCGCAAAACGGATCAATCATTGGATCATCTGGTTTCCAATTTGTCAGCAGCACAAGTGCAGCAGCCAATGTTTCTTTCAAAGGGGCCTCCCCCTGCCCGATGCGATAACCTCTTTTATGCAGTCCCGCACCAGAAGTGTCGATCGTGAGTGTAGCTTCGTCCTTTAATATAGAAACTTCTATTTTATAAAGGGCTCCTGTTTCAGGCATGTTTGATGCCAAACCATATTTTAATTTCAAGCGTTCTGCAATTGCTTTTTTCGTAATACTTTGGCAGTCGGAAACACTGAAAAGCTTTGATTTTACTGATTTTCCAGTAACCGGGAATTGACCATCTTCTTCTATGTAATTCTCCCAAGGGAGCGCTTTTACCGATTCGAATAGTTCATCAAAACTTACTGCTTTGAATTTCCCGATGACAATTTTTAAGCGGTCAGCCGTACGCAGCCATAAATTACATCGTGGTATAGCGGATAAAGGAGCGGTGAAAATGACTTTCCCGTTTTCTACTTCCACCTCGTATCCCAGTTGTTTTACTTCATCTGCGACAAGAGATTCCAATCCCATGGCAGCAGTGGCTACTAGTGTTACTTCTTTCATATGCCTCAATCCTTTCAAGTTCAATTTTATCTCGAGCATTTCATTACATCTATTTTATGTTAAAATTAAAAAACCTTTCTTATAGAAAGTACCATAAGAAAGGTTTTTTCATCCACTAAAGACTGTTAACTATTCGATAAGCCATGTTCTGTGCCATTGTACTGCAAACGGTGGTCATCCTCGTACTCCGGCTGTAATCATCTATCTACAAGTATTTATTTACTTGTCCCTTATTCAGTTCATTTCCCTAGTAAAGGGTGCCCCTACCATTGTTTGGGTTGCTCACTCGCGGGGTTTACCTCGTTCCACCTGCTATGTTTCCATAGCAGCTCCGTCACTGTGGCACTTTCAAAAATATCATTCCCTATCAATCATGACTTAGGAATTTATTTTGCCGTTAGCCGTTTAGGCTACCTTAACTTATGATTTCGTCAAGCACGAACACTACAAACGTCTCAGTTTGTGTGAGCATGGACTTTCCTCTGTAAAAAATTTACAGCGATTACATGAACAGTTAACTTTCATATCTTCTAATAGTTTATCATGGAAGGACTTTGTTTTCAAGACTTGTTAAAAACTGACAATGAATCAAATTCTTTACCCATCCGAATCGGCATATTTTTTACCGAATACTGCTTTCTCCAGATTGGATAACCGCTTTAAAACATCGTAATTCACCTGGGGAGCTGATTGGGTTTGTGCTTGTCTCGTTCTTGTATGCTCTTGGGAACTTTGCTTCAGGCGGTTATTTTCCTGCTGCAATTTTTCGATCTCTTGGCGGAATATATCATAATCTTTTATAATCATATCCAGAAATTCATCCACTTCTTCCTGATTATATCCCCGCATTGTCGTTTTAAAATCTTTTTCAAGTATATCTTTTCCTGTTAACTGACCAAGATTTGAACTCATGCCTTCACCTCATTATATACCATATTTATTCTGTCAGTTTACATGTTGCACGCTAATGTTAATTATATTATTTTAATGTAGATTTAGACCATTATATTTATTATAGCAAAAAGGAAGGAAACTGAAAAACAGTACCCTCCCTTTTTGCAATTTCTTTATAAACTATTTGGAATCCATATCGGCCTTTTCAAAGGAAAATGGCAATAAACTTTCCATCGTTACTGTTTTGATTTCATTTTGTAAATTCATCAGATGAACAGGCATTGACTTACTGAAAAATTCACTCATTACCTGCCTGCATGATCCACACGGAGGTACCGGTCTTTTTGTATCTGCAGCAACAACCATTTCGGAAAATGTTTTTTCTCCGTTCGAAATGGCTTTAAATATAGCTACACGTTCTGCACAGCAAGAGACAGGGTATGCTGCATTTTCTATATTGCCCCCGGTATAAATGGTGCCGGATTCAGCAAGCAGCGCAGCCCCTACCCGGAAATTTGAATATGGCACATATGCATTTTTCATGCTGTTTTTTGCCTCAGCCATTAATTGTTCTTTCATAGATTGTCTCCTCCTGGTTCAAATTGATGCCGCTCGATCTCTCTTAGCAATTGATCAAAAATGTATATGATGGAATTATGCAGTTCCATAAACCGCTTTTCTTTCACATCAATATAATAGCTATGCATAATAAACATTTCCATATTTTCACTTGTTGAAGAAACTTGCTGCGGATGCACATTGATTTTTCTTTTTTTAACTAGTTTTAATGCAGATGCTTCCCAGGATTCCAGTAATTGATAAATAGGTGCTGTTTCTTCTTTAACCCGTAAGAACAGTTGTCTGTCTTTCCTGTTTTCGGGAGGCGAACTGGTTTTATACCTGTCTTTTAAGCCGGTTACATACTTTTTTAATTGTTCTGTTTGTTCTATTATATCGTCCATAATAACAACCGCCTTTTATGATGCATGCTCCCTTTTACTTTATCAGTTTTCGGTAAATTTAGCATCTATAAAAACATTTCAGCTGGATTATTTCCCTGTATTTGTTCTATCTATTATCGTCTTTGTATAATAGATTTTATTTTGCTGGTCCTGATACTTATTCCAAATTTCACTGTCTATCTTCATTGTCAGCTTTTGATCCATAATACGAATTTGATCCAGTAATTGTTGTAATGAGGCTTCTGCTGCTCTCTTTTCCAAGCCGCTGCTGCCATATGAATATTTTTTTTCTGCCAAAGCCATGTAATTCACCCTTTCACTAATAATTCTTTGCTAATAATATTCGATATCAATGCATGGTATCCTTTATGTTCGACAAAACTAGAAGAAAGGTTACAAAAGAAGTGTAATTACGCTTTTTATTTCTTTTACATTTAATGAGTGTACAGGCTGTTTAGCCCCGCCATGTAGCATATTGAAGGGAGGCATTTACGTGAAGGAAAATAAAAATAGAAGTAAAAAGACGGATAGTCTCCGTTCCAAGTCATTAAAAAAAGGTGATAAAAAACTGGATGGTCCAAACAGGCCTTCGACATAAGAAAGGAAAGGATTCATTACGAATCCTTTCCTAAGTTACAGCATTTTTAATATGATAATAAGCAAATAATATATTTCTTTTCTGGTAAAATTCATTGGCAACTTTTATGTTACCCATTGTGTGTACACTATTATACCACTTTCTTTTTACCTTTCTTTGTTTCATCCAATCGTTGCGTATATGATCTTCATGTGTAATTACTGGATAAATCAAGCGCAGCATGGGGGCTTCAGGAAAAGAAAAATTTAAAAAACGTTCATAATCTTTTCTCGACCCTGTATGTTCATGTGTTAACATAAAATCCAGGACTTGTTCATGAATATGAGGATGAAATATAGTCGTCGCAATCCGCTTACCTAAAGTAATCCGGTTTGTCAGACTGGTAAAGCCATGTACGTATGCTCCGTATAAGCCATTTTTAGTTGGCAGTAAAACAGCATTCATCCAGAATATATTTTGTAACAGGTATGGCAATTTATGAAATACGTGATACTGGAAATAGGAGTGATTTATCACCGGGGAATGAATCACATTTTGTTCATTTATAATCAGTGATCTGATTAGCCTGTCATAATCATGAAAGTTCCAGAAATGAAACCATTCATTTATCATAAATTCAGAGACGTAAAAATACTTCAAGAGATGGAATAAAGGTTTATTCGCGGATTTAGCTTGCTTATAAATAAGTAGTTGCGGATAGGCATCGGAAAATATAAGCCAATTGGCCCGTTCATATGTCATAAAGAGGTGAAGAAGTTCTTTTTTACTGAACATACGCTGGAACGGGGATAAATATAAGTCCGTCATATTCCAGCCTGCGTTTCTTGATACCAAACTGGCTGCCAATGCCCACCCTATCTCAGGATGCTGTAAATAAAACTGCAAGTAGGCATTTGTACGGCTGATATTGTCAACATTATGTTTTTTTACCTCTTTTATTATATAATGGAATAAGGTATAATCCTTTTGATTGTTATTCATAGATAACCCTGCTTTCTTATTCTGTGTTTAACTATCTGTAATTATTCATATTTTATACTGTTTAATAATTACTCATTTTTTAAAGATGATGCAGTATAGTCCTAGGAGGATAGTGGATGAATTATCCTAATGGAAACAACAATGTACAAACAAACAGAGCTTCGAACGTACTGGGAAACAAAATGTACGGTAATCGCGGGATGACGCTGGAGGAAGATATTAATACAACCAACCAATATTATTTGGAAGCAAATAAAGCAGTTATTCATAAACAGCCGACCCCTGTTCAAGTCGTGAACGTAAATTATCCGAAAAGAAGTGCTGCGGTCATCACCGAAGCTTATTTTAAACAAGCATCTACGACTGATTATAACGGAGTTTACAAGCAAAAACATATCGATTTTGAAGCCAAGGAAACAAAAAATAAAACGTTGTTTCCTTTAGCTAATATCCATGATCACCAAATTGAACACATGAAATCAGTTGTTCATCATGGAGGCATTTGTTTTTTAATTATCCGGTTCAGGGTATATAATGAAACGTATTATTTGCCTTTTGAGAAACTTTTATTGTTCTGGAACGACAAATTAAATGGCGGGAAGAAATCCATCTCTTACCAGCAAATGAAAACGGAAGGATATTTAATCCCCTTTCATTATCAGGCAAGAGTTGATTATTTAGCGATAGTAGATAAGCTTTACTGTTCAGTATAAAAATTTTCAATCTGTATATATGCATCAAAATTGATGTAAAAGCATAAACGAAAAATGAATTTTTCGTTGTCTAAGGCTTGGCGATCAACCAAGTTTTTTAATAGAGACGGAGGTATGGAGATATGGCAGATAACAGCCAAACTCGTACAGGGAGAAGACATCAAAAAAAATCGAAAAAGAAACCATTATGGAAAAAAATAGTGTTAGCTGTGCTGCTTGTGTTTTTATTTTCTGGTCTAGCAGCCGGGGCAGTTGGTACTTATTGGATTGCTACCGCTCCTGATTTGGATGCAGCCCAATTAACGGATCCACTTTCATCTGTAGTGCTGGATCAAAATGACGAAGTAGTGACAACGCTAGCGGGAGAGGAAGATCGAACAGAAATATCTTATGAAGATCTGCCGGAGGTGCTTATTGATGCAGTTATTGCCACGGAAGACGCACGTTTTTTTGACCATCCGGGGATAGATATAAGGCGAATTGGCGGTGCCGTGCTCGCTAACATCAGCCGTGGCTTTGGTGCTGAAGGGGCTAGTACCATTACACAGCAGGTTGTTGAGAATGCATTTTTGTCACCCGATCAGAAATTAAGCATAAAAGTACAGGAACAATGGCTGGCACTTCAGCTAGAGCGCCAATATACCAAGGAAGAAATTTTGGAGATGTATTTAAATAAAATATTTTTTGGAAATCATGCATATGGCGTAGCAACAGCAGCGCAAACCTATTTTGGTAAAGATGATTTGCATGATTTAACCCTGCCTGAAGCTGCTATTTTAGCTGGATTGCCACAGCGGCCATCAGCTTATAATCCATATAATAATCCTGAATTAACAGAAGAAAGAATGAATACCGTATTAAATTTGATGGTGCGTCATGAAAAAATTTCGGAAGAAGAAGCTGATGAAGCAAGGGAAGTTGACATCCCCTCCCTGCTATCCGATTCAACGACAGATTCAACACCATACCCAGGTTTCATTCAACAAGTACAAAGAGAAGTGGAAAGCAAAGTGGACGGGGCAGATATTTATACGGATGGCTTAAAAATATATACTACCCTCGACACAGAGGTCCAGGAGCATGTGGAATTTCTTCTTTCAGACAATGAAGAAAATCCAATCCCATTTCCTGACGATGAAATGAATGCCGGAATGGTAGTGCTGGATACGACAAATGGCGCTATTCGCGCTGTAGGCGGAAAAAGAAATCAGCAGGGTGATGAATATAATGTCGCTATTCAAGGCGGCCAGCAGCCCGGTTCCGTTTTTAAACCGATCACCGCTTATGGACCTGCGATTGAGCATAATCAAATATCTACGTATCATCAGTTAAATGATGATCAGCCGTATGAGGTAGAAGGAACCAGCCCAATCAGAAACTGGAACCGTTCCTACGGGGGCTGGATGACTGCCAGACATGCATTAAATCAATCATTAAACGTTCCTGCTGTTAAAGTAATGGAAGAAGTGGGACGAGAGCATGCAAAACCATTTGCTGAGAGTCTGGGAATTAATTTCCATGAAGATTATATGGATGTACGTGACGCCATTGGAGGAACTGATACAAATGCTACTCCGCTCCAAACGGCAGGAGCTTACCGGGCATTTGCCAATGAAGGTATTTATAATGAGCCATATGCAGTAACAAAAGTGGAATTTCCGGATGGCAGAACGGTGGAACTCTCACCGGAGCCGGAAGCTGTCATGTCCGATTATACGGCCTATATGATTACAGACATGCTAAAAACGGTTGTGACTGAAGGTACCGGAACAAATGCAAACGTTCCTGGTGTACCGGTTGCAGGGAAAACCGGCACCACCAGTCATCCGGAAGAAGACGGCAGTCCCGATTCCTGGTTTGTAGGCTATTCGACCAATTACACCATTTCTGCGTGGACCGGCGGATATGCAGACCGCGCACCGATCCCAAGCGGTCATACACAGGTACCACATGCTTTATTTAAAAATACGATGGAAGAAATATCAGCGGGAATTGATACCCCTGATTTCACGAGACCAGATTCGGTTGTGGAAGCAGAAGTGGAAAGAGGCTCAAACCCTGCTGCGCTTCCAAGTGATCATACTCCATCATCAGAAATTGTGACAGAGCTGTTTGTACAAGGAACTGAGCCATCAAGTACGTCAGAAAGATTTGATGAATTAGACCCGGTTAGCGGTCTATCAGCTGCCTACGATGAAGATTCCAATTCCATTGAAGTGCAGTGGGAGTATGACGGTGATGAAGATGTATCCTTTGATGTCAGCTATAGTATAGATGACGGACAAATGCAGAGCCTCTCTTCAACCGAAGATACAAGTATAGAAATTTCCGAAGTCGAACCAGACGCCGATTATGAAATTCAAGTGGTTGCCGTAAGCAATGACAATGATATGGAAAGCGAGCCTAGAACAACGAGCATCCGGGTCCCTGGGGAAGACGAAGATGAAGATGAAGATGAAGTGGAAGAGGAAGAAAACGAAGAAGAGAATGAGGAGGACAACAATGGCGAGAATATCCCTCCTGTTAGTAACTTGAATGCTCAGTATGATGAAGGGAATGCCATTATTGATGTCACTTGGAGCTATAATGGTCCTCCTGCTACTTTTGAGGTAGAAGTAAACGGTCAAACACAGACTGTAGAATCAACTGGAATTGAAATAAGCGGAGCCACACCTGGACAGGATTATGCGATAATTGTTACGCCAATCGGCCAAAATGGTGCAAATGATGGTGTGAGGGGCGATCCACAAAGCACATCAGTTTCTGTTCCGGCGAGTGAAGAAGAAGACGAAGAAGACGAAGAAGATGAGGAAGATGAAGAGCAGGGTGAAGATGATGAAGACGGGGACGGTTAAACAATAAAAAAAAGAGGTAAACTTCAAACGGAGTTTACCTCTTTTTTTGCATTAAAGATAGCAATTATGATAGCTCTACCTTTTTCATTCGCTTCTTCCCTTCCCTGCATACTTCAAGCAGTGGACATTCCGGACAATTTGGGTTTCTCGCTTTACAATGATATCTGCCAAAAAAAATCATCCGATGATGCGTATCGCTCCATTCTTCTTTAGGAACTTTTCTCATCAGCGTCTCTTCTACTTCCAGCACGGAATCCTTCCATCTGCAGAAAGCCAGACGCTTGGAAACACGCTCTACATGCGTGTCTACGGCAATTGCTGGTTCATCAAACGCGACAGAAGCTACTACGTTTGCAGTCTTCCGCCCCACTCCGGCCAATTTCATCAATTCTGTTTTAGATTCCGGCACTTCTCCCCCGTAGTCATCAATTAGCATCTGAGATAGTTTTCGGATATTTTTCGCCTTATTCCGGTACAGACCGATAGACTTAATGTCCTGCTCTACTTCTTTCAAAGAAACCGCTAAAAAGTCCTCCGGGGTCTTATATTTCTTAAATAAATCCGCAGTTACTTTATTAACCAGTACGTCGGTGCATTGTGCGGAAAGAAGTACAGCAATGACTAATTCAAAAGGACTATTATGATTCAATTCACACTTCGCATCGGGAAACATTTTTTCCATTTCATCCAGGCAAAACCTGATCTGTGCTTTTGTCAACATAACGCTAGTCTTCTCCTTCTAACCAGTTGTAATAAAAAGAAGTATCTCTTTTCGCTGCATACTGCTGTGTACTTTTTTGTGCTGAGTGAAATTTTTTACTCTCATTCCGGGCATCATTCACTGATTGAATTCCTTTTTTCTTCCAGTCGCGTAAAATTCGGTCAATGTATTTAAAATTCAATTTCCCCATAAGAACAGATTCCCTCAATCCTGCTTTTATCAATGAAGGAGCTAATTTATCCTCATCAAGCCAGGCATTGATCGTTTCAATTTCAAATGGTGATAACGGTCTTCCGAATTCCTGTTCAAATAAAATAAAAATGGTACCTTCCACGTTTTCCTTTGCTGGCTTGTCTGTATATAATTTTTTAAGCAGCGGGGCCATGCTATAGGCTTCACTGATTTTACGTTCTTCGTTTTCCCTCTGCTCTATCGTAAGTATATTCTTTTGAATCAGTTTACGGAGTATATTTGCACACTCCGTTTCATCGACTGTTAAAGATTCGGCTAATTCATATGGTGTAGGGAAATCATTTTTTTCCTGCATAAAACGCTGGATTTGCAAAATGACCATGACATCTTTCTCATTCAGTCCTAAGGAAGTATAAGATGTGAGAAGTCTGGCGGGAACAGAAATCTGATTTAAAAGCATATCCTGCAGCGGAAGTTCAATTGACATAGATAAAACCACCTCCCGGCTATTATATCATGAAATTAACATATTGGATGGTAAATGACCCGCAAAATAAAAGGGCCGGATTCTTAAATAACGAATAAACAATCATCGCTAATTAAGAATCAGACCTCAATTTGTTTAACAAAATTGCTCTATTTCCTGAAATCTTTTTACATTTATTATGGGTATAAACGATTTAATAAACGTGGGAAAGGAATCGTCTCTCTTACATGATCTGCTCCCGACAGCCAGGCAACTGTTCTTTCAAGTCCTAAGCCGAATCCTGAATGCGGAACACTTCCGTATTTTCTAAGTTCCAAGTACCAATGGTAGGCTTCTCCCGACAAACCATGCTGTTTATATTTTTCTTCCATTAATTCCAAATCATCTATTCGCTCCGAACCGCCAATAATTTCACCGTAGCCCTCAGGTGCAATCAGGTCTGCGCATAATACAACATCAGAACGGCCAGGTGCTGGTTTCATGTAAAAAGCTTTAATTTCGGCAGGGTAATTTGTAATAAAAACGGGCATATCAAAGTTTTCAGCAATCGCCGTTTCGTGTGGTGCGCCAAAGTCCTCACCCCACTCTATATCCGTAAAGCCTTTTTCTTTTAATAGCTTAATGGCATCATCATATGAAATTCTCGGGAATGGTGCTTTGATTTTTTCCAGTTTTGACGTATCTCTTTCCAGTACATTTAATTCCAGTTTACAGTTTTTGAGTACATTTTCCACTACAAAGCTTACGTATTGTTCCTGAATCTCCAGGCTCTCATCATGTTCCACAAAAGCCATTTCAGGTTCGATCATCCAAAACTCAATTAAATGTCTTCTTGTTTTCGACTTTTCAGCACGGAATGTCGGCCCAAAGGAAAACACCTTTCCAAAAGCCATGGCAGCCGCCTCAAGGTAGAGTTGTCCACTTTGTGATAAAAAAGCTTCTTCATCAAAGTATTGTGTATGAAACAACTCTGTTGTTCCTTCTGCAGACGATCCAGTCAAAATAGGCGGATCAATTTTAACATAGCCATTGTCATTAAAAAATTGGTAGGTTGCCCGTATAATTTCATTTCGTACTTTCATAATCGCATGCTGCCTTTTTGAACGCAGCCAGAGGTGTCGATGATCCATTAAAAATTCAGTGCCATGTTCTTTTGGTGTTATCGGATAATCAACCGCTTCATGAATAACTTCGATGTCGCTTACCTGCATTTCATACCCGAATGGGGATCTCGTATCTTCTACAATTTTCCCCGTTATATACATGGAAGTTTCCTGATTCATATTTTTGGCAAGCTGAAATGTTTCTGCGCTCACATCATTTTTTGCTACAACTCCCTGCATAAACCCGGTACCATCCCGCAATTGCAGAAAGGCTATTTTTCCGCTGGATCTTTTATTATTAAGCCATGCGCCAATCGTTACAGTTTGATCTTTATAATTCTGTGACTGTGAAATTGTTGGTTTCAAAGTTTGTCCTCCTATTATGCTTGATGATTAATCACGAACCGTTTGATTCGCTTTGCCGCTTTTTTTAAATCTTCTGTTGAAGTGGCATATGATAAACGGACATTATCAGAGGAACCGAAGCCGGACCCTGGAACAAGGGCAACTTTTTCTTCCTCGAGAAGTGCACTTACCCATTCATCCACATTGGAAAAACCACTCTTCTCTGCTGCCTTTTTCACGTTAGGGAAAAGATAGAACGCTCCTTTAGGTTTTATGCAGCTTACATGAGGTATGTCAAGGAGTAACTCATATAATAACTCCAATCTTTCGGCAAATGCGCTTTTCATTGTACTTAGATTATCTTCTTTCTCTTCATATGCTGCCAAAGCGGCGAATTGTGCAATTGAGGTTGGATTGGATGTCGAATGGGAAGCAAGATTTGTCATTGCTTTAATAATCTTGCTTGAACCGGCTGCATAGCCTATTCTCCAGCCTGTCATGGAATGGGATTTGGAAACACCGTTTATGACGACAGTCTGTTCTTTTAACTCACCGGAAATCTGTGCAATCGATGTATGGTCTTCACCCGAGTATATTAATTTTTCATAAATCTCATCAGAGACGATTAAAACATTATGCTTTAAACAAATCTGTCCAAGTTTCTCCAGCTCCTTCTCTTTGTACATCGTCCCGGTTGGATTACTTGGGGAATTAATAATAACTGCTTTTGTTTTATCAGTTATTGCTTTTTCAAGCTCTTCAGGTGTTAATTTAAATTCATTCTTTTCGAGCGCATCCACATATACAGGCACTCCACCGGCCAGTTTTATCTGCTCTGGATAGCTTACCCAGTATGGTGCCGGGACAATCACTTCATCACCTTCATTTAACAATACTTGAAATAAAGTATATAAAGCATGCTTTGCTCCTGCAGTAACAATAATTTGATCGGTCTTATAGTTAAGATGATTATCAGCTTCAAATTTATGGCAAATAGCTTCTTTTAATGCAGGAATACCACCCGAAGGTGTATATTTTGTCATCCCGCTGTCCATCGCTTTTTTGGCAGCGTCCAGAATATATTCCGGTGTATTAAAATCAGGTTCACCGGCGCCTAGTCCAATAACGTCATGACCTTCTGCTTTCAGTGCTTTAGCCTTTGCGGTTATAGCCAGTGTTGATGAAGGTGTTAATGTCTTTACCCTGTTTGCTAAATCCATGAAATAAACCCCTTTCTAATTAAACATTTGCGTAAATCGGTATCGTTCATAACGTGATCCATCATAAATGGATAAATAATCTAAAATATACCGCGCTGATTCATCGATATACGTTACTTCCCATAATTCATTTTCATCTTTAATTGCAGGTACCGCTTTTATTAATTTGCATTCGCCGCAATCATCTTGCAAGTGGTTTAAAATAGTCTGCTCGGATACAATTTCGGATTCATCGAGCACTGTTAATTGTTTTTCCTGCCCTTCCAGTGGATAAAAAATGATCTTTTGCTCACTGGCATCATTTTCGCCAAATACGACATGATAAGATTCATCACCATTGAACTGCTCTATTTTTTCAACGGCAACAAGTGAGGTGGCATTCAAAATTTGTGTCTCGGTTTCAGCAAAACCCTCTGTTTTGCTTTCCATAATATCCTGATACAGAAAGATACTGTACACTGCAGCTGAAATAAGCAAAAGCAATAAAATGATCGAACCCCATATAAAGAACCTTTTAATGTTAGACGTTTGATTATGCATGATTGATCCATCCCACTTTTGAAGTCATTGCAAACATGTGCCGATGCCAGACTTATTTTTATGCAATAAAATGCTGCGAGCTAATTATCAAATTTTGTTAGTCATAGACTCACGCCTATTTACAGATAATAAAATTACGTCGATAAAAAGAGCTAAATGATAATTACAGTATAACAGAACAGGGATAAATTACTACCTGATTTTAGTTTCCATCGACAAAATTCTTCCAACCTATACCACATTTTTCACTGCTGATACCCATATGGATATCAGCAGTTTTTTTATATGGCTGTTTTCTAAAAGAATGTTGCTTTTTATCTTCACAGTTGAAGGAAACTGCGGCGTAACTTTAAATGTTGTTTGAGTACCGATTAACGCTCCGGAAATACACTACGCTTTCCGCGGGTGGCTGGTGAGCCTCCTTGCCCCGACAAGGGGTATGCCGACGTTGCCCGCAAAGGGCGGTTTTAGTCGCCCTTCATTTGTCGCACTGCGGGGTCTCACCGAGGCCATTCCTCCCGCAGGAGTCTCCGTGTATTTCCTCCGCTGGAATTGGTTTACTACCTATTACTAGTGCAATTGACCGAAGCAATTGTGCTCTCACTAGTCCGGGTGAGCGTAGGGCGGTGACTCCTCGAAAATATAATGCAATTTTCTTTGTGCGATGTAATGCTGACGCAGCCTTCCTTGTCCTGCGGGAACAGCACGAGTCCGAAGACCCCGCAGAACGGTCGAGTGGATGGAAGGCTAAAGTCGCGACGTCCTGTCGCAACGCCTTCATGACTAACATCCTGTTAGCCCGAGGCTGAGGCCATGCCCGCGGAAAGCATCCGCCCGAGGCGATCCCGGACGGTAGGTGTTGCTTAGACTTAGGAAATAAAGAATAGTTACGTCACAGTTTATAGATTTTGTAACCAAAGCAACTATCACTTCGATGGAATTGAGCATTTAGCCGTGGTTTCAATCTGTTCAATACCTATACATAATTCTAAGATCCATAATTTTTTTAAAACCAGTCTTTTGCTTTTTGCATCAGTTCTTTTGTCGAAGTATTTGTTAAAGGTACATCAGGTATGGAATCAATAAAAAATTTACCATAGCGTGCATTGACTATTCGTGTATCACAAATGAAAACGATGCCTCGGTCACTCTTTGATCTAATTAGTCTGCCAAATCCCTGTTTAAAGCGAATGACAGCATGGGGCAGTGCCAATTCCATAAATGCATTTTTGCCACCGGATTTTAAATAGGCTGATTTCGCCTCGTACTTTGGGTGATCCGGAGGCTGGAAAGGAAGTCTGACAATCATTAGCGCAGATAAATCCTCTCCGGGAATATCCACCCCTTCCCAAAAAGAACTAGTACCCAATAATATGGCATTATCAAAGGTTTGAAAATTTTTCTTTAACCTTGTCCTGCTACTGCTTGAAATTCCTTGTGCCATCAATGCAAACTGTTGCGACTCCATGCTCTCCTTTAGTAAATAATACGTTTTTCGCAGCATGTCATACGATGTAAATAATACGAGCATTCTTCCATTTGTTACATCAGCTAAAGATAGAATAGCTTCACTTACAGCGAAAACGAAATCCTCCTGTTTACCGTATCTGATATCCGGAAAATCATTCGGTACGAAGAGCTGAACTTGATGCTGATAAGAAAAAGGGGAATCAATTTTTCTTGTCGATAATCTTTCGGATTCAATACCAAGTTCATTTTGAATAAATGAAAAGGATTTTTTCATTGTAAGCGTAGCACTAGTTAAAATAACACTTTCTTTTTTATTGAAAAAATCATTTGATAATAAGTCGGACATGTCAATAGGTTCACTGTAAAGATATACTGCATTTTTTGCGCCATATGCTTCAATTTCAATCCATTTCACCTGCTCATTTGAATCTCCTGTTAAAAACAGTTGTTCTAACCGATCAATGAAAGACTGTATGTTTTGGGTACTTTCCCTCACTTCATCCTTATCCATTTTATCGAAAATTTCTTGTTTGGCAAAGGATTTTTCTAACATGGAAAGAATATGGATTAAATCACGTAAATAAAAAATGAGTCTTGTTACCATTTCTACAATCAGTTCCCATTTACGAGATGTTTCTTTTCCGTTCTCGAAACGATATTGAATCCGTCCAATATCACTTAAAGATTTATTGCGGTTGTTTTGCTCAACAACATATTGAAAAATTTGCCGGAACAAATCATCAATTTCAATTTTTGCATTTGTTAATATTTCATCCCATTTACTTACTGGAAGATGATCGGTTCTTCCATTATTTTGCCGCAGTACTTTAGCAAATAATTTAGATTCTTCATCGTGCTGGCCAAGCTGATTTAACGTGAACAGCATATTTGCATAATCTACTTTTAAACCGTAATGATTGGCTGCAATCTCCTGAAAATGGTGGGCTTCATCAATGATTATTTTTTCGTATGCAGGGAGTATGTCGTAATCATTGAACATGTCTGTACAGATTAACGCATGATTGGTAACAATGATATCGGCTTTCTGTGCCATTTTTTTCGCTTTTTGGTAGTAAGATTTGCTAAACCATGGTGAGTAAGTATCGGTATACCCTTCTTTATCAGTCGATACCCGCTGGTAAAATAAATACCCGCTGGAGGGTAAGTGTATTTCATCAATATCCCCAGTGTCTGTTTCTGTTAACCAAACAAGAATCATCGCTTTAGTAAGTGCAATATCATAATTATCCTGTTCTGTTTCCACAAGTTCTTTTTCAAACTTTTCCAGGCTGATATAATGAGTTTTCCCTTTTAATAAGGCGATGGAAAAGGGTATATCCAGCAGCTGTCTTATTAAAGGAATTTCTTCTTCCAAGAGCTGTGACTGCAACTGTGTTGTAAATGTACTTATCACGAGCCGCTTCTTTGAATTTAATGTTTCGTATATGGCAGGCAATAAATAGGCAAGTGATTTACCTGTACCGGTTTCTGCTTCTATAAGTGCATGTTTATGCATTTGAAAAGCATCATAAATCACCTCGGACATTTCACGCTGCCCTTCTCTTTTTTCATAACCTGATAAGGTTTTTTTCAGAGATCCATTTTCCTCATAAATATTATCCAAGTATTCCCCGAAAGAAGTTTCTACGTGCACATCTTCTTTCTCCGATTCCTCAATTTGTTTAAATGCGAGACCGCGGTAAGTTTCTATATCCGGCGGGTTGATAGTGGAAAATGCTAATTTTTGCTGCTGTTCATGTAATAATGCATAAAGGTCGGATTTGAACTTTTTTTCCAGTTTTAACAAATGATCTACTGTTTCATATGGCATGGCTGCGAGCTTATTTTTTAATTTTATAAACAGTTTTGCTGTAACTTGTGCATCTGAAGCGGCACGATGAGGATCATCATGGTAAATATCCAGATATTCAGTCAGCTGACTCAATTTAAAGCTGGGAGCTTTCGGATATAATATTCTGGAAAGCTCGACTGTATCGATGACCGGTGTTTTTAATCCTTCCATACCGATGTTTTTTAGTTCCCCATTTAAAAAGCCTAAATCAAAGGGTACATTATGCGCAACAAGATAGCTGTCTTTAAAAAAAGCTGTTATCTCTTCGGCTTTATCAGAAAAGGCAGGTGCTGAATGAACATCTTCATTATCTATACCAGTTAAATTTGTAATGAATGCAGGTATTTGTTTTCCAGGGTTTAGAAAGGTGGAATATTCTTCCACTATTTCATTGTTTTCAATAACTGCGATTCCAACCTCAATGATCTTGTCGCCTTTTGCTGTTGATTGCCCCGTTGTTTCCAGGTCAATCACTGTGTATTTTTCCATATGCTCACCTCAGTTCACCCATTCATTACATTGGTTAAAAGCGATAAAAAACCCTTATCCATTAATCCGATAAGAGTTTTAGGCTATGTAAATTCCTATAGTTCCGTTAATGGCGGTTCTTCTTCCATGAGTTTTTCAATTTCATTTTTTTCATTCATTATAGCAACTTTTGGTTTATATGAACTCATTTCTTCATCTGAAATAACTGCATAAGAAATGATAATGACTGTATCTCCCTTTTGGACGAGTCTTGCTGCTGCTCCATTCAAACAAACAACACCTGAAGCTCTTTCCCCGGGAATAACATAGGTTTCCATACGGGCACCATTATTGTTATTTACAATCTGCACTTTCTCATTTGGCAGAATGTCCACTTTTTCCAACAGTTCCTGGTCTATTGTTATACTTCCTACATAATTTAAATTTGCTTCTGTTACGGTTGCCCGATGAAGCTTTGCTTTCATCATGGTACGAAACATTATAATTACTCCTCTGGTTTAAATACGTTGATTAAACTGCCATTTCGGTCAAACAGAAGATTATCGATTAACCTTGCCTTATCGAAATGTACTGCCGCTGCTAATATAACCTGTTGATCAATTTCTTTTACGGGCTTTAAATCCGGGTAACTTAATAACTCTACATAATCAATTTTGCCTTGCGTATTGTTTTTAATTGTATCTATAACCTCTTTTTCAATCATAGCAGGATTTTTTTCTCCGTCAATAACGAATTGCTGTCCTAATTTTAAAGCTTTACATATCCAGGCTGCTTCTTCTCTTTCTTTCCCGCTCAAATGGACATTTCTGGAGCTTTTTGCGAGGCCATCCTCCTCCCTTACCGTTGGAAGACCAATTAATTGAACCGGAAAATTTAAGTTTCGAATTAGCACATCTACCACTGCTGACTGTTGAGCATCTTTCATTCCAAAATAAGCCTTATCCGGATTTGTCATATGAAACAACTTTGTAAGTACAGTAATAACACCATCGAAGTGGCCTGGTCTTGATTTACCGCACAACACATCCGTTCTATCTGTAATACCCATGGAAATTTGCATTTTTTCCGGATACATTTCTTTTATATCAGGGAAAAATAAGATGTCCACTCCTGCTTCTATAGCCAGTTTTTCATCTTGTTCTTCGTCACGGGGGTATTGTTTAAAGTCCTCATTCTCTCCGAATTGCAGCGGATTGACAAATATACTGGCAACGACGATATCATTTTCTTGTCTAGCTACCTTTATTAAACTCAGATGTCCTTCATGAAGGAACCCCATCGTTGGAACAAATCCGATTTGTTTGTTTTGTCTGATTAGTGCTTTGGTTTTTTTGCTGAGTAATTTTATGGATCGTATGATTTCCACATTTATCCCCTACTTGGTAAGTTTGATTTGTCTTTCATATGAAATGAATGCTCATCTGCCGGGAATGCCTGTTTTTTGACATCTGAAACATAGGACTTAATTGCCTCATTTCCCTGCTGATTAAAATCTCCGTAAGGCTTTACAAATTTAGGCAGCCGGTCAACACCATATTTAACAATATCATGGTAAACTAGCACCTGACCATCACAATGTACCCCGGCTCCGATTCCAATCGTAGGTATGGCAATTTCATTTGTAATTCGTTCGGCCAATTCTTTCGGCACACATTCCAATACAAGCGCAATGGCTCCATGATCAGTTACCCGCTTTGCGTCATCGAGTAGTTTTTGAGCATCTTTTTTATCTTTGCCCTGCACTTTGTAACCACCCAGCACATTTACGGTTTGTGGTGTTAAACCGAGATGAGCTAGTACTGGTATTCCTGCTTCAGTTAAACGTTTGATTAATTGCAGATTTTCATCTGAAGCACCTTCAATTTTTACTGCTTGTGTATCCGTTTTCTGCATAATTTGCCGTGCATGCTTTAATGATTCTTCCATGGATATATGGTAAGACATAAAAGGCATATCCACCACAACGAATGTATCCGTTGCTCCGCGTTTTACGGCTTTTGCATGATGAATCATATCACTGACAGTAACCTGTATCGTTGATGAATAGCCGAGTACCGTCATACCCAAAGAATCGCCTACTAAAATCATATCTATTCCCGATTCTTCGGCAGATTTTGCTGCAGGATAGTCATAAGCAGTAATCATTGTAATTTTTTCTTTTTCCTCTTTCATTTTGCTCAAATCGTTTCGATTTAACATATTAGATTCCCCCTTTTTATTTAAACCAATCGACTTCTGCAGAATATAATGTATTTAATTCTCCACTTTCTTCCTCTATTATTAATGCTCCATCATCCGAAATACCTGTAAATAAAGCATCCCAGCTTTTATTCATTGTTTTAATTCGAATTTTTTTACCTATTTTGAAGCCATAGCTTTCCCATTTCCTTTTTATCTCTGAAAATCCATTTTCAAGATAGGTGTCATAAGCCTTTTCAAAAGCAGGCATAAAGTCTTGAAAAAGCTCTTTCATTGACCAGCTTTTCCCTGTTTCCACTTTTAAAGAGGTGGCTTGTTTCTGAATAGTTCCGGCTAGTTCCTTTTCGTCCTGATTTACATTTAAACCTATACCAATTACGATGTATTGGATTTGATCCTGTTCTGCCTGCATCTCGGTTAATATACCGGCACATTTCTTTTCATTTAACAAAATGTCATTTGGCCATTTAATCATTGGTTTCGTGTCCGTATAGCTGCTTAAAACATCTGCTAATACAGTAGCAGTCAGCAATGTCAGCTGTGGTGCCTGCTGTGGCTGTATTTCAGGTCTTAAAATCAGACTGAGCCAAAGCCCTTGATCTTTGGCAGCGTGCCAATGGCGATTCATTCGTCCTTTTCCTTCTTTTTGTTCATCGGCTATAACTACTGTTCCATGAGCAGCATTGTTTCGGGCGGCCACATGTGCAATTGTCTGTGTGGAACTCACCATTTCTTTATGTATGATAGTTCTGCCGGCCCATTCTGTTTCAAGTCCCCATTGCAAAGTATTTTCGCTAATTTTCTCCGGAAAACCTGTAATCCGGTATCCTTTATTGGATTGTGCCTCTATTTGATAGCCGTCCTTTTTCAATTCGTTCATATGCTTCCATATAGCACTTCTGGAAATATTTAATTCATCGGATAATACCTGTCCGGAAATAAAACTTTTCTTTTCCTTCGCCAGCAGGCTGATTAATTTATTTCGGGTGGATTCCATGTTATCCATTCCTTTATCTCATTATTATAATTATTTAATTTGCCGGTGACAACTGCTTCTTCCACTTTGTATAACGTTTTCTGCATCCAAGGCCCTTTTTTTAATTCCGGAAACATATGGTATAAATCATGCCCGTTAAAAGCAAGCTCATTTTTTGATTGAATCGGCAGCTTTTTCGCAATTTCCTTCAGTTCATCCAATGTCAGTTCGGAACTGATATTTAAGCAATTCACCAATCTGATAAAACCTTCAAAATAATTGTTGGAAAGTTTATATACCAGCCAGGAATTGAGTCCGAGGCGTGTATAGTCCTTTATGGCATTATTTAGCTGCTCTGCTTCATTTTTAATTTTATTGGAGCACTTCCATTTTTTTACCCACTCTGTTATTGATACGCTATCTTCTACATTATACATTAGCGCAATCACCTCCCCGAATGAGTGTAAGGGTAGCATAGGCTTTGGCAGCTTATGAATAAGAGGCGGATTGTCTTTTATGATTGGCAGTTCATTATAAACCCTTGTCTCCTTTAAATATTGCAGTCCCTGATTGATGTACGGACCTGAGAAAAATTTTGAAAGTTCCTTCTGTATTCGTTCCATTGCTAGGTTTTGAATCGAATGTTTTACTTTTTTCATATCCTGTAAAGTATCACTATGAATTTCAAATCCGAGGCGCGCAGAAAATCGTAATGCCCTTATAATCCGTAGCGGGTCTTCATCAAAGCGATCTGCCGCCTCGCCCACTGTCCGTATGATTTTATTGCGGAGATCTTCCTGACCACCAAATATGTCGATTATTTCTCCGTTCTTATCCATGGCAAGCGCGTTGATCGTAAAGTCTCTCCGTTTGAGATCCTCGTCAATCTGATCAATAAACTTTACAGAGTCCGGGTGGCGGTGATCCGTATATTCCCCATCAATTCGGAATGTGGTTACTTCATACGATTCATGTTGATGACGAACAATGACTGTGCCATGCTCAATTCCAACTGGGATAACTTTAGTAAAAATCTGTTTTATATCTTCAGGTGAAGCTGATGTAGCAATATCTATATCGCCTATTTCTCGCTCCAGTAAATAGTCACGTACACAGCCACCAACAAAATACGCTTTATAGCTGTGTTTTTCTATCTTATCTATTATTGGTTTAGCTTTCTTAAATGATTTTGGAAGCATTGGATCACCTAATTTGCTTAAGCTTTAAATAGTTTATTATATAGATTTTCATATTCCTGAACAATTTTATCTGAATTAAAGTGCGATCTGGCGTGTTGGACTGCGTTCTGTGAAAATTGATGAAGAAGCTTTACATCTGTCAAAAGATTTAGTGCATAACTGCTTGCTTCTTTCACATCATTTAAATTTACAATATAGCCGGTTTCCCCGTGTTCAATTACTTCGGGTATGCCACCTACATTCGTACCAATACAAGGCACTTCACATGCCATCGCCTCTAATAATACCAATCCAAAGCTTTCTTTCTCTGACATTAACAGTTTTAAATCACTAATCGACAATAAGTCACTGATGTTTTTCTGTTTTCCTAAAAACAGAACAGCTTCGGTTAATCCTAACTCCTGTACAAGCTGCACCATTAAGCTGTACTCCGGCCCATCGCCAACTAACAAGAGTTTGCTATGAATTTGGTCATGTATTTTTTGAAAAGTATAGATCACATCTTGAACCTGTTTTACTTTGCGAAAATTGGATATATGAATAATCACTTTTTCATCAGCTAGGATTCCATATTGTGCTTTAAGACTCGATAAATCTTTTTTATAATACGTTTCTTTGTTTATGAAATTATGAATAACGGAGATTTCCTTGTTTACATCAAGCATATTGACTGTTTGTTCTACTAAATCATGAGATACCGCTGTTACAGCATCCGATTTTTCAATACCATGCTTAATCATTTTTTTGAATGTGTGATCAATACCAAGTACCGTAATGTCCGTGCCATGAAGGGTAGTTACAATTTTCACATCATGATTGGCGATGTCTTTTGCTAAAATGGCGCAAATCGCATGCGGCATCGCATAATGTACATGGAGTATATCTAATTTCTTCTGGTCGATGACTTCAGACATTTTTGTCGCCAGTGCTAAATCATATGGCGGGTATTGAAATACGGGATAGTGGTTTACTTCCACCTCATGATAATAAATGTTTGGATAAACCCGATTTAACCGAAAAGGTAAACCGGAAGTAATAAAATGAATCTCGTGACCTTTCTCGGCTAAAAGCATTCCCAGTTCTGTTGCAACCACGCCAGAACCGCCTACTGTCGGGTAACAAGTAATACCAATTCTCATTTATGGTTATCCTTTTGCTTTTTCACTGTTTTTCTCCAGTCGAATGCCCCGTGAGCCATTCCTTGAATAAAAATTTCTGCCGCTGCTAAATTGGTTGCTAAAGGAATGGCATGTACATCACATATCCGCATTAAGGCACTAACATCAGGTTCATGAGGCTGGGCTGTCAGCGGATCTCTCATAAAAATAACCATATCCATTTCATTATTTGCAATCATCGCGCCAATTTGCTGATCCCCGCCCAGTGGGCCTGATTGAAATCGGTGAACGGGCAGCCCTGTTTCCGCTGTAATCATTTTTCCTGTCGTCCCAGTGGCAAATAACTGATGCTTCTTTAAAATATGTGTATAAGCGATACTAAAATTAATAATTACCTGTTTCTTGTTATCATGAGCAATAAGTGCAATATTCATCTGATCATCCCTACAATAGATTTTCCAGTCCGTAAACTAATCTTTCAAGTTCCATTACCTGTTTCACACTGACTTTTATGCCTTCCATAAATGAGTCCCTGTTAATAGAATCATGTTTGATCGTTAAAGTTTGTCCTTTTCCGCCAAAAATGACCTCTTGATGAGCAACCAGCCCAGGCATGCGGACACTATGTATTCGCATGCCATCCATTTCTGCACCTCTGGCTCCAGGCAGGGTTTCCTGTTCATCTTCGTGTCCCTGTTTTTTGGACTCCCTTGTTTCTTTCATAAGCTCAGCTGTTTTCACTGCAGTCCCGGATGGCGCATCGAGTTTTTGGTCATGGTGTTTTTCGATGATATCCACATCAGGGAAGTAAGCTGCAGCCATTTTGGAAAACTTCATCATTAATACAGCACCAATGGCAAAATTCGGGGCAATAATGGCACCTAGTTGTTTCTCTTCACATATTGATGTTAAATCTTTAATCTGATCTTCTGTAAAACCGGTAGTGCCCACTACTGGGCGGATATTATGCAGTATAGCTGCTTTTGTATTTCGATACCCTGTTTCAGGGACGGTCAGATCAATAAATACATCTGCCTCTGTTTCTTGAAAACATTCTTCTGGATCTTCAAAAATGGGAATGGAAAGATTCGGGAAACCTTCTATATCCTTCAGCTGCATACCATCATTTTTTCTGTCAATGCAGGCTAGAAGATTAAAGTGATCCTCATTTTCCAAAATCATTTCAATTGCTTGGGATCCCATTCTGCCGCGTGGTCCCGCTAAAATTACATTAATTTTCATTTCTATTCCTCCATACAGGTTTTACGCTTTCCTTGTCCATCTGTTCTTATCTCTTGATTCAAACTTTTTCATAGTGAGGTTGAAAGCCTCTGACATATCAATATCCAGAGAATTGGCGATACAGGAAAGGACGAAAAGTATATCTCCCAGTTCTTCTTCAATAGTCTTTTCTTCTTCTGTTGGCTTCTTTGGTTTTTCACCGTAATAGTGATTCACTTCCCTCGCTAATTCGCCGGTTTCCTCCGATAATCTTGCCATTAAACTTAAAGGAGAAAAATACCCTTCTTTAAATTGGGAAATATATTGATCTACACGCTGTTGTATTTCTTTTGTTGAATAGTTTGGATTACTAATTGGAAGCTCCCCCTTTTCTAAATCCCTTTCTTCTTCATGGTAGCGAACCGGTGCAATTTTGACAAATTATTTAGCCCAACCATTGTTAATGAGGGATAAATTATCTATAATTTAAGAATGCTATGTGGTAATGATTAGGGAGGTTAATAGACAAATGCTATTCGGTTTGAAGTTAAAAAATATCGCTTTTATTTTGTTTGGTTCAGCTATCTTTTCGTTCGGCCTTGTTCATTTTAATATGCAGCATAATCTCGGTGAAGGCGGCTTTACAGGTATTACACTCCTTCTGTTTTTTCTGTGGGAGTGGGATCCTGCCATTACAAATATACTTTTAAATATTCCTTTGTTTTTTATCGGGTGGCATTTCCTTGGACGAAATACATTCCTTTATACAATTATAGGAACATTTGCAGTTTCTTTATTTTTGTCCGTTTTTCAAACCTACCAGTTCAATGTAGCACTTCAGGAAGATATGACGCTTGTAGCACTGTACGCAGGCGTATTCATAGGCGTGGGGCTTGGCATTATTTTTCGCTTTGGCGGCACTACCGGCGGTGTAGATATTATCGCCAGACTGGTGAATAAATATGCCGGATGGAGTATGGGACGCACCATGTTTATATTTGACTTTGTAGTAATAGCTATATCCGTATTTGTTATTTTGGAACTTGATCAGGGAATGTATACCCTGGTTGCCGTTTACATTGGTGCAAGAGTAATTGATTTTATACAAGAAGGAGCTTACTCTGCCAAGGGAGCTACGATAATTTCAGATAATTATGGGGAGATATCCAATAAGATATTAAAAGAGATGGATCGAGGTGTAACGATTCTTGATGGGAAGGGAAGTTTTTCAGGTGAAAAGCGTAATGTACTCTATTGCGTTGTGGCGAGGAATGAAATCGTAAGGCTGAAGAATATAATTAATGAAATTGATCCCAATGCTTTTGTCGCTGTTGGTACGGTACATGATGTCGTTGGTGAAGGATTTACATTGGATGAAAATAAAAACCCGATAGAAAGATAATAAGTTATATATTAGAAAACTTCCCCGCTTTTGTCAGACGGGGAAGTTTACATTTAGTCTCTGCTTGCTGCATATATTAAAATAAATCGTACCAATTCCATTACAGCAACCAATGCTGCTGCTACATATGTCATCGCAGCGGCGTTCAATACTTTTTTTGTTTCTCTTTCTTCATTGTTTCGGATTACACCTGCTGACACAAGCTGTCCCATGGCTCGATTTGATGCATCAAATTCGACTGGCAATGTTACCAATTGGAACAGTACTGCTGCCGACATGAAGATAATACCAAGCAGGAGCATATTTGTCATTTGAAAGAAGATACCGGCTAGAATGAAAACGAAGGAAATGTTTGATCCGAAGCTGGCAACTGGTACCAAAGCACTTCTGAATTTTAAAAAGGCATATTCCTGTTCATCTTGAATAGCGTGTCCCACCTCATGAGCTGCAACTGCAGATGATGCCATGGAACGTCCATGAAAAATCCCTTTGGAAAGTCTGATAACTTTTTTTCTTGGGTCATAGTGATCAGATAGTTCACCTTTCGTTGCTTCAATATTTACGTCATATAGACCATTATCATCCAAAATCTTTCTTGCCACCTGGGCACCGGTCATTTGAGATGATGTAGGCTTCTTAGAATATTTTTTGTAGGTTGATTTTACTTTTGATTGTGCCCACAACGGAATAATAAGTAAAAGGGCAATGTAAATCAAATAACCGCCTAATCCTCCAAACACACTGCATTCCTCCATAAAATTAATTTATTCTTATGGTCAATTTTAGTCAAAAATCAATGTTTAGTCAATTGTTTTGTCCTTCCTTACTTTCTTTTTTTCTTCCCCTTTATATTTTCTCCAACTTACATAGGATAATGTAATTGCGATACATCCGCCAACGATACCTACTGTCCAGATAAATGGAGCAAGGTCAAAATTTTTCTTGGTCGCATTCGAGTTCTCAGCTGCTGCACTTACCTCCAGTATAGAAAAATCAGCTAAAATAATGATGATTGGCAAAATAATGGACAGCAGGAGACATACCTGGTTTTTTCGCAAAAAAGATCACCCCAAATTCTTTTTCTTATACCTACTATATGATTCGGGATAATATTATATAACACTAGACTTTTTGTCTGTTTGCACCAATGGTTACTGCATAAGCGATAAAGATGGAAATAATGCTAAGCCAGAATGTGAAATAACCTATTTCATTCATATAATCATTTAAAGTGGAATACACAGGCATCATTCCGAAAACATAATCAATAACATCATTATGCAAAGTCCAAATTGCTGCTACGACAAGATGTCTCATTTTAATTTTATACCATGGTGCATATAGGAGACCCTGTATGGCCATGGCGCCATGAGAAGCGATAAGCATATATCCCGACCAGTCGAGCGACCCATCCATAATAAGTGTAAGTAAGTTCATCACTACCGCCCAGGTTCCATATTTAAGTAAAGTAATCAGCCCCAAAGCTTCTATGTAAGGAACATTTCTTCCAAAAATAAAAAACAGCAGAAATATTGTAAAAAACAAACTAGCTGTTGGACTGTCAGGGACGAATGGAATAAATATGGTGGGAGTGACCGATAACTGATTTTCATACCACATATAACCGTAAATGGTACCAAATAGATTAATGATAAATAATAAAATAAGAAACCGCTTGTCAAGTAAGATATATCTGATCATTATTTGTATTTCCTTCCTTCTATATAAACATGCTATGTTTCATTATAATTAAAATGGCTATAAAAAAACACCCTTGCCGTTATTTTGGGCAAAGGTGTTTCATCGAAATTATTCAGTTTCTTCATTTACCGTTAGAATAAAATCAACTAACTGATCCAATTCCTCATCAGATCCTGTGAATTGATCCGGCGGCATAGTATCAATCCCATTAACAGCAATGTCTGCCAGTTCTTCGGCATCATAATCAAGATCCAATAATGGTGGCCCTGTAGCGCCAGTACCTTCCAAATTACCGCCATGACAAGACATACAACTATTTTCATAAATTGCGTAACCTTCATGAGAAGTGTCAATTTCCACTAGCTCGTCCGGATGTACCGGCTTGTTGGCTTCGGCACGTTCATCCCAATCTACAACAGCCGCGGAAGTATAGGTTAACCAAATGACAGAAACCATACCAAGCAGCATCATTCCAATAGCGATTGGGCGCTGTGGCGGTCTTCTTCCCGGACCACTATCCAGGAAAGGAGCAAGTAATAATGCTCCAAAAGCGAGCCCAGGGAGTACCAAAATTCCCATAATGGTCCAATCACCACTCGCAAATTCATATTTCAATAGTTCATATAAGAACAGGAAATACCAATCCGGCAATGGTATATAAGCTGCATCTGTTGGATCTGCTACACCCTCCAAAGGTGATGGATGGGCTAATGTTAAGCTTAGAAAACCAACTAAAAATACAGCACCTACCAACCATTCTTTTAATAAAAAGTTGGGCCAAAAAGCTTCTGTTCTTCCGGGATATTCAGAATAATCTTTGGATTTATTCGGTTTTCTTTCTACTGAAATTCGGGAGTCCCCGACAAACTTCATTCCTTTTCCCTTTTTCACAGCTTTTCCCTCCTTTTTATAATGGGCCTGAAATTCCTTGTCTCCGTATTAAAATAAAGTGAGCAGCCAACAGTGCGAATAATGCAGCAGGCAGGAAGAACACATGGATGGCAAAGAATCTTGTCAATGTTTGAGCACCAACAATTGTTGGATCACCAGCCAGCAGTGTTTTTAACTCCATACCTATAAAAGGCACTTGTTCTGCAATCTCAAGTCCAACCTGAGTTGCAAAGAAAGCTTTGTTATCCCATGGAAGCAAATATCCGGTGAAGCCTAAACCGAGGATAACGAAGAAAATTAACACACCAACCATCCAGTTAAGCTCACGCGGTTTTTTATAAGCTCCTTGGAAAAACACACGCAACGTATGTAATAACAGCATTACAACTACTACACTAGCTCCCCAGTGGTGCATACCGCGAACGATTTGTCCGTGGGCAACTTCCGTCTGTAAATAGTGCACAGATCTCCATGCATTTTCAATGTCCGGCACATAATACATCGTTAAAAACATCCCGGAAAGAATTTGGATAACGACAACGAAAAATGTTAACCCGCCAAAACAATAGACAAAAGCTGAGAAGTGATGTGCAGGGTTTACATGTTCCGGCACCTCGTGGTCAGCAATATCTCGCCAGATCGGCGTAATATCTACACGATCGTCTATCCAATCATAAATTTTCTGCAGCATAAATCATTACGCCTCCCCTCTCGGACTAGGATCACCTAGAAATAGCATTCCATCTCTTACTTCAAATTCATAGACATCAAGTGGTGCGAGTGGTGGTGTTCCAGGAACGTTTGTCCCGTCTTTATAATAGAGTCCATCATGGCACGGGCAGAAAAACATCTCTGGATGGTCATCACTGCCTTCCCATGACACAACACAACCCAAGTGTTTACATACTGGGGAAAAGGCTTGAATATCTCCATTTTCATCCTCAAATACCCATGCAGATCGATTAACTTCAGATTCATACCATCCGTCTACCTGTTCAACTTGCCAATCTATTCGCTGTGGTTCGTTGGTAATTTCATCGACAGATAAACCAACATTTGCAAAATCTCCTGCTCCGGACTCCTGCAATACAGGGTCTACAGCCATTCTCAACATAGGAATTAGCATGCCTGCTGCCATAAAACCACCTACACCTGTAAGCGTATAGTTTAAAAATTGCCTTCGGGTTACTTGCTGTTTCTTTTCACTCATGATTTCCCCCCTCTTTTACAATAATCACGGACAAATAACGTATATTTTATTACTAGGACATAACTATGATAGCGTAAACTGCTTGTCCGGTCAATCAATATCATAATTATTAACAAAATGTTACAAAACCCATATAAAGGATGTACTATACTATTATTTCCAATAAGATCTGATTAATTCACCAATTTGTTCAACCTGGTCTTTGATCATTGTGTGCATTTCTGCAGACTGTAAATTTCCGGATTTTACACCGGGTAGCCAAAGCAGTGTGCCATCAAGTTTCCCTTCATTTTTTTTCCACTCCGAATCAAAGGTGAGATAGAAAAAATGTTCAAATGGCTGTTTTTTTATTTCATCAACCCAACCCTGAAGTATCTGACTTTCTTGTTCCAATTCCGAAGACTTTATGTAATGGTAATTTGGAGTCAATATGATCCTGCCGGTTAATTCTTTTTCAATTTCATTGGACAAAATGGATAATACTTCACTTTGAAAAGCATTCCTTTCTAAATTATGTTCATCCGTAAATTGAAAAGGTATTAAAGGTATAATAACCGTATCTATATATTCTTTTGCCTGGATATACCGGCTCAAGTCTTCTTTTTTCCATTTCATTTCGTTTTTCGCCTCTCTTTCCCTAAGGTACTGAATTTTTCCTTTTACGTTAAATGGAAATAAATCTATTACAGTAAATCTTATCTCATATTCGCAAAAAAAATCAACCTATTGCTCCTGCAATTTAGGTTGAAAATCATTCACAGCTTCCAGTTTTTTTAAATCTGATGTTAAGCGCTGGAATGTATCATAATCCCTTCTATCCAATGCTTCATCAATGCCTTGTAAGAGGGTCTTTCTTTTGTTTTCGAATAAAGTTTTATTCAATAAACACTTTGCCTGATTCTTATCTTTTTCAGTTATAAAGTATTCGTCAGGCAAAAATGGGTTTTCTTCTAGAACAGCTACATAATATGGGCATTGATACGATTTATTAAAATTCAACTGCAAATACAACGGTTCATGCTGGTTTAATCGGATATCGTGAAAAGATTTCTCCGCGTCCGTTGTTACTAATTGATTTTTATAAAAACGAAAGGGCGTCTCTGTTGAGCAATGACTCGTCATGATAATACCGCGTGGACAAAACTTAGCTTCGTGTACAAAATGAACGTTAGCTAATATTTCATGATGATTAACTAAGTAATTTAAAATCCAAACGCTTTCCCTTTTTTTGAGCTGGTAGTGGTTTAGAAACCATTTTATAAAACTTTTTTTGTCTTTTACGGTTACAGCAGATTGCATTCAAGATCCCCCCCTTTATATTGTATGTTTACTCTCCAGGCTGGATTAAACGGTTTAAAAATTCTTCTGTGTCGGTATCATCCGGTTCAAGCTTGATGTAAGCTGTAAAAACGGAAATTGCTTCTTCCATCCTCCCTTCTTCTGTAAGAAAATAACCATACTCTTTTAGGAATTCGCTGTCCTGTTTAAGGTTATTATATGCTTCCTTATAGTGGTTTAATGCATTATTATATGAATCTGTTTTGTTATAAGCCCGTGCCAATTCCCATTCATACAACGGGTCTTCTGCCCCTGTACCTTTAATTTCTACAAGGAGGTCAATAATTCCTTCAAAATTATCCTTATTTTTTAGAAGGCTGATCAAAAATAGGATTGCTTCCTTGTAATCCGGATCAATAGCAGTAGCTTCCCTTATCCGTTTTTCACTTTCTTCTTCTTTATTAAGCTTTTGTGCTATAGAGCCGGCAAGGAAGTATAATTCTTTATTAAATTCGTCTACTGAAAGTCCTTTATTTGCTGTTTCATAGGCATCCTCCAGCATACCTTCTTCTTCATAGGCATTCGTAAGCTGATAATATGCAGTATGATAGTACTTATCTAATTCAATTACTTTTTCCCAGGCATAAATGGCAATATCATTACGATTTGCCTGGTGGGCAGTGAGTCCATATTTAAACAGCAGTTCAGGATCCTCACTTTCCAGACTGCCATAAAATGTAAGTGCCTTTTCATACTCCCCAGCAGCAGCATATGCCTCTGCAAGTCTTTCATCAATGGAAACATAATTGATTTCATCCATTTCCATTCTTACTTTTTCATAATAAGTGATCGCTTGATTATACTCTCCGGTTGAAAACAGCAATTCACCAAGTGCAAAATCTATAATCACTTCATTCGGCTCTATTTGTTTGGCACTTAACAGCTTTTGCTGAGCTACTTCAAACAATCCCTGTGACTGATAAAGATCTGCCAGTTGCACTAATGCTGAAACGAATTCCGGATCTTCTTCCTCAATTTCGTTTAATAAATTGATGGCTTCTTCGTCATTTTCCAGCTCAGTATAAAGGTCTGCCAATTGTACTTTTAGTTCACTTTCTTGCGGATATGACTGGAGCAATTCATTTAAAATGGCTATTGCTTCCTGAATCATTCCCCATTGGATATAAACTTCCGCAATCGTATACTTTTCTTCTTCATCCGCTTCCGGTAAATAGTTTTCCAATAAATTGATCGCTTCTTTTGTCTGATTATTTTCCATCAGGCTGATAGCTTGCATAATTGTATTCATTACAGGCTTCCTCTCTTCATAGTAAATATAATCATAACGAAATATAAATCAATCTTCAAACAGAAAAGAACCTGCTTTTCTGCAGATTCTTCCTGATTAGTTCATTATCTTGTTTAGATCTCTAAAGAAATTCGGATAGGATGTGTTTACAGGAGATGTATCCTCAATAACTACCTCTTCCTTAACAATTAAGGATGCAATGGCAGCCATCATAGCTATCCTATGATCGTTATAAGGTGGAACGTTTCCGCCATATAAAGGTGTCCTTCCATGAATAATCATGCCATCCTCTGTAGCTTCAATATTTGCTCCCAGACTGGATAAAGTGTCCACGACTGCTTTAATTCGGTCTGTTTCCTTTACCCGGAGTTCTTCTGCATCCCTAATAATGGTTGTTCCCTCTGCCTGGGTAGCAATCAGGGCAATAATAGGAAGCTCATCAATTAAACGCGGGATCATCTCTCCTTCAATGGTTGTACCTTGAAGCGCCTTATACGTGATCTTTAAATCACCTGAGCGTTCACCACCCTTTTCCGTTTCATTGAGAATTTCCAAACCGGCCCCCATTGCATAAAGAACATCTACTATCCCGGTTCTCGTTTTATTTAAACCAACATTATGCAGAACGATGCTGCTGTCCGGAACAATTGATGCCGCTCCAAGAAAGAATGCAGCAGAGGAAATATCTCCAGGCACAAAAACAGGTACTGCAGATAACTTATTTTTATTTGTAATTGTCGTTGTATGGTGATCTGTATGAATATCTGCACCAAAAGCTTTAAGCATATTTTCGGAATGGTTCCGTGTTAATGTGTCTTCTGTTACTTTTGTAACCCCATCTGCCAGTAGTCCGGCTAGTAAGAGACATGATTTTACCTGGGCACTCTTCACCGGAAGTTTGTAATCGATTCCCTGCAGTGTTGAGCCTCTAACGGCTAGTGGCAAAAGATTACCATCATCTCTTCCATCAATAACGGCATCCATCATTTTCAGCGGATCAACAACACGGTTCATCGGTCTTTTCGTTAAGGAATCATCCCCGTAAACCATGGAGAAAAATGGAAGTCCTGCTAAAAGTCCCAGCATAAGACGGGTGGTTGTACCTGAATTACCAAAATATAATGGATTTAAAGGTTCCTGTAACGCTTTGATTCCTTTACCTTCTATAGTTACATCAGTACCACTATCTGTTATTTCCACACCCATTTCCCGAAACGCGTTTACTGTACGCATGCTGTCTTCACTATTTAAAAAATTCGTAACTTCTGTACGACCTTCTGCAATGGATCCTAATATAACAGCCCGGTGTGAAACGGATTTATCACCAGGGACATGGATAGATCCGCTTAATCGTTGATTCGCTGGTTTTAACGTTTGTTTATTCAAAAACCCACCCCTATTCTATTTCTGAATCAATGTTTCATAACTGTGCTCCTCCAGGACTCTTTTGCTTTCTTTTTGTTTTTCTTTTGATGAGAAGCTTAAACGCAGCGCCCCGGTGATTCCCTCTCTTATCTCGAGTATTTGAATATTATTAATACTGATTTCATAATTTGCAAGTATTTGGGTAACAGAAGCAAGGGCACCTGTCTGGTCCCGGATATCTACGTATATATCGTAAAACGCGGGGATTGCTCCCTTCTCATCTGTTCCCAATCCATCGCGATAGCTTTTGGCGTTTTCCAGGTAAGTGATCATACCTTTTTTTTCGTTGTTGTCCACAAGATCTTTTAGAAACTGCATTTCATCAATCCATTCCCCTAAAAGGCGAGACATTTTATAGCGATTATGATAAAAAATATCCTGCCACATCTCCGGATTGCTTGAGGCTATTCTCGTAATATCCCGAAAACCCCCGGCAGCCAAATTGGGAAGAAAAGTATGAGACGTCCCCCATTTTCTAGCCTGATGTACAAGAGAAGAGGCAATTAAATGCGGGAAATGGGATACAACTCCTGTCATCACATCATGTTCATCAGGTTTTAATTGCACAAATTTACTTCTGCAGTTCTTTAATACATCTTTTAAGGCATCTACTTTTTCCTGGTTACTCCCTATGGATGGGGTCAGCACATAGATTGCATTTTCAAATAAATGGGCTTTAGCTGCATGAATTCCTTTTTTATGGGACCCTGCCATTGGATGCCCGCCAATAAAAGTGATTCTTTGATTGGCTATTTTTTCTGCTTTTTCGATGATAGCCTGCTTTACGGAGGATGTGTCCGACACTATCACTTCCCTCGAAAAGGTAATGTCATTTAGTTGGCCCATGAGTTGTATAGTTTCCGATATGGGAGCTGCCAATAGTATAAAATCGCTTTTTATTGCAGCTTCTGCGAAATCAGCTGCCGCCTCGTGAATTATTGCATTTTCTATGGCAAAATCCAGGGATGGTTTATTCACATCATAGCCAATGATATGATTTTCCTGGGACATTGCCATTCCTTTTGCCAAAGATCCGCCAATTAATCCTAATCCTGCTACAAGTATCGTACGCTTCACAATTAAATCTCCTTCGAGTGGTTTTGATGAAAGGTTAATAAAATATTTTCAAGCTCGTGCATATCTTCTTGCTTGCCTATCGTTAACCTTATCGTGTTTGGATAGCCCAAAAGTTCTCCAGGTCTTACAATAAACCCTTTTTCCAATAAATAATCAAAAATTTTAAATCCGCTTAGAGGGGTGGAAACTAACAGAAAGTTTGTTTGAGAAGGGTAATAGCCCCATCCTATTCTATCTAGAAACTGTTCAAATTTATCTTTGACATTTTTATTTTTCGTTTTTGTTTTTTCGATAAAATCATGGTCTTTTAAAGCAATGATTGCCGCTTTTTGTGCAATGGATGTTGTATTGAAAGGTCCTCTGACAACATCGATCTTTTGAAGTATATCCGGATTGGAAATGCCATAGCCGATACGAAGTCCCGCGAGACCATAAGCTTTAGAAAATGTCCGCAGTATAATTAAATTATCGTATGATGAAGACCATTCCACTGCCTTCGGATCATCTTCCATATATTCATAATATGCTTCATCCAAAACAATCAAAACATGAGCTGGACATTTCTTAAGAAAGGATAGAAGCTCCTCTTTTGGAATCGCAGTTCCTGAAGGATTGTTTGGCGAGCATAGCCAAACAACTTTTGTATCCTCATTTATTTCTTCAAGCATTTGATCAAGATCATGCTTACCATCACGAAGAGGTACTTCTTTCACTTCTGCTCCTTCGATGAGGGCATTATGTTTATACTGCGGAAAGGTTGGCACGGCCATCACCGTATTCGTTCCTGGGTATAAAAAAGCTCGGCAGATCATTTGCACTATTTCTTCCGAACCACTCCCAAAAATAAGCTGCCTTTCATCTATATTTAGTTCAGCTGCCAGTATTGTCCGTAATTCTTTCGTATAACCGTCAGGATACATATTTAATTCATGTAAATCTTTTTTGAAAAAGTCTGCTACATTTGCTGAAAAACCATAAGGGTTTTCGTTGGAAGCGAGTTTAACAATTCGTTCCAATCCGTATGTTTCTTTGATTTCCTGTAATTGCTTACCCTGCTGATATGGAGTCAGCTTGCTTAATATTGCTTTTCCTTCCATCACTTACTCACCTCTGTCTTCTATCAAATCCGGTCTCAGCTTTACTGCTTCATTATGAAACACATGATGAATCTCTTTTTGCTCTTTCTCTGTGTTAACAACCATCATAATCCGTATACAAAATGGCAAAGCACCGGGGACATCTATTTCCGACATACACATTACCGGCACATAAGTAAAGCCGGGCAGCTCCCTTAAAGCTTTAGCTGGAAACCCTGCATTTAAATCTATTGTAGCGGAAATAAATACATGTGAAATGCATTCCGGTTTAATATCATTTATTGAAACCATTTCTTCCAGTACTTTCCTGGTTTCTTTTATAATTTGATTTTCTTCATTATGTTTGACTGTTGTTGCTCCACGTACACCTCGTGTCATTTATTTCACCAGCCTTTCTCTGAATGATTGCAAGTAATTTTTTATTTCTAGATCGCTGAAATTCTTGATTGCAGGCTTTCCAATCCCTTGTAAAAGTACCATCTGGATTTGATGGTTGACTGCTTTTTTATCTGCCTTCATTTTCGTAATTAAAGCTCCTATCTGGTTTAGCAGTGAATTATCCAGTGGATAACTGTTTTCCTGCAGCCAATGAAGAAGTGATTGATATGGCAGCTTCACATTGTAGGTTTGTTCACTTATATGCAGCGCAAATAATAGCCCTATAGCGACAGCTTCCCCGTGTGTGATTGTTCCGTATCCAAGTTCAGCCTCCAGTGCATGTGCTAGGGTGTGACCCAGATTTAAGTGCTTTCGAACACCTGCTTCCCGTTCATCTGCTTCCACAATTTCACTTTTTATTTTTATTCCTTGCAATAAGTGCGCAGTTAATTGCGCTGCGTCTAAATGATTGATATCCGTATTGAGCAAAGTTTGAAAGAAATTCTCTTCACGAATCAGTGCTTCTTTGATTAGCTCTGCATATCCTGATCGTACTTCTCTCCCTGTTAATGATGATAAAATTTCTACATCGTATACGACTGCTTTAGGAGGATAAAAGCTGCCGATCAAATTTTTCCCCAATTCATGGTTAATGGCAACCTTCCCGCCAACACTGCTGTCATGAGCCAAAATAGTAGTAGGCATCTGGATATAATCAATACCGCGCATATATGTAGCAGCTGCAAAACCTGCTAAATCACCTACAACTCCGCCCCCGAGGGCAATAATTAAGGAATTGCGGTCAAGGGCGTAAGTTAAAGCATCCGTTTGAAGCTGGTAGTAGGATTGAAAACTTTTTGACTGTTCACCAGCAGGGACAACAGACTGAAAAATCTTCTCTGGCGGGAAATTACGTAAAACATCATCTAAATATAATGGCGCCACCTGTTCATCACTTACAATTAAAATAGATGAATAATTCTTTCTTAAAAAATCATTTAATTGGAAACGGAGATTTTTTCCAATGATAACATCATAAGAATGGGAACTGGATTGTACTTGCACTTTTTCCACTAAAAACACCTTATTTCTTCGCGATATTCGTCAATGGTTTGCTTTAATTTCGAAAATTGATCGCTTGGAAACTGTTCGGTAATGGCTTTAGCTAATTCAAAAGCTACAACATGTTCCATTACGACAGAAGCTGCAGGGACTGCACAGGCATCTGATCTTTCCACAGTTGCTTTAAATGGTTCTTTTGTCTCGATATCAACGCTTTGCAAAGGTTTTTTCATTAGGGTTGGGATAGGCTTCATAACTCCTTTTATAACGAGTGGCATTCCCGTAGTCATTCCGCCTTCAAATCCCCCTAAACGATTTGTTTTACGGTAATAACCGGCATCCTCTGACCAGGCAATTTCATCATGAACTTCGCTTCCGTTTATCCTTGCAGTTTCGAAACCTAAACCAAACTCCACACCTTTAAAGGCATTTATACTGACTACTGCACCGGCAATCCGGCTATCCAATTTTCGGTCATAATGAACGTAGGAACCCATTCCTGCAGGCATACCTTCCACATACACTTCAACGACCCCGCCAATCGAGTCACCTGCTTGTTTTGCCTCATCAATGGCATCTTTCATGGGTTGTTCCACGTCTTTATCCAAAACCCGGACAGAAGAATCTTCAGCAATACTTTGGCGTTCCTGTACTGTAAGTGCATCAATTTCATTTGCGCGGATACCGCCAATTTCCTTCACATAGCCGGAAATTTCAATTCCTAAATGTTTTAATAATGTTTTCGCTACCGCACCGGCAGCAACTCTTGCAGCAGTTTCACGGGCAGATGAACGTTCCAGTACGTTTCGCATATCTCTGTGGCCGTATTTCATTGCACCATTTAAATCTGCATGTCCTGGCCGTGGTCTTGTTACAACCCTTCTCAATTTGACATTTTCATCTATTGGGTCTTCTCCCATGATATCAGTCCAATGTTTAAAATCGTCATTTTTAATGACTAATGAAACAGGAGAAGCGAGCGTATGTCCATGTCTTACACCACTTGTAATGTCGATGGTGTCTTTTTCTATTTGCATCCGTTTACCGCGTCCATGTCCTTTCTGTCTCTGGAATAGCGAATGATTGATATCCTCCTGAACGAGGGGCATCCCAGCAGGCAAACCTTCAATGATTGTTGTTAATTGTTTTCCATGAGATTCTCCGGCAGTTAAGTAGCGCAATGAGCATTCTCCTTTTATGAATTTTTTCTAATAACTATATCATACATTCCAAGGTTTTTGGTGCAAAACAACGAAAAAATGATAGAGGATTGGATATAACTAAAATAATTCATTTTAAATACAAACAATGAAATGATCTAGCGGAGGAAATGTACGTAGACTCCTTAAAATGCATGCGTATTTTCTCACGAAGATGTAACACTGTCGATCTTTCCTTTTCCTGTGGGAAGCAGCAGGTCGGTGAGTCCCCACAGGGTATTAGCCGTTCTTATTTGCTCGTCGTGCTGCAACACTGATCAACTTGCAGCACGACGAGCACGAAGAGGCTCACCACTCCCCCGCGGCAAAGAAGACACGGTAAAACGAACAAAGTGAGATGAATCGATGTCGCACTTGTGCTTTAGGTGAAAGCGAAGTATACTTCCAGAGCGGGTAATTTGCACAAACTTTCATGAAGTTCGGGTTTTTTTGGTTAAAATAGTTTTGCCCCCAGCCTCTTAAACTTTATGATAAAAGAATGTATCCATCAAACGGAATTGATATTTTGCGGGGTTAAATATTTGTTCAGTACTTCCGACAAATAAAACACCCTCTGTTCGAAGAGCGTTAGCAAATTGGCCGTAAATAAATTCTTTTGCTTCATCAGTAAAATAAATTAATACATTCCTGCAAATGATTAAATCAACATGCTGCGGATATCTATCTTTTAATAAATTATGTTTTTTATATGTTATGTATTGCTTTAAGAAAGGTTTAACAGAATAAAAATCAGCTTTTTCAGTAAGATATTTTTCTTTCAATAAAACGGGAACTTCTTTTAAAGCCTGTTTTTGATATATCCCCATCTTCGCTTTTGCCAATGCATTATTGTCTATATCAGTAGCAATAATTTGAAAATTGACATCAGGGAAATATTCATTCAGCATGATAGCCATACTGTATGGTTCTTCGCCGGTAGAACATGCGGCACTCCAAATAGTAATCGGAGATGTTTGTTCCTTTAATAAAGATGGCAAAATTGTTTCCTTTAACACTTGCCATCTTTTTGGGTTACGGTAAAATTCGGATACGTTAATCGTAATACGGTCGATAAACTCAGCCAATAATTCTTCATTCGTTTCCAGCGCTTTAAAATAGGCTTTAAAATCGGGATAACCGCGCTTATTTCTCAACGACGTTATCCTGCGTTTCATTTGCCGTTCTTTGTACAACTTTAAATCAATCCCGGTTTTCCTCATGACGTGATCAATAAACGCTATATAATCGTCCTTCATTTCGCTGTCCTCTTTCATTTTTTCTCTATACACGAAAAGACTATCCCACAAAAGATGACCCTTGGATGCAGGTGTTCTTTTTGAGATAATCTTTAGACTAACTATTTTATGCAGGTAATTCACTTTTTCAGCTTTAATCCAGGTTTTCTAATAGATCCAATCACTGTCTTGTTTTGTATAGGAAACTAATTCTTCTTTATTAAAGAATAAATTGATTTCCCTTTCCGCGCTTTCCGCAGAATCAGATCCGTGAATAATATTTTTCCCTACAGTCACGCCGTATTCCCCGCGCACCGTCCCTGCAGCTGCTTCTTGCGGATTGGTTTTACCCATCATGTTCCGAGCGGTGCTGATTACGTTTTCGCCTTCCCATACCATGGCAAAAACAGGGCCTGAAGTAATGAATTCAACCAGCTCGCCGAAAAAAGGACGTTCTTTATGTTCAGCATAGTGGTTTTGAGCTAATTCATCAGTAATCATCATCAGTTTTGCACCTGCAAGCTTAAACCCTTTTTGTTCAAAGCGATGAACGATATCGCCAACTAAATTTCGTTGTACACCATCCGGTTTTACCATTAAAAATGTTTGTTCCATTTTTTGCACCTCTTTTGTTTTGTTTTTTATTAGGCTTCGTTCTGCTATCCGTGTATTCGGACTGCTAGACTAGTAAGACAATATATCCTTTACAGCGGAACGAGCATTCAGCGCAGCCCCAAATCTTTTAGAAAGCAGCCTTTCATTAAGATCTTTATGTAGTTGCTACTTTGGAGCAGCCTTTTAAATTCTACCAGATTTTTAGTGGAATAACAACGTAAATCAGGAACGTCTCTTTCCAATATAATGTGCAATTTCCCTCAGCGTTTGCTTTGCCCGGTTATTTGGTACAGGTTCCAGTATCTTTAACGCTTTTTTTAAATAGAGATCACTGAGTTTATAAGATGCTTCTATGGCGCCTGTATTTTTCAGTTCATTGACCAGATAAGCAATATCCGATTCTGTCACATTTTCGGGAGTTTTAAACATTTCTTTTATTAACCCATCAAATGACTCATTCTTCATGGCCAACAATACCGGCAATGTGACATTCCCCTGCAGCAGATCATTTCCTGCGGGTTTTCCCAGCTCTTTTGCAGAAGAGGTAAAGTCCAGAATGTCATCAATGATCTGATAGGACATTCCAATATAGTACCCATATAAATATAGCCGATGAGCATCTTTATCTTCTACATCACTAACGACAGCCCCCAGTTTACAGCTTGCGGCTATTAACAATGCTGTTTTTCTTTTGATGCGGCGCAAATAATCTCGAAGATTTTGATCCCAATTATATTTATCTTTAATTTGTTCTATTTCTCCCACACATACATGTACAATCGTTTTGGACAATATCCGGTGGACCCTTGTCTCAGGAATAGTTGTTATATTCTCAATTGCTCTGGCTAAAATATAATCGCCTGTATACATGGCAACACGGTTGTCGTATTGCTGTCTAATGGTCGGCTTTCCCCTGCGCAGGTCTGCATCATCAATGACATCATCATGAACCAGGGTTGCCATATGGATTAATTCCAGAGATACAGCAACTTTTTTAACCTTGTCCATGTCAAGCGTGCCAATTTGCCCGCTTAACAATACAAAAACAGGTCGTATTCTTTTTCCGCCTGCTTGTAATAATGCTGTTGATGCTTCCCGTAATACAGTATGCTCCGCTTGTATTACTTCATTTATTGATTTTTCAATAATATCCAGATCTTTTTTCAAATATCCGTACGTTTTTGCTAATTTCATTTATGTCACCTTTAATCACTATAAATAGGTGTCCAAATTTACAGCCGGCAGTAGAAATCATGCGCTATTCTTTAAATCCCATATGCATTGCTGCAACTCCGCCCGTATAGTTTTTAATTTGAACTTTTGAAAATCCGGCATCCAGAAACATTTGCTGCAGTTCTTTTTTGCCGGGAAAATCCCTGGCAGATTCCTGCAGCCAGGAATACTCCTTGTAGCTTTTCGCAAATAATCGGCCAAGTAAAGGCATAATAAATCGAAAGTATAAATAATATAATTGCCTGAAACCTAATAAAGTAGGTTGGGACGTTTCCAGACATACGACCTTTCCACCCGGTTTAGTGACTCGATACATTTCTTTTAAAACCGTTTGATAGTCCGCTACATTTCTCAGTCCAAACCCAATCGTAACATAATCAAAAATCTGGTCGTTAAATGGCAGCTCCATGGCATTTCCTTGCACAAGCTGCAGCTGTTTTAAGCCCATTTCCTCTTTCTTTTCCTCGGCTACAGATAACATATTTTTACTGAAATCAAGTCCAATCACTTCGCCGTCCTCCCCTACAGCTTCTGCAAGGGAAACCGACCAATCGCCGGTTCCGGAACAGACATCCAGTGCTTTGGACCCTTTTTCTACTTTCATTCGTTTCATCACATCTTTGCGCCAGGCCTTATGGCGTTGAAAGGAAATAATAGAGTTCATGGAATCATATTTTTTATAAACTTTTTCAAAAACGTGATGAACACGTTCTTCTTTTGATTGTTCTTTCATACTTATCCTTCTTCCACACATAAGGTGTTATAATTTGATTGTTCTGAAGTGATTTATCGATATGTTGTTTTAAAAAGACAGGATAATTCGTATTTTTTTCTAAATAATCTCTGACTCTTAGGATGCTCTCCTCTAATTTCATATCTACCAATGGAGACAAATCGGCACTGTTATTATTTTTAATAACCCCCGCATCATATACCGTTGACATATCTTTGTTATTTATAGATTTCTTTTCTTTTAATAACTGGTGAATGAGAATCCAGTCTTCGGAAATCAGTTTTATCGTTTCTTCACCTAGAAAATCGGCAACACGGCTGACAAGCAATGATTCTATTTTATTTTTAATATAAATATAATCCTCAAATGAATTCATTTCTTTATAATATAGCTTCATTTTATACTCATTTATCTCTTTAATGGCCGAGGCTAAATGGTGTGTAAATGAAATGTCTTCTATTTCTGATAGAAGTAAATAATAAAGCCCGCTAAAGTAATCTCCGGCCAAAACCTTTAACTGTCTGGAAACCTTAGTTTCCTTGTTTTCTTTATTATTTGAAACCGGAACGGTATCATGCGTATCCAAGGCTGCTTGAACGAGCATAGTGGTCACAATGTACCTTTCTTTATGAAATGAGGACATTGGTCTATTATCTATAATTGCCGATAACAATATGATTTTTTCGTCATCAATGACAGGCTTTGGTAAATGTTTATTTAAGTATGTATGCTTCATCTTGTTTATAATTTGACCCTTTACATGCTGTATATCTAACTCGGAAGTATTCAAAAAAAATCACCTGAGCCCTTTCAGTCATCCTTTTTGGCTTTTGTTATTATAACATATTTTAATACATAAGGATAAGCAAGAAATTTACCATAAACAGGTGATATAGGTGGACTATATTATGCTAATTTTCCATTTCTCCATGACTGGTTTGTATAACAGCTTTTCCGCGAATTTTAACTGCTGAAGTATGGTCTGTGAATTGGGCTATCATTACTTCGTTTTTATCAAGTTTTTCCGAATGGTGGAAGCGTGTATCTGTTCCCCTTGTCAGCCCGATCACGTTTACGCCGTCCTCCAGTGCCTTTATGACAATAAAATCAGATGTGACTGATGAACTATTCATCTTGATCCTCCTCCCTCATTCTATATTAAATAATGTCTTATAACAAAAACGTTGTCAATCATTAGAACTGTATATATTAATAACCATTGATTTAAAGATATTTCACTCTTCAACATAAACTATTTTTAAAGTATGCATGCCAGCGTACATACTTTCTCAAATATACATCAAAATAAGCAAGAACAAAAGCGCAAACGCCTGCTTAGCGATGTACGGACTTACACTGAGTGCTCGTTCCAGCAAATTACATTTGGGACTGTACTAAATGCTCGTCCCACCGTAAAGATTCGCCATCCAGGGGTCGGAGCCGGTGGGGGCTATTTCTATATTAAAAATTATTCATAGATCCTACATATTATAGTGCGTTAAGCAAAAAAAAGGATACGCTTTAGCGTACCCTTTTTTCGCCCTATGTAGAAATTACTTCACACTGTCTTTTAGGGCTTTTCCTGGTTTAAATGCAGGAACCTTGCTTGCAGGGATTTCAATTTCTTCCCCTGTTTGAGGGTTACGGCCTTTTCGAGCAGAACGCTCTCGTACTTCAAAGTTGCCAAACCCGATTAATTGTACTTTTTCGCCTTCTTTTAGTGAATCCATGACAGATTCAAAAACTGCATCAACTGCTTTTGTAGCATCTTTCTTGGAAAGTTCACTTTTTTCAGCTACAGCGTTTACTAAGTCTGTTTTGTTCATGATATTCACCTCCTCCCAAATCATCAAATAGACATTGGAACAAATAAATTTCTTATCATCATTTGTTCACCTTTTTGTCATGTTTTATACAGTATGTCACGTGTTTCATGGTGTGACATGGCTTATATTAACTGAGTTTGGGGCAAAATTCAACAAAAAGTATCCATTTTTACGTAAAAATAAATAAAAACCCTCCATTTTTATAAAATATGAGCCTGTTTTTTCCATTTTTATACTATTGAAGCTTTTTGTTGATTTATCAGCGTTACTAAAGATATACGATATTGCAGGGAAAATTCCTGCTGTTTCAATAAAAAAATTAGGATTATTTTATTTTTTTATCCACGACAAAAACAAAAAAATAAGCAGCCGATAATCAGCTGCTACAGAATGATTGCTATTAGACCTCCAGAACCTTCATTTATTATTCTTTCAAGTGTGTCTTTTAATTTATATCTTGCATTTTCCGGCATCAGTGATATTTTTCCTTGAATTCCTTCTCTTACAATGGAACTTAGTGATCTTCCAAATATATCAGACTCCCAAATAGATAATGGATCTTCCTCAAAATCCTGCATTAAATAACGGACAAGCTCTTCGCTTTGTTTTTCTGTACCGATAATCGGAGAAAATTCAGATTCAACTTCTACTTTTATCATATGAATGGATGGTGCGACAGCTTTCAGTCTGACTCCAAAACGGGAACCCTGCCTTATTATTTCCGGCTCATCCAGTATCATATCCTCCAGTGTTGGTGCTGCAATTCCATAACCTGTTTGTTTCACCATTTGCAATGCACCTGCAACCTGATCATACTCTCTTTTAGCATGGGAGAAATCCTGCATTAATCTCAGCAAATGATCCTTACCTCTAATTTCTTCGCCGACAATTTCTTTTAATACCTGATCATATAAATGATCAGGTGCATGCAGATCAATTTCTGCTACACCTTCGCCCATTTCCATTCCGGCAAGGTTTGCTCTTTCAATGTATTCAAATTCTGAAAAATTACCTACAATTTGGTCAACATCCCGCAAACGTTTAATATTTTTAACTGTTTCCTGAATCGCTTCTTGGTAATTTTCCCTTAACCAGTGATCTTCTTTCAGAACCATGACCCAGCTAGGCAAGTTTACATTTACTTCTAATACCGGGAACTCATAAAGTGATTCGCGAAGCACATTGAATACGTCATGCTCAGTCATGGATTCAATACTCATGGCCAGTACAGGCATATCATATTTATCGCTTAAATCCTGTCTCAGCAATTCGGTTTCCTGACTCGTAGGCCGGACAGAGTTGATCACCATGATAAAGGGCTTTCCAACCTCTTTTAATTCATCTACAATTTTAGCTTCCGCGTTCACATAATCATTTCTTGGAATGTCCCCTATTGTCCCGTCAGTAGTTACAACGACCCCTATTGTAGAGTGTTCCTGAATTACTTTTCTCGTTCCGATTTCAGCTGCATCATGAAATGGTATTGGATCTTCATACCATGGGGTGTGAATCATCCTGGGCCCATCTTCATCCTCAAACCCTTTTGCACCATCTACCGCATAACCAACACAATCTACAAGTCTGACATTTACATCAAGCCCCTCATCAACCTGAACCGATACCGCCTGATTTGGAATGAATTTTGGTTCCGTTGTCATAATTGTTTTTCCTGCAGCGCTTTGCGGCAATTCATCATGTGCTCTTTCCCGATCACTTTCTTCTTCGATATTCGGCAGTACAACCAATTCCATAAATTTCTTTATAAAAGTTGATTTACCTGTCCGGACGGCTCCTACAATACCAAGGTAAATATCTCCATTCGTCCGTTTCGAAATATCTTTAAAAATGTCCACTCTTTCCAAAAGATCCCCTCCCGATCCCAGTGCTTTTTTATTACGAACAAACTACGAATATTTGACATTACAAGTCTATGATGTTGTCCTATCAAAATATGACTTAAATATGTGTAAAGAATAAAAAGGTTATGCTATTGGACAGTTGAAGTGCTAAAACCTTGGAAGCACCAGCGAACTACCTTTTCATTAGAAACTTAAAAAAACCCTTGCAACAATATATGTTGCAAGGGTGTGAATATGATATTTATTTATAAGTCCGGAGAAAAAACAGGTTCTCCGTCTTCAACTGTATAAGGAAATGAATATGCAGGTACAAATGGCGTATTTTCCGCCAGTAGATAGCGTATGTCATCCCCTTCATCATAATCATGTTCAAACTCGCTTAAAGCCTGGTTTAAATCGATCCGGTAATCAATAAAAAGCTCACCATGCACATTCATTACAATTGGCAGATTCTCGTTTGAATAAGGACTTTTAATGAAAGGCGGCTCATCAAGGCCCATTTCTTCATAATCAACGGTAAATATATTTTGCTCGATCTCTCTACCGAATGGCGGGTACAGATTTTGGTCTCTGTATATATTCAATTGAACATTTACACTGCGCAGCGCTTCTGTTACTTGCAAGTCAATTAATTTCACCTGAGGATCTTCATCCGGAGTTATAAGTGTATATTGGTATACGCCGCCATTCTCAAAAGCGTTCCCAGGTATCTCAGTTAATATATTATTTTCTTGCAGAGCGGTAAAATCAATTAAATATTTTTGAAATATCGGTGTATCATTTGGTTTCGTCTGAATTGGAACAAGCCCGTCTGTTGATTCTCTGTATTGTTCTACAGCACTTTGTACCATTCGTAACTGATCTTCATTTGGAGCCTGATTTTCTGCCAATTCACCTTCGGGATAAAGGCATCCGCTTAATAGTAGTGCAAAAATCATGATAGAAATCCAAATGGAAATGTTTTTCATGTCGTAGCCTCCTCGCTGGCTTTACCTTGTTGGACCGCTAAAAACAATGTAAAAGATAATTAAACCGCCTAATATTAAAAACACATAGGAAAGCAAGGATACAATTCCTCTAATCCAGCCTTTTAGCTTATACCTGCTTAATAAAATTAAACCAACTGCCAGAATTAGAAATATCATCCCAGCAAAAGAGATGTACATTTTCAGCATACCTTCACTCATTCAATCCACTCCCGTTATACAAAAGCCATTTCTTTTTAATTTGTTTTTAAACCGTGTTTAGCAGTCTTAAAAATGAAGCACGCTCGTCCCTTCGGTAGAATCACCTAATAAACGGAAATGCAGCCAAAGATCTGTCTTTTTACTATGTAATGTTATTTATTTAACCATTTTTTCTGCTATATCCTTTACAATCAGGGAGACACCTTCTCCAAAGCGTATTATAACATATGTGTTCGTTTCCACATATGAAAAACTTCTATTCGAAGTTTTTCAATGCATAAGAACGTTTAAACAATTAAAAAACCCGGAATGAAGGGGGGCTGACTCCATTCCGGTTTGACTAAATAATGTCCACGCAAGCTCTATCCATGAATGCTTGTGCGATTTATATTATGCAAGTATATATCTCGATGTATACTCACTTGCCCAAGTAAAGCTATTTTTTGAATAATTGATTTAAGGACGACATATCCTTTGGCATTTTATTTTGCGTAATGGACTCTACAATTTTATTTTCCTTCTCCTTGGAAATTGGTTTATTAGCCATTTTAGCTAAATGGCGTACTAGCTTTCTCACCGTTTTCTCATCGGAAAAATCTGCATGCTTTACAGAATCCGCAACTTTATATACTTCGTCCGGATTGACATTAGCATTTTCTTGCAGTTTGTCAAAAAGCCCTTTCTGAAAATTATTCACATATTCTCCTCCTTGCTAAATCATGTTTCAACATATTATATGCAGGGAGAAGTATTACGTGTTATGACATATACCGTTCACTTAATAATTTGGATAAATCGTCCATTTCATCCCGTTTTGTTCGATTCATAAGCTGTTCTACTATAGTTTTTGGATCCATTTGTTCGTATAATATATTATAAATACCGGAAGTAATGGGCATTTCCACATCTTGTTTTTTGGCAAATTCATAAGCAGCCTTTACCGTTCGTACCCCTTCTACAACCATGCCCATTTGTTCTAAAACATCATCTAACTTATGATTTTTGCCCAGTAGATTTCCCGCGCGCCAGTTGCGGCTATGCACACTGGTACAGGTTACGATCAAATCACCTACACCGGATAACCCCAAGAAACTGAGCGGATTTGCTCCTAAAGAGGTTGCCAGCCTGGTTATTTCAGCCAGGCCTCTTGTAATAAGGGCTGCTTTTGCATTATCTCCATATCCTAATCCATCCGAAATCCCTGCACCCAGGGCAATGATGTTTTTTAATGCACCGCCAAGTTCTACGCCTAAATTGTCTGTACTTGTATAAACACGAAATGCATCGTTAATAAACAAATTTTGAGCAAGCTTTGCATTTGCTTCATTTACGGCTGCTACAGTGACAGAAGTAGGCTGCCTTAAGCCTACTTCCTCTGCGTGACTTGGTCCCGACAGCACAACGATGTCCTCTTCTTTATATGCTTTTATTTCTTCTGCGATCATTTGCGAGACCCGTTTCAATGTGACAGGTTCAATTCCTTTGGAAGCATGGATGATCTTGACAGAAGGTGGAATTATATCATTTAACTGTTTGCTTACTTCTCGTATTGCTTTTGTAGGTACAACAAGAACTATAATTTCAACATCTTCAATGGCTTTCTGCAAATTGCTGTATGCTTTTATCTCCTCGGGTATTGACGCATCCAGATATTTATCATTTCGATGTGTTTCATTAATAGCCTCTGCCTGCTCTTTACGGTATGTCCATAACCGGACATGATGACCATTATCTGCGAGTACAATACTGAGTGCAGTTCCCCAGCTCCCCGCTCCTAACACTGCTATATTCACCAAAAAACGTTCCCTCCTTATTGTCTCTTTCTGGAAAATATTTTAATAGGTGTACCAACGAAACCAAAAGCATCTCTTATCTTGTTTTCCAGAAAGCGCTCATAGGAAAAGTGCATCAGCTCAGGGTCATTAACAAAAACAACAAAAGCAGGCGGTTTTACTGCTGCCTGTGTTGCATAAAGTACCTTTAGGCGTTTTCCTTTATAGGTTGGCGTTGGGTTCATTGCAATCGCATCCATAATTACGTCATTTAAAACGTTTGTCTGCACTCTTTTTGCGTGATTTTCACTAGCTGTTTTTATTGCAGGCATTAATGTATGGAGCCGTTTTTTTGTTTTTGCAGATAAAAAGACTATGGGAGCATAGCCTAAATATTGAAAGTTTGCTCTGACTTTATCTTCAAATTCCTTCATTGATTTTTCGTTAGCATTTACAGTATCCCACTTGTTTACAACAATAACAATAGCCCTTCCGGCTTCATGTGCATATCCGGCAACCTTTTTATCCTGTTCCCTGATGCCTGTCTCTGCGTCGATAAGAACGAGTACTACATCGGAACGCTCTATTGCTTTTAAAGCCCTCAGAACACTATATTTTTCCGTGGTTTCATAAACTTTGCCGCGCTTACGCATGCCTGCTGTGTCAATAATGACATAATCCTGCTGCGCTGTTTGCAAGCGTGTATCTATTGCATCCCGTGTTGTACCTTCCATCTCACTTACTATCACACGATTTTCTTTCAGTAAAGCATTTACAAGAGAAGATTTTCCAACGTTTGGTCTGCCAATGAGACTAAAGTAAATAGTATCCTCATCATCTTGTTTTAGATCTCTCTCTGGAAATTTATCAATAACGGCATCCAACAAATCTCCCAAGCCCAAACCGTGTGATCCGGAAATGGGGTAAGGCTCACCGAAGCCAAGGGAATAATATTCATATATGTTTTCCCGCATTTCGGGGTTGTCTATTTTGTTGACACCTAGAACGACAGGTTTGTTGGATTTATACAACAGCTTAGTAACTTCTTCATCAGCGGCCGATATTCCTTCTCTTCCATTTACAAGAAAAATGATAACATCAGCTTCATCGATGGCAATTTCAGCCTGATGTCTCATTTGTACTAATAATGGTTCATCACTCAATTCAATTCCGCCCGTATCTATTACATTGAATGTGGAGTTTAGCCATTCTGCCTCCGCATAGATACGATCTCTGGTAACTCCGGGTATATCTTCTACAATGGAAATTCTTTCACCGACCAGTCTATTAAAGATGGTTGATTTCCCGACATTTGGCCTTCCAACAATTGCTACTACCGATTTCCTCATAAGGTATCCTCTCTCTTTAACGATCTTATTGAATGCTTTACTTATTCTAGCAAAAGAAAGGGCACTTCACAATTGAAACATAGGAACGGCTTTCTCAAGTCCCTTTATTTGAAAATTCGTTTTTTATACAAAAGAACCGTTCCCTGTTTAATGTTTTACAATGATATATAGTTCTTCACTGAGCGCATGGGCAATCCCGTCTATAATTGCTTCCAGATTGGCAGCGACGTATTCGAGTTCCTTTTTATCACCACAAAGAAAAATCGGTGCACCGCCTGCTACTTTCGATTCATTGGTCGTAATAACAGCAAGGATCTTTTTTTCCAAATCCATTTTATCATTTGCCTCCCTTTTCAGATGGCATTCGGATGGCATTTTCCAATACAGGAACGGCGCCGATCACCTGAATTGCTTTTTCCTTGCTCCTCACCTGAGGCAGTATAAATACCCCAAGTCTTCCATCGTCCAGATCACGTTTGATTAAAGGAGAGAGCGCAGGTGTGCCAGAGTCGCGAAATATGCCAAGAGACACAGAAACATCATGTAAAATTGCCTGTCTTTGTCCCAGGTTGCTGACAGTATTTATTTCATTCATGTTTTTAGGTTTCAGGATAAAGCCCATGCCATATTTTAATATTTCTTCCTGTCTTTCGGGTAAACCGATGTTCATTATATATATGTTATCCACGTATAAACCGGCTCCCTCAAAATGTAATTCATGATATTTAATATCAACCACGTCTTTTATTGTTGAACCGCTTCTTAATCCTCTTGATATCAACATACATAAGAGAACTCCAACGATGGCAGCATAAATATGCCATACCAAAAAAAATAACGTTCCGATTAAAGCAGTGAAAATAACAAGATAATTTCTGCTTTCAAAGGAAAGGGCAATCCCTTCTATATAGGTTTTACCCCGAGGGACAAGTTCAAACTCATCTATCTCAGTTAAAGTATTTCTTTCCATATTTCGTACTTCCCTGAATTGCGTTGCCGCAATGGTCAGAAAAGTGACGGCGGTAAATTCCATTTCCATTAAGGCGGGACCTGCCATCGCACCAAGAGAAGCAGCAATAAAACCCAATGATAAATGAATTACTCTGCCATGCAAATATGTAGGATACTGTCTGTAGTCCGTTCTTAACATAACAATCCTTGCAATTGTGCCTGCAATTATGCCAAATAATATTGGGAAAAGATATTCATTCATTCATTTTGCCACCTCAGTACTTGTTTTTGTTTTAGCAAGCTGTTTATTTTAGCATTTCCTTTATGTAGTATGGCTAAAAACGAAAAAATTAACAGCATGACTGCAAGGTAGTCAAAGAAAACTATTTCCCCTATACCTTTGGAAAATCCGTAGCTGCTCATTGTAATGCCATGAATGATTTCACCACAGCAAATACCAAATAAGCATATTGCTTTTCTGTAGCGTGGTTTTTTAACAAGCAATACGATAAACAAACTGCATGTAAGCGGTATAATTACAGTTGTCGGCCAAAAGAGCCATACGGGTGCAATAATTAACCAAAATTGAATGGCAGCATACAAAACGGCGACAGTGAAGGCACATAATAGCTGATACATAAAACGAGGCAGCAAAATAATCCATATAGCAGCACCGGTTAATATAAGCAAGAAGGTGACAGAAATACTGTAGTAACCAATTGTCATATATAGCTTTGAACAAATAATTACAAGCAGCACCCAATATGCCAATACTTTTCTTTTTTTACTTTTTTGCATAAAGAAAAGAATATATATTAATAAAATCCAGCTGATCCAATAAAACAATAATCCACTATTCATTTTTATCACCTCGGCCATTAGCAGTATAGGTAAAAAAAGAAAAACCTAAACAAAAAAGCCTTTCCGAATTGGAAAGACTTTTTTGTATCACGCCAGGGTGAAATAATTATTTATATTTGTTTAGTTTATCGCCAATAAAATCGCCAAATTGGAAGCCTGACTGATCTTCATCTTTTTCATATTGCTTATAATCTTTTTTTTCCTGCTCCACTTCCAATTCTTTTATACTTAATGATATACGCTGTGCTTGTTCATTCACATCGAGAACCTTCACCTCAATTGTTTGTCCAACCTCCAGCACCTCGTGTGGTGTGCCAATATGCCTGTTAGCGATTTGAGATATATGAACTAACCCTTCAACACCTGGCTTTACTTCGACAAAAGCACCAAAGTTCACCAATCTTTTCACGGTTCCCTCCAATGTGTCTCCTTTTGAAATCTCTTCTTCAATATCTGTCCACGGTCCTGGAAGTGTATTTTTATGCGACAATGAAATACGTTCATTATCACGGTCAACCGATAATACTTCCACCTTTATCACATCACCTTCAGATACTACGTCTGAAGCCTTTTCTACGTGGTCATGGGTTAATTGGGAAATGTGGACGAGTCCATCTACTCCGCCGATATCGACAAAAACACCAAAATCTGTTAGGCGCTGAACGGTTCCTTCCAGTACTTGTCCTTCTTCCAATGATTGTAATAACTCATCTTTTTTTACTTTCATTTCATCCTCAACAACGGCACGGTGTGATAAAATAATGCGATTTTGCTCTTTGTTTAAATCAACAATTTTTACTGACAGCACTTTACTTTGATAATCTGAAAAATCCTCCACGAAATATGTTTCTACCAAAGACGCAGGAATAAAACCGCGGACACCAACATCTACAACAAGTCCGCCTTTTACAATGTTTTTCACTTCTGTTTCGAACACTTCACCATTGTTATACTTTTCTTCCAGGTGTGCCCATGCTTTTTCAGCATCAATTGCACGTTTGGAAATAATTATCTCATCGTCTTCCACTTTTTTAACTTTTACCTCCAGTACATCGCCTTCACTAACAACTTCATTTGCCTTTTCCACATGAAGACTTGACAGTTCGCTGATTGGGAGTATGCCTTCTGTCTTGTAACCGATATCAAGAAGTACCTGTTTTTCATCCACCTTTACAACAGTTCCGCTTAATATATCCCCTACTTTTACATCTTTCATTTCATTGTTCGCTTCACTCATATCCTTACCCTCCTATGTACAATTAAAAACCTGCCAGCATGTATATAGACTTGGCAGATAAGCCAAGCTTTCTAATTATTTTCTTTATATTTTACTGTGATTGTAATAAAATTGCCAGTCATTCATAATAAGTTCTTACTATAACTTCTAATAATTACAATTATTTGTCAAGTAAAGTTATTTAATATAAAAATTAATTTTATCAGCCAGCAGCTCGGATATACCATTATTTCGGGAAGTCTATTTGCCGTTATTACTTTGATTTTCTGCTATAGATAATATTTTTTCTGCTACTTCATGGATGGAAAGCAAAGTTGTATCTATTTCTATTGCTCCCTCGGCTTTAATTAATGGAGCTGTTAGCCGCTCGGAATCAAGCTGATCCCGTTGTTCAATTTCTCTTTTTAATTGCTGTAAATCAACGGGGAATCCTTTTTGCACGTTTTCTTCATACCTTCGTTTTGCTCTTTCTTCTACAGAAGCTATAAGAAATATCTTTACTTCCGCATTCGGTAAAACATGCGTGCCGATATCTCTTCCATCCATGACAACTCCATTCCCATCAGCTAATTTCTGCTGCCTTTTTACCATTTCCCTTCTAATATTAGGGTGGGCCGCGACGTAAGAAACATTTTTTGTAACTGATTCTGTCCTGATATCACTGGTGACTTCTCTGTCATCCATAAATACGAGCTGGCCATCTTCACTTTGCTTTAAGTCAATTTTTGTCTGTTGCAATAAATCCAGTAACGGGGCTTCTTCCTGGAATTTAATATTTAATTCATTCGACTTTAAGGTAAGTGCCCTGTACATGGCCCCCGTATCAATATAAATATAGGAAAGCCGCTGGGCAACTTTTTTTGCCACTGTACTTTTCCCGGCTGCTGCCGGCCCATCAATGGCTATTGCTATTTTCTTATTATTCATGGGAAATATGTCATTCCTCTCAATAAATGCCAAAATCTTTTCCTTGGGTGAAAAAAACTTGACAGTTTGCCAAGTTTTTTTCAATTCTATACTTAATATAACATATACAGGGAAAGGCGGTCTATTTATTTTTAAGTTATTCAAATTCTATTCGCAGAGACCATGTTGTAAGAGCCTTGATCACTTACGCAGAATAAGCATCATTTATTTATAAAGGGTGTAATTCTTTCTTTCTCGCTTCCCGCTGCCTTTCATAACAGTAACGAATAATTTGCTGTTGGACATTACTTGTGATCGATGTGAATTTTAAGGAAGCGGTTTGTATTCCGCTTCGCTGTTCATTAATATGTACGAATTCTGCTTTTATATGACAATAATGATAATCCCCGTTATTCATTTCCAGTACCATACAAATCACGGCTTTTTTACTTTCAACATGATCCAAACCTGTTCCATTTAGCATGATGATTGACATCCCGCCTCCACTTAAATCGTTCGTTACTGTGGTAAAAGGGGTAAAAGAATCATCGCTTGCGTAACACGGCTGTATCAGCAGCAGACTTTATACGAACGAATTCCCTTCGCTGAACGCGTTTTATACCATCTTCATAGGGAAGCTTTAATGCCAGAGCAGGAATTTTTACATTTGCTTTTTAAACAAGCTCGGTTCTGAATTGGTAAACTGATTGATCTCTTCCGATGTGTGCGACGAAAAAAATGGTGCCTTTTCGAAAATAGCACGTTTTTCTTGTCTTTTCTTCTATAGGGTAATCAATAAATAGATAATGGTCATTTTTTTCGATTATTTTGCAGTAGCATTTCAATACTTCGGATCCGTGTTTTTTATACTCCAGTAGGAGCATTGTACCTATTTTCATCAATAAAATCACTCTTTTCACTAAATAAGCATTACTTTGTACCTATCATTGCAGAAAAATCTAAAAAAGGAAAGGCATTTGCCTTCCCTTTTAAAAACCAGCACTATAATTAATTTCCGCGCCTCTCATTCTTTCCACCTTTTCTTCCCTTCCATCCATTGCATTAATAAAGATACGATATGTTTCATCATCCATGACACCTAAAAATTCATAGGCCAATACCTCTTCACCCAGATCGTTGTCAATAACGGCCTGAAATTCTTCCTGGATCTCAACTTCTGGGTTCACCTTTTCTTTCGCTTCTTCAGCGGTTATGTCCGGTTCAGGTATTTCTCTGTCCGTATGATTCATATAATAATTATTTGCAGTAAAGCCGAGTATTTCTCCATCATCCAAGGCTACTTTAACTTCTAATGCATCAGAGAAAACTCGAACATCATCTTCTTCATACAAGAAGGAATAATGCCCCATGTTATTATATTGGCTGCTTTGAAAAAGGGTCATATTTTCAAGATTCAAATCCTCTAAATATTGCTCTGCCTTTTCCAGTCCTTCATTCAAACTGATTTCCCTTTCATTTATGGACCTATGAATAAGCAGTGATATAGGTTGCCCACCTTCTTGCGACATATCCATATAAGCATTTTTATCATCGTTGCGATAAGAGATACTATATAATGGAATTTCAGATCCCTCACCACTTTCTGTTATGGTTAGATTCTCTTCATTTTCCACATCAATAAGATTTTTCGTTTTATCCAACGCTTCCTCTTCGCTGATTCTATTCCCGGATAAATTTTTATACTCATGCTCCTGTGAGGAAGTACCTATGACGGAAGAGTCAACGTTTGTTTCGGAAAATTCCCCGGCCGTTTCTTCCATTGTTTTAAATCCGTCAACGATCGTATTATCAATTTGTGCTTCTTCATCGACTAAAGCAAGCTGAACATCCATCCATCGTAAGTTATTATCCAGCGCGATATGCTGAATCTCTCTCAGCTCATCCTTAATCTCATTTGATTGTGCGTAAAGCTCCTTTAATGCTCCTGTTTCCTCATCAGATAACGGTTCATCCTCCAAATTCCGGACAGCAGCACGGTAGGTAAAATCTCCAATATTAGAAAGAAATTCTTCTGTTTTGTTGAATGGCAACAGTCCCAATGGCAGCTGGCCGACATCAGTCAACGCTTCTGATGATAAACGCCAAATATCCACCAATTGCGGGGACAGACTCTGATTGGAATTCATCGCCAAGGCTGTTCCGATTTTATCATGAAGTAAATCCATGTGGTAAGATAAATCATGAAAAGAACGCTGATAGTTGTTTTCAGCCTGAATAAGAATTGCATTTTTTTCCTGATGTTCCTGATAGCCCCAAAAAGCTGTGCCGGCTATGCCTAAGGTAAGTGCTGCTATTACAATCCACCTAATCATATAAATAGCCCCTTTCTAATGACAAAATATGTGCTTTCCGATCCTTTTTATTTGCGGCCTTGACCAAATCCAGCCGGATGTTGCCGTATCCGGGTTAAAATAATATTCTGCATTACCGCTTGGATCCCATCCGTTAATCGCATCCAATACTGCTTCCCTTGCCTGTTCATTAGGCGTTAGATAAATTTGTCCATCGGCAACAGCAGTAAACGCGCGGGGTTCAAAGACAACTCCTGATACGGTATTAGGAAATGTCGAACTTTCTACCCGATTTAAAATAACAGCGGCAACGGCAACTTGACCTTCATAAGGTTCCCCACGGGCTTCCCCGTAAACGGCATTTGCCATAAGCTGAATGTCATTTTGGGAATATCCTTGAGGAACATTTACAGCAGTGTTTGCTTCCTCTTGTTCAGCAGGCTCAGCTTGTTCTGTAGCTTCCTGGCCGCCCTCTTCATTTTCGCCTCCCTCTTCATCTCCTTGAGGCGCAGATTGCTGCTGGTTGTCTGTCCCTCCATAATGCGTGAATTTTTTTCCTTGATTAATTTGCTCTCTTACATATTGTTCATCATAATTACTTGCATCTGTTAACTTCTGTTTTGTCTGATTACCGGCTAACCCATCTACTTCCATACCAAATTCATACTGGAAATTTCTTAATCCCCAATACGTGCCCCAACCAAACACACCATCAATTTTTCCATTGTAAAAACCTAAATATTGTAATCTAGCTTGCAGTTCAATAACATCATCGCCAACAGCACCTTGCTGAATCACTTGCTGACTGAAAGCCTCAGCATTATGTTCGGGGTAGGAAGCCTCTATCCCAATAAACAAAAAACTAATCAGTATGACGGAAAACGATAGTTTTTTATAGCTCATTTATATTCCTCCTGCTGTATCTTAAGTTATGTGTTATATATTCTTTGAAAAAAACATGATTATTATTCATGGATGACTAACTTCAATCCAAACAAGGCTTAAAGCTGGGTTAGTGACGAACAGACTGGGCCTGCATGCTCGTCCCATCGTAAAGATTCACTATTGCTGGGTGGCAGAGTTGGACGGATTATTCTTGTATTAATAATTATTCAAGGGCAGGAAAATTATAGTTCTCTAAGCAATAAAAAAATCCCCCGCCTATTACAGCAGAAGACATCAGGCTTGTTCTTTTTCTCTCTGGAACATAGGATAGGGGTGGGGCTGATTTGCTATTTTCACTCTGCGTAAAGCCAGAATCCATAAGCCAATCATAAAAGGAATCAATAAAATTAACCAGTTACTCTCGATTATTCTAAGTATATAATTATACGTGCCATGCAAAAGAAAAGGTATTAAAAATGCAAAGGCAAGGTTTTTCGTTCTATGCCTATCATTCATTTTTGCTTTGCCGAAATAATAGCCCATGATTACCCCAAAAAGCGCATGAGAAGAAACCGGGAATAATGCCCTGGAAAATGCATGTTCTATTCCATTGGAAAACAAAAATAATATATTTTCCAATGAGGCAAAGCCCAGACTTATACTGACAGCATAGACGATACCATCATAATGGGCATCAAATTCGGAATGGTTATAGATACAATAGAAAAATATAAACCATTTGAAGAACTCTTCAGATAAAGAAACAATAAAAAAAGATTGAATGAATGTAGAATCAGTAAGGATTTCTGTGTTAAATATATATTGAATAAACATAATAGGAAATACAAGCAAGGCACCGAGTATAAATGTCCGTATGATAAGCGGAATTGGCTCGGAAAATCTATCCTTTAAATAAAAAAATGACATAAGTGCAATTGCAGGAGCAACACCGGCAGAAAATATGGTAAACATGATCATGGCCTCTTTTCAGGTACAATACTTTTATCGTATCATTAACTTCATATAATGAAAATAGGAAAAAATATGATAAGAGAAATGAAAGAGACACGCATCATCATAGTTGAGACTAGGGTGGGAACAATTACACCGAAAGGAATGATTTTCAGCATGAAAAATATACTGCTTATTCATACTGGAGGTACAATCTCCATGCTTGAGGATAAAAATACGGGTGAAGTGACGACTACGAACAAACATCCTTTAACAGCATTGTCTTATCATTTGAGAACTTACGCAAAAGTGAAGGAAAAAATTATTTTCTCACTTCCCTCCCCGCATATTACACCAAAACATATGCTCCAGCTGGCAAAAGAAATTGAAAAAAAACTGCCGAAATACGACGGAATTGTTATCACCCACGGGACGGATACATTGGAAGAAACTGCTTATTTTTTAGATTTGGTCATTGAAACAGAAAAGCCGATAATTTTAACGGGAGCCATGCGTTCAAGTAATGAAATCGGGTCTGATGCACTTTACAACTTAATTAGCTCCCTGCGTGTTGCAGTAGAAAAGGAAGCAGAAGGTAAAGGGGTACTGGTCGTCATGAATGATGAAATACATACAGCAAAAAATGTAACAAAAACATCCACCAGTAATGTTGCGACATTTCAAAGTCCACAATATGGGCCTATTGGTATTGTTACAAAGGAAGCGATTCTATTTCATCACACGGCTTTATCAAGGTATACTTATCCTGTAAACAGTATATCCAAAAACGTATACTTATTAAAAGCTTATGCAGGTATGGACGGTTCCATCGTGCAGGCTTTAAATCAAAGTAATCCCGACGGCCTAGTGATAGAAGCTTTGGGGCAAGGCAATTTGCCATTGGAAATGACCAAAGCATTACAGGAAATGATCCATCAGTATAAACCAGTTATTATCGTATCCAGATGTTACCGGGGGGTTGTCCAGCCTACATACAGCTATGAAGGAGGAGGAAATTATTTAAAAGAACGGGGAATGATTTTGGCCAATGGATTAAATGGCCCAAAAGCTAGATTAAAGCTATTAATTGCTTTGGAAAAAGAAACAGATTTCACATCCTTAAAGAAAATATTTGAAAATGAATATTAACTGCAAAAAAATGATAGCAGGCTGCTATTTTGCCGCTATCATTTCTATAGACTATAAATTTAATCTGTTTAATAAAATAATCAAATAAAGGATCATGCATTAACGGTTGTTTTTTTGCTTTTATTTTTTATATGATGTGCAATCATAGCACCATGAAATCGACCATTTTCAATAAAAATCTCATTGTTATTAAAACCGGCAGCAACAACTCCTGCAATATATAAATCAGCTATATTGGTTTCTAGTGTTTTTTCATTAAACTCGGGTTTACCATCAGCATCATTTATCAAGATACCCATACTTTTGAGGAATTCAATATCCGGCCTGTAGCCTGTCATCGCAAAAACATAATCATTTTTAATTTTTTTATTTACGCCATTGACTGTATAAAAAACGTTATCTTCTGTTATTTTTGAAACAACTGCATTAAATTCCATGTGTACAAGTTCATTTCTTACCAGGGAGTCAAATTCCGGAAGAATCCATGGTTTAATACTTTTGGAGTAATGATCTCCCCGGTAAAGTACGGTTACATTGGCTCCAGCTTTGTGCAATTCAAGCGTAGTATCCACCGCTGAATTTTTTCCGCCGATTATAAGGATATTTTTATTATAAAATGGATGTGCTTCTTTAAAGTAGTGGCTTACTTTATCCAAATTCTCACCAGGTATATTCATGTGATTTGGCTGATCATAATAACCGGTAGCAATAATTAAGTGTTCTGCCTTATAGAATATTTTTTTGCTGTCTTTTATTGTTGTAATTTGAAAATGATTTTCCTTTTTCAATACATCAGTCACTTTTTCAAACGAATTTACCCGCAGTTGTTTCCGTGCCGCTACCTCCCTGTAATAAGCAAGTGCCTGATTTCTCACAGGCTTTTGCTTTTCTGTGATAAATGGCATATCACCTATTTCCAGTTTTTCACTTGAACTAAAAAAAGTTTGATGTGTCGGGAATTGGTATACCGTATTTACAATATTATCCTTTTCGATAATTAATGGAGATATTCCCTGATTCTGTAATTCAATGGCACAAGACATCCCGCATGGTCCCCCGCCAACAATAATTACCTTTTCCTCTTGCATTTATATACACTTCCTTCTTCATGCTGAAACGAACAATGATATGAACTATTGTCTAAAACATATTCTTCCAATCTGAAAAAACTCCTATCCCTATATACGATAAGAGTTTTTTCATATAATGATTTCATTTAAACCCAGCCCCGGAACCTTGAAGCTTCAGCCATTTTTCTCACTCCGACCATATATGCAGCTAATCGCATATCGACACGCCTTGTTTGTGCAGTATTATATATCGAATCAAATGCTTTTATCATGATTTCATGCAGTTTAGTATCGATTTCTTCTTCACCCCAGTAATAACCCTGGTTGTTCTGTACCCATTCGAAATAGGAAACAGTTACCCCTCCTGATGAAGCTAACACATCAGGTACAAGCAATTTCCCTCTCTCAGTGAGTATCTTTGTACCTTCCATCGTTGTCGGCCCATTAGCAGCTTCCACAATGATATCTGCTTTAATATTATGTGCATTTTCTTCAGTAATTTGGTTTTCTACTGCAGCTGGAACTAATATATCACAATCCACTTCCAATAATTCCTTATTAGTAATCGTATTATTAAATAATTTAGTTACTGTTCCAAAGCTGTCTCGTCGATCCAATAAATAATCTATATCAAGACCTTCGGGATCATGCAAAGCACCATAAGCATCCGAGATTCCTACGATTTTTGCCCCGGCATCATGCAAGAACTTGGACAAGAAACTTCCGGCATTACCAAAGCCTTGAACAACTACTCTGGCTCCCTTTACGTCCAGACCTCTTTTCTTAGCAGCTTCATTAAGCACAATTGTTACGCCTTTAGCAGTTGCCGATTCTCTTCCATGTGAACCACCAAGCACAATTGGCTTGCCGGTAATAAAACCGGGACTGTTAAATTCATCAATTCTACTGTATTCATCCATCATCCAGGCCATGATTTGCGAATTTGTAAATACATCAGGCGCTGGGATGTCTTTCGTTGGTCCTACAATTTGACTAATTGCTCGAACATAGCCACGGCTAAGCCCTTCCAACTCTCGAAAAGACATTTCACGTGGATCACAAATAATTCCACCTTTTCCTCCACCGTATGGCAAATCAACAATACCAGCTTTCAGCGTCATCCAGATAGATAATGCTTTTACTTCTTTTTCCGTTACATTCGGATGGAAACGGACGCCACCTTTTGTCGGGCCAACAGCATCATTATGTTGTGCGCGATAACCTGTGAATACTTTAACTGAACCATCATCCATACGTACGGGAATCCTTACTGTCATCATACGAATAGGATCTTTAAACAATTCAAATACTTCATCAGGGTAACCCAGTTTTTCCAATGCGGTTTTAATAACTGTTCGTGTTGAACTTAGAACATCCATTTTTTTATTAGCTTCCCTGGTAGAATCTGCTGCGTTATCGGCTACCATGAATTTACCTCCTAATATATCTGTAAAAGTTATAATAGCTGTACTCAGAGAATAGTATACACTTTCATAAAAATTATGCAATATAATCTATTTAATTCCCCGAAATATTCAAGTCACCCAATAGAAAGTTTGCTATACCGCACTTTCCCATCAATAAGTTAATGAATAAATTCCGAGAATCTATTCCTATACAGCAAGTAATTTCCAGGTTATTATCATCCTTGCTGCCATCTTCATAACCTAATACTATCATATCACTTTCTTCCTATTCATCCTATTACTTTTGTCCCTCACTAATAAAAAGTCTGTAAAATCTGTTTTACTGCTTCAGATGAATAGATAACTTTCCCGTATTCCCGCAGGCGATACGGAGTTATAATACTGGGTGATGCAAATTCTGCTAAAACAGCAATGATATTTTCCTTATTTTCTTCCTGCAGATCGGCATCTTCCATGAGCATATAATATTTGTCATTAAAATAGTAAACTTCTCCTCCGCTGATGTTGCAAGATGACAGGTGGTCAGAGACCCGTATTATATCTTCAAAGTCCTCAAAGGAAAATATAAAGTCGTCTCTTTCATCTAATGTAACTTTCATGGTGATAAATTCTTCATCCATATTATCAATTTCGTTGTTTTGGGTAACTATTATATGCATCCCCTGCGCTTGCATTAAATAAACCTGGATAAGAAGCATTCCTCCTAGTTCAAAATCTAATTCGGCACTAGCCTCATGCATCATATCACTAAACAGGTTTTGCGTGATGGAAACGTCATATCTTAATTCATCCTTTGTAAAGCCTCTTTCAATTAAATCATCGAAGGTTAAAAAAATGGTAAATTGGTTATTGGACACTCTTTCCATGCGCATATAGCACCCCCCCTTAAGTTACAGGTCTTCATTTTTGCATAAATATATTTTTCACCCTGGCTGTTTTCTAATAAATTGATATTGCAATTACTGTTCCCTCGGAAAAATTTGGTAGTGCGAATCGCCCGCCGAAAAGATCACAACGCAAACCCGGCAAAGAAGGCACTGTGAAAATAATCAAAAGGAGTTTGAATAATGGTTTTTGATCGGGCGAGCATTTATTGTAATCGCAGATGTCATACTTGTGCCTAAGTGAATTTGGATTTCGTACTGGACAGTAACAAATGATACAAAAGCAGTCATTCTTTAATAATAATTTTTTTCTTACACTTACACTATATGCAATTTAGATCGTTGATGAACAGTAAATTGTTTTTACAGCCAGTCTATTTTTAATTATTCCAATTCCCAATGGTATTGTTTTCACTCTCGCCAGACTAGCTGCTGAAGAATTGAATTAGTTCCTCGTTGAAAAAATAAAATATACTGCCTAAAACGATAATAAGTATAATAATTACCAATAAAAATCTTTTGAATGAATTACTCGTTTTTAATCTGACACGATGTTGCTTTTTTGCATGTACTTCTTTTCTCGGAGGTAAATTTAAAATATCAATTTCGCGTTTTTCCGTCTTCAAATGTTTATCATGCTGAATATATTCAGCATTTTCTCCCTGGTTACTTTGGACATCGTATACCAATCTTCTCAATTCTTCTGCCTGGTCTCGCTCTTTACTATAATTACTCAATATGATTCACCTCATTTTTGAAAACGAATTAATAAGCCAAGCAAAAAATCCACTGTGAAATGAGCTGTAATAGTTACAAGCAAATTCCCGGTTATTTCAAATAAATAGCCGATATAAAAACTGACAAACAGAATGGATATCAATAAAACCGGTTTTGTTAAATACCGAAAATGAACCAGTGCAAAAATAGTACTTGCAATTATATATCCAAAAGTTGTCTGCAGCACGCCTCTGAACAGTAATTCCTCAGCTGTAGCAACTATTAGGGACAGCATAAACACAAAACGTACCGACTGCCCTTTGAATACCCTTTCGTTAATGCCGCCATCATCATAATAGTGTTTCGGCAATGCCAATACTAAAATAATATCGATAACTACGATGATCAATCCTGGTATGATACCGTAAAAAATTATTTTTTCCGGTTCCCAATTGAAATACAATAACCATTCATTTAAATCTTGAAAGAGAAAAAAACTTAATACGATAGCAAGTACCAAAAATAAGCCTTGAGATATGAATAATTGCTGTTTTAATTCCTCATCGGATAATTGTTTTATTATTTCACTTTGCTTCATTATTGTCACCAATCATTAATAATTTCTTTAAACGATGCTCCCAGGATTGCGGAGCAAGGGGTTCAATTTTGAAATTTTCCGGTTCCCAATCAGTCAATGTGAAGCCACAGTTACTGCAACATGGGCCGTCCGGGTTTTGGTAAGAGGGCTGAAAGTTTTTGTATAAATCTTTACGTAAGCATCCTTCCGTTTGTAACCAGCTTAGCATATCCGTCAATTTCTGCTCTTTTGTGCTTGTTCGGTTATGTATAAATGCTTTTATTTTATTAAATGCATGAGAAATTTGCCTTTTATTGGCGATAACCTCATTACCTTTAATAATAGCATGATTTTCTAATTGATACCGTAAAAATCTCCATTGAATTTCATTTATTTTAAAGGTTTCCCCGATGGCTTCCAACGTCGGGGGAATTTCTTTGTTTTCATACAAATAACCTAAGACGAAGTATACGTCTTCTGTGGCTGGCAATTCATTATGTATCATTTTTTTCGGTATAAAATAATCCTGCAAAGAATATAGTATGATGCTTACACTGGACAGACCATCTCTCCCCGCCCTTCCTGCTTCCTGGGTATATGCTTCAAGCCGGGAAGGAAAATGAAAATGGATAATTAATCGTATATCAGGTTTATTAATACCCATTCCAAAAGCGTTTGTGCAGCAAATGACATCCAATTGATTATGCATGAACTGTTGTTGTACAGATATACGGTCATGAGCCTCCAATCCGCCGTGGTAATATGCAATACGCTGAGGAAGCTTTTCCCTTAAAGCTGCAGCAGTTTTTTCTGCTGCTTGCCTGCTGGAAAAATAAATTAAAGTCGGTACAGCCAACCGGGACAGGATGTAAGTGATTTCATCAATTTTTTCCTCAATACTTTCTTTTCTTTTTATGCTGATTGCGATATTCTCCCGATCCATCGGATAAATATGCTTTTTCATCTCGGGCCTCTTCAATGCCTGAATGATATCCTTTTGAACAGTCTCCGGAGCAGTCGCACTTAATGCAAGAATAGGCGGTCTATTTAGAATATCAGCTATTCTCTCGAGTTTTAGGTAATCAGGCCGAAACTCATAGCCCCATTGGGAGATACAATGTGCTTCATCGATGACAAATAAGCTTATTTTTAGTTTCATTAATCGTTGTTGTATTTCCTCCTGCTGAAGTAATTCTGGTGAAACATAGATTAATTTATAATTATGCAGCTGCTGTAAAGTTTGTCTCCTTTCAGATTTATCCATGAAACTGTTTAATGCAGTCACTCTTTTAAAGTTACTTGCTTTTAATTGTTGTACCTGATCCATCATTAAAGAAATTAATGGAGAAACAACAATTGTACTGCCGTCAAGCAGGGTTGAGGGTAGTTGATAGCAAATGGATTTGCCTGATCCGGTAGGCAGTATCCCCAATACATCTTCTCCGCTCATTATATCTTTTATGATTTCCTTTTGACCAGGCCGAAAAGAGTTATATCCAAAATACTTTTGCAGAATTTCGGTTAAGTTAACTTTTTCGTACATCTTTATCACCTATTTCAGCAAAATTTCTGTAAGCTGCTAATATCAAGCGGATTTCAAAGTAGCTGAATTCATATCCCAGCTCACTTTTTATCTGTTTTAATTTATAGGATTGTGAATGGTTTATTGCTTTAATAATAGTGTCCTGCTTGTTCTTAGGCACATAGTCTGAAATAGGGAATTCATCGTCATTATAAGCAATTTCAACAACATGGTCATAAATGGTATTATCCTTTAACTGTCTTTTCCTTGCTATTTGGGAAATGGTATACTTTTCATTTAGTAAACGCCTGGTGACCTTTGCTGAATTGCTGAGGTTGGAGTTGCTTTTCAAATCCTGCATCATATGGGTCATTAGCGGGAAAGTATTTACCCGACTCTCTACTATGGAGAGCATGTGATGAACTATCCCTGTAAGCATAAGACGAATGTCTTCATTTTCGTGCTGGTACTGTGTAGCCAGCTGGTCTATGCTAAGACCATATACATTGTAGCCGCTTAAACGATCCACAAATATCTCTGATTCCTTTTCGGAACAATGAGATAGTAATTGTGAAAGCTCTTTATAAAGTGCACCCAAGATTTCCAGCTGTCTGTTACATGTTTTTCTGTAAAATAATCTTACCCAATTTTCCGTGGAGTGATTTCCGATCACTGGAATAAACGAAAAATTATTCATTTTACTATTCGTTAATGTTTGAATAAGCAATACTAACCGATTGTAAAAATTCGCTGCAATCTGGTGAAATCTGAATCCGTTAAAATAGTTTATTGAAACATTGGATTGATGTTTATCCAGCCAGTTCAATCCCTTTTCCGTTACAGCATAATAGTGGTTGTTACTATCCTGCTTTTTTAACAACTTATCTGTCCTCAGTGTTTCTATTCTTTTATCAAATTGTTTCTTGCTTAAAAAACTGCCTATTTCGTAAAATTTCTCCAATTTGTATATATGTATGTCCTGCACAGTTTGAATTGATTTATTTCCTTTTAAAATACGGAATATGGCAGCTTCTGAGCGCTCTGCCTTTATATATTTAAAGTTAATCAACAGGATACAATCAAATAACAATAGCCTGCCCCCTCCCTCCGACTGCAAAAGTAGCTTTTTTTACTTTCATTCGACAAACATGGTGTGTACGAAAAATAGATTTATTGTATAATATTATCATGTAATTAATTACATAATTCCAGTCTTTCATATGTTTTTATTCATTGCAATAAAGAAAATGAAATATGCTTCTAGTTTGGAGGATTTTAGCGTGGCACAATTTACAATCGTTGATCAGGAAACATGTATTGCATGTGGTGCCTGTGGAGCGGCTGCACCAAATATATTTAACTATGATGATGAAGGGATTGCTATTGTCATGTTGGATAATAACATGGGCAATACAAAAATCCCCCATAAATGGAAGGATGATATGCATGATGCCTATCAGGGCTGCCCTACCGATTCCATTAAAATGGCCGACAGTCCATTTGACGGGGATCCGTTGAAATTTGGTGAATAAGCCGTACTTAATTAAAGCAGAAAAGATCTCATAACTGCATCTTTTCTGTTTTTTTTATATTACCAGGAAACTATAAAATTTTTGATCTGTGGATAATCTTCTATATAGGAATAGCCACGTCTAGCTCCAGCGCCCAGCGACTAGCGGACTTCCTTCACCTCCGTGCGATAAGTCAACATTGGCTCCTTACGGGTAAAGGAAGGCCGACTAACTACGGCCTTGCCGGCCAACATCGGCATACCCCCGATGCGGGGACATGTTTCCTTTATCTCCTACCATGAAAATAAAGTTCTAAAATAAGGAATAAATGTCAATACTAAAGTAGACGCAGCTCATTCATTTTTTTAAAAGGAGTGCGCCATCACTCAAAATCTATAGGAATATGGCGATATGGTTTAA
>NZ_JBGOHB010000012.1:0-124142 GCF_041521345.1 Virgibacillus oceani | reverse complement strand
CCACCGTATAAAGTGGTGGGATTTCTTTTTCAAAATAAAAAATAGACTTCTGAACCAAAGAAAATACTTTTTTTATGGATTGGGATTGTAAATTAAAATAAAAACCTTAGTTTTTGGGTGCTAACCAATAGAAAACCTGAACGATGTGCAGCATGCTTCAGATAAAAAAACAGAAGCGTTAATAACCGGAGAAATTGAAGACCTGCATGATGTGATGATTACGGCACAAAAAGCGAGTGTTACGCTCGAGACAACGGTTCAGGTACAGCAAAAAGCAATTGATGCCTATAATGAAATAATGCGTATGCAAGTGTAACGCACATCTATACTTAACACATCGTTTTATTTGGCATTTTTGGTGGGGGAGTACATGAAGGAAAAAATAATAACATGGAAAGATAAATCAATATCTTTCTGGAAAAATCGAACGAAAAGTCAAAGAGGCGTGTTTTTTGGCTCGGTTATGATTGCAGTATTCATACTGGCAGCCATTTTTATCTATTCATCAGGTAACTCCCGTCTTGTTCCTTTATATAATAATCTGTCCTTAAATGAAGTAGGGCAAATAAAAGAGGAATTGGATACAAGAGGGGTAAATTATGAATTGGAAGATGCGGGCACTACGATTAGTGTTCCGGAAGGTCAGGCAGATACACTGCTGGTAGAGCTGGCCGGACAGGGAATACCGAACAGCGGCAGTATTGACTATTCATTTTTTAGTGAAAACACATCATGGGGAGTAACAGATAATGAATTTGATGTTATAAAATTGGATGCGATGCAAACTGAGCTTGCTGGATTAATTACAGGCATAGAAGGGATAGAAAATGCGGAAGTAATGATCAATCTGCCGCAGGAGCCAGTATTTGCAAATGAGAGAGCAGAGGAAGCGAGTGCCTCTATTGTGGTTCATACACAGCCGGGATATCAATTCCAGGGTAACCAGGTTGATTCTCTTTATTTGTTAGCATCCAAAGCGATACCTAATTTGCCAGAGGATAATATTGTAATTATGGATCAGTACAGCGAGTATTTTGATCGTAATCAAACTACGGTGAATGGCACCCAAGATGTTCATACATATCAGCAGACTGTAAAAAAAGATATTGAGCGGGATATTCAAAGTCGCCTGCAGCAAATGCTCGGCGCCATGGTTGGAACAGACAATGTAGTCGTGTCCGTAACATCAGATATTGATTTCACTCAGGAAAACCGCGTGGAAGAAATTGTGGAACCGATAGATTTGGAGAATATGGAAGGATTACCTGTCAGCATCGAAACTATTCAAGAGACGTACACTGGTAACCCGCCTGCAGGAGGGGTAGAAGGTACCGGCGATGAAGATATACCTAATTACCAGGAAATAGATGATGGGGACGGCGAATACGAGCTTGCAAGAGAAACGATCAATAACGAATTCAACCGCATTCATAAAGAAATAGTAGAAAGTCCGTATAAAGTGAGAGATTTAGGTATCCAGGTGGCAGTTAATCGTATTACGGATGTGAGCGGGAATGAAGTGCAATATTTATCACAGCAGGATGAAATGGCGGTAGAGGATGGTATTAACTCTCTCTTACAGTCTATCATTCAAACTTCTATTGATGGTGAATATGGAGAAGTAATCACGGCGGAAAAAGCATCTATCGTTTTCCAGGAATTTAATCATACACCATCATCCGCACCAGAGGCAGCCCCTGTTATACCTGTATGGTTATATGCCCTCGGTGCCATATTATTCGTAATTATACTTATATTGGCTATTCTATTATTTAGAAACAGAAATGATGAAGAAGAAAGTATGGAAGAAGAAACTGCTGAAGCCGCAATAAATATGGAAGTCCCTGAGATTCCGGAAAATGAACAATCTGATTCCACTGTTCGCAGAAAACAGCTGGAGAAGATGGCAAATGATAAACCGGAAGACTTTGCAAAACTATTAAGAAGCTGGATCGGGGAAGATTAGGGGGGAATTTACATGGCCAGAAATAAAGGAACTTTATCAGGTAAACAAAAAGCAGCCATTCTTTTAATCTCCCTGGGTCCGGATGTATCTGCTCAAGTGTATAAACATTTATCAGAAGAAGAAATAGAAAAACTGAGTCTGGAGATATCATCCGTGAAAAAGGTGGATTCCGGCATGAAAGAAGAAGTGCTGGAACAATTTCATCAAACGGCATTAGCCCAGGATTATATATCCCAGGGAGGAATAGGCTATGCGAAAAACGTATTGGAAAAGGCATTTGGAAAGCAGGAAGCATCTGATATTATTAACCGTCTTACATCATCTTTGCAGGTAAGACCATTTGACTTTGCCAGAAAAGCTGATCCGCAGCAATTATTAAATTTCATACAAAATGAACATCCTCAGACAATTGCTCTCATTTTATCTTATTTGGATCCCGAGCAGGCAGGTCAAATATTATCATCTCTCCCGCAGGAAATGCAGGCAGATGTTGCAAAGCGGATTGCCACAATGGATTCTACGTCACCGGAAATAATCAGCCAGGTGGAACAGGTACTGGAGAAAAATATCTCCGCGAGTCTTATGGATGATTATACACAAACAGGCGGAATACAGGCAGTTGTTGAAGTGTTGAACGGAGTGGACAGAAGTACGGAAAGAACCATACTTGATGCACTCGAAATTCAAGACCCAGGGCTGGCCGATGATATTAAAAAGCGGATGTTTGTATTTGAAGATATCGTTATTTTGGATAACCGGGCAATTCAGCGTGTAATTCGTGAAGTCGAAAATGAAGATTTGCGGCTCGCTCTAAAGGTTGCCAGTGATGAAGTTAAAGATATTATATTTAAAAACATGTCCCAGCGTATGGCGGAGACCTTCCGGGATGAGATGGAATATATGGGGCCTGTGAGGCTGAAAGATGTGGAGGAAGCACAAACGAGGATCGTAGGGGCGATAAGACGCCTGGAGGATGTTGGCGAGATTGTTATAGCCCGCGGCGGGGGTGACGATATCATTGTATAACCCTTATATAAGCGAAAAGAAAACAATTGGAATTAAACAGGTGGATAAACTAAAAAATTACCACCGGGCTGAAAAAGACGAGGTCTTTTCAGCTAAAGAACATGCTGAAAGAGAACTAAGTAAGGCTAAAGAAGAACTCAGGCAAATTAATGAGGAAAAAGAAGCACAAATTTTAAACACAAAAACAGCGATATATAAGGAAAAAGAAAACTGGCAAGAAGAGAAAAAGAAATTGATGGTACAAGCAGAGGAAGAAGGATATGAAGCAGGTTTCCTAAACGGGAAAGAAGAAAGCCTCAAGGCGTTTTCCAGTTTAATTGAACAAGCCAACAATATTGTGGACGCAGCTTTAATAGATTACAATAAAACGATTGAGAAAAGTGAAGAAACGATATTGAATCTGGCCATACATACAGCAAGCAAAGTGATGAAACAAAAGATAGAAGATGACCCGTTTTCTTTTCTTCCTATTGTAAAAGCTGCAATGAAAGAATTAAAAGACCAAAGGGTAATTACAATTTACCTTCATCCGGATAATTATCAAACCGTGATGGAGCAGAAAGACGAATTAGTCCACATACTGGAAGATGACATGAAATTATCCATTTACGCAAAAGAAGACTTACATGTCAATGGATGCTTGATCCACCATCCATTTGGACAAATTGATGCAAGTGTTGATACCCAGCTTGAGGAAATTAGAAGCGCATTATTTGAAATAGCAATGGAGAGCAAATCATGAGTGTAGAAGCTTATTACAGAACAATTGAACAAGCTGATACATATAAACGTTACGGAAAAGTGCTGCGTGTTATTGGTCTGATGATTGAATCGCAGGGACCTGCAGCGAATATAGGTGAGGTTTGCTTTATTCATTCATCCTCTTCCAGTCAAAAACCAATTCTTTCAGAGGTTGTCGGGTTCAATAATGAAAAGATCATCCTTATGCCTTATGCGGGAGTGACGGAAATAGGGCCGGGCTGCCTTGTAGAATCAACGGGAAAAGCATTGCATATTAAAATTGGCCGTGGATTAATTGGAAAAGTGGTGGATTCTTTAGGGAGGAGTCTTGATCACACGGAGCTTCCAAAAGGATTATCCAATTACTTAACCGAACAGCCACCGCCGAATCCAATGCTGAGACCGCCAATTCAAGAGCCGATCCAAGTTGGTGTGAAAGTCATTGATTCCCTGCTCACAGTCGGTAAAGGGCAGCGCATTGGAATTTTTGCCGGAAGTGGTGTAGGAAAAAGCACATTGCTTGGAATGATCGCAAGAAACAGCGGTGCTGATATAAACGTAATTGCACTAATCGGAGAGAGGGGAAGAGAAGTCAGAGAATTTATCGATAACGAACTTGGACCGGAAGGATTAAAAAAATCTATCGTTGTAGTGGCCACTTCTGACCAGCCAGCTTTAATGCGAATGAAAGGAGCCTATACCGCAACTGCAATCAGTGAATATTTCCGTGATCAGGGATACCAGGTTAATCTAATGATGGATTCTGTTACACGAGTTGCTATTGCTCAAAGGGAAATTGGGCTTGCGACCGGGGAGCCTCCTACTACGAAGGGTTATACTCCTTCCGTGTTTTCCATCCTTCCAAAGTTACTGGAAAGAGCGGGCACGAATGAAAATGGATCAATTACTGCATTTTATACGGTATTGGTTGACGGGGACGACATGAATGAACCAATTGCCGACACAGTAAGAGGAATATTGGATGGGCATTTTGTCATGGATCGTAAGCTTGCAGAACGAGGTCAATATCCTGCGATTAACATTCTAAAGTCAATCAGCCGTGTAATGAACCAAATCGCTGATAAAGAACATAAAAAAATTGCACAGGAAATTAGGTCATTGATTTCAACTTACGAAGAAAATAATGAATTAATTCACATTGGTGCGTATAAACGGGGTTCAAACCATGAAATTGACCGGGCAATTTCCTATTATCATAAAATCCAAACATTTTTAAAACAGGATGTCTCGGATTACAAGACGAGAAATGAATCAATTGAGATGATGAAAGAACTGCTGAATGGAGGTTAAACAATTGGCTGAAACAAAAAGCTTCGTAAAAATACTTCATGTCAGAGAACGCGAAGAGATGAATGCGCAAAAAGCCTATCAGCAATCCATCGATATTTTCGAACAAATAGCAACGAGTTTCTATCATTTGCTGAGAAAGAAAGAGAAAGCTGAAATGTCCTATGATGAATTAATCCAGCACGCTACCACTTTGGATAAAGTGAAGGAACAAGCAGCTTATATAGAGAAGCTCAATAAACAAATCGTTCAACTTCAGTCAGAAGTACAGCAGGCAAGAAACGAGATGGAATCAAACCAGTCCAAACTGACAGACGCCCATGTAGAAGTGAAGAAATTTCAAAATATCATAGAATCCAGGAATAATAGTGAAATAGAGAAAGAAAAGAAACTGGAAAGAAATTTAATGGATGAAGTCTCTCTACAGCAATATATAAGTTATAAAAATAGGTGACGTTAATGGTGAAGCAAATGAAAAATGAAAAGAAAAAAATGAACCCTTTACTATGGTTTCTCTTTGCCGTTATTATTCCTGTGGGCATTGTCATTAGCATTCTGTTTATTATTTTAAATGTTGCAGGGGTGGATGTGTCCGGATGGGCTAAGGACAGAGTCAGCAGTGTTCCTGTTTTATCCAAATTGGTATCTGAAGAGGAAACAATGACAGTGGAAGAAGACGCTCAACAAACTCAGGCAAGAGTTGCAGAAAAAGATGCAGAGATTGATCAATTGCAGGAAGAAATCAGAGGACTGGAAACAACCATTGAAAATCTGAATCAGGATATTGTCAGACTTGAGAATCGAAATGAACAAAATAACGAATCGACTAATGAAGAGGAGCAAGCATCTGACCCGATGTCATCAATGTCAGGCACCTTTAAAGATATGGACCATGAGCAGGCGGCATTAATACTGCAAAACATGGATGAGGAGACTGCCATTTCGATTTTAAATGAGGTTTCCAATAAAGTCCGGGGACAAATTTTAGAGGCCATGGATCCAGAAATAGCAGCAGACTTAACACAATTACTTATAAATAGTTAAAATAATTTCTTGATTGAAAGGAGGTGAAAAGATGAACGCAGTTGCAATGTTTCTCCAGCAAATGCAGCTTCCTGTAAAACAAGAGGAACCAATAAAATCATTGGAAGACGATGAAAAACATGCTTTATTCCAATCATTCCTTGCCGGAAGTATGACGGAAGGTATGCTGCATAATGAACAGGAAAGTAATGAAAACAAAGAAGGGGCAATGCTATTGCCATTTCCCCTGAAGATTATTGCGGAAGATGATGGGAATAAAGAAATGATTCATATACTTGATCCGGCATTGATGAATAAAATGTTAACCACAAAGGTTTCAGAAGGAGCGGAACAGCCAGAATTGCAGCGTAATGTTTCTCACGCAGTAAGCAATCCGGAAGATGTGGAGCAGACGGAATTGATGGCGGCATATCAAGCACATATAAATATTTTCCAAGAAGTACAGGAAATATTAACAAAGCTTAATAGGGACCCGGCAAATATGGAAAAAGCGGCTCCAAAATTATTGCAGCTCCTGCAGCAATGGGTGAAGGCAGCCAATCCTGCTGCCCAAAAAGGACTGGAAACAGCATTTACTTCCATTCGTCAAGGAGAAACCAAAGAGCATATGATTTGGAAGGATTTAGTACAAGCTTTTGAAAAGCGGCATCAGTTGGCTTCCAAACAGCAGTATAGTACAAATGCTCTTGTTGCAACGGAAGACATCACCAAATGGTTGAGTAAGGCTATGAAACAGGCACTAAACCCGGAAAGGATCGCTGTGGAGCGTATGCATACACCTTCTTCTTTGCCTATATCACGTATAGCGCAGTATGTTGTGTATGTAAATCAGGGACAAAGTCTGCAAACACAAGGACAGCAGCTCACCGATCAGTTTCAGACAATCCTTAAGTCGAGTGAATTTTTAGCGGCTCCTAATAGTGGAAATCAGTTAATTCTTTCACTAAAGCCTGAAAACCTGGGAGAAATGATGATCCGATTTACACAGGTGAATGGAGAAATGACAGTAAAAATATTAGTCACAACGCAAGCAGCAAAAGAGATGCTGGAAACAAATATGCATCAGCTTAGAAATATGTTCTCACCGCAGCAAGTTGTCGTTGAAAAACAGGATACGCTTATGCAGCAGGGACAAAACACAGAAAAAAGCATGAAAGATGATCTATTGGACGAGCAGAAGCATCAGGAATCCAATGATTCATCAGAGGAAGAAAACGAGCAATCAGAGGATGACTTTGCAGCAAAGTTCGAAGCATTGTTAATGAATGAGGAAGTGTAGGTGAAATTAATGACGACGATTGACCCAACATTATATTTACAAAATCAGCAATCAGGAAGAACGCCAAGTCCAGATTTAGGAAAAGATGAATTTCTTCAAATTCTCATGACTCAATTGCAAAATCAGGATCCGACCAATCCGATGGATGATAGAGAGTTTATTTCTCAAATGGCTCAATTTTCATCGCTGGAGCAAATGATGAATATGACTAACTCCATCGAAACACTGGTGCAAAGCCAGTTAATCTCACCTGTAATTCAATATAGTCATATGATTGGTAAAGAAGTTTCTTACCAGGGTTATGATGAGGAAACAAATGAAGAAACAGGGATTGAGGAAAGTAAAGTAATTGCTGTTAGCCAAAATGAAGGCTGGGCAATATTTGAACTGGAAAATGGTGAAAAAATATATGCGGATGCTGTCTTACAAGTGAATGAAAGCAGTGCAGAAAAGGGAAGTATGGAGGATTAAAATCGTTAAGGAAGTGATCTACTTTGGATCATCGTATTCATCAGGTGCCTCAGCAGCATGCTTTATCAATTCCTGCAGTTAAAAAAACAGAAAAAAGTAACCAGTCAACGAACTTTAAAGACTTATTGGTACAGGAACAGTGGGAGCTGAAAATCAGCAAGCATGCACAGAATAGGCTGGATGAAAGAATATAACTATTAATGAAAATCAGTGGAAAACCATTGAAAATAAAATGTATGAAGCAAAGCAAAAGGGGATAACCGATTCTTTAGTTATTACGAATGAAGCAGCATTACTCGTCAGTGCAAAAAATAACACAGTCGTAACAGCGTTGGACAGGAATGAAGCAACGAGCCGAATTTTCACGAACATAAACGGAACTATTTTAATTAACGAATAGGCTGGACCCTTTTTGGGAGGCCGAACAGCTGTTGAATGAGAGATACGGCTGATAACGTAAAAGAAAAGGGGAATGATCAAATGTTACGTTCGATGTATGCAGGAATTTCAGGTATGAAAGGTTTTCAAACTAATCTGGATGTGATTGGAAATAATATTGCGAATGTGAACACGTCCGGATTTAAAAAAGGCCGGGTTACATTCCAGGATATGATGAGTCAGACAACAAGTGGAGCACAGGGCCCAACAGATACCCGTGGAGGAACAAACCCTGCGCAGGTAGGATTGGGTTCACAACTAGGTTCTATTGATAATATTCACACACAGGGTTTTCGTCAAACAACCGAAAACCCATTGGATCTTGCACTCGAAGGGGATGGAATGTTTATCCTTGAAGCTGATGGCACAACATATTACACGCGTGCGGGAAATTTTTATTTAGATGAGGGTGATGCTGGCGAAGATGGCGCTAGAATCGTGAACCCTGATGGATATTTTCTGCAAGGATTTTCGAATTTAGGTGATGATGAATTTTCAGATACGGTTAGTAACATCATTATTCCGAATGATGCGAGAAGCTTCAGCATTCAAGAAAATGGAAATGTGAATTATGTTAATGCTGCCGGTGAAAATGAGGTAGCAGGACGAATTTCTTTAGCCAATTTTTCAAACCCGGCTGGTCTAGAAAAAGCGGGGAGCAATTTATTTCTTGATTCGGAAAACGCGGGATATAACGGCTCTGTTGCCCCAGGAGACGATGGTACAGGTTCTATCGTCAGTGGCTCACTGGAAATGTCCAATGTCGACTTATCAGAAGAATTCACGGAAATGATTACAGCTCAGCGTGGTTTCCAGGCTAATACAAGAATTATCACCACCTCTGATGAAATACTGCAGGAGCTAGTGAACCTAAAACGTTAATAAGGAGGAGGTTATGAGGCTGGTACAAAACAATTTAAGTGAAAAAAATCCGAACATCCTAAAATTTGTGCTAAAAACCCGCTCCGGAAATATACTTCGCTTTCCACGGTCGGCTGGTGAGCCTTCTCGTGCTGAATCGTTTTTAGGGGGCTCACCGATGCCTTTGTTTCTCGCAAATCTATACGGTGGGGCGAGCATTTAGCGCAGTCCCAGGAGATTTCGTATGTTACCGGAGCTAATGTGTAAAACTTTCGGATTCTGGATCGAAACTCTAGTTTTGTCCCAGCCTCGTCAAAATCATGATTCAATTAACCCGATTAAACGGAGAGCCTTTTACGTTAAATGCATTAATGATTGAACAAATTCAGTCTCTCCCGGATACAACGATAACCCTAAACAATAGTAAGAAGCTCGTTGTGAAGGAAACAGAGGCAGATCTGATTCAATTAATTACTGCCTATTATCAAAAAGTTGGTGTGCAAGGGCAACTGAAGGAGGCAGGAAAGTCAAATGAGTAGATTGGTAAAAACGTTTATTACTTCACTTATCATTATATTACTTGGAGGAACTGCTGCTTTGGTTATCCTGTTATATGGAGAAGAAGAAGCAAGTACTGGGACAACAATTGATGATATAGTGGAACGCTCCTATGAGACGCCTGAAATTACGACAGATTTATCAGATGGAAGCTTCGTCAGGGTTCAATTTCAGGTGATTACCGATGGGGAAGGTGCGAAAGAGGAAATAAGCAAGAGAGACTTTCAAATGAAAAACATTCTGATCAAAGAGCTAGGCACCATGGATGAGGAAGATTTCCGAACTGGATTATCCGACTTGGAAGAAGTGGTAAAGTCAAAATTAAATGAGTTAATGACAGATGGAAATATTGTAGATGTTTATACGATCAGTAAATTAATGCAGTAAATGCATTTGTATTATTACTCCGTGATGGAGGTGAGCTTAAATGGTGGATGAGGTACTTACACAGGGTGAAATAGATGCTTTATTATCTGCTATCAGTTCCGGAGAAATGGATGCCGAAGAAATAAAAAAAGAAGATGAAGAAAAGAAAGTTCGTGTATATGATTTTAAGCGGGCTTTAAGATTTTCAAAAGATCAGATTCGTAGTATCTCAAGAATTCATGAAAATTACGCTAGGCTATTAACCACTTTTTTTTCTGCCCAGCTTCGTACCTATGTTCATATTTCCGTTGCTTCTGTGGATCAGGTGCCATATGAAGAATTTATCCGTTCCATTCCGAAAATGACGGTTTTAAATATATACAGTGTTGAGCCACTGGACGGGCGGCTGATTATGGAAGTGAACCCAAATATAGCCTACGCTATGCTTGACCGTATTTTGGGCGGAAAAGGAGGAGATGTTAGCAAAGCTGACAGCTTAACAGAAATAGAAACAATGTTAATGTCACAGCTTTTTGAAAAGGCAGTTACAAATCTTCGGGAAGCGTGGTCATCCATCGTGGAAATAGACCCGGTGCTGGAGGATTTTGAAGTTAATCCGCAGTTTCTGCAAATGGTATCACCAAATGATACCGTAATCGTCGTATCTATGAACACAACGATAGGAGAAACCAGTGGATTAATCAATATTTGCATACCGCATATTATTTTAGAGCCTATTATATCTAAATTATCTGTGCATTATTGGATGCAAACAGGAACAAAAGAAAGAGATATGGAATCCTATGAAAAGCTGACTGCAAATTTGCAGAATGCGAGGGTTGAGGGGAAAGCTGTATTGGGAGAGACGATGATAACTATTAATGAATTTCTGCATTTAAATACGAACGATGTGATTGCAATGGATCAGCCCATTGATCAGTCATTAACGCTGGAAATAAATGATCAGCCGAAATTTTATGTACAGCCCGGCAGGTATAAAAACAAATTATCTGTGCAGGTGTTGGAGGAAATAAAAGAGGTGAATGAAAATGATGAATGATGGCATTCTTTCTCAGGAAGAAATTGATGCATTGCTTAACGTGAGCGCTGATGCAGATACAGAAGGGGAAAACAAGCAATCAGAAAGTTATTTATCCACTATTGAGGAGGATACGTTAGGCGAAATAGGCAACATATCATTTGGCAGTTCAGCAACAACGCTTTCTACGTTGTTAAAACAAAAAGTAGAAATCACAACGCCATCTGTATCGGTGATCCAAAAAAAGGAAATAGAAGGATTTACTTTTCAGCCCGTAAGTATATATGTCAATTATATTGAAGGCTTTAGCGGAAAAAACGTATTCGTTATTAAAGCGACGGATGCTGCAATCATCGCGAATATTATGCTTGGCGGAGATGGAACCGATCCGGAAGAAGAATTAAACGATATACATATCAGTGCAGTTCAGGAAGCAATGAATCAAATGATGGGTTCAGCAGCAACAAGTATGTCTGCGATATTTGATAAAAAGATAGATATTTCACCGCCAACAATTAAAATGACGGAATCGGAAGCAGATCTGGATATTGCTATAAATGGGGGTCAAGCATTTGTACAAGTTTCCTTTCAATTAAAGATTGGCAGTTTAATTGATTCCAATATTATGCAAATAATGCCAATCAATTTTGCAAAAGACCTGGTAAATCAGTTACTAAGTAATACTGCAGAAGATGAAAAGGGAAAGAATGAAACAGCTGTCACACTGGAACAACCGGAAATTTCAATGGACAATGCACCGGTGGCTGAAAGCGAGCAGGAAATAAATGAAGCATCATCTCAATTTTTAGGTAACTTAGTAGATCAAAAACATGCAAATGTACAGGAGGCAGCCTTTTCTGACTTTGGTGAAGTTGAATTAAATCCATCCGAACAACGGAACCTGGATTTGCTTCTTGATATTCCATTAAAGGTAACAGTTGAGCTTGGACGTACAAAACGGACGATTAAGGATATATTGGATTTGTCTGCAGGATCTATTATTGAGCTTGATAAACTGGCTGGCGAACCGGTGGATATTCTTGTAAACCAGAAGTTAATTGCCAGAGGAGAAGTTGTTGTGATTGATGAAAACTTTGGCGTTAGAGTAACAGATATTGTAAGCAAATCCGATAGATTGAAAAAACTCAAATAGAGATTTAGGGGGATAAATAATGGCAAAACAAATTCTCATTGTAGATGATGCTGCATTTATGCGAATGATGATAAAAGATATTTTAACAAAGAATGGGTTTGAAGTAGTTGGCGAGGCACAGGACGGGGTGCAAGCGGTGGAGAAATATAAAGAGCTGACACCGGATCTTGTAACAATGGATATAACAATGCCTGAGATGGATGGGATCACAGCACTAAAACAAATCAAAGAAGAAAATAACGAGGCGAAGGTAATTATGTGTTCAGCGATGGGACAGCAGACTATGGTTATTGATGCAATCCAAGCAGGAGCACAGGATTTCATCGTTAAACCATTTCAGGAAGACAGAGTCATAGAAGCGATACAAAAAGTGCTGGTTTAAAGACGGGTGAATATGTTGAAAAAACAAATCGTCACCATGATAAGTCTGTTGTTTATTATACCTTTTATTTTTCTTGCAGAGGCAGGAGCACAAACACCGAGTGTGAATGATTGCCTTGAAGCAGATGCCGACTGTGAAGAAGAAATAACACCATTATCAGAGGATGAAGACGCCTCCGAATCGATGGCTGGATTTGATGATTCCAACTCTCTCTTGTTTGATCTCATAAAAATGTTTCTCGCTTTATTATTAGTTCTTGCACTTATCTATATTATGCTGAAGCTGTTAAATAAACGTAATAAAATGTATAACCAAATCAAACATTTGGAAAATCTCGGGGGAATTTCTGTCGGGCAGAATAAGTCCATTCAAATTATTCGCATAGGCGGCAGGTTTTATTTGGTAGGTGTTGGAGACAACGTGGAAATGATGCAGGAAATAACAGATGAAGAGATGAAAGAACAGCTTTTGGAACAAGGGGATGAAGAACCTTTTCAATTAACCACATTGCTTCCCTCCTTTTTACGGAAAAGGGGAGAAAAAAATCCTTACAATCAGGATAGCCAGGATTTTAAAAATCTATTTTCCGATGAACTGAAAAAGCTGAAAAAGAACCGGAAAGATTTAATTGGTCGGAACAACCGGAGGGAAGATGAACAATGAATGAATTTATAGACATGTTTTCCGATTCCGATCCTTCGAATATTTCAACCTCGGTTCAATTGATATTATTATTAACTGTTTTGGCTTTAGCGCCCAGTATTTTAATATTAATGACAAGTTTTACAAGAATTATTGTTGTCTTGTCTTTTGTCAGAACATCGCTGGCAACACAGCAGATGCCTCCTAATCAAGTGTTAATCGGGTTAGCCTTGTTTTTGACTTTCTTTATTATGGCGCCCATATTTTCCGAGGTTTATGACAATGCCCTGCAGCCGTTATTTGACGAAGAAATAACACTTGATGAAGCATACGACAGGGCAAGTGAGCCAATGAAAGAGTTTATGGCTTCTCATACGAGACAGAAAGATTTGGAATTGTTTATGAGCTACGCCCAGCTGGATGAAGTAAGCAGCATACAGGAAATTCCGCTGACAACCCTTGTGCCTGCATTTGCCATTAGTGAATTGAAAACGGCTTTTCAAATGGGTTTTATGATATTTGTACCTTTCTTAATTATCGATATGGCAGTTGCAAGTGTACTTATGTCCATGGGGATGATGATGCTGCCGCCGGTTATGATCTCATTGCCTTTTAAAATATTGCTGTTTGTTCTTGTTGATGGCTGGTATTTAATTACCCATTCCTTGTTGGATGGTTTTTAACGTATTTTATAAAAAGTAGGTGTCAGCTTTGAATAGTCAATTTGTTTTGTCCCTGGCTGAAAATGGGGTCTTCACTATCCTGTTGGTCGTTGGCCCTTTATTAATATTGGCGCTGGCCGTTGGTTTATTGGTGAGTATATTTCAAGCAACAACACAGATACAAGAACAAACGCTTGCATTCATTCCGAAAATCGTTGCTGTCCTATTGGGATTAGTTATTTTTGGACCCTGGATGTTATCCCATATTACTGAATTTACAACAGACTTATTCCAAAATTTAAACCGGTTTGTAGGGTAGTACGATGCTTGAGATGATTAATATTAATAGCTTACCAGTATTTTTGCTCATTTTCGTAAGGGTTATTGCTTTTTTTGTCACACTTCCCTTGTTTTCTTATCGGACAATCCCTGTCCCTTTTAAAGTGGGATTTAGTTTCTTTTTAGCGTGGGTCATGTTTTATACCGTTGATCCTGCTGTCATTAATGTGGACGGAACGTATTTCTTTCTATTGCTAAAAGAAGCGATGGTAGGTCTTTTAATCGGTTTAATTGCCTTTATTATTTTATCTGCGGTACAAATAGCCGGTGGTTTTGTTGATTTTCAGATGGGTTTTGCCATTGCCAATGTGGTTGATCCACAAACAGGAGCCCAAACACCGCTAACGGGACAGTATTTTTATATTTTTGCCTTGCTGTTTTTATTATCGGTGAACGGACATCATTTATTAATAGATGGTATCTTTAACAGTTATCAATTTATACCGATAGACGCTTTTATACCATTTCATCATGGCTCTATTGCCGATTTTGTTATTGATGCATTTAATTATATGTTTCTGATCGCCTTTCAAATGGCCATTCCGATTGTCGGATGCTTGTTTTTAGTGGATGTTGCTTTAGGGATGATAGCGCGTACTGTTCCACAGGTCAATGTATTTGTAGTCGGACTTCCATTAAAAATATTGGTGAGCTTTATCGTAATTTTATTCTTTTTAAGTTTATACATTGTACTTATTGAAAGATTGTTTGAAACGATGTTCCAGGCGATGCGTGGTCTCATGCAATTGTTCGGAGGTGCTTAATTTGTACTTGAACATGGATCTGCAATTTTTTGCAGGTGAGAAAACAGAAAAAGCAACCCCAAAGAAAAAGCAAGACGAGCGCAGAAAAGGAAAAGTTGCAAAAAGTCAGGATGTCAATACTGCTATTTTATTATTATTTTCGTTTATGATATTAATCGTTTTTGGTCCTTTTATGAAAGACATTATGACAACGATGTACACCCATACATTCACTGAATTTATTCATTGGGAAGTTACTGAAAATACGGTGCAGCAAGTATTTACAGGTGCTACGATCGAAGCGGCGAAAATGCTTGCTCCGATTATGCTTATAGCCATTGTTGCCGGGTTTGGTTCAAACCTGTTGCAAATTGGTTTTTTATTCACAATGGAACCGTTAAAATTTGACTTGAAAAAGATCGACCCAATAAAAGGAGCAAAACGGATATTTTCCATTCGGGCTCTGGTTGAATTCTTAAAGTCGATGTTGAAAATAGTTCTTATTGGGACAGTTACCTTTATGGTGATCTGGATTAATAAAGATGAAATGATGATGCTTTCTTTTAAAACGGCTGAAAGTGCGCTTGCTTTTTTTGGCAGAGTGACTGCAATCATGGGTATTGCTGCCACGGTTGCATTATTGTTTTTATCAGTTTTTGACTATGCATACCAGCGATATGATTTCCAGAAAAATATGCGTATGTCCAAACAGGATATTAAAGATGAATTTAAAAACGTTGAAGGGGATCCTTTAATTAAATCCAAATTAAAGGAAAAAAGGCAGCAAATGGCAACAACACGAATGATGAGCGAAGTGCCAAATGCTGATGTGGTTATTACAAACCCTACCCATTTTGCTATCGCTATTAAGTATGATGAAGAAAAGATGAGTGCGCCGTATATAGTTGCCAAAGGAATTGATGAAATAGCATTAAAGGTAAAAGAAGTTGCCAAAGCAAATGATGTTGTAACCGTGGAAAACAGGAGTTTAGCCAGGTCTTTATACGCCTCGGTTGAAATTGGTGATGCGATTCCTGAAGCATTTTTTCAGGCTGTTGCTGAAATTTTAGCCTATGTATATAAGTTGGAAAATAAAGTTTAAGCAATGAGGAGGGTTATTCATGAAAGCCCGAGATATTTCCGTTCTATTAGGTGTTATATTAATCATCATCATGTTAATCATTCCGTTGCCAGGATGGCTTTTAAGTGTCCTCATTTTATGTAATATTTCGCTTGCGCTTATCGTCATTCTCGTTTCCATGAATACACAGGAAGCATTGCAGTTTTCCGTTTTTCCAACGCTCCTTTTGCTCTTGACATTATTTCGCCTTGGATTGAATGTGTCAACAACGCGCTCGATTCTTTCCGATGCCAATGCGGGCGGAGTGGTTGATACGTTTGGTTCCTTTGTAATTGGAGATAACCCTTTCGTCGGTTTTGTTGTTTTTATTATTCTTGTCATTATTCAATTTATTGTTATTACCAAAGGGGCGGAACGGGTGTCGGAAGTATCTGCAAGGTTTACACTTGATGCAATGCCCGGGAAGCAAATGAGTATTGATGCTGATTTAAATGCCGGCTTAATCTCTGAACAAGAAGCAAAAAAAAGACGGGAAAAGGTAGGAGACGAAGCAGATTTTCATGGCTCGATGGATGGAGCAAGTAAATTTGTAAAAGGAGACGCGATCGCAGGAATCATTATAGTTTTAATTAATATTATTTTTGGTCTTATTATTGGCATGGTGCAATTTGATTTGTCATTCCAGGAAGCAGTCAATACATTTATGCGGCTTACAGTAGGTGATGGGCTGGTAAGTCAAATACCGGCACTCCTTATAGCTACAGCAACGGGGATAGTGGTGACCAGAACTGCTACGACCGGCAATTTGGGAACAGAAGTAACCGGTCAGCTACTGCAGTATCCTAAGTTGTTATTTATTGCAGCAGGTACTATTTTTTTCATTGGGTTAACACCGATAAACTTTTTCCTTACCACAGTACTAGCAGGCATATTAGCACTAAGCGGGTATTTCCTGTTGAAGCAATCAACTGATGAAGAGCCGGAATTGAATGAAGAGGCAGAAGATCAGGCGGAAAGCACATCCATGAAAGAAACGGATAATGTGATCAATTTATTGAATGTGGATCCGATAGAGTTTGAATTTGGTTATGCATTAATACCGATTGCAGACACGAACCAGGGAGGAGATCTGCTGGACAGAATTATTATGATTCGCAGACAATTGGCAATTGAACTTGGGATGGTTATCCCTGTAGTAAGAATTCGGGACAACATTCAACTGGAGCCGAATGAATATCGGCTGAAAATTAAAGGAAATGTGGTTGCATCAGGTGAACTGTTATTGGATCATTATCTGGCCATGTCGCCGGATATGGATAATGATGAAATAGAAGGAATAGAAACGAATGAGCCTGCATTTGATTTGCCGGCAAAATGGATTAATGGAGAGATGAAGGATGAAGCGGAATTATTGGGATATACAGTGGTAGACCCCGCGTCGGTTGTTTCCACTCATCTTACGGAAGTAATTAAACAACATGTCCACACTTTACTTGGAAGACAGGAAACGAAGCAATTAATTGATCATATAAAAGAAAGTTACCCTATTTTGATCGAAGAAGTTACACCCGAGCCGCTTTCCGTGGGTGATGTCCAAAAGGTGCTCGCTAAATTGCTGAAAGAAAATGTGTCCATTCGGAATCTGCCGGTGATTTTTGAAACACTTGCAGACTTTGCCAAACTGACCAGCGATACAGACTTATTGGCTGAGTATGTGAGACAAGCACTATCGGCACAAATAACCAGGCAATATGTACAGGATAATGCTTCCCTAAAGGTAATTACTGTCACAGGAAAAGTAGAAAAAATGATTGCAGAGAGTATCCAGCAAACTGAACACGGCAATTACTTGTCCCTGGATCCGGATGATCAGCAGCAAATCATAAATATCATTCATGAAGAAGTGGAAAAAGTGGCTATTCAGCAAGATACAGCTGTCGTATTATGCTCCCCTGCTATCCGAATGTATTTAAAGCAATTAATTGAAAGATTTATGCCGCAAGTGGTCGTACTTTCCTATAATGAACTGGAACCAAATATCCAGGTACAAAGTGTAGGGGTGGTGAATGTCGCATGAAGGTAAAAAAGTATGCAGCAGCTACGATGCCTGAAGTGATGAAACAAATAAGAAATGAACTCGGACCAGAGGCAGTCATATTAAACTCCAGAAAGGTCAAGCATGGCGGTTTCCTTGGTTTGAAAAAGAAAAGCCGCATCGAGGTAGTAGCTGCACTGGATCCCCAGCCGTTAAAAGAAAATAAACAGGAGTTAAAGCAAGCAGCAGCAAGTGTGCTTCCTGATGAAAAAAGTAAAATTACTTATCCAAATGACCATATTTTAAATGAGATTTATGTATTAAAGAAGATGATACATCAATCAACTTCCGATAAAACCAAGTATCCGGCGGAATACCAGCGCGTGTATATGCAATTGCTTGAACAGGAAGTTGAAGAAACTGTTGCTAATAAGATACTTGATCAAGTTGTGAAACATCATGACTCAGAGAATATTGAGCCTTCTTATAAAAGGATTCAACAGGATGTGAAAACAGAAATCCTGAATCAATTGAAAAATCTTTCCTTTCAGCCTATTTCAACTGAGCAAAAGATCGTACATTTTGTTGGGCCGACTGGGGTTGGGAAAACAACTACTATTGCAAAAGTTGCTGCCGAGCGTATTTTAAAAGAAGGAAGAAAAGTTGCTTTTATTACAACAGACACATACAGAATTGCCGCAATTGAGCAGTTAAAAACATATGCGAAGATCTTACAAGTTCCGGTTAAAGTAGCTTATACAAAAGAAGATTATATACATGCTGTTCATACATTTGCAGACTATGATTATATTCTGGTGGATACGCCAGGAAGAAACTTCCGTGAAAAGAAATATGTCAATGCGTTAATTCAAAGTATCAATACCGATTTTTCTATTAATATGTATCTTGTATTATCTTTAACGGCAAAATCAAATGATAATCTGGAGATTTATGATCAATTTCAGCACTTGCCAATTAATCAGGTTATTTTCACTAAAGCTGATGAAACAAGACAATATGGCAGCATGCTTAATATGACACTTGAAAAAAATATGGGAATAGCATATATAGCCAACGGGCAGGATGTGCCTGATGATTTAATGGAGGTAACCCCTGAATTAATTTCAGACTTTGTTTTAGGTGGAATTCATGATGAATGACCAGGCAGAGAATCTACGCCGCCGTCTGCAAATGAAATATAACCCGAGACAAGCAAAAACACTATCTATCATTAGCGGGAAAGGTGGTGTAGGCAAATCGAATGTCGCACTAAACTTCTGTTTACAGCTGATAAATCATCAAAAAAAAGTATTGCTGTTTGATTTAGACTTCGGTATGGGGAATGTGGATATTTTACTCGGATTACATCCAAATAAAACGATTATAGATATGTTTCACGAACAGCTGCCGATTTACGATGTTATTGAGGAAGGACCAGGTGGATTAGCCTATATCGCCGGTGGTTCCGTCTTAAGCAGCTTATTTAAGACAGACTCGAGGATGATGGATTATTTTTTTGATCAGTATGAACAATTAATCAATATGTATGATTATATTATTTTTGATATGGGAGCAGGCGTATCCGAAGAGAGCATCCGGTTCATTTTACCATCAGATGAATGTATTGTAGTTACAACGCCGGAGCCAACATCTATTACAGATGCCTATGGGATGATTAAGTATATTTTATCATATAATCCATCCATGCCGCTCCATGTTGTGATGAACAGGTCACAGACAGAAAAAACCGGTTATGAAGCTTTGAAACGGTTTAAAAAAGTCGTTGGGCAATTTCTAAAAGCAGATATTGAGCTAATGGGGACACTTCCGGAAGATAAAACCGTACCAAGATCCGTGATGAACCAGACACCATTTATACTTTATAATGCTAGGTCGCCAATTGCCAAAGCAATGAATAAACTGACCAAAGCATACGTTAGCGGGCAGCAAGGTATTACGAAAGAAAATGTAACATTTGTACAAAAGCTAAAACAACTATTTGACGAGAGGGAAAAAGGAAAAATGCGATGATTAAAAATGAAGCAGAAATAAAATCACCTGCATTTGAGCAGACAATTATAGCGATTGGTACTTCTACCGGAGGACCTAGAGCACTTGAGGCGGTATTGTCTCAGCTGCCGGATAAATTACCTTCTCCTATTTTAATTGTTCAGCATATTCCGGCCGGCTTTACTAAATCATTGGCAGAGAGACTTAACAGTCGGGTCCCGTTTACAGTGAAAGAAGCTATAGACCAAGAAGTAATACATAATAATACAGTCTACATCGCACCTGGTGACTTTCACATGAAAGTGAGGAGTAGAAGAAACAAGGAACTGGTACTTGAATTATCAAAAGAAGCTCCTTTACGGGGCCACCGTCCATCAGCAGATATATTATTTTATTCTATTGCTAATCTTCCTAACCAAAATAAAGTCGCAGCTGTTTTAACTGGAATGGGAAAAGACGGTGCTGAAGGAATAATTAAGTTAAAAAATAAAGATCCAAATTGCGTAATAATTGCTGAGTCAGAGGAAACAGCTATTATCTATGGCATGCCTAAAGCGGCTGTAAATACAAACTGTGTAGATCATGTGCTACCGTTATCCCAAGTCGGAAGGATAATAACAAATATCATTTTTAAAGCGGGAGGGAAATAGCGTGGAAACAGCAGATTATTTAGGTGTTTTTATTGATGAGAGCAATGAGCATATTAACGTTTTATACGATCAGCTGATGGAATTGGAGAATAATTCTAGCGACAGCAGTATTATTGATGAAATATTTCGTGCTGCTCATACATTAAAAGGCATGTCAGCAACAATGGGCTATAGTGATCTGGCGAATTTAACACATAAAATGGAAAATATATTTGATGGGTTAAAGTATGACAGAATCAAAGTAAATACGGATATGCTGGATATCATGTTTGAAGCAGCAGATCATTTGAATGAGATGATGGAAGATATTTCATCCGGCGGAAAAGGAGAAAAAAATATTGCGCAAGTTGTTTCGCAATTGGGAGCGATAGAAAATGGGGAGCAGCTTCATTCTATTCCTGAAAATAAAGAAGAGGAGGAACTCAAAACGATTCTTGGACTTCATTTGGATGACATAGAATTATCCATTTTAAATGAAGCAAAAGAGCGCGGATTCGCCAATTTTGAAATAACTGTGACTTTAAGGCAAGATTGCTTGCTTAAAGGCGCCCGGGTGTTTATGGTATTCGAAGTGTTAGAGAAGCTTGGAGAAGTGATTAAATCAGTACCCTCCGTAAATGACTTGGAGGAGGAGAACTTCGACCAGCGTTTTACTCTCTTGTTTGTTTCTCAGGCAAATACAAATGAAATTAAAGAAAATATTAATAAAGTATCGGAAATGGAATCTGTCACTGTCGATTCATTTTCCGTAGATCATTATAAAAAAGAACAGGAAAATAAAATACAGGACGATACAATAGGTAGTGACACACAGCCGGAATCTGCCACTCAAAAGACACCTGTCAAAAGCAATAAAAAACAAACAATACGGGTTCATAGTGATAAGCTTGATGTATTAATGAATTTGTTTGAAGAACTGGTGATTGATAAAGGGCGGCTGGAACAGATTTCCAATGAACTGAATCACAAAGATCTGAGAGATACGGTGGAGCATATGACACGTGTGTCCGGTGACCTGCAGGATATTATACTTACAATAAGAATGGTTCCGATTGACCATGTATTCAATCGGTTTCCACGCATGATCCGCCAGCTGGCAAAAGATTTACATAAAAATATTGATGTGGATATAAAAGGGGCAAATACAGAACTGGATCGAACGGTGATCGATGAAATTGGTGATCCGCTTGTTCATTTAATTAGAAATGCTATTGATCATGGAATTGAACATCCTGAAGAAAGAGCTGCAAAAGGAAAGCCAGAACAAGGAACTATTAAACTGGATGCTTATCATAGCGGAAATCATGTCTTTATTCAAATATCAGATGATGGTGCAGGAATAAATAAGGAAAAGGTCTTAGAGAAGGCAATAGCTAATGGTGTGATCGACCGGGAAAAGTCATTATTATTAAATGACAGGCAAATTTTTGAATTAATTATGGAGAGCGGTTTTTCCACCGCGGAAGCTGTCTCTGATATTTCCGGCAGGGGTGTCGGGCTGGATGTGGTGAAAACAACCATAGAATCTTTAGGAGGCAGTATTACCATTGATGCCCAGAAGGATAAAGGGTCCGTCTTTTCCATCCAGCTACCGCTGACATTGACGATTGTCTCTGTATTGCTAGTAGAGCTGGGAAAGGAAAAATATGCTGTACCGCTATCAACAATAATTGAAACCACTATTATACATAAAGATCAGGTAAAATCGCTGCATACGAAAAAAGTAATTGATTTTCGGGGGAATATTGTTCCGCTCGTATTCTTAAATGATACTTTCTCCGTTTCTGGAAGTAGGCTTGATAACAGCGAATATATTTCAGTTGTAATTGTAAAGAAAGGGAAGAAATTGGCAGGCTTAGTTGTTGATTCACTTATCGGTCAGCAGGAAATTGTCCTAAAGTCGCTGGGAAATTACTTAAATCATACTTTTGCCATATCAGGGGCAACAATTCTTGGAGAAGGGAAAATAGCTTTAATTATTGATAGTAATGCATTGGTTAAATAATCTTTAATAAAAAAGCGGGGGGCACTAGCATGGAAAATGAAAAAGCAAACGAGAAAAAAGTGATTGTTTTTCAACTGGAATCGGAAGAATATGCCATTTCTGTACAGCAGGTAGGCTCTATTGAACGCATTCAGCCAATTACGAGAGTACCGCAAACAGAAGCTTTTGTTAAGGGAGTTATAAACCTGAGAGGTGTCATTACACCGGTTATTGATATTCGTATCCGCTTCGGTTTGGAAGAAAAGGAATATACGGAATCCAGCCGGATCATTATTGTGTATTTAAATGAAATGGAAGTTGGATTGATCGTTGATTCAGCGAATGATGTAGTAGATATTCCCGAAAATACGATTGAGCCGGCACCGGGAATGATAGGTGCAGTTGAGACGGATTATATTGAAGGCGTTGCAATATTGGCTGACAGACTTCTTATATTACTTGATTTACAAAAGGTACTGACATTTGAAGAAATGAAGGATTTAAAAACAGTGGAAGGATAATCTACATGAATTTTACTTATCTCACAACTGTCCAAAGGGATGTATTAAAAGAAATAGGAAATATTGGAGCGGGAAATGCTGCTACGTCAATGTCAAAATTACTGGATAAAAAAATAGATATGCAAGTACCAAATGTAAATGTAGTAGATTTTGACGAAATGATGGATATGATCGGCGGGCATGAACAATTAATTACAGCTCTTTTCTTTCGCATAGAGGGAGAAGCACCAGGGACAGTATATTTTATTTTAAGTGTGGAAGAGGCGCAGCATTTGGTTGGTGCAATAACAAAGCAAAGCGGTTACAGGCTATTGGGAGAGAATTTTGATGAAATGGCTGTTTCTGCGCTGCAGGAAACAGGTAACATTTTAACTAGTGCGTATTTATCTGCGCTATCTGATTTTACGAATTTAAATATGCAGCCTTCCATACCCTATTTAAGTATTGATATGGCCGGTGCCATTTTAACAGCCGGGATAGTTGAACTCTCCCAGGTAACAGATTATGCCATTATTATTAATACAAGGATTAACCATCATGACAGTAAAAAAGATATACAAGGAAATTTCTTTCTCATACCAGACCCTGCCACTTTAGAAAAATTATATGTATCTTTGGGAATCAATGACCATGAATGAGACACAGACCACCATTAAAGTAGGGATAGCAGATTTGAATTTTGCAAAAAAACCTGATCATTTACGGACCTCAGGATTGGGTTCATGTGTCGGTCTTGTAGTATATGATGCAATGGCAGGCATTGCAGGATTAGCACATATTTTGCTGCCTGATTCAAGTCTGGCAAGGCAAAAGGAGATCAATATATATAAATATGCAGATACTGCTGTGCCATTTTTAATTGATCAGTTAATAAAAAAAGGTGCTTTGACAGACAGACTTAAAGCAAAGGTAGCAGGCGGTGCCCAAATGTTTCAATACACTTCCAAGTCAAATATGATGCGAATTGGTCCAAGAAATATAGAGGCTGTCAAAGAAAAATTACGTGAATACCGAATTCCGGTAATCGCGATGGATGTAGGCGGAAATGAAGGCAGAACCATAGAATTTGATACGTTTACGCATGATTTGAAAATCAGAAAAATTAACCATGAAGAATTTTACATCTAGTCAATGGAAAAAACGTCCGAATTGAAAAAACTGAGAAAAAGGCTGAAAAGTGGTAAGAAAGGGGGAGCAAGCGTGAAAATAAACAACCCTCAACAGGAAGTAAAACGCTGGGATAACTGGTTGGAACACGGAGATGAACAAGCCGCTAATATACTAATCCAACAATATATGCATTTAGTAAGCTATCATGTGGAAAGGATATCCAGCCACTTACCGGCAAGCGTAAACAAAGACGATATCAAAAGTTTTGGTCTCATCGGTTTATATGATGCGATAAAAAAGTTTGAACCGAAGAGAGAACTGAAATTTGACACTTATGCATCCTTCCGTATCCGTGGAGCCATTATGGATGGTCTGCGAAAGGAAGATTGGATACCAAGATCATTAAGAGACAAAATAAAAAAGGTCGAAAAAGTAACGCAGGAACTTGAACAGCTTTACGAGCGTAAACCAACAATGGAGGAAATTGGTCAAAAGGCAGGTTTGGAAAAAAAAGAAGTCGAAGCTATCATCAGAGATTCATTGTTTTCCAACATATTATCTATGGAAGAAAATCCGTCTGATGGAAAATCTGAATTAAGAGAAGGGATTGGTTATGCCGTCCCGGATAAACAGACAATTTCACCGGAAGACCAGCTCATTTCCGATGAATTAAATAATGAATTGGCTGAGGGAATTCAAGCCTTAAATGAAAACGAGAAAATGGTAATCAGTCTTTTTTATCATGATGAATTAACATTAACCGAAATTGGAAAGGTTCTTGGTTTAACAACATCCCGCATCTCCCAGATACACAAAAGATCTATTGTTAAGTTAAGAGATTCGCTTAGGAAAATTCAGGCTTATCAATAACAATAATTTGTACAGAACAAAGGGGGAGGACCTATGGTTAAACTCCATGATATTTTACAGATAGACATTTCCGGTGACCGGATGCTGGCCGAAGTCCGATTAAAAGATACAGATATACATGAAGAATTTAATATGAATGAGCATGATGTACGCCAATTGCTGAAAGACTATAATATTAATACTGGCATTGATGATGAAACAGTCCGGCTGCTTTATTCTGAACCGACAAAAGATGTATTTCCTATTGTCATTGCAAAAGGGACTCCTCCTATTCACGGGGAGGACGGAAAAGTAAACTTTATGACAAATATCCATCCAACTGAAATAGATCGTACGAAAGGGTGGAATTTCCGTGACGTCATGCGTATCCCATCACTGAAAAAGGGTGAAAAAATTGCCGATATCATATTGCCTACCGATGGAGAAAATGGCAGAGATATACATGGCAATATCCTGCAGGCAAAAAAAGGAAAACCATCGAATATAAAGGCCGGGAAGAATGTAGTGTTTCGGGAAAAAAGTCTGGCTTTTTATGCCGTAATTAATGGACAGTTAAATGTCAGCGGAAGAAATATTCATATCCAGCCTGTATATGAAGTAAGTGAAACATTGTCCATGAAGGAAGGGAATCTTGAATTCACAGGTACCATCATTATTCACGGGGATGTACCGTCCGGATACACTGTAAAAGCAGAAGGCGATATTAAAGTATTTGGCATGGTGGAAGCAGCAACTATCATTTCAGGCGGGTCTATTTTCATAGCGGAAGGACTGGCAGGTCAAAAAAATGGTATTATACAAGCAGAAGAGTCCATTCGTCTTGGTTACATTAATCAAGGAGAAGCTGTAGCGGGAAATGATTTATATGCAGAGAACTCAATCATACATAGTATTTGCAGCGTGAAAAATCATGTTTTTTGCCAAAGAGGAAATATCATTGGTGGTTTTTTATCGGTAGGAAAATCCCTGGAGGCAAGAGATATAGGTACTCGTTTTGGCACAAAGACAGAAATCATCTTTGGCATAGATAAAACTTTACATATTCAGGAAGAAAAACTATTAATAAAGAAAAAAGAATTGCAGGATACAATAAAAAAATTAACTGTATTAGGTGAAAAATTAAAACAGCAGGCTAGCAGTGAGAACCCAAAATCACGGATTATGCAGCTCAAACAAAGGAATTCCTATACAAAAGCAAAAGAAAAATTATCCGAAACTGAAACATTACTCGGAGAATTAAATGCACAAATCGGAAGTGAAGCTGAAGCAGAACTCATCGTCAACAATTATCTGTTTAACCAGGTTACTGTTGCTTTTGGCAAATATAAACGTATAATTAATACAGATTATCATTATGTTAAGATGTTTCTGCGGAAAAATGAAATAATTATAGAACCTTTATTTCATTAAAAGAGTCTTAGTATTCTATAAGGGAAGTGTCCCTATTGGGGTGGAAATCAATAAAAATGCAAGTTGCATTTCCGAGGACACAGGATGCGGGTAAACTTCAAGAGCAAATAGGAAAGCAACATCAGCATTTTCAGGAATCATTTACAGCAAATCAAGAACAAAAGCGGAAGCGCCCGTTTAGCGACGTACGGACTGCGCCTTGGGGCTACGGTACAGTGGTTCCTCGCCCCACCGTAAAGATCGGCCATGCCAGGTGGATCAGTGTTGCCGTGCAAAGCGGCGGTTTTAACTGAACATTCTTTCCGTAGGAGATAAAGGAAACATGCCCCCACATTGGGGGTATGCCGACGTTGGCCGGCAAGGCCGTAGTTAGTCGGCCTTCCTTTACCCGTAAGGAGTCGATGTTGACTTATCGGAGGATGTTCGGTTAAAAACGCGACGTCCTGGGACTACGGTACAGTAGTTCCTCGCCCCACCAAAACCTCATGTCGCAACACCGAACTGACCTGCATCTTGCAGGCCCGAGGTGAAGGAAGTCGCGCTAGTCGCTGGGCGCTGGAGCTGGCCGTGGCTAAATTACATTACCAATTTATCCACAGATCACAAATTTTATAATTTCCTAGACGTTTAAAGCAGGAAGAACTGAAGCGTAAACCAGTAAATGAATTTGAACGTATTAAACTTCTTAATAATAAGCAAAGGGATATTGATTAGGTTTTACAGAATGAAGTAGAAAAGAAAAAATCCCAACTTGAGAAGAAATTTGACCATTTTTATTTAGGCAAAAAGATTGATTTTAACGGATAGAGGGATTTCATGGTTTCATTTGTACTTATTATCAGTTTTTTAATACATATTGTAACTTTTGCGGCAATTTACCAATTACTCAGGCAAATTCAAACGATCAAACAATCTGATACGAGTGATATACAGGAAGTTTTAGCAACGTACCTGCAGGAAATCAGAGAAGAAAACAACCGGCTGCAGCAAGCAGTTTTGAAAGATCGGCCCAATGAGCAGGAACAGCTTGCACAAACTACGGCCAACCCTGACCTCACCATAGAGAAAACAACACCTGAAGAAAGTGATATATATGAAAATGTAAAAAAAGATTATATGGAAACATCAACCCATTCCCGAATTCTGCAATTACATGATAAAGGGCATTCTGAATCAGAAATAGCACAGAAATTAAATTGCGGAAAAACGGAAGCAGCACTTATCATTAAATTATACGGGAAAAAATAATGATGATTTATATACGGCAAATTATGACTTTTAGACAAATGCGATCATAAAAAGGTATAATTCCTGCTGATTTTTCTTTTTTTACTTGATTACAGTTAGCCGTTATGATATATTATTTTTTGGTGTAAACACTTGGTTTATGAATAATGAGCCGGTAATAAAATACACACGCCCGGGGATTTGTATAGAAGGTGCCGTTTAATATTTGGTCTCTAACACAATATGAACCGGTCGGAGGGAAAAAACCATAAGGAGGAAGAAAGATGTCAGCAATTTCAATGAAACAATTACTTGAGGCTGGTGTACATTTTGGACACCAGACGCGCCGTTGGAATCCGAAGATGAAAAAGTATATCTTTACGGAGCGTAATGGCATTTATATCATTGACCTGCAAAAAACAGTTAAAAAGGTCGATGAAGCATACAATTATGTAAAAGAGCTTGCAGCAAACGGAGGTACCCTTCTTTTTGTCGGTACAAAAAAGCAGGCCCAGGATTCTGTCAGGGATGAAGCTACCCGTTCAGGAATGTACTATGTAAACCAGCGCTGGCTGGGCGGTACATTGACAAATTTCCAGACAATCCGCAAACGTATTAATCGTCTCAAAGACATTGAGCGTATGGAAGAAGACGGTACGTTTGAAGTACTGCCGAAAAAAGAAGTTGTTGAACTGCTGAAAGAAAAAGACCGTTTAGTCAAGTTTCTTGGGGGAATCAAAGAAATGGATAGGCTGCCTGATGCTTTATTCGTTATCGATCCCCGTAAAGAGCGCATCGCGATCGCAGAAGCACATAAATTAAATATTCCTATTATCGGCATTGTAGATACGAACTGCGACCCGGATGAAATCGATTATGTAATTCCTGCAAACGATGATGCTATTCGTGCAGTAAAACTATTGACTTCAAAAATGGCAGATGCTATTTTAGAAGTGAAACAGGGTGAAGAACTGGAAGAAGCAGAGGCTGTTGAAACGGAAGTGGAAACTGTAAACACTGGCGAAGAAAATGAAGCTTCAGAAACAAAAGAGGTTTAACTATTAAAAAGGGAGGGTGATAAGAGGATAAGAACCTTTTATCACCTTTTTTCGCAGAGAAGAAGTATAAAACTTCCATAACTGCATAAATGCAAGGGCTTTTAGGTTATACCCTTGCGGTATGAGGGCTTTCCTCGTTTGGGCAATATGCCCAGTTTTCTAAAAGTAAAAGTTTGAAAGAAACAAGGAGGATTTAATGATGGCAATTACCGCAAAAATGGTGAAAGAGCTGCGCGAAAAAACAGGTGCAGGTATGATGGACTGTAAAAAAGCACTCCAAGATACAGATGGAGATATTGATAAAGCGATTGATTATTTACGCGAAAAAGGGATGTCCAAGGCAGCTAAAAAAGCAGACCGTATCGCTGCAGAAGGGCTTACACATGTGGAAACAAAAGATAATACTGCAGTATTACTTGAGGTGAACTGCGAGACTGATTTCGTAACTAAAAATGATCAGTTCAAGCAATTACTTTCCGAAATTGGCAAGCATTTAGTTGATCAAAAGCCTTCAACTGTGGAAGAAGCTTTGGAGCAGACAGTGCAGGGCTCCGAAGATACATTGGAATCTTTTATTAATGCTGCTATTGCAAAGATAGGTGAAAAAATTTCTCTGCGTCGTTTTACTATTTTTACAAAAACGGATGAGGATACATTTGGAGAGTACCTTCACATGGGCGGAAGCATCGGCGTGCTGACATTATTGGCAAGTACAAGTGATAAGGAATTAGCTAAAGATATTGCGATGCATGCGGCAGCTATTAACCCGCGTTATATTTCCCGTGAAGATGTCGAACAAGGTGAGGTTGACCGCGAGCGGGAAGTGCTGAAATCACAAGCACTGAACGAAGGGAAACCGGAAAACATTGTGGAAAAAATGGTAGAAGGACGTCTAGGTAAATTCTTTGAAGAAATTTGTTTATTAGAGCAAAATTTTGTGAAGGATCCTGATCAGAAAGTAAAAAAATATGTTGCTGATAAAGGAGCATCCGTTAAAACTTTTGTTCGCTATGAAGTAGGCGAAGGTATGGAAAAGCGTGAAGAAAACTTTGCTGATGAAGTAATGAGTCAAATTAAAAAATAAAATTTAAATGGGCCGGGACAAAACAATCCAAACCCAAGGAGAATCCGAACTTTCGTGCACACCACTCGCACCGGCAACATACTTCGTTTTCACCACGGGCACAAGGGCGACGTCCGTTCAAACTCCCTTTGGTCGTTTTCTCGGTTTCTTCTTTGCCGCGGGTGGCTGGTGAGCCTCCGCGCGCTACCTTAGCTTACGGGTTCTCACCGAGGCCATTCCTCCCGCTGGAGTCTTCGTATGTTGCCGGAGCTAATGTGTAAAACTTTCGGATTCTGGTACGTAATGCTAATTTTTGTCCCAGTCTCTTTAACAATAAACCATCAAAGGCGACCATAAAAAAACAAGTTTCTATGGAGGTTATTATGACAACAGCTCGTTACCGTAGAATAGTACTTAAACTAAGTGGAGAAGCTTTAAGCGGTGAACACGGTTCGGGAATAGGACCCAAAATTATTCAGTCCATTGCATTACAGGTGAAAGAAGTTGCAGAACTCGGTGTTGAAATTGCCATTGTTGTTGGCGGGGGCAATATTTGGCGCGGAAAAGTCGGAAGTGAAATGGGAATGGATCGGGCAACAGCAGACTACATGGGAATGCTTGCCACTATTATGAATTCACTGGCTCTTCAGGATGGCCTTGAAAAGATCGGCATTCCAACAAGAGTACAAACATCGATTGAAATGCGTCAGGTTGCAGAACCTTACATAAGGAGAAAAGCCATTCGCCATTTGGAAAAAAAGCGTGTTGTCATTTTTGCAGCAGGTACCGGGAATCCATACTTTTCTACAGATACAACTGCTGCTTTACGTGCTGCAGAAATAGAAGCAGAAGTTATTTTGATGGCAAAAAATAATGTTGATGGTGTATATACAGACGATCCAAAAGTGAATAAAAATGCGAAGAAATATGAGCGTCTTTCCTACATGGAAATGTTAAATGAAGGATTGGGCGTAATGGATTCAACCGCTTCTACCTTATGTATGGATAATGATATTCTGTTAAAAGTATTTTCAATTACGGAAGAAGGCAATATTAAAAGAGTTGTGCAAGGTGAAGAAATTGGAACAACAATAAGGGGGAAATAATGATGGCGGATCAAATTAAAAAGCAAATGAAAGACAAAATGAGCCAAGCTGTCCAGGCTTTTTCCAGGAATTTGGCAACTGTACGCGCAGGAAGAGCAAATCCCAGCCTTCTGGACAACGTGCATGTAGATTATTACGGTGCCTCAACCCCATTAAACCAACTCGCATCTGTGGGCGCGCCAGAGGCAAGGCTGCTTGTAATTACACCTTATGATAAGTCAGCAGTAGGAGATATTGAAAAAGCTATTCAAAAAGCTGATTTAGGTCTGTCACCATCCAGTGACGGAAATATTATCCGAATTAATATCCCTGCTCTTACGGAGGATAGACGTAAAGAATTAGTGAAAGTAGTAGGTAAATATGCTGAAGAATCACGTGTCCAGGTCAGAAATGTCCGTCGTGAAGCAAATGATCAGCTGAAAAAGATTTCTGATCTGGCAGAAGATGAATTGAGAAGTGCTCAGGATGTTGTGCAGAAAGTGACAGATGAGCACATTAGAGAAATCGATGAGCTTGCTAAAAATAAAGAAATAGAAATCATGGAAGTTTAGCCGAATACCATGTAAAATAAATATACTCGCCCTCTTATATAAGGGGGCTTTTGTATTCTTTTATGAAAATCGTTATAATAAAGAAGGATTTTCATGATATAATAATGTTTCATTATGCTTAGTAATTCACTCATAATGAAATTGAATGTTTATTAGGATAAACCACGCATTCGGAGGACAGAACATGTCAAAGAGACTTCCTTTTTTCAGTAAGGACAAAAATGATAAAATTGATTTTAGTAGTACGGAAAGCACCCCAAAACACGTAGCGATTATCATGGATGGTAATGGCAGGTGGGCAAAAAAAAGAGGCCTCCCCCGTATTGCGGGACATAAAGAAGGGGTAAGTTCCGTAAATAAAGTAGTGAGAACAGCGAATAAATGCAATATACAAATTTTAACATTATATGCTTTTTCAACAGAAAATTGGAAACGACCCACTTCAGAAATTGAATTTTTAATGAAATTACCAAAGGAATTTTTACATATTTATTTACCGGAACTGATGGAAAATAATGTACAAATAAAGACAATAGGTGATTTTGACGCACTCCCGGATTATACGAAAGAAGCAGTACAATATGCGAAAGATAAAACAAAAAATAATGACGGGCTGATCTTGAATTTTGCACTGAATTATGGCAGCAGATATGAAATCATAAAAGCAATTAAGCAAATAATGTCAGATGTGAATGGCTCAAAAATTTCGATTGATTCGCTTGATGAAAAAATATTCTCAGATTATTTATATACACAAGGACTGAGTGACCCGGACTTATTAATACGGACCAGTGGTGAAATGAGGCTGAGTAACTTTCTGTTATGGCAATCAGCCTACACCGAATTTTGGTTTACAGAGGTTTTATGGCCGGATTTTGATGAGGCTGTGTTTCTACGGGCTATTGAGGATTATCAACATCGCATCAGACGCTACGGAGGAGTTTAAGGTGATGAATGAACTATGAAAAAACGGATCATTACAGCCATTATTGCACTTATTATATTTTTGCCATTTGTCATTATCGGTGGCTGGCCATTTAAATTGTTCGTGTATCTTTTAGCTACGATTGGATTTGTTGAACTAATGAAAATGCGTCAAATATCTGTATTTTCTTTCCCATCTCTCTTGGCAATTGTTTTATTATGGTTATTTTTATTGCCTCAGGAACTGTTTATATTTGATGCACAATGGCTTACCAAAGTAAATGTGCTGCTGATCACTGTAATGCTTTTATTAAGCTATACCGTTCTCTTGAAAAATAAATTTACATTTGATCATGCCGGTTTTATACTGCTGGCTGCATTATATGTAGGAATGGGTTTTTTCTTTTTTATTGAAACAAGAGAGTTGTCGAATGGGCTGACGAACATCCTGTACGTTTTCCTTATAGTCTGGGCAACGGATACAGGCGCTTATTTTGTTGGCAGATCATTTGGGCAACGTAAATTATGGCCTCAAATCAGTCCGAAGAAAACAATCGAAGGTGCAATAGGCGGAATTGTTCTTGCCACTTTGACTGGTGTCATTTATCATTTAATTACACCATTTCCTCATTCTATTATCATTATTATCGGGGTAACGATTTTAGCCTCTATATTTGGACAAATTGGCGATTTGGTTGAATCTGCATTTAAACGTCATTACGGAGTGAAGGATTCGGGAGACATATTGCCTGGGCATGGCGGGATATTGGATCGTTTCGACAGCCTGTTGTTTGTATTCCCACTGCTGCATTTTATTGGCTTTATGTAATTCAGGTTTTCTACTATGAATGAACCCTTTATGTATAGGGGCTGTTCATTACAACGGATAACCCTTTGTAAAACTATCATCCGGAATATAGCCTAATTCGAATATTTATGAAAATATTTATAGTTTGTCTCACATATAGTTGGTATGAGGCAAGAAAAATGAATTGCAACTGGTTACTTTAGGCAAAGTTATAACAAGCCTGTAAATCCGTGCTATAATATTGGGTGTATAGCGCTTAAAGGAAGGTGTATCTTTTGAACACAGTTATTGCTTTTATTTTCATGTTTGGACTGCTTGTGTTTGTACATGAATGGGGTCATTTGATTTTTGCAAAGCGTGCCGGAATGCTGGCAAGGGAATTTGCCATCGGTTTCGGGCCGAAAATCTTCTCGTTTGTACGAAATGAAACCTTGTACACGATTCGATTATTGCCAATTGGAGGTTACGTCCGAGTGGCAGGTGAAGACCCCGAGATTATAGAATTAAAACCAGGCTATCATATTGGCCTTGAATTTAATGAGGAAGGCAAAGTCAATAAAATTATTGTTAATAATAAATCAAAACATCCAAATGCTCGTATTATTGAAGTAGAGCGTGCCGACCTGGATCATCAGCTGGTAATAGAAGGATATGAAATGGATGAAGAAGATGAAAAACTTTTCTTTGACGTGGATCCGAAAGCAGCTTTTGTCATGGATGAAACAGCAACGCAAATTGCACCATATGACCGTCAATTCGCTTCAAAGTCAGTCGGTCAGCGTGGAATGCAGCTTTTCGCCGGACCAATGATGAACTTTGTATTGGCCATTGTTATATTTATAATTATCGGAGTTAGTTTCGGGGTACCTGTTGAGGAAGCAAAGTTCAGCGAGATCGAGCTTGGCAGCCCTGCAGAGGAAGCAGGGTTTCAGCCGGATGACGAGGTAATCCAGGTTGAGGATAGCTCGGTTTCTACCTGGGAAGAATTTACCACCATCGTCAGGGATAACCCTGAAGAAGAATTATCTATGACGGTACTAAGAAATGGAGAGCAGGTGCCTCTGACAGTTGTTCCGGATAGCTTGCCCCAGTTAGATATGGACGGGGAAGAGGTAATGATTGGTCAGATAGGTGTTCGCCATGCATATGAAAAGTCATTTTTCGGCACATTTGAATGGGGATTTACCCAAACGTATGAAACCACAAAAATGATTATAACAAATTTAATGATGTTAATTACCGGACAGGTTTCCATTGAATTGCTTTCCGGCCCGGTAGGAATTTATGATGCAACAGACCAGGTAGTACAGTCAGGTTTCATGAGTTTTTTGATGTGGACAGCGATGTTGAGTATTAATCTTGGTATCATTAATCTCGTTCCACTGCCGGCACTTGATGGGGGAAGATTAATGTTTGTCGGGCTTGAAGCTATTCGCGGAAAGCCTATTGCACAGGAAAAAGAAGGGCTTTTCCATATTATTGGTTTTGCATTCTTAATGCTGTTAATGATCATAGTAACATGGAATGATATACAACGGCTTTTCCTGTAGTATATAAATGTAACGGTGAACCCTTGTCTTATTGGTTTGGACAAGGGTTTATATCATTAGAGTGGAAACTTGCTCACTCGCGGTGAACATGGAGGGCTAAGGAGTATGAGGATATCAGAAATAGAAAAGATGAATGTCTTGCTAGAGCAGCTGCAGATTCCTGAAAATTACAGGGAAGAATATTTTCAGGAAAGCCGTTTATCAAAATTAAAAGTGTATAAGGAATCCAGAACCTGGCATTTTTATATTGCAGTAAAACGGGTGCTTCCATTGCATGTATATCAGCTGCTTACTGCGAACCTAAGACAAACTTTCCAGCAGGTCGATAATGTGAAAGTAACAATAGAAGCAGAGGATAAAACAACTAATAATGAAAATATTTCAGCTTATTGGCGCGATTTTCTTCAATCGGGAGCATCATTGTCTCCTGCTTACCACGATTTAGTACATAATCAAACACCTGAAGTTAACGATAATAAGATTATGTTAACCGCAAGGAATGAAGCAGAAAAAAATGCTTTAATAAAAAGACTTCAGTCCGATTTTCAAATCTACTGCCAAAATGCAGGTCTTCCTGCTTATCAATTTGATATAAATATAAAGCTTGATGAATCCGATATTCAAAAATTCAAGGATCAAAAAGCATTGGAAGACCGGGAAATGGTTTTGAAAACTGTCCAGCAAAGAGTAGAAAAAGAACAGAAAATAGAACATAATAATCAGCCTTTCATGCTGGGATATAAAATCCAGGAAGATGCTGTATTGATGGAAGAAATCTTGGAAGAAGAAAGAAGGATTACTGTTCAGGGATATATTTTTGACGTAGAAGTACGGGAGCTTCGGTCAGGAAGAAGTCTATTAATCATTAAAGCAACAGATTATACAGATTCTCTGCAGATTAAAATGTTCTCTAGAGGCGATGAAGACGCCGAGAAATTTAAATCCGTCAAAAGTGGTATGTGGATCAAGGCAAGGGGCAGTATCCAGACAGATATGTTTACGAATGAGCTTGCAATGATGGCAAATGATATTCACGAAATAAAAGTGGAAACGCGAAAGGATGAAGCTTCCGCGGAAGAAAAAAGAGTAGAACTCCATGCCCATACAACGATGAGTCAACTGGATGCCGTTGTGTCTCCCTCCGATTTGATTACCCAGGCAAAAAAATGGGGACATACGGCAATTGCAATTACGGATCATGCAGGGGTGCAGGGGTTTCCTGAAGCTTATGCAGCAGGACAAAAAAATGATATGAAAATTTTATACGGGGTAGAGGCTAACCTTGTAGATGATGGTGTTCCGATCGCTTACAATGAACAGGATATTCATTTGGAATCAGGAACGCATGTGGTTTTTGATGTGGAAACAACTGGTTTATCAGCAGTTTATGATACGATTATTGAACTTGCCGCTGTGAAAATACATGAGGGAGAAGTGGTTGACCGGTTCGAATCATTTGCAAACCCGCATCATCCATTATCACAAACTACGATCGATTTAACCGGAATTACCGATGATATGGTAAAAAACGCACCGGAAGTCGGTGAAGTGCTAAAAAGTTTTCACGAATGGACAGGAGACAGTGTTTTAGTAGCACATAACGCCAGTTTTGATATAGGCTTTTTAAATCAAGGGTACAAACAGCTGAATTATACAAGTGTAGATAATGCAGTAATCGACACACTCGAACTGGCCAGATTTCTTTTTCCTGAATTGAAAAACCATCGACTGAACACACTTTGTAAGTTTCTGGATATAGAATTGACACAGCATCACCGTGCGATTTATGACGCGGAAGCTACAGGTTATCTATTTTGGAAACTCGTAAAAGAATTACTGGAAAAAGAAATAACGAATCACAACCAGCTTAATAACCATATGGGAGAAGGCAATGCTTATCAGCGTTCGCGTCCTTACCATTGCATACTACTTGCACAAACGGAAACCGGCTTGAAAAATATATACAAGCTTGTCTCAAGTGCGCATATCGATTATTTTTATCGTGTTCCGCGAATTCCGCGCTCCCTGCTGCAAAAATTAAGAGAAGGTATTTTAATAGGTTCTGCTTGTGACCAGGGAGAAGTTTTTGAAACAATGATGCAAAAATCGGCAGAGGAAGCTGAAAATGCAGCACAGTTTTATGATTATATAGAAGTACAGCCGCCGGCCAATTATGCACATCTTATTGAAAAGGATCTTGTGCAAAATGAAGCCCAAATTTTGGATATTATCAGGAAGCTGGTGGAAATGGGGAGTAGGATAGACAAGCAGGTCGTGGCCACCGGAAATGCACATTATATTGAGGATCATGATAAATTATACCGGCAAATCCTCATTTCTTCCCAAGCTGGAAACCCTTTAAACCGGCATACTTTATCCGATACGCCATTTCGAACGACAAATGAAATGCTAGATGCCTTTCAGTTTCTTGGAAAAGAGAAAGCAACGGAAATCGTAGTGACCAATTCTAATAAAATAGCGGATGAAATTGATAATATTTCCCCCGTGAAAGATGGGTTGTTTACGCCTAACATTGAAGGCGCAGACCAGGAAATACGGGATCTATGTTACACACAGGCAAAGAAAATCTATGGAGATCCCGTTCCGAAAATTGTTATTGACCGGCTCGAAAAAGAATTGGAAAGTATTATTGGACATGGATTTGCTGTTATTTATTTAATCTCTCATAAACTCGTGAAAAAATCATTGGATGACGGATATTTGGTAGGCTCCCGGGGGTCTGTCGGTTCTTCTTTTGTAGCAACAATGACAGAAATTACCGAGGTGAACCCATTGCCTCCGCACTATGTCTGCCTGTCCTGTCACTTAAATGAATTTATTACGGATGGTTCCATAGGAAGCGGCTATGATCTTCCTGATAAAGATTGTCCTGAATGTGGAAGTTCCCTGACCAAGGATGGACAGGACATACCTTTTGAAACTTTTTTGGGCTTTAAAGGAGACAAAGTGCCTGATATTGATTTAAACTTCTCGGGGACTTACCAGCCAAGGGCACATAATTATACAAAAGAGCTGTTTGGAATAGATAATGTATATCGTGCTGGAACAATAGGAACCATTGCTGAAAAAACGGCTTACGGTTATGTGAAAGGCTATGCATCAGACAAACAGCTTAACTACAAAAAGGCGGAAGTGGACAGGCTGGTTCAAGGCTGTACCGGTGTAAAACGAAATACCGGCCAGCATCCTGGTGGAATAATTGTCGTGCCTGAAGATAAGGAAATATATGACTTTACACCAATTCAATTCCCGGCAGATGATCGTAAAAGTGAATGGAGAACAACCCATTTTGATTTCCATTCCATCGATAGTAACTTATTAAAGCTGGATATACTCGGACATGATGACCCGACGGTAATTCGAATGCTCCAGGATTTAAGCGGCATAGATCCGGAAACAGTTCCGACCGATGACCCAGAGGTAATGAAGATCTTTTCCGGGCCAGAGCCGCTGGGCGTTACACCGGAACAAATTAATTGTAAAACAGGAACGCTTGGAGTCCCTGAGTTTGGAACCAGGTTTGTAAGGCAGATGCTCGAAGATACAAAACCGACTACTTTTGCGGAACTGGTTATTATTTCTGGACTGTCACACGGTACGGATGTTTGGCTAGGCAATGCGCAGGAACTTATTAATGATGGCATTTGTGAACTTCCTGATGTGATTGGCTGCCGTGACGATATTATGGTTTATCTTATGCATAAGGGTTTGGAGGCATCCCTTGCATTTAAAATCATGGAGTTTGTCCGAAAAGGGAAGGGACTGCAGGATAATTGGATAGATGAAATGAAAAAACACGGCGTTCCGGACTGGTATATTGAATCATGTAAAAAAATTAAATATATGTTCCCTAAAGCTCACGCTGCAGCTTATGTGCTAATGGCAGTAAGAATCGCGTACTTTAAAGTTCACTATCCTATTTTCTTTTATGCAGCTTATTTCACGGTGCGGGCAGATGACTTTGAGCTTGACACGATGATAAAGGGATCACAGGCCATTAGAAACCGAATTGAAGCTATTGAAGCAAAAGGAAATGACGCACCGCCAAAAGAAAAAAGTTTATTAACGGTATTGGAAATTTCACTTGAAATGTGTGAGCGTGGCTTTCATTTTGGAAAGGTGGACCTTTATAAGTCAAGCGCAACTGAATTTATTGTTGAAGAGAATATGCTAATCCCGCCATTTAATGCGGTAGATGGCTTAGGCACAAATGCAGCATTGAATATTGTTAAAGTAAGGGAAGATGGGGAGTTTTTATCCAAGGAAGATTTACAGAAAAGAAGCCGGATTTCCAAAACAGTTTTAGAATACTTGGATAACCATGGAAGTCTGGAAGGTATGGAAGAAAAAAATCAACTCTCTCTATTTTAGGATTAGCATTTCTCATGTGCGGAAACAATAGCTCGAAAAAAATGAACTACGTTAAACTGTGTCCATTAACCTCGGCAATGGACACAGTTTTCTTTTAACTTTTCAACATTAAAGGGAATGTATGCTATAATAAAGACTGTATAAATTATAATATTCTATAAATTATGTGTTATATATGATGGAAGAAGGAGGTCGACTCATAATGAAACTTAATGATAGCGAAGGGAATGTACTTACAGATTTTTTAATTGAAAACAGAAAAGAAATTGAGCTTAAGCTTACGGAAGAACCCGATGTCCGTGATAAGATTGATGAAATCCATATAGTGGGAAATATAAATTTATTGGAGAATGCACAAAAACTTATTTTAATGATTGTTGAAGAAAAGCATGAAGAGGTTATACAATTTGCCAATCAGGAAGGAAAAGCATGGGCCGCATCATCATTAACTCTTTCCTTTAAGCTTGAGTGGGTGCAAAGGATTCGGAAAACGCTGTGGAATTTCCTGTATGAATTTGATCAATTAAATAATGGGGAATATAAACGCGAAGACTTTTTTACAATGGAACATAAAATTAATGATTTAATCGACGAATTTTTTAAAGCATTTTTTATAACGTATTCCAATTATAAAGATCAACTGCTGGATGAACAAAAACAATTGGTCGAAAATTTATCGGTACCGATTATCCCTATTTCGCCAAAAGTGAGTATATTGCCCCTTATTGGTACGATGGACAGCTACAGGGCGAATATAATTGAAGAAAAGGTATTAGTGGAAATCGGAGAAAAACGAATTCATATATTAATAATGGATTTATCAGGTATAGCCAATATGGATAGTGATGCAATTCAATATTTCCTGAAATTGCATAACGGTATTTCCATGATGGGCTGCCGTTCCGTTATTACAGGTTTGCGTCCCGAGGTAGTAAAGAAAATCACTAGTTTTGATGAGTCCTTTGCACATAATGTGGAGAAAAGGGGTACAGTAGAACAGGCACTGAATGAGCACTTTCAAATGAGAAGCAGTGAAATCAAGTAAATATTCGATTGAAAAACAGAACTTCTGGATAGCATGATATGAGATGAAGTTTTAAAGTGACTTATGCTTGCATCTATAGGTAACTTATGGTATACTTTTGTTTGCAGTATGATAATGGACGTTTAAAAGAGTGGGAAATGACCCACTCTTTCTTAATACGCTTGAAGCAGCAATGCGCCCCATCCCCTTGCCACATCTACCGGCAAGGGTTTTATATTGGCAGTTAAGACACTTTAAGCTTATTTAAAAGATAAGATGTATATGATTCTTCTCACTATACGGTATGAAGTGAAGAAAATGAAATTGGCTAATTAGCCGCTTTCTTCCGATCTGGCTACTGACCTCTGACATCTGGAAAGACGAGGAGCAGCCGACTTTTTCTACAGCATAAATGTAATTGGCGTATTCGCAGAATTAGCTAAGCTGCTGAAAACATGAAATGAAAAGTACAATGATTGTTAATACTAGTTAATAATGACAACTGAATAAAGGAGGATAAGGTTTGGGTTCTAAAGTAATCAAAATAACTGAAGAATTAGTTGATCCCATTTTAAAAAAGAAAGACTTGGAACTGATTGATGTTGAGTATGTGAAAGAAGGTAAAAACTGGTTCTTACGCGTTTATATTGATAAACCCGGCGGAATTGATATAACGGAGTGTGGAGAAGTTTCCGAGGAATTGAGCGAGAAATTGGATGAAAATGATCCGATTAAAGACAACTATTATCTCGAAGTCTCCTCACCTGGTGCAGAAAGGCCTTTAAAAACAAAAGATGACCTGATCAATAATATAAACAATAATGTAAATGTCAGGCTTTATGAACCAATTGAAGGAGCAAAAGAATTCGAGGGCAGACTCATCAGTTTTGCGGACAATGTACTGACGGTTGAATATAAGGAAAAAACGCAAAAAAAAGAAGTCAGTATACCGTTTGAAAAAGTTGCTAAAGCAAGACTAGCTGTTATGCTTTAAAGGGGGAAAAATAAAGTGAGCAATCAGTTGTTTGACGCGATTGATTATTTAGTAGATGAAAAAGGTATTGATAAGGATATTTTACTTGAAGCATTGGAAGCAGCTCTAATTTCTGCTTACAAAAAGAATTTCAAATCGGCAACAAATGTAAGAATTGAATTGAATGAAGAAACTGGAAAAATGGGTGTATTTGCCAGGAAAACGGTTGTGGCAGATGTAGAAGATACCCAGCTTAATGTCAGCTTGGAAGAAGCGAAGGCAATAAATCCGAATTATGAGCTGGAAGATGTGCTTGAAATTGAGGTGACGCCAAAGAATTTTGGGCGAATTGCCGCTCAGGCAGCTAAACAGGTTGTAACACAGCGTGTAAGAGAAGCAGAACGCGGGGTCATTTTTTCCGAATATGCAGACCGTGAAGAAGACGTAATGAATGGTATTATACAGCGAAAGGATCACCGGTATGTATACGTGAACTTAGGTAAAATTGAGGCAAAATTAGCAGAAGCCGAACAAATGCCAACGGAAGAATATCATATACATGACCGGATAAAAGTATTTGTTACGAAAGTGGAAAATACGAGCAAAGGACCGCAAATTTATATTTCCAGGTCACATCCGGGGCTTCTTAAACGATTATTTGAAATGGAAGTTCCGGAAATTTACGATGGAATTGTTGAAATTAAGTCTGTAGCAAGAGAGGCCGGGGATCGTTCAAAAATTTCAGTGCATGCCCCTGATCCGGATATAGATCCCGTCGGTTCTTGTGTTGGCCAAAAAGGGCAGCGGGTACAAACAATCGTAAATGAACTAAAAGGGGAAAAAATTGATATAGTGGAATGGTCAGAAGATCCGGTTGTGTTTGTTTCCAATGCGCTAAGTCCGTCCAAAGTGGTGGATGTCATTGTAGACGAGGAAGATAAAGCTACTACTGTCGTCGTTCCTGATTATCAATTATCACTTGCGATTGGCAAACGCGGCCAAAATGCCAGGCTGGCGGCAAAACTGACAGGCTGGAAAATCGATATTAAAAGTGAATCTGAAGCTAGGGAAGAAGGGCTTCTGGAAGAAAAAGAAGATACTTTTTTTGATAGCGAAGAAACGTATGAAGAAGAACAATACGATGAAGATGAAGACCTGTTTCAGTAAGGAGGGTCCAAATGGTTAAGAAAAAGAAAGTTCCACAAAGAAAATGTGTAATCACAAATGAAATGAAACCAAAAAAGGATCTGATCCGGATTGTACGAAATAAAGAAGGCGAAGTGTTTGTTGATCCTACCGGAAAAAAGAATGGCCGCGGTGCTTATTTATCAAGGGACGCTAAAATTATTTCAAAAGCCGAGGAATCGAATATTCTGGATCGCCACCTGAATACTGAAATAGACCCATCCGTTTATGAAGAATTAAAGCAAACAATTACAGGTGGCGCTCATGCAAAGTAACTATTTAAATTTAATCGGTCTTGCCAATCGGGCCGGAAAGTGCTCAACCGGGGAAGAAACAATCATAAAAGACATTAAAAGTGAGCGGGCAAAACTAGTGTTGTTAGCCAGTGACACGGGGCCGCAGACACGAAAGAAGATTACAAACAAATGTAAGTCATATAACGTACCATTTGAAATAGCTGATGACAGCGATACACTGTCACATGCTATTGGGAAACACAAAAGAGTAGCCGTCGCTATTTTAGATGCAGGTTTTGCTAATAAGATAAAGTCGATACTCGGGTAATTAAATTCGGGGGTGAACGTATGAGTAAAATGCGTGTATATGAATATGCCAAACAAAACAATACAACAAGCAAAAATGTAATAAATATTTTAAAGGAAATGAATGTGGAAGTATCCAATCATATGGCAACTATTTCCACAGATACAATCAAGAAACTTGATGCGAAGTTCCATCCTGACGCGGTTAAAAAAGAAAATCCGAAACCAAAGAAGCCGGAGCAAAAAACAAACCCGGCAAATAAAGCAGCAAACCAGACAAACAAGAAAAAAGAAGATCGGGGAAACCAAAGAAATAACCCGAATCAAAAGCATCAAAACAAGCAAACGAAAAACAAAAATAACAACAAATTCAATAAAGGAAATAAAGGGAAAGAGAATAAACAAGCTGCTAAGCCTGTAAAACAAACACCAAAGAAAATAACATACAGTGAAACGTTAGCCGTAAGTGACCTAGCTGCTAAGCTGAATAAAGATACCGCTGAAATTATTAAGAAGCTTATGTTTTTAGGTGTGATGGCTACCAAGAATCAGGACCTGGATGATGATGCCGTTGAGTTAATTTGTGCAGAATACGATGTTGAGGTAGAAAAAGAAATAATTCTCGAAAATACTGATTTTGATAAGTATATTGAAGAGGATGATGAAGCAAATCTTCAGGAAAGACCTGCTGTTGTCACAATTATGGGCCATGTTGACCATGGTAAAACAACACTGCTTGATTCCATCCGTCAGACAAAGGTTACTGCAGGAGAAGCAGGTGGCATCACACAGCATATCGGAGCTTACCAGGTAGAAAATGAAGGAAAGAAAGTAACGTTTCTTGATACACCCGGCCATGCTGCGTTTACCAGTATGCGGTCACGAGGGGCACAAGTAACGGATGTAGCCATTTTGGTCGTTGCTGCAGATGACGGGGTCATGCCTCAGACCGTGGAAGCAATTAACCATGCAAAAGCTGCTGAAGTTCCAATTATTGTAGCAGTAAACAAAATGGATAAAGAAGGTGCCAATCCTGACCGTGTGATGCAGGAATTGACAGAATATGAATTAATCCCCGAAGGCTGGGGAGGAAGTACTATATTTGTGAATATAGCGGCAATTAAAGGGGAAGGTATTGATGACCTTCTGGAAATGATTCTCCTCATAGCAGAGGTAGAAGAATTAAAGGCTAACCCGGATAATAATGCCTTTGGTACCGTAATTGATGCCCAGCTTGATAAAGGGCGGGGGTCAGTTGCCACTTTATTAGTACAAAATGGCACACTCCATGTTGGTGACTCTGTCGTAGTAGGGAATACATACGGCCGTGTCAGGGCAATGGTCAGTGATCTTGGACAGCGAGTGAAAGAAGCGAAACCGTCAACGCCCGTCGAAATTACCGGATTAAATAATGTGCCACAGGCAGGGGATCAGTTCCTTGTATTTAAGGATGAGAAAAAAGCAAGACAAATAGGGGAAGCCCGTGAACAGAAACAAATACAGGAAGACCGCGGGGAACAATCCAAAGTCAGCCTTGATGATTTGTTTGAGCAAATTAAACAAGGGGATATGAAAGAAATAAATATTATTATTAAAGCAGACGTTCAGGGGTCAGCCGAAGCTTTGGCATCTTCCCTGCAAAAAATCGAGGTTTCCGGTGTAAATATTAAAATTATCCATACCGGAGTCGGGGCCATTAAAGAATCAGATATTATTCTTGCGTCCGCCTCTAACGCTATCGTCATCGGCTATAATGTTCGTCCGGATGTCAATGCGAAGAGAGCTGCAGATTCGGAAAAGGTGGATATACGCCTGCATCGTGTTATCTATCAGGCAATTGAAGAAATCGAAGCCGCGATGAAAGGACTCCTTGATCCTGAATTTGAAGAGAAAGTAATCGGTCAGGCAGAAGTAAGAGAAACATTCAAAGTGTCTAAAATAGGTACAATTGCTGGAAGTTATGTAACAGACGGAAAAATCACAAGAAATTCCGGTGTACGCTTAATCCGTAACGGTGTCGTTCAATTTGAAGGTGAAATTGCCGATTTGAAACGATTTAAAGATGATGTTAAAGAAGTAGCTCAAAACTATGAATGTGGAATAACAATTAAAAACTTCAATGATATAAAGGAAGGCGATGTTATTGAAGCATTTATTATGGAGGAAATTGAGCGCACATGATTTATTACGCTGAAGTGGAGTGTATCATGTATGAAGGACATTCATTGAAACAAAAACGATCCGTTATCAAAAGTGTTCTTACTAGATTGAAACAGGACTTCAATGTCTCTGTAGCGGAATTGGATTATCACGATCTTTGGCAAAGAACTAAAATTGGCATTGTAACGTTAACAAATGAAAAAAAGCATGCAGAAAAGGTCATCCAGGAAGTATTAAAGGTAATTGATGCTTATACAGAACTTGAACGCACAATTACACATGTAGAAGAATTATAGTATTTTTCTCTCTATATCATCGCTTTTAAGAACGAGGTGAAAATATGGCTGAGTTACGCGCAAATAGAGTAGCTGAACAGATGAAGAAGGAATTGGGAGAAATATTAACATCAAAAATTAAAGATCCGCGAGTCGGGTTCGTGACTGTAACAGACGTAGAAGTAACAGGTGATCTGCAACAGGCAACTGTTTTCATCTCCGTACTTGGAGATGAAAAGGAAAAACAGGATTCACTGCTTGGTTTATCTAAAGCAAAAGGGTTTATCCGATCAGAAATTGGCCAGAGAATTCGTCTCCGGAAAACACCGGAATTACTATTTGAATTTGATGAAGCACTGGAACACGGCAACAGGATTGAAACAATTCTCCGTGATCTAAATAAATAGTCAATACCTAATCTGACCGGTTTCAACCGGTCAGATTTTACATACATGCAAATGGAGGCTAAAAAGATGAATGGAATCTTGCCTTTATGGAAGCCAAAAGGTGTCACATCCCATGACTGTGTAATGCAAGTAAGATCTTTGTTTAAAACAAAAAAAGCAGGTCATACAGGAACATTGGATCCGGAAGTCGAAGGGGTTTTGCCGATTTGTATCGGCCAAGCAACGAAAATTGTTCCTTATTTAACAGATACTAAAAAAAAATATATTGCTGCAATCAAGCTTGGTACTGCCACAGATACAGAAGATGCTCAAGGGAAAATAACGGAAGAAGAAATAATAACTAAGCTTCCGCCGGATGAAAAAATAGAACAGGTATTAAAATCATTTGAAGGAAAAATAAAACAGGTTCCCCCTATGTATTCTGCAGTTAAAATAAATGGAAAAAAGCTGTACGAATATGCAAGGGAAAATAAAACCGTTGAACGTCCAGAACGTGAAGTAATGATTCACGAATTGAATAGAGTTCCTGCTGAAACTAAGGATGAACTCTCCTTCAGTTTTGAAGTGGTTTGTTCCAAAGGTACTTATATAAGAACATTATGTGTGGATATTGGCAAAAAACTCGGGTTTCCGGCACATATGCAGCAATTAGTACGAACGAAGACCGGAAGTTTTACAAAGAAAAATTCAATCACATTTGCTACAATAGAAGAAGCAGCAAATGAAAACCGGCAGCAATTGTTATTATTTCCGATCATAACAGGGCTGGATCATTTAGAGCGGTTACATGTAGATGAGCTGTTAAAAGAAAAGGTAATCCACGGGCAAAAGCTGTCAAAACCGAAAGAAATTCTAGAGGATCCATTTATTATGATGTATAAAGATGAAGTCTTGGCAATCTATCAAATACATCCGGATCACCCTGAACAAATTAAACCTCTTCGTGTTTTTCATGGATAGGAAAAGAGTAGGTGTGCGTTTATGAAAATTTTTGAGATTACATATCCCCATTCATTACTAAGGGAAGAATTACCTGAGACTGCAGCAGCTATAGGCTTTTTTGACGGCGTTCATAAAGGACACCAAAAGCTGATTAATACTGCAATTAGTGAATCCAGTAAGAACCAACTGGAAAGTGCTGTTATTACATTTCATCCGCATCCATCTGTTGTGTTAAAAAAAGATAAGCAGCATGTGCAATACATCACGCCTTTACACGTAAAAAAGAAAATATTGCAGCAGATGAATATTGATCGATTATATATCATTACGTTTAACGAGCAGTTGGCTTCCTTGTCCCCAAAGGAATTTATCAGTCATTTCATTGACGGTTTAAATATTAAACATATTATCGGCGGTTTCGATTATACATTTGGCCACAAGGGCAAGGGCAATATGGATTTAATGAAAAAGCAAGCGGGAAACCGACTTGAAGTGACAACCATTGATAAAGTGGAAATGGATAACGAAAAAGTAAGCTCCACAAAAATAAGAGAATTCATGAATGCTGGAAAAATAGAGAAGGTTAACACGTTGCTTAACAGGCCTTTAGCCACAACCGGCACGGTCGTGAAAGGTGACCAGCGCGGAAGAACAATTGGTTTCCCAACTGCAAACCTGGAAATAAATCAGGATACGTTAATGCCAAAGCCCGGTGTGTATGCTGTAAAAGCCTTATACAAAAATGAAGCGTATGAGGGGATGGCAAATCTCGGTGTAAAACCAACTTTTACAACAGGGGAAAAAATACCGACGCTTGAGGTTCATCTTCTTGATTATAATAATGATATTTACGGGGAAGAATTAGTTATTGAATGGTATCAATACATTAGAGACGAAGTAAAATTTAATGGGATCGATGAACTCGTTAACCAACTAAAAAAAGATGAGCAACAAACACGCCAATATTTTTCGGATAAATGATTCATTTGTATAAGCAATTATTACTTGCATTTTCATGTGAAAAGATGTACGATAAAGAACGTGAAACCATCGCTTGGCAAATCGCAGCTCCGGCGATTGCTAGGGGAATGGGGATTTTAAATAACTACAGGAGGTGAGCCGGATGGCTATCACACAAGAACGCAAAAATGAAATCATTACTGAATACAAGGTGCACGACAGTGACACTGGTTCTCCGGAAGTGCAAATTGCAGTGCTTACGGAAGAAATTACAAAGTTGAATGATCATTTGCGTGTCCATAAAAAAGACCATCATTCACGCAGAGGTCTTTTGAAAATGGTCGGGAAGCGCCGTAATCTATTGAATTATCTACGTAATAAAGACGTTACCCGTTACCGTGAATTAATAAAAAAACTTGGACTACGCCGTTAATTATTCAAAAAGCAGGAGAAATCCTGCTTTTTTTAAGATACTTAAAAAGCATAATAGTCATAGTAAGATGGAAAAGACATATATCAATCAGTTTGTCTTCCCTTTACCGGCTGCATGCTGATCTTCCATATTTGATATTGTATTCCCTGCCGCAAAATTTATCGCAGTGTAACTGGCTGGCCGACAAAAACGCCACGTCTTGTGGCATTGTCGGCACTAGCACGTCCTGTACGTCGTAAGACTCCCACTTCAAGCATGAAGGAAACATGAAAATGCTAAGTGGGAGATCCAACAGCCAGTAATGGCCCGATTCGTTCAACCAACATTCAGTGGGGGGAGGGGAACGCAGACTAAAATCGCCACGTCCTGGGACTACGGTACAGTGGTTCCTCGTCCCACCGAAATACATTGTGGCAACGTCTGCATGACCTAAGTCCTGTCGGCCTAAACCCCCACTGAATGAAGTTTCACTTTATTTTTAAAGTGTATAAATGACAATATATTCTATAATGAATTTACATTCGTCAAGATAACCTATAAAATGTTATATAGATTGTGTTTTGAAAGGAGTCCTAGTACGTATGGCTGAAAAAAAACAAACATTCTCCATAGAAATAGCCGGAAATACATTTACGGTCGAAATAGGAGAAGTAGCAAAACAGGCAAACGGTGCATGTATGATACAGTATGGAGATACCTCTGTATTATCTACAGCAACAGCATCAAAAGAACCAAAGGATTTGCCCTTTTTCCCTTTAACTGTCAATTATGAAGAACGCTTATATGCAGTTGGGAAAATCCCGGGAGGGTTCATTAAGCGGGAAGGTCGCCCAAGTGAAAAAGCAATATTATCTTCTCGTTTAATTGACCGTCCAATTCGCCCGATGTTTCCGGATGGGTTCAGGAATGAAGTGCAGGTTATAAGCACAGTAATGAGTGTAGACCAGGATTGTTCAACGGAAATGGCAGCGATGCTTGGGTCATCCATTGCGCTTTCCATTTCCGATATTCCATTCGCTGAACCGATTGCGGGTGTGCACGTTGGACGTGTGGATGGCGAATTTATCGTTAACCCTACGATAGAGCAGGAAGAAAAAAGTGATATTGAGTTAACAGTTGCAGGTACCAAAGATGCGATCAATATGGTTGAAGCAGGTGCAAATGAAGTACCGGAAGAAGTAATGCTGGAAGCGATTATGTTTGGTCATAAAGAAATCGTTCGCCTCGTAGAATTTCAGGAAGAGATTGTTAAAGCCTGTGGACAAGAGAAAAAGGAAGTTACACTATTCGAAGTAGATCAACCTTTTGCTGAAAAGGTAGAAAGTGAAGCAAAAGATAAGTTGGTTGAAGCAATACAAGTAAAAGAAAAGCATGCCAGAGAAGAAGCAATTGACAAAGTAAAAGAGGAAATGATAGGGCAATACGAAGAGGAAGAAGAAAAGGTTATAAAGCAAGTGAAAACAGTACTGGACACCATGGTAAAGGAAGAAGTCCGCCGGTTAATTACAAAGGAAAAAATACGGCCTGACGGGCGCAGAAATGATGAAATTCGCGCATTATCTTCACGTATTAAAGTATTGCCCAGAACGCACGGATCTGGTTTATTTACACGTGGACAAACACAGGCACTGAGTATTTGTACATTGGGAGCATTAGGAGATGTACAAATCTTGGATGGCCTTGATTTGGAAGAGTCGAAACGGTTTATGCATCATTACAATTTCCCGCAATTTAGTGTTGGGGAAACGGGGCCAATCAGAGGACCTGGCCGTCGGGAAATAGGACACGGAGCATTGGGTGAACGTGCATTGGAGAAAGTGATCCCAAATGACAAAGAATTCCCTTATACGATTCGATTAGTGTCTGAAGTATTGGAGTCTAATGGTTCTTCATCCCAGGCAAGTATTTGTGCAAGCACGCTTGCTATGATGGATGCCGGTGTACCGATTAAAGCACCTGTTGCAGGTATCGCAATGGGACTTGTGAAAGATGGAGAAGATTATACTATTTTAACGGATATTCAGGGAATGGAAGATGCACTTGGGGACATGGATTTTAAAGTTGCCGGTACATCTGAAGGAATTACTGCATTACAGATGGATATTAAAATTTCCGGTTTATCAAAAGAGATTTTAGAAGAAGCATTAAAACAAGCGAAAAATGGACGGATGCAAATTCTTGATTCCATGCTTGCTACCATTCAGGAGCCGAAGAAGGAACTATCCGATTATGCTCCTAAAATCCTTACTATGGAAATAAATCCTGATAAAATACGTGATGTAATTGGACCAAGCGGTAAACAAATTAACCAAATTATTGATGAGACAGGCGTTAAAATTGATATTGAGCAAGATGGCAGTGTCTTTATTTCTTCCACGGATGCAGAAATGAATCAAAAAGCGAAGAAAATTATTGAAGACCTTGTCCGTGAGGTTGAAGTCGGACAAATGTATCTAGGAAAAGTAAAACGTATTGAGAAGTTTGGTGCATTTGTAGAGCTGTTCAAAGGAAAAGACGGGCTGGTTCATATTTCCGAATTAGCAGAAAAACGGACAAATCAAGTAGAAGATGTCGTTTCCATCGGTGATGAAATTATGGTGAAAGTAAAGGAAATTGATCATCAGGGAAGAGTCAATTTGTCGCGTAAAGCCGTTTTAAAAGAAGAACGGGAAAAAATAGAAAAAGCTAAATCATAAGTAGTAAAATGGAAGCTGGATCACCAGTTTCTTTTTTATTTTTAGGAGTTTATGATATAACATGGCAGCTGACTCTCTTTTTAAAAAGTAATTTTTAATTCGATTAATTCATACTCGTCCTATCCTTTCATATGATGATAGGGGAGGAATGAGTATGTTTCGATATTATCATCTGGTTAATGTAATTGTTTTTATTATTATGGTAAGTCTTGTTTTTAATGCAGATTATTATCCAATGCAAACTGTTGAACCCGCTATGTATCAAGAAGCAACAAAACATGAAGATCCATTATTTAATGAAATTGAACAAAAAAGTAACGATTTTACTGAAGTACCCCGAGATGCTTATATAGACAAAGTCTGGAAAAAAACCCCTGGTCTTAACGGATTAAAAGTAGATTTAAACAAAACCTATGAAAGAATGAAGGAGGAAGGCACATTTGACCCATCTTTAATGGTCTATGAGCAGATACCTCCTAGTGTCACTTTGGAAGATCTCCCGGCTGCACCTATTTACCGGGGAAACCCTGAAAAAAATATGGTTGCATTTTTAATTAATGTTTCGTGGGGCAGTGAGCATATACCGAACATACTAAATACCCTGAAAGAACGGCAAGTAAAAGCAACTTTTTTTATTGATGGTAAATGGGCGCAGGAGAATTCGGATTATGTTAAAATGATTGATGAACAAGGCCATATCATAGGAAACCATGCCTATAATCATCCTGATATGGCGAGGCTGTCCAATCAGCAAGTAATGGAGCAAATTAGCCAGACAAACGATATTATTAAAGCGATTACCGGAGAATCTCCAAAATGGTTTGCGCCTCCCAGCGGCAGTTATAATGATCATGTTGTTCAATCAGCTCACCATCTTGAGATGGAGACCATCCTTTGGACGGTGGATACTATTGATTGGAAAAACCCTTCTGTTGCTGTGATGGTAGACCGTGTAAAAAATAAAATCCATCCGGGGGCAACTATCTTAATGCATCCGACACCTTCCATTGCTGGTGGATTGGAAGCGATTATTGAGCAAATTAAAGATTCTGGATATCAGATCGGGACGATTGAAAAGCTGATAAGTGAAGAAAGGCAACCGTAATCACTTTTAGAAAAAATCACAGACATAATATTCATACTTACATTTTAGGAGGCAAAAGGTTGATACAAAAACATACAAGCCCAAATGGACTACGAATTGTCCAGGAACAAATCCCCTCTGTAAGATCCGTTACAATTGGTATATGGGTTTTAACGGGGTCGCGAAATGAAACGAAATTAAATAATGGGATTTCACATTTTCTGGAACATATGTTTTTTAAAGGAACTGATTCCCGTTCTGCCCAGGATATTGCCGAAGCTTTTGATTCAATCGGCGGACAGGTGAATGCTATGACTTCCAAAGAATATACTTGTTTCTATGCAAAAGTGCTTGACACACATAAGGATCTGGCTCTGGAAATTTTGGCTGATATGTTCTTTAATTCTTCTTTTGATGAAGAAGAAATGGAAAGAGAAAAAAAGGTAGTGTACGAAGAAATTAAAATGTATGAAGACACGCCGGATGATATTGTTCATGATTTATTGGCAAGAGCATCTTATGGCGATCATCCGCTGGGATACCCTATTTTAGGTACGGAAGAGCATTTGGAAACATTCACTCCTGATACATTAAGGAATTATATGAAGAAACGTTATGCACCTGATAATGTTGTAATTTCCACAGCGGGGAATGTGGATGAGTCATTTATCCAATCCATTGAAAAACATTTCGGTTCTTATCAATCAATACATGATCAGACTACAATTATAAAACCGTCCTTTTTAGCCGAAAACATTGAAAGAAATAAGGATACAGAGCAGGCTCATTTATGCTTGGGCTTTGACGGGCTGCCCATTGGCGATGATAATGTCTACAGTTTGATTATCATGAATAATGTGCTTGGCGGAAGTATGAGTTCCCGCCTTTTTCAGGATATACGGGAAAAGCAAGGGTTGGCATATGCCGTTTTTTCCTACCACTCCTCTTTTCAGGATAATGGACTATTGACGATTTATGCAGGAACCGGAAATAAACAATTGCCGCTACTTAGGGATACGATTGATAAAACAATAAACCAATTAATTACCGACGGGTTAACGGATAAAGAACTAAAAAACAGCAAGGAACAATTAAAAGGAAACTTCATGTTAAGTCTGGAGAGCACAAGCAGCCGAATGAGCCGCAACGGAAAAAATGAACTGCTGCTAAAGAGACATCGTTCACTTGATGAAATAGTACAGGAAATTGATGCTGTCTCTCATGAAACGATACATGATGTCATTAAAACTGTGTTTGACAAGCCTTCCTCCGAGGCTTTAATTGCACCTGTAACTAAATAAAATTTGTTATAAAATCCATAAACTGCCACGCAACTATTTTTTATTTCTTAAGTCTGAGCAACACCTACCGTCCGGGATCGCTTCGGGCGGATGCTTTCACCACAGGCACAAGGAAGACATCTGGGGCTGTGCTAAATGCTCGCCCCATCGAAAACATTGGATCAAACTCGTTTTCGCCGTATCTTCTTTGCCGCGGGTACGGTCTCAGCCTCCGAAGAGAAAACCACTCTTAGGGGTCTTCGGACACGTGCTGTTTCCGCAGGAGTCACCGCCCTACGCTCACCCGGACTAGTGAGAGCGCATTAACTACAAGTGAGCATCTATGATTTAAGAGAAGATATCAATTATATTCTCTGAATGATGACGGGAAGAGCCGTGTGCGGTAATCCCGCTCGCACGGTTCTGTGAGGAGTAGAGGAGCACACATCAGCAGGATGTGTGTTTCCGCTTACTCGACTGGGAGGTCGGCTAACTTCGGTCACGTCCTATGACCAACGCCGATACTCGCACATCCTATGCTTGCGTCAGCATACCCCTTGTCGGGGCATGTAGGCTCACCAGCCACCCGCAGCAAAGAAGACACGCTGAAAACGGCCAAAGGAAGTTTGAAGTGATGTCGCAATTGTGCCCGTGGTGAAAGCGTAGTATATTTCCGGAGCAGTTTTTAAGTACAAGTTTAGGGATGTTCGGATTTTGTTTACTACAATTGTTTTATCTCAGTCTCTTAGATTTACAAGTATTGCTGTGCTTTTGTTGTGTTGGCAAAATGCAGCTTTGCATAGCTGTTTAGTGTGTCTTTTCCCTTCACTTTTATAATTTGTGCAATTGTCCTATCTACTTTCTTAGAAGCCCCTTTTGGCAAATGTATATCCAATCGCTCGGATAGTGTATCCATCTCCTGGACAAACCGGGCTCTTGCAATAATAGAGGCTGCTGCTACGGCGATGGAGTAGCTTTCTGCTTTCGTCATGAAATATGTATGATCAAAAAGCGTTTGGCGCTCTGATTTAATATGTTTGATAAAAATGCCAGGCTCGCAGAATTGATCAATGAGAATACCGTCCATTTTGGCATCACCAATTTTTTGAAGTAATTTTGATATCACATGCTGATGCAGCATGGCCTTCATTTTCCCTTGTGACCATCCTTTTGCCTGGAGTTCATTATATTTATCGTTATGTAATATAAGTAAAGCGTAGGGGATCTTTTCTTTAACAATTTCTTTGGAAAGCTCCATTATCGCAGGATCTGATAAGTTTTTGGAATCCTTGACACCTAGTGTTCTCAGCTTGGAAATCTGCTCCTTTCTGACAAAAACGCCGCTAACTGTTATTGGTCCAAAGTAATCACCAGTACCTGCTTCATCCGTGCCGATATGTGATTGTGCAAACAAAGTTTCCGGGGGAGCGTATGAATGAGCAGATTTTTTGTTGACGACCGATTTAGCAGTTTTTATCGCAGACTGCATTTTGCCTTCCCACTGTTGTAATTCCTGCGACGGGCTTTTCCCCTGAAACATTACTTTTCCGGATTTATAGGCTGTTACGACGGCGTTTTTAGTTTTTGCCTGAAAAAGAGCCCCCTGTGGAGTTGTCGTGATTTCCTCATGATAATAGCGTTTCATTTCCTGGATTGTATCCATGGAAAAAATATGTACTTCTGTTGCCATTCCTACACCTCTTTTCTTTCATGAGTAAACTATAGCATAATAATAAGTGAATTTCAGTTTTCGTTACAGAAAATAATACGGTGGAATGATGCAATGGAGGCTTCCAACATTAACTCAACAGTTTCCTAAATGCGTCACTTCATGTTAATATAAGGTGAACCATTTTCTCAATATGGGAGGACTTTAACGTGAATAATGAAGAAAAGTCACGTATAACTGTAGAAATACATAATAAATCATATACCATTGTCGGAGGTGAGTCAGAGCAGCATGTTCGACTTGTTGCCGATCTGGTAGATCAAAAGATGAATGAAATCCGTGAATCAAACAGACACCTCGATACTACAAGACTAGCTGTCTTAACAGCTGTAAATACAATGAATGATTATTTGAAACTAAAAGAGGACTATGCAAAGTTGCTCGGTTCGCTAGAGAAAGAGGATTAGTAGCACATGTTTAATTTCATATTAATTTTATTATTATTATTTGGTTTGTTAATGGGACTGAAACGGGGCTTTATTCTCCAGTTGTTTCATTTAATAGGTTTTATTGCGGCTTTTATCGTCGCAGTATTGTACTATGATGATTTAGGCTCCAGCATTTCGTTATGGATCCCTTATCCTGATATGTCGTCGGATGATGGTATATGGGCAGATTTCCTCCAAGCTTTGCCGCTGGAAGCTGCATTTTATAATGCGATTGCTTTTGCTATTATCTTTTTTGCTGTAAAAATTATATTGCAGATTATTGCTTCCATGCTGGATTTTGTTGCCTCTTTGCCACTGATTAACTCCGTGAATAAAATACTTGGTTCTGTCCTTGGTTTTGTCGAGGTCTATTTAATTTTGTTCATTATTTTATATATATTGGCCTTAACCCCGCTGGAGATGATTCAAACATGGATAAACAATTCCGGCGTAGCCCTTTTCATGCTGGAAAACACGCCCTATTTCTCTGAAAAAATCCAAGCATTATGGTTTACCCATATAACTGATATGTTCGAAGGCTGATTTTTCCTGCCAGACAGCCGATTTGAACAATTTGAAGGACTGGCTAATATATCGTAAAAGAAGGTGGTAGAAATGGCGATAAATAAAAAAGATATTATAAAACTGCTTGAGGAAATAGCGGTATATTTGGAAATCAAGGGAGAAAATACGTTCAAAATATCAGCTTACAGAAAAGCTGCCCAGGCACTGGAACAGGATGATCGATCCTTACCGGATATTGATGATTTCACAAAAATGAAAGGGATTGGCAAGGGAACAAGTACTGTCATAAATGAATACGTCGAAACAGGTTCTTCTGAAACATTAAAGGAATTGCAAAATGAAGTCCCGAAAGGCTTAATTCCTTTATTGGACTTGCCTGGACTGGGCGGAAAAAAAATATCGAAGCTATATCATGAGCTGGGTGTTACAGACCAGACATCTTTAAAACAGATGAGTGAAAATGGCCAGGTGGAAAAACTGGATGGTTTTGGCGTAAAGACGGCAAAAAATATATTAAAAGCGATTGAATCAGCAGGAAAACGACCGGAACGTCTGCCACTTGCCATTATGCTGCCGATTGCAGAGAAAATTGAAAGCTATGTAAAAGAAATACCGGAAGTAAGCAACTTTTCCAGGGCAGGCAGTTTAAGAAGGATGCGGGAAACAATCAGGGATATTGACTTTATCATTGCAACTGATCAACCACCAGTTGTCAGGGATGCATTACTTGAAATGGAAAATATTAAAGAAGTGATTTCAAGCGGAGAGACGAAAGTTTCAGTTACCATGGAGGAAATATATGATATAAATGTGGATTTTCGACTCGTAAATCAGGAAGAATTTGCTACCACGCTTCATCATTTCACAGGCTCCAAAGCGCATAATGTTGCTTTGCGGGAGCTTGCTAAGTCACGCGGTGAAAAAATAAATGAGTACGGCGTAGAAATAGAAGAAACGGATGAATTGATCACCTTTTCGGATGAACCGGCATTTTTTAATCATTTCAATTTGCATTATATCCCTCCTGAAGCAAGAGAAGATACAGGGGAGCTGGAAGCTTTTAAGGATGATATCTCCCTCATTGAGCTCTCAGATATACAAGGCGATTTGCATATGCATACCACTTGGAGTGACGGTGCACAGTCTTTGAAGGAAATGGTGAATGCTGCCAGAGAAAAAGGATATGCCTTTATAGCAATTACCGACCATTCGAAATATTTACGTGTCGCACATGGTCTGAATGAAACGAGATTAAGGAAGCAGCGGGAAGAGATTGCAAAGTTAAATGAAATGTATGATGATATCCATGTTTTTGCCGGTGTGGAGATGGATATTTTGCCTGATTCGAGATTGGATTTTTCCGATGAATTTTTAAAGGAAATGGACTTTGTGATCGGTGCGATTCATTCAAGTTTCAGTCAACCAACAAATATTATCATGGACAGGCTGAACCGTGCGCTGGAAAATCCGTATATTTCCCTGATTGCCCACCCGACAGGAAGGCTAATTGGCAGAAGGGACGGGTATAATGTTGATCTTGAGTCACTGCTTGAAAAGGCAAAGGAAACAAACACGGCACTCGAGATCAATGCAAATCCAAACAGGTTGGATTTAGCTGCCAATTGGGCACGTAAAGCACAGGAAATGGGTGTTACACTCGCAATTAATACAGATGCCCATAATTACGAGATGCTTGATCATATGAAATATGGTGTAGGCGTTGCCCGAAAAGGCTGGATAGAAAAAGACACCGTGATGAATACTTGGTCAAAAGAGAAACTTATCGCGGATTTTCAGCGTAATAAATAATCATTTGATCCGTGATCAAAAGGAGTTTGTTTCAATGTATGGTCGGATCCTTTATACACTTGAATTTCATAAAATCATTGAACAATTGAATAACCACGCGGAAACTTCACTGGGCAAGGATTTAACCAACAAATTAAAGCCGGTTGTCTCATTGGATGAGGTAGTCCACCTGCAAAATGAAACAGATGAAGCTGCCCAAGTCATTCGGCTGAATCAGGCTGTCCCTCTAGGGGGGATTTTTGATATTCGGCCAAGTCTGAAACGGAGTGTGATCGGCGGCGTCCTGACTACGAATGAATGTCTCGATGTTGCAAATACCGTTTATGGCGGACGGCAGGTAAAAAGTTTTATTGAAAAATTGGAGGAGACGTTCCCCATATTGGAGGATCTCGTCGACCGAATTACCCCATTACGTGAATTGGAAAGGCATATCAAAAGCTGTATTGATGACCATGGTCATGTAATGGACAGTGCCTCAGGAAAATTGCGAAGCATCCGTTCCTCTATCCGGACATTTGAAAGCCGGGTAAGGGAAAAATTAGACAATGTGACAAAAACAAAAAGCAATATGCTCTCGGATGCTATTATAACAATACGTAATGAACGGTATGTGCTACCTGTTAAGCAAGAATACAGAGGATCTATCGGCGGAATCGTACATGACCAGTCAGCATCAGGACAAACGCTCTTTATGGAGCCAAGAGCAGTTGTAGATTTAAACAATCAGCTCCAGGAAGCTATTTTAAAAGAGAAGCAGGAAGTCGAGCGCATCCTCCGCGAACTAAGTGAACATATAGCAAATGAAGAAATGTACCTTATGGAAAATGTTGCTGCACTGGCACACATCGATTTTATGTTTGCAAGAGCGAAACTTGGCAGGCGAATGAGGGCTACCATGCCAAAGATGAACGATCAAGGGTTCATCATGATGAAACAGGCTAGACATCCATTGATACCGGGAGATGAGGTTGTACCCAATGATATTGAAATCGGCAAAGATTTTACGTCTATCGTTATTACCGGCCCGAACACAGGCGGAAAAACAGTAGCTTTAAAGATGGTTGGTCTTTTTACGCTCATGGCTCAGTCAGGCATGCAGATCCCCGCTATGGATGGCTGTGAACTTGCTGTTTTTGATCATGTGTTTGCCGATATCGGAGACGAACAGTCCATTGAACAAAATTTAAGTACATTTTCATCGCATATGACAAACATTGTCTCTATCTTGAAAGAAGTGGATGATCGCTCACTCGTATTATTGGATGAACTAGGTTCTGGAACGGATCCACAAGAGGGTGCTGCGTTAGCAATGTCCATATTGGATGCAGTGATTCAGCGAGGTGCAAGGGTGATTGCTACGACACACTATCCGGAGCTAAAAGCTTATGGATATAACCGGGAAAAAGTGGTAAATGCATCAGTAGAATTTAATGTAGACACATTACAGCCTACTTACAGGCTATTAATCGGTGTGCCGGGGAGAAGTAATGCCTTTGAAATCTCAAAACGGTTAGGGCTGGAAGATGCTGTAATTAATCGGGCGAAAAGCCATATAGGCGTGGATTCCACCAGCATGGAAAATATGATTGCTGCACTGGAAAAGGCACAGATCGATGCGGAGAAAGAATACGAAGAAGCGCATCTGACATTAAAAGAAAGCGAAAAAATTCGACATGAAATAGATAATGCCTGGAATGAATTGGATCGCAAAAAAGAAGAAATATACAGGAAAGCAGAAGAAAAAGCAGAAAAAGCATTGAAGCAGGCTAGGGAAGAAGCAGAAGAGATTGTAGAGGAAATCCGCAAAATGAAAACAGACTCAGCATTAAAGGAACATGAGTGGATTGAAGCGAGGAAAATGCTGGAGGAAGCACAGCCTGATCTTTCGAAGAAACAGGAAGGTACAGATTTATCGTCCTCCAGGGAGAAAAAAGAACTTCACCCGGGAGATGAGATTAAACTTTTAACGATCAATCAAAAAGGAACAGTGCTGGAAAAAGTCACAGATAAAGAATACCTTGTACAAGTAGGTATTATGAAGGTAAAGGTAAAGCGGAGTGATCTTCAATTACTTGGCAAGAAAAAAGAAATCGTTGAAAAGCCGCTTGCCACAGTGAAGGGTTCCAATTATCACGTCAGACCTGAACTGGATTTACGCGGGGAAAGATATGAAGAGGCGCTTGGCAGGCTGGAGAAATATTTGGATGACGCCCTTTTGGCGGGCTATGCAAAAGTCTCCATCATTCACGGCAAAGGTACCGGTGCACTGAAAAAAGGGGTACAGGAATTTGTGAAAAATCATCCTCGTATCGCTTCGTCCAGATTAGGTTCAATGGGAGAAGGGGGAAGCGGTGTAACCATTATGGAGCTCCGCTAGCAAAATACTGGGATAATGTAACTGGGGAGTGTGCTAAATGCTCGCCCCACCGTAAAAATTTGTCCCTCTGTCCCATTAAAAAGGGGAAGATTGGCATGAATGTTTTTTGGGAAAATATCATCGTAAAAACTGCTGCAGGCTATAGTGTGGTCATTTTGTGCACACTGGTTTTTCTTGCTATTTTTGAACTAGTAACTTCCTATAAAAATTGGGATGAAATAAAAAATGGAAATTTTGCAGTAGCGATGGCCACAGGCGGAAAGATATTTGGAATCGCAAATATTTTCCGCTTTTCAATCGAGAAGAATGATACAATAATTCAACATATCGGCTGGGGTGCTTTTGGCTTTTTCCTGCTGTTATTTGGCTACTTTATTTTTGAATTCCTTACCCCAAAGCTTAACGTGGATGAGGAAATCGGCAAGGGAAATATTGCTGTAGGTTTGATTTCCATGGTGATTTCAATCGGCCTCTCATTTGTAATTGGAGCATATATATAGAAAAAATCGGCTGAAGCCTCCTATTTTCAGAGGCCAGAATTTAGATGCAAGACGCTGGATTGAAAAAAATGGAAAATGCTGATTTCAAAACCATATTTATTAAAAAAGGAGAATGAGCAATGGTTCTTGATCGCTTGGCAAAAATACTGTTTGTAGTTGCTGCTATTTTTTTAATAGTAGGGATTATTTATTTTCTGTGAGCATAAATTTAATGATATAGGTAAAAAAATCGCAAAACAGTCAGTTAAAATTTCAAAAAATATAAATTAATCGTTATAATAGGTATAAGCTACTATAAAAGGAGGAGAATGTATGGCAGAAGAAAAAATATGGCTTAAGCATTATCCGGAGGAAATCGCAGCAAGTATAGCTTATGATGAAGAGCCGCTGCATGCGTATTTGAAGAAAAGTGCTGAGAGAGACAAAGAAAAGAAAGCGCTTCACTTTATGGGGAAGGAAATGACGTTTGAGGAACTTTATGCCCAGGCAAAAAAGATGTCTCACTTCATGCAGGCTCATGGCCTGAAGAAAGGGGACAGAGTGGCCGTCATGCTGCCTAATTGCCCCCAAGGTGTCATTAGCTACTATGCAGCATTGATGGCCGGTGGGGTTGTCGTACAGACAAACCCATTGTACACAGAACGTGAACTGGAATATCAGATGAAGGATTCAGGAGCAACATTTATTGTATGTCTCGATATATTATTACCGCGGGTATCTAACGTAAGAGATAATACGGATATTGAGCATACAATTGTAACCGGTATCAAAGATTATTTGCCATTCCCAAAAAATCTGATCTACCCATTCATCCAAAAAAAGCAGTATAATATGGTCGTGAAAATAGAAGAAACAGAGGATACACATGGATGGCAAAAAGTGATTGAAAATACTTCTGAAGATTACACACCGGTTGACGTAAATCCACTGGAGGATCTAGCACTGCTTCAATATACAGGTGGAACAACAGGTCATCCAAAAGGTGTCATGCTGACTCATTATAACCTGGTGTCAAACGTTCAAATGGCTGATGCATGGTTATTTGAGAAAAGTGATTCCCAGGATGTCATCTTCGGTGTATTGCCGTTTTTCCACGTATACGGGATGACGACAGTAATGAATATGTCCATCATGAATGGCTCGAAAATGGTGCTTGTACCAAAGTTTGATGCTACAGAAGTGCTTAAAACCATTCAAAAACAAAAACCGACCATGTTTCCGGGAGCACCTACTATTTATATTGGAATTATGAATCATCCGGATGTGAACAAATATGATTTATCTTCCATCAGAGCATGTATAAGTGGCTCTGCACCATTGCCAGTAGAAATTCAACAGCGCTTTGAAGAAGTTACTGGCGGTAAGTTAGTTGAAGGTTATGGATTAACTGAAACCTCTCCAGTAACGCATGCCAATTTTGTGTGGGGCGGAGAAAAAGTGGTTGGAAGCATAGGACTTCCATGGCCGGACACTGATGCGAAAATTTATAACATGGAAAGTGATGAAGAAGCAGTCATAGGCGAGGTAGGCGAGATTATTGTTAAAGGCCCTCAAGTAATGAAAGGATACTGGAATAATAAAGAAGAAACCACGAATGTATTAAAGGATGGTTGGTTCTTTACCGGGGATCTTGGCTACATGGATGAGGAAGGATACTTTTATGTGGTAGACCGCAAGAAAGATATGATTATTGCCGGCGGGTTTAATATTTATCCGAGAGAAGTAGAAGAAGTTTTATATGAACATGAAGCCATCGCAGAAGCAGTAGTTGCAGGTATACCTGACCCATACCGCGGCGAAACTGTTAAAGCTTATGTCGTTTTGAAAGATGGCTATAATATAACAGAAGATGAATTAAATGATTTTTGCAGGGAAAATCTTGCAGCATTTAAAGTCCCTCGCTCTTATGAATTCAAGGATGAGCTGCCAAAAACAGCAGTTGGTAAAATCCTGAGACGACAGCTCGTTGATGAAGAAAAAGAAAAAGAAGCGACGGAACCGGTGTAAAGCTCCATCCCTCTTTTTTTCGAAAATAATTGTACAAGCTTTTCATTGACAGAAGCGTTTGGGACGAGTAGAATAATTAATGAATGATGATTCATTCATTTTTAATGGGTAATGTAAGGAGATATTTATGAAGAAGTATAAACCAAAGTATAAACAAATTATCGATGCAGCAGTTGTGGTAATCGCCCAAAATGGTTACCACAGCTCGCAAATATCCAAGATTGCCAAGCAGGCGGGCGTTGCAGATGGAACTATTTATCTTTATTTCAAAAATAAAGAAGATATTCTTGTGTCTGTCTTTGAAGAAAAAATGGGTCAGTTCATAGGGGAAATTTCCCAAAGTATAGAAGAAAAAGAAGATGCAAATGAAAAACTGCTTACATTAATCCATATGCATTTTAAACAGCTGTCTAATGATCACAACCTGGCAATTCTTACACAGCTAGAATTAAGACAGTCGGATCCGGAATTAAGAACAAAAATAAATGCAGTGCTAAAACCGTATTTAACCGTCATAGATTCCATCATCCAGGAAGGAATCAAACAGAATTTATATCAAAATGACCTAAACTTGCCGCTAGTTCGGCAAATGATATTCGGCACACTGGATGAAACTGTCACAAACTGGGTAATGCAAGGTCACAAGTATGATATTGTCAAACAGACATCGAAGGTTCACACTTTATTAACGAATGGATTTTCTGTATGATAGAAAATGTATGTAAGTGTTTTCTTGTATTTTTTAACGTTAGGGGGATAAAACTTTGAGTGCCATTGCGTACGAAACGAACCAGAATGTTGCCTATTTAACAGTTATGAGCCCGCCTGCAAACGCGCTATCTTCTGCTCTATTAAATGATCTCGCAGAAAACCTGGATAAAATAGAGCAGGACTCTCATATAAAGGCAGTAGTCATTAAAGGGAATGGAAATTTTTTCTCTGCAGGAGCGGATATTAAAGAATTCACTTCTCTAAGAGAAGCTTCTGATTACAAATCATTGGCAGAAAAAGGCCAGCAGTTATTTGATCGTATGGAGCATTTTCCCGTACCGATTATAGCAGCTATTCATGGCGCGGCCTTAGGTGGCGGACTTGAGCTGGCGATGGCTTGTCATATGCGTATAGTAACTGAAAATGCAAAACTGGGGCTTCCTGAATTATCACTGGGAATTATCCCGGGATTTGCAGGAACACAAAGACTTCCGATGTATGTTGGTACACCAAAAGCATATGAAATGATACTTACTGGAGAACCAATCAGCGGGAAGGAAGCTTATGAATTAGGTCTTGCAAATCATGTTACCGCTGAAGATGATGTATTTGTAAAAGCTATGAATCTTGCTGAGAAGATTGCCGCAAAAAGCAAGCTTACGATTAATAGTGTCATGCGCTTAATTCCGTATGCCAAGACGGGGCAATTTTCCCAAGGTGTACAAGCTGAAGCACATGAGTTTTCCGAGATATTCGGTTCCTGGGATGCCAAAGAAGGTGTACAAGCTTTTATCGAAAAACGCAAACCAAATTTTCAGGATAAATAGTAGTTTATAAGGAGGATATGTCATGAATATATACGTATTATTGAAAAAAACCTTCGATACCGAGGAGAAAATTAACGTTTCCAATGGAGAAATAGAAGATGACGGTGCAGAATTCATCATCAATCCGTATGATGAATATGCGGTGGAAGAAGCAATAAACCAGCGTGATGCACATGGCGGTGAAGTAACCGTTGTCACAGTTGGTGATGAAGACTCTGAAAAACAGCTGCGCACTGCCCTTGCTATGGGTGTGGATAAGGCAGTTCTTATCAATACGGAAGATGACCTTGAAGAAGGCGATGCCTTTACTACGGCAAAAATTCTGGAAACATTCTTTGAAGATAAAGAAGCTGATTTAATTTTGGGTGGTAATGTTGCCATTGATGAAGCCAGTGGGCAAGTGGGCCCGAGAGTGGCAGAGAGCTTGGGAATTCCTTATGTCACGACCATTACTGACCTGAAAATCGATGGTGAAAATGTAACGATAGAAAAAGACGTTGAAGGCGACGTGGAAATTGTGGAAACAAGCCTGCCAGTACTCGTTACTTGCCAGCAGGGCTTGAATGAACCCCGTTACCCATCTCTTCCGGGTATCATGAAAGCGAAAAAGAAACCATTGGAAGAGCTGGAAATCGATGATCTAGACCTGGATGAAGATGAACTGGAGCCAAAATCAAAAACAATCGATATCTTCCTGCCGCCGGAAAAAGAAGCAGGCAGAGTACTTGAAGGTGATGCCAGCGAACAGGTACAGGAACTGGTATCCATACTGAAAAACGACGAAAAAGTACTGTAAAAAAACTAAAGCGTGGCGTCAGTTTAGCGACGTACAGAATGAACTTTGGGACTCCGCTAATGTTCGCACCACCGTAAAGAGGTGCTGGTCGCCGGAAACGGGACGGGTAAAGTCTATTATACTATTAGAACATTTTATTAGTTTTAGCTGAATCGACAAACAAACTTTTATTCATTTTGCTGACAGAAGGGAGCAAGAAGACGTGAGTAATAAAGTATTGGTTATAGGCGAATCAAAAGATGGCGCATTGCGTAATGTATCATTTGAAGCAATCGCGGCAGCGAAAAAAATAAATGCAGATGAAATTGTAGGTGTTGTACTGGGCGCAGGTGATCTGGACGCACAAGGAGAAGAAATGATCAAATATGGTGCAGACAGAGTGGTAACTGTCACGCACAATAATCTGGAAAAATATACTTCCGAGGGTTACGGTCAGGCGGCATTGGCTGTCATTAACGATGAATCTCCGGATGGCATCGTGATGGGTCATACATCCATCGGGAAAGACCTGACACCAAAACTGGCAAGCAAACTGGGAAGCGGCCTTATTTCCGATGCTGTCTCGATAGATGTGGATGATGACAAAGCAGTATTCACAAGACCAATTTATTCCGGAAAAGCATTTGAGAAGAAAATCGTTACAGATGGAATGGCATTTTTCACTATTCGTCCAAACAATATCGCATCACTGGAAAAAGATGACGCTCGTTCAGGAGATGTTACCGCTAAAGAGGTGGATGTAACAGATATCCGGACCGTTATTAAAGATGTTATCCGCAAAGCATCAGAAGGTGTTGATTTATCAGAGGCAAACGTCATTGTTGCAGGCGGACGCGGGGTGAAAAGCAAGGAAGGCTTTGAGCCGCTATACGAACTGGCAGAAGTGTTGGGCGGTGCAGTAGGTGCTTCACGCGGGGCATGTGACGCTGAGTACTGTGATTACTCCCTGCAAATCGGACAGACAGGTAAAGTAGTCACACCTGACTTATACATTGCTGTAGGTATTTCCGGAGCTATCCAGCATCTGGCCGGTATGTCTAACTCGAAAGTAATTGTTGCGATCAATAAAGATGCTGAATCAAATATCTTTAATGTGGCGGGCTATGGGCTAGTTGGGGATTTGTTTGAAATTGTTCCAATGCTGACAGAAGAAATTAAAAAGCTGAAACAATAAACAAATAAAATGGCTGTCTGTTAAACTTGATTCCAGGATTTCTGAAGAAGGAAGAGGGGTTATCAGGCAGCTTTTTTTAATACTTTAATTTCTCCTGCTTAACAACCTTGTAGTTTATCAGCAGTGGCTTCATTTGTTACAATAAGTGCATAAGCAGATTATTAGTATGAGAAAATAATTAATGATATACTTTCTTTTAAAGTGATGAAAGATTAAGGAGGAATAATAAAATGGCTATTGTAAATGTAACTGACCAAAATTTCTCTCAAGAAACTTCTGAAGGCCTGGTTCTGGCTGACTTTTGGGCTCCGTGGTGCGGACCTTGTAAAATGATTGCACCAGTCCTTGAGGAAATTGATGGGGAAATGGAAGATAAAGTGCAAATTGTTAAATTGGATGTAGATGAAAATCAGGAAACAGCCGGAAAATACGGTGTAATGAGTATTCCTACACTTTTATTATTTAAAAATGGAGAAGTTGTAGATCAGATCATTGGATTCCAGCCAAAAGAAGCACTTGTTGATATCATTAACAAACACGCTTAAAACATGATATAATAATGATATGAAAAAGTTGAAAATCCCTTGTTGCACTCTGTGACAAGGGATTTCTAATGCATGAAGGATTGAAAAATATGAACTCGACGATAAAAGAAAAATTAGCTGTTCTGCCGGCACAGCCGGGCTGTTATTTAATGAAGGATAAACATAATACCGTGGTCTATGTGGGTAAATCAAAGCTGCTTAGAAACCGGGTGCGTTCCTATTTTACGGGTGCTCATGATAAGAAAACACAGCGGCTCGTTCAGGAAATCGAAAACTTTGAATACATTGTTACCACTTCCGAAATGGAAGCACTTATTCTGGAAATGAATTTAATTAAAAAATACGATCCAAAGTACAATGTCATGTTAAAAGACGATAAATCCTATCCTTATTTAAAGATTACTTCGGAAAGACATCCCCGCTTATTAATCACAAGACAAGTGAAAAAAGATAAAGGGAAGTACTTTGGCCCTTACCCGAATGTGATTGCAGCAAGGGAGACTAAGAGACTCCTGGATAGGCTGTATCCGCTGCGGAAATGCAATAACCCGGCGGGAAGAGTCTGCCTCTACTATCATATGGGGCAATGCCTGGCGTGCAGTGAAAAACCGCCGCCTGCGAAAACGTATGCAAAGATCGTACAAAACATAAGCTCTTTTTTACATGGTGGATTTAAAGATATTAAACAGGATATAAAAAAGAAAATGTACGAAGCAAGCGAACAGCTGAACTTTGAAAGGGCAAAAGAGCTTAGGGATCAGATTCAGCATATTGAAGTTGTTATGGAACAACAGAAAATGACACTGAATGATCGGAAAGACAGAGACATTTTCGGTTACAGCTATGATAAAGGCTGGATGTGTATTCAAGTGTTTTTTATCAGACAGGGCAAATTGATTGAACGGGACGTGGCGGTTTTTCCTTTCTTTGATACACCGGAAGAAACGTTTATCAGTTTTATCGGCCGGTTTTATCTCCATCAGCACCATTTAAAACCGAAAGAAATACTACTTCCCATTGGCACAAATAAAGAAATGGTGGAAAATTTGCTAGAGGTAGATGTCCATATACCGATGAGAGGCAGAAAAAAAGAACTTGTAGAGCTTGCCGTTAAAAATGCGGAAATTGCGTTAAATGAGAAGTTTACATTGATCGAAAGAGATGAAGAACGAACGATTCTCGCCGTTGAAAAACTGGGAAAAGTGCTGAACATAGAGCTGCCGCACCGTATCGAAGCATTTGATAATTCAAACATACAAGGGACAGACCCTGTTTCTGCTATGGTCGTGTTTATTGACGGAAAACCGAATAAAAAAGAGTATCGGAAGTATAAAATACGAGATGTCGATGGTCCGGATGACTACGAAACAATGCGGGAGGTTATACGTCGTAGGTATAGAAGAGTAATAAAGGAAGAACTTCCACTACCGGATTTAATCATTGTAGACGGCGGTAAGGGACAAATGAGTGCTGCTATTGATGTATTGGAAAATGAATTAGGTCTAGATGTACCATTATGCGGTTTAGCCAAGGACGATCGCCATAAAACAAGTGAACTTCTTTATGGTGATCCAGCTACCGTAGTCCCTTTGTTCAGACAGTCACAGGAATTTTACCTCGTACAGCGGATTCAGGATGAAGTTCACCGGTTTGCGATCACATTTCATCGGCAATTACGCGGTAAAAACCTATTTCAATCGGAGCTGGATAAGATACCGGGTATTGGTGAGAAAAGAAGGAAGCTATTATTGACGCATTTTAGGTCAGTTGGAGAAATTAGAAAAGCCTCTGTAACAGATATTACGAACTTGGGTATTCCAGAGAATACTGCCAAGGATATTGTTCAGCATTTAAATACAGAAAATGAAAAAAAGCTGTAGAGTTAATATTACACTGCAGCTTTTTCTGCATTCCAGTATTACTTCGAATAAATCACACTGAATTGTACTTGAAAAATGCGCTTATTAATTTCTTCCACACATTCACATTCGGCACCATTAATGATTTGAATTGCTTCAGCCAAAAAACCTGCTTCCAGGCGGAAATCGGTATTTAATGCGGATTTAAGACGATAAGCTACCGCATCAGACATAAGCTGAAAAATCATCTGATTCTTCTTTTGTTTTACTAACTCCAGTTTTCCCCAGCCAAGTTTTTCAAAACAAAAGGATACATCTTCCACTGTATGTATTTCAAGTTTTCTCGCAATATTTCTGCCCATAAAATATAGAAGCGTATCGGCTTCTTGCCCAAGCAGTTCTGGTAAACCTAAATAGCGGAGAACATCATAACCGGCCCCATTCGTATGCAGTTCATCCAGTTGGGAAATGGCAATTTTCTCTTTTTCTTTCGACATGGATGTCACCCTTCCTGTAAGCAAAAGACCCTTGAACCTATATTATTATTTACAAATTACATTATCAATATAATTCAAGAATCCTGCAAGTCATACTAGGTTCTAACTTCTTTTCTAATGTATAAATATTGGTATAACACATCATTGCATAAGAATATTGTACATCATCATTATAACGAATAGCACATATTTTAAAAATAATATATAGGGTTTTCTTGACGCTTTTCGTAGTTAGAAGTACAATTGTAATGTCATAATTTGTACAAGTTTGTATGGAACATCATATAAATTCATGAATGAAGCCTCCCATATATAAGTGTGGGGGCAAATTAATTACATATCATGATACGGAGCGTACGATTTCTTCTATCAAAAATATTCGTGAATTTATAACATCTGTAATTTCTGCTTGTGCAATAAGTATAATATCATTGTAAACTAAAAGGGGGGTAACAGATGGCGGAGCATCGTGAATTTTTCACCAGAAGATTACACTCACTCCTGGGGGTTGTACCAATTGGTCTCTTCCTTACCCAGCATTTATTGGTGAATCATTTTGCCGTATACGGTGAAGAAAGTTTTAATCAGGCAGCAGGATTTATGGCAGGTCTACCATTTGTTCTGTTATTGGAGATATTTGTAATTTATCTGCCGATATTATTTCATGCAATCTTAGGGGTGTATATTGTCTTTGTTGCACGCAACAACACTAGGAGGTACGGTTATTTCAGAAATTGGATGTTCTACCTCCAGCGTATTACCGGGCTGGTTACACTCGTGTTTATTGCATGGCATGTGTTTGAAACGCGTGTGCAGATCGGGCTTGGCAATGCAGATCTGAATTATAGCTTAATGGAAGGGATTTTAACGAATCCAATCATGTTCTGGTTCTATGTAATTGGTGTGTTGTCAACCGTTTTCCATTTTGCAAACGGTCTATGGAGCTTCTTTGTTACATGGGGTATTACACAAACACCGAAGTCTCAAAGAATCGTTACTTATGCAACAATACTGGTGTTTTTAGGATTAAGTTTTATTGGAATTAGAACTTTAATTACATTTGCTTTTGGAGCTTAACGTAAAGAAAAAAAGGAGTGAGTATTTATCATGAGTAATCGTAAAATTGCTGTGGTAGGCGGTGGACTTGCTGGTTTAATGGCAACCATCAAAGCAGCAGAAGCAGGTGTGAACGTGGATTTATTTTCCGTTGTTCCCGTTAAACGATCTCACTCTGTATGTGCCCAAGGCGGTATTAACGGTGCAGTAAACACAAAAGGAGAAGGGGATTCTCCTGCTATTCACTTTGATGATACAGTTTATGGTGGCGACTTTTTAGCAAACCAGCCGCCGGTTAAAGCGATGTGTGACGCAGCACCTAGTATTATACATATGCTGGACAGAATGGGGGTCATGTTTAACCGTACTCCGGAAGGCTTGCTTGATTTCCGTCGTTTTGGCGGAACACAGCATCACCGTACAGCATATGCAGGGGCAACTACAGGTCAACAGTTATTATATGCACTTGACGAGCAGGTGCGACGTTATGAAGTTCAGGGTTTAGTTACAAAGTATGAAAGCTGGGAATTCCTCGGTGCCACTATTGATGATGAAGGTATCAGCAGAGGGATTGTCGCCCAGAGCATTACAGACCATGAAATAAAAGCATTTCCATCAGATGCTGTTATTATGGCTACCGGCGGGCCGGGAATTATTTTTGGGAAGTCAACAAACTCCATGATTAATACCGGTTCTGCTGCAAGCGCTTTGTATTTGCAGGGTGCAAATTATGCGAACGGGGAATTTATTCAAATTCATCCGACCGCAATACCCGGAGATGATAAACTGCGACTGATGAGTGAATCAGCCCGTGGTGAAGGTGGCCGGGTGTGGACATATAAAGACGGTGAACCATGGTATTTCCTCGAGGAAAAGTACCCGGCATACGGAAACCTTGTCCCGCGTGATATCGCAACAAGGGAAATCTTTGATGTCTGTGTAAACCAGAAACTCGGTATTAACGGGGAAAACATGGTATACCTTGACCTTTCCCATAAAGATCCAAAAGAATTAGATGTAAAATTGGGCGGTATCATAGAAATTTATGAAAAATTCGTTGGAGAAGATCCGCGTAAAGTGCCAATGAAGATTTTCCCTGCAGTTCACTATTCCATGGGAGGGCTTTGGGTTGATTACGATCAAATGACAAACATCCCTGGTATATTCGCAGCTGGTGAAGTTGATTATTCACAGCACGGAGGAAATCGCTTAGGGGCAAATTCCCTGCTCTCAGCTATATATGGGGGCTCAGTGGCAGGACCAAGTGCAATTAAATATACGGACGGTTTGGATAAACATGCTGAAGATATACCGCCTGAGTTTTTCGAGGAGAAAGTGAAAGAAGAACAGGAAGCTTTCGAAAAAATGATGAGCATGGAAGGGTCCGAGAACGCATATGCCATCCATAAAGAACTTGGTGAATGGATGACGGATAATGTGACAGTGGTTCGTGACAACGAAAAATTACTTAAAACAGATGAAAAAATCAAAGAGCTGATCGAACGCTGGGAAAATATTAATATCAATGATACTTCACGCTGGAGTAATCAGGGGGTAATGTTTACACGGCAGTTAAAAAATATGCTACAACTGGCAAGAGTCATTACCATTGGTGCATACAACAGAAATGAAAGCCGCGGTGCTCATTACAAGCCTGAATTTCCGGATCGTAATGATGAGGAATGGCTGAAAACGACCATTGCCAGCTATAATAAAGAAACGAATTCACCAGAGTTTACGTACGAGGATGTTGACACGTCACTAATTAAACCACGTAAACGTGACTATACTAAAAAAAGTGAAGGGAGTAAGTAACAATGGCTGAAGAACAACAAACGGTTACTTTTATTATAACCAGACAGGACAGCCCCGATTCTGCTCCTTATGAGGAAACCTTTAACGTTCCTTACCGTAAGAATATGAATGTTATATCCGGATTGATGGAAATCAGACAAAACCCGGAAAATGCAAATGGGGAAAAAACAACACCTGTTTATTGGGATATGAGTTGTTTAGAAGAAGTTTGCGGCGCATGTTCCATGGTAATTAACGGAACAGCAAGACAATCATGTGCAACACTCGTGGATAAATTGGAACACCCAATCAGGCTGGAGCCTATGTCTACTTTTCCGGTTGTCCGTGACTTAATTGTAGATCGGGAGCGCATGTTTGATGCATTGAAACAAGTAAAAGCATGGATTCCGATTGACGGCACGCATGATTTGGGACCTGGTCCGCGTATGCCTGAAAAAAAACGCCAATGGGCATATGAATTATCAAAATGTATGACTTGCGGTGTTTGTCTGGAAGCTTGTCCAAATGTAAATGATAAATCCAACTTCATAGGACCTGCTGCATTATCCCAGGCTCGCTTGTTTAATGCACATCCAACGGGTGAAATGAATGCAAGCGAAAGACTGAACGGCCTGATGGAAGATGGCGGAATCGATGGCTGCGGAAACTCACAAAACTGTGTACAGGTTTGTCCGAAAGGGATCCCTTTGACCACTTCTATTGCTGCAATGAACCGTGCGACTAATATACAGGCATTTAAAAACTTTTTTGGCGGTGACAATGCACATTAATTATTGAATTCATAAATGTTAACGACCCGAGCCAATTGTGGTTTGGGTCTTTTTCATAGAATGAAAGATGAAGTGAAGTGTTTATAGATGCCTTTTCAAGCGTAAAATTAGTGAAATATGAGTCAAAGCAAGCATCGAGAGAATCTGAAGCGAAGAAGGTATCATCATGTATCATGGCAATCTTTTCTGATATTTTAAGTTAAAAGAAAATGACGTAGCATTGAAAGGGTTCTCAGTTATATAAACGAGTAAAAAAAGCTATTGTTAAGCCCATTGCAGCTTATAAATGCTGCAATCGAACAATAACATAAACACAAATTTAAAAATAAATACCATTTTATTAATCAGGAAATAAAAGGGGAAATAATCATGGCAAAAATTGATTACATAGAAGATCTCGAACAATGGCGGTCAACGTTTCAGTTTTCCATTCCGGTATATATTCGATTTTCAGAAACCGATATGATTGGTCATATGAATAATGTATCTCCATTCATCTATTTTGAAGAAGCAAGGATAAAATTTTTAAAATCACTGGGATTATTTTCCGGGGGTGTATATGAAGAAGGAGTTCCTGTTGTCGCAGATATGCAATGTAATTATTTAAAGCAAATATATTTCAGTGAAAATATTCAGATGTATGTAAAAGCACATCATGTAGGGAATACTTCCATTGATTTTCATTATATGGCGGTTAACGAGAAGGAAGAAATCACGTTGACAGGAAGGGGCAGACTTGTCTTTATCGATCAGGAATCAGGAAAACCTGTCCCATTAAAAGATGAAATTAAACATAAAATGCAGAATGCTTAGCTCAACTGCCCTTTTACTCTCGCTTAAATAAGTCGGTTTTCCCAGTTGAAAAGCCTGTAAACCGACTTTCCTTAATAGAAAGTCGGTTACTTCTAGAGCTTTAGTTCCCCCATGCGAAGGAGCTCTACTACGGCTTGTGATCGCCCCTTAACGCCTAGCTTTTGCATAGCATTAGAAATATGGTTCCGGACAGTTTTTTCTGATATGAATAATTCCTGGGCAATTTCTTTTGTTGTTTTGTCTTGTACTAGTAGTTCGAATACTTCTTTTTCCCGTTTTGTTAGTAATTGCTTCGGTTTATACTCGTTGTCCTTCAAATTCCAACCCCTCCTTGCTGTCATAGAGCTGCAGGCTGAAGGGATATTATTTAGTCAATAATAGCATATGTTTGGTGGAAGAAAAGAGTGCATCCATTATCCTCCATAAAGGAATTGAATAATAACTACGTACAAAATGAGCGAAAATAGTCGAAGTTTGGTATAATTAGCTTAAATTTTATTATGATAGGCTGTTTTGAACGAATTACTCCAATTCACATATATTATGATAAATAACTGATTTAATATCTTAGAATTGATACATCAAAGAAACAACATACATCGAGAGGGGGGACTATCAATGGAAAAGGATACAAAAATGACAATAAATAAAATAGAAAAAAGTATGCGTTACATATCTGGCATTGTGAAACAAAATGGAAGAAAAATATTAACAAACTATCCAATTACATCACCACAATTCGTGGCGCTTCAATGGCTGCTGGAAGAGGGAGATCTGACTATTGGAGAGCTGTCAAATAAGATCAGCCTTGCTTTTAGTACAACAACGGATTTAGTGGACAGGATGGAAAGGAACAATCTGGTAGAAAGGGTACGTGATTCCAAAGACCGGCGAGTGGTACGGATTCATGTTTTGGATAAGGGTAAAAACATTATACATGAGGTAATTGAAAAACGGCAAAAGTATTTAGGTGAAGTATTAGAGAACTTTACAGATAAACAAACAGATAACTTACATGAATTGCTTGCATTATTGCATGAAGAAATGAAGAAATATGACAAGTATTAAAGAAGTTGAATGAGGGGATATCATTGGAAAGAGGAATCGGAGTAATTGACTCAGGTGTTGGGGGATTAACAGTCGTCAATGAATTGATCAGGCAGCTGCCAAATGAGCAATTGATTTATGTTGGTGACACAGCCAGATGCCCATACGGCCCGAGGTCAAAAGAAGAAGTACTGCAGTTTACGAAAGAAATTGTTGGTTTTTTATTGGAAAAGAATATAAAAATGCTAGTAATTGCTTGTAATACGGCTACAGCCTTTACTTTAAATTACCTGCAGGAAAAGCTGCTAATTCCGGTGATAGGGGTAATTCAACCCGGAGCACGGGCAGCCATTAAGTATACGGAAAATAACCATATTGGTGTTATAGCAACGGAAGGTACAGTGAAGAGTGAAGCTTACGTTAAAGCGATAAAAAACATTAATGCTGATACCCGTGTAAATACATTGGCTTGTCCTTTGCTTGTTGAGATGATCGAGCAAGGTGTCCTATCGGGAAGCAAGGCGAAAAAAGTAGTAGAAAATAGCTTAAACCCAATTAATAGTGACATGCAAATGGATACGTTGATTTTGGGCTGTACGCATTATCCTTTAATTAAGGATGTCATACAATTGGCAGTGGGCGAGCATGTGAAAGTCATTTCCTCTAGCGAGGAAACAGCCAGGGAGACAAGTACTGTGCTGGATATCCATCAACTGTTGAATAACCGTGATACATTACCGGTGCATCAATTTTACACAACGGGAGAATTGGGGATTTTCAAAGAGCTGTCCAATCGAATTTTTGGAAAAAATAATTTGAAAACTGTCCGGATGGAAAAAGTCAGTCTTTATGAAACAGTAAATTCGAAATTGGCATTATAATTAATATATACGTCACTAAAGAGGCTGGGACAGAACCATTTTAGCAAACGAAAATCCGAACAACATTAATCTTATGACTCGCTCCGGAAATATACTTCGCTTTCCATGGGCGGCTGGTGAGCCTCCTCGTGCTGTCGCACTGCGGGGTCTCACCGATGCCTTTGCTCCCACAGGAGTCTACGTATATTTCCGGAGCTACTGTGGTGGATGGTTCGTATTTTCAAAACTACTCAGAGTTCTGTCTCAGCCTCTTTTTACTGTTTGAAAAATATTATCCCGGCTACTGCACTTTTGATATTAAATGATACTAATTGCAGCAGCGGGATAAATTTAACCTTTAGGGTTAAAATGATTTTTTCTTTTATACTAATAAACATGAGCAAAAACTACTATTTTTTTCTGCTAATTCCGCATGATGTCTTATGATTTTCCTTCCTAAAGATTATAATTAATTCTTCCTGATTGGTCTATTTTTGTGATGAGCTCGTATATATAATAGTACAAACCATCATAGGAGGGAATCACATGCTAAAGCGCGGAATATGGATAACGGGATTAATGATTTTGACAATTACCTTGGCTGGCTGCTTTCAGGGGGAACAATCATTGGAGGAAATGGACCCGCCACAGGATGCAGAAGCCGTAGATAATTTAGACGGTGTTATTACGGAAGAAGAAAATGATGAAACAGCCGGGAGTGCGGAAGAAAATGAGGTTGAAGGCGAAATGACGCCTAGACAGTTATACTTATTTGATGCAAATGGATTGGTCGCAGCACAAACTCTGGAATTACCAGCGCCGGAATCAAATCAAGTTGCACAGCAAGTGTTAGAGCATCTGGTCAAAGGCGGGCCTGTTACTCCTATGTTGCCAAATGGATTTCAAGCAGTATTGCCGGAAGGGACAGAAGTACTTGGGGTAAATCTTCAGGAAGATGGCACGATGATCGTTGATTTTTCGAATGAATTTGAAGAATATGATGCAGCGGATGAAGTAAAAATTGTAGAATCTGTTACGCATACACTTACACAGTTTGAAAATGTTTACCAAGTTCAATTGCGAATGAACGGTCATCCATTACAGGAAATGCCGGTGAACGGAACCCCGATTGGTGAAGGATATTCCAGGGAAAACGGTATTAATGTAATGGATACGGACCTAAATATAATGAACAGTCAGGCTGTAACCATGTATTATCCTGCAGAACATAATGAAAGCAGGTATTATGTGCCCGTTACACAGTATGTAGAAGATGCAGAAGAAAATAAATATGCTTCCATTGTACAGGGGCTACTCGAAGGACCTGGAATGCAATCAAATATCACGCATGTGTTTAATGCTGAAACAACGTTGGCTGATAACCCAGCATTGGAAGACGGGGTACTTAACTTAACTTTCAGTAAAGAAATCCTACAAGACCGCGAGCAATCCATCATATCGGATGAAGTAATGGAAACCCTCGTTCGAACTTTAACGGAAAATCAGGAAATCGAAGCCATAAACGTAAGTGTGGAAAATGTGGATCAACTGGTAAATGAAAATGGAGAAGCGTATAATGAACCGGTAACAAATCAACATTTCATGCCAGCGCAAGAAGTATAAACTGGAAGAGGCTGAACGAAAAAGCCTCTTTTTCATTTGTGAATTTACATGATTGATTTGAAAATGAAGCAAGTACCTTACTATGTATAAAAAAAGCCGGATGAAAGCATTATAGTTTTTACGTTATTAGTGTTGAAATCAGCAAAATGTGTTAAGCTAATGATGGAAACGAGGAGGAATAGGCCATGAGAAATGATCAGCGAAATGCAGACAGTTTACGACCAATTACCATGACAACAAACTATATTAACCATCCGGAAGGCTCTGTTCTAATCGAGGTTGGAAATACAAAAGTAATTTGTAATGCAAGTATTGAAGATAGAGTCCCTCCATTTTTGCGCGGGCAGGGTAAAGGCTGGATCACAGCGGAATATGCCATGCTACCCCGTGCCACTGAACAAAGAAACATACGTGAATCATCAAAAGGAAAAGTTTCCGGAAGAACGATGGAGATACAGCGTTTGATAGGCAGAGCACTCAGGTCTGTCGTTGATTTAGATAAAATAGGTGAGAGAACCGTTTGGGTAGATTGTGACGTCATTCAGGCAGACGGGGGAACAAGAACAGCTTCGATCACGGGTGCATTTGTTGCTGTAGTATTGGCATTTGGTAAATTACTCGATGATAAAGTGCTTCAAAAAATGCCTGTAACTGACTTTTTAGCTGCCACATCTGTAGGCGTATTGCCGGACGAAATGGAAATGCTGGATTTAAATTACGAAGAAGATGCAAAGGCACTTGTAGATATGAATGTAGTTATGACAGGTTCCGGTGAATTTGTGGAATTGCAGGGCACCGGGGAAGAAGCCACTTTTTCCGTTGACCAGTTGAAAGTAATGCTAAAGCTTGCAAGCGAAGGGCTGGAAGAAATTTTTCGTAAACAAAAAGACACATTAGGAGAATTAACAGCGCGGATCGGAGAAACAAAACAATAGGAGAGAAATATGAAACAAATACTTGTTGCAACAAAAAATAAAGGAAAAGCGAAAGAGTTTAAAGCTTTCTTTTCCGGGTATCGCATTAAAGCATATTCGTTGCTTGATCTTGAGGAAGAAATTCCTGATATAGAGGAAACAGGAATTACGTTTAAAGAAAACGCAGCGTTGAAAGCTGAACAGATTGCAGAGAATTTATCCATCCCTGTGTTAGCCGATGATTCTGGTTTAATGATAGATCATTTGGGTGGAAGTCCTGGTATTTACTCGGCAAGATATGCTGGAGAGATGAAAGATGATAACGCAAATATGGATAAAGTATTGGATGAATTAGAAAATGTACCAGAAAAAAAAAGAAGTGCAAGATTTATATGTGTTTTGGCAGTAGCCATTCCAAGCGAGGAAACCATTTTTAGGACCGGATATTGTGAAGGACACATTGGTTTTTCCAAGAAAGGAAAGAATGGCTTTGGCTATGATCCAATATTTGTACCTGATGGTTATCATGTAACGATGGCCGAGCTGTCGTCTGAAGAAAAGAATCAAATCAGCCACCGCAAACATGCCATTAGTCAATTGGAAGAATGGTTAAAAGAGGAGATTTTGTAACAAAGGACAGGATAGTTTATGCCGAAAGTTTTAATATTAAGCGACAGTCATGGATTAACAGAGGAAATATCTAAAATAAAAGAGCGGCATCAATTAAATCATATGATTCACTGCGGAGACTCGGAATTGGATATGGATGCGGAAGCGCTCACCGGCTTTTATAAAGTAGCCGGGAACTGTGATTTTGACCCTAAATATCCAAATGAAGAGATGATCTTTATTGAAGGGACTCGCTTTCTTATTGTACATGGTCATCTGCATCAGGTTAAATCGGGGTTGCTTCCACTGTCCTATAGGGCAAAAGAAGAAAATGCCGATATCATATGCTTTGGTCATACCCACATAGCAGGTGCGGAAAAGATGGACGATCAGCTCTTTATTAACCCCGGCAGCATCCGCATGCCAAGGGATCGCCGGGAAAAGACATACGTAGTAATGGAATGGGAAGAAAATGAAGCATCGGTTAGGTTTTATACGCCGGAGGGTGAGGAAGTAAAAGAACTTTCCTATCAGACATGGCTATAATTATAAGCCTTCTTACACAGACATGATGTGTGAGAAGGCTTATTTAAATTTGTTTATTCTCGCCTCCGATTTGACTACGTTCATCGACTTGTTTTTAACTCTATATACACGCTTTCCTATTTTTGTTTCATAAACTATTTACGGCTTTTTAGTCACAAAGTCATCGCTTGAAAAAATAAAAAAATCCGCCATACCTACGTAGTATTAATCCCCCCTTTCGGAGTGACTAACATGGGTTTGACGGATTTTCTGGTTGAATGAACCTTAGAGCGTCCCAGGCAGGATTCGAACCTGCGACCCACAGCTTAGAAGGCTGTTGCAGTAATCGAAAAGGAAACGAATGTTCTATAATTGATGTTGATTTACCAAGCTTTAATTACTCGACACTCGGATTAATCAAGATGGTTTCCAACCCCAAATGATGAAATTCAACCCCAAATCAACCCCAATTCTATTTCGCCTCCTGTTTAAACATTTCTCCAATTAAATCAGCTGCAATCTTTTCATCAGAATCAACTTCATGACCATAAAGACCAAACGTCGTCGTTATACGGGCATGTCCAGCACGATTTTGGACTGCCTTCGACCTAAGACCCTTCTCACTCAAATACATCAACGAGGTGTGCCGTAAATCATGAAATCTGATGCGTTTTAATCCCAAGTCTTCAAACTCTTTACTATTTGTAAAACGTCGCCACCACTGACTAATACTATCCGGCCGGATAGGTTTCCCAAATTCACTCGCAAAAAGAAAAAGATGATCTGGCCACTCTCTGTATTGACCGGCTTTAAAGTTTTCCTGCTTACGGATGTGAATCATTTTTTTAAGTAACTCCATCAGTTGATCCGGAAGTGAAACGAATCTTTTCTTTTTGTTTTTCGTATCTTTAAGAATTACCCCGACACCTTTTTCAATTGATAAGGCCTGGTTAATATGAATTCCTTGTCGTTTAAAATCTACATGTTTTTCTTCCAGGGCAGCTATTTCACCCTGGCGAGCCGATGTTGACAAAGCAAGGGTGACGATCAGCTGCCAACGAAAGGGCAGCGTTTTCAAATGCTCGATAAAAATTAATAATTCTTCCATACTGTATATGTCTGTTTCTTCATGCCGAACTACAGGTGTGTCGATATTCTCGGCAGGGTTTTCCGTAATCCATTTCATTTTCACGGCAAATTTTAATATGTGATTGAAAGCTTTATAGCAATTATTAATACTGGAACTGGATAATGGCCCCTTCTTACCATCTAACCTTGCTCCGTCCTTACTCAACCCATTAACAAAGTTTAATACATGAATTGGCTGTATGTCCTTCAATTTCATATGTCCATATTGTGGTTTTATCCGCTCCTTGTATATATTTCCGTATTCCTTTTTGGTTCTTATCTCCAGTTGATCGTTTGTTACTTTTTCCTCCCATTCTCGATAGAGTTTATCTAAGGTTATTTTTTCAGGCTTAATATACTTTCCGGTCAAAATTTCAGCTTCAAAGATAGATAAGTGCTTTTTTGCTTCTGTTGGATTCTTGGCTTTGACAGTTTTTCGCTCTCTGATTGGAGTGCCTCTGTCGTTATAACCAATAGTGACTACTAATCTATAACTATTTTTTCCACGATGTTCAATGTGAGCCAATTTTTTCACCCCTTGTATCAATCGTAAAATGATGACTTGTATAAATGCATAAGGAAATGTATCCAACTTCTATTCATACGGTAATGATAGCCTCATGTTTCTTTATCTGATTTGTAGCCTTTTAACTGACCAGACTACAATTAGTTCACCTTATCATCAACAGTTTATTTTGATGCATTTCTAATCGTCTGCAAGCGAATCCATATTCCACATTAAATAGATCCATAATTTTATAGACTGATAAATCGCTTGTATCGCAAAGCATAAAAGTTGGAACACAGAAATGATAGGCAAAATGGTTTGCCTGGTATTCTTGTAGATCAATAAACAAACGATGCATACGCAGCTGGTTTCCATAATGTCTCAAGTAATGACCAATTTCATGACCGAATGACTGCCATTCCTGTTGTTTTGTTCCTTGATTTAAGATTATTTCATTATAAAACCGGAAATTCTTTTTTCTATATACAACCTTCACCTTTAGTTTTTTGGCCACATTGTTAATTGATAACTGTACCGGCTCATTAATTTTCATAAATTCATAAAGGTCATAAATGTAATCTTCTAGGTGTGTATACAAACTAAAACCCCCATTTATAGAATGTATGTTCGATTTAAGTGTACAAAATAGGGCGTACATTTTTGTGTACACCCTTAATCTTCGTTAGGCATAATTGCCTCAATCCTCTTATATTTACTGGTGATTTCACTCGATAATTGGTTCACTTTTTCATTGAAAGATTGTAATGATCCATCCGGGTTAAACGCTATTTCTACGTATTCATCTGTGTACAGATACATGTCTAAAACTTCGTCATATACGTTTTCATATCCGTCTGGTGGGTCGTTTAACTCGTTGATTTTATTGCTAATTTGTTCGGCCGCCTCTTCAATTTCTCCCAAATCTCCAGAAGCATCATAATATGCGTTTAAGGAGTGAATGTTATTAGAAAAATCATCCGGAATATTATCTATGTTGTTTACCTGAAAATACCCTCTAACAACACTTTCCTCCAACCCTGTTACGTTTGCCATTTCCTCAACTGGAATAGCCCCACCACTTTTTATAGTGTGATTCCAAACAATATCGTATTGACTTAATATATCCTCTGCCGCCGCAGCATTTACTAACATTTCATCTGCAACGTTTTGCAGTTCTTCCTTGTACTCTGCTATTTGCTCCGCTTGACTATTGCATCCTATTAACAAACCTGCTAACAACAGAACAAATAAAATTCTTTTCATTTAATCCCCCTCGCTTTATTCAATCCTCGCTGACTGCATTTGCAATTTACTTATTTTTCCCTCTAATTCATCAATTAATGGCTTTTGGGAGTCGTCTGGTATGTCATCTTTTTTCAAAAAGAACAAAGCATCCTGATATTTATCAATTGCTTTTTTGAAATCGCCTTTAAATTCGTGTTTTTCAGCAGTTTCTATGTAATCATCATATTGTGCCTTGTGAATAAACGCGTGTATTGTATTTTCTAATTCTTTATTCTCGTAATTGTATTGTTGATTAAACTTAAGTAGTTCATCCAATGCTTTGTCTGCGTTAGAGATCTTTGTTTTAACTGTTTTCGCCCTTTTTGCCTTTTCGATGTGTTTTTTGACTAGGTTATGAATCTCATCCGATATAATCTTTTCTTTTTCTTTTAATAATTTCTCTTTCGCTTCGTGCGGATTTGGTTCAAATACAGTTATGCCTTTCGACCAAAATTCATTATACAAATCATCACATTTTTCTATAGCCAAATCAACCCTACCAATTCGCGTATTAAAACTTTTAGAGTTGTTTACCAGTTTGACTGATTCATCTAAAACCTTAAGAACGCTCTCTAATGAAGCGATAACAGGACGATGACAATTGTTGCACAGACCTGCTTTCGAAACCTGTAAAAACCAACCTTTTTTATTACAGTATTTACATTGAGCCACTTTAATCCCCCTTTTTCTTTTGACTCACCTTAAATTTAACATAATCGTATAACTCCTCGAAATCCTCTGTTGTCCAATTTTCTATATCTTTGAACATTAAGTCGATGTCAGGGAATTCAGTTGCAATTTTGTTTATTATAGCATTTCTTCTTTTATCTTCATCTTCAGTATCATGATCTAATAAGTAATCAGTGGTTACATCAAAAAAATCAGCAAGCTTTACAATAGATTTACTATCTGGTTCGCTTTTTCCATCTTCGTATTTCCCGTAACCTTGCCTGGTGATACCTAAAAAATCAGCCATATATTGCTGTGACAGGTTTCTTTTCTTTCTTAAATACTTCAACCTTACAGAAATCATAACATTATCTCCTCTATATCACGTCTATCGTCATTGTATAGCAACAATCAGTTGCTTTAAATAAAAAGAAATAAAAAGTTGCATTAAAGTATTGACAGAAACTAAAAGTTGCGTATAATAGGAATTAATAAGCAACCAAAAGTTGCAAAGCGGAGGTGGAAACATGACAAAGAAAGAGTTAAGGGAAACCTTGATCAACGCTAGAAAAGAAAAACATCTAACTCATGAACAGGTTGCTTCTCTTACAGACAAAGGTATCACTAGACAGTACTACGGAATGATAGAAAATGGCGAAAGAACACCGTCAGTTGATGTAGCCAAATTAATATCCGAAGTCCTAGAAGTTGATTGGACGATTTTTTTTGAACTAAATAGCAACCATAAGTTGCAACACGTTATCTAGGAGGTATGTAAATGAATCAATTAACAAAAATGTTCAACAATCAGCAGTTGACTATTATTGAAATTAACGGCGAACCTGAATTTTTCCTCAAAGACTTATGTAACATTTTAGATCTAGGCCAAGTTGCTGGCGTAAAAAGGAGATTAGAAGATGACGTGATTTCAAATCACCCCATCAAAGATTCTCTTGGGCGTACACAACAGGCTGTTTTTGTTAATGAAGACGGACTTTATGATGTCATCCTGGATAGTCGCAAACCGGAAGCTAAACGGTTCAGAAAATGGATCACATCAGAAGTCATTCCTTCTATAAGAAAAACTGGATCTTATCAAATCGAACAACCAAAAAACCAACTGGAAATATTGCAAGGGACCATCAATCAATTAGTTGAGCAAGATAGGCGCGTGAACCAGTTAGAAGGTCAGGTCAATAACATTTCCAACATTGTCACTCTCACCAGTGACGAATGGCGCGAAAAAGTAAAAGTCATCTTACGAAAGATAGCCAAAAACTGGACCGGTGTTGAACCATATCGCAGCGTTATCAAGCTAAGTTATGAGCGATTTGAAAAACGCGCTGGCTGCAAGCTCGATATCAGATTGAACAATCGAAAAGAAAGAGCACTTGCACAAGGTATGTCTAAATCGTACATCCAAAAAATCAATAAACTAGATGTTATTTCTGAAGAAAAGCGCCTAATTGAAATCTATATCCAAGTTGTAAAAGTAATGGCTATCGAATTCAAGATCGATATAAACGACTTTAAATTCGAAGGAGTGGTATAGAATGCAAAAACGATTCACCACAAAAGATGCTGCTGAATATCTGGGTGTTTGCACTGACACAATTTACACCATGGTCCGGCAGAAAGAAATACCGCATTTTCGCCTGCGCCGCCGGATCATGTTTTCAAAAGAAGCGATTGATAACTGGATCCGTGAACAAGAGCAAAATAACGTCCAGGAAAAAGAGCAAGATCAATCTATGTCTCTATCATACTACTAATTTGAGTAATAAAGGTTACTCAAATATATACAAAAGCTAAGGGAGGAACAAGGAAAATGAAAGCAGGAAAGCATTTGAAAGGATTACGGGATAGAAAAGACTACACCCAAGAGAATGTGGCTTCTGAGCTTCATATCAGCAAGCCACTCGCATCTCATTTAGAAAACGATAGGAGGAACATGACAAAAGAAATGGCCAGACAAAGTGTGGCGGCATTCAACGACGCTCAATATGGCTTCGAGATTGCGAGAGAGACAGCAGGTGACTACATAACACCACTCGCTACTGCAAATAAAGCGATCGAGTGGCACAGGCTGGCCTTAGAAGAAACTTTCAAACGTGAAGCAGCTGAAGCTGTAGAGCATTTTAATAACGTTAGCCTTGCAAAACATCCAGATTTTATAACGGATGATGAAGTGGCAGAAATCAAGGTCGGGATTAAAGAATTGCTCGATGTACAGACAACAATAAATTCATTCTTATCCAGACTTGAACAGGTTTATCCAGTAACAGTTAAAGAGTGCATGCGAAAAAGGGTTCCTGAATGGAAGGCGAAAGGGTGGATTGTATGAACTTTGAAAAGCATTTTCTTCCAAAGGATATCGAAACAGCAAGTCAAGAATATTGGTGCATTTTAGATCTATTAACCAGCACTTTGGAAAAACTTCAAACAGGAGATATCGAAGCAGCAAAACAAGATTCTATCGATCTCCTAAAATCGTTACAGGAAATGTCGAAAATGACCAGCGAAAAGCAACAGATTGATCGGATGCATGAAATGGTTAACCGGCTGAATGCATCTGGTGTTCACATCGAGATTGTAAAGAGGAAATTATATGATCAACAAGGTTATTGAATCTAAGTACACATACATTGTTTTGTTTATCTGCAGCATGGTTTTATTGTTATACGCAATGATCAATAGTTAGGAGGAAGAGGAGTGAATCATCCAATGATAGACCAAATTGAGCGGACAGGATATCCGTATGAAATGTTAGAACAACCGGAACACAGCGGCATTGATGCACTTGGAACAGAAATTTTGGAAGGAGATAAAATTTATATTTTTGGCGATGAAGCAGTTCTTGAAGAAAACTTGGAAGCATTTTTATATGAAAACTTGGGTGTGGAAATTAGAGAAGCGCAATAAAGGGAGTGGTTAAGGGTGGCGAAGATAAAAGCCGTGAAAATCATTAACATGCATGATGTAGATGGGTACGCGATTGGATATGCGGTAGGATATGACGGGGTTAAAAAGATCAGCGACAACACTATTGAGTATCCGGATTCGATCCACTTTGTATATCACGTCTATGGCGAAAACGATCAAGTTATAGCAGAAATTCAAAATGCGCCATTAGTGGTCGAGTATTTTGATGGAAAATAAAAAGACCCTCTGCAAAGGGTCTCAAAAAAGAATTATTTTCAAAAAACAAGTACCCCTATTATAGCACATTTAGATAGGGGTGCAATAGGAGGAAATGTAATGACAGTTAGAGAGTTAATAGAAGAATTATTGGATTGTCCGATGGATGCAAAAATCGAGGTTGAACTTGATTTGGATGATGATACCCAATGGAAGGATTTCGAAATCGAGCAAGCAATCCCAAGCAGAGAATTCAGCATGAGTGTTGAACTTAAGGATAAAGTGCTGATTGATGCAGATGAATATGAAAAATTAAAAGAGTTGGAGGATGAAGTATATGAATAACTTATCAGATCAGTATCAAGGAAACCAAGGTGGGACAGTTGCACAATCACAGTCAAGCCGTGAGATGGAAGAGGTAAAGGGCCAAATATTCATGGCCCGGCAATTCCCCAGGAATGTATTTCAGTCAGAGCAACGTATATTAGATGCTTGTAAAAGACCAACGCTAGCACAAGAAGCAGTATACAGCTACCCAAGAGGCGGCACAAAGGTTGAAGGTCCATCTATCCGATTGGCTGAGGTCGTAGCGCAGAATTGGGGTAACATTTCATTCGGAATTAAAGAGTTAGAACAAAAACCAGGCGAATCAGTAGCGCTAGCATACGCTTGGGATCTAGAGACGAACACAAGAAGCGAAAAAGTGTTTACAGTGCCTCATACAAGAAAGGCGAAAGGGCAACTAAAAAAGTTAGATGATCCGCGTGATATTTATGAGCTGGTAGCAAATAACGGTGCGAGAAGAATGAGAAATTGCATTTTAGCAGTCATCCCTGGAGACATTATCGACAACGCTGTCGCTGAATGTAACCGTACTTTACAAGGGGATAACAAAGAGCCGTTAAAAGACCGTATCGCTAATGCATTGAATGCGTATAAGGAGCAATACAGAGTTACCCAAGAGCAAATAGAGGATCGTTTAGGGTATAACGTTTCTGCTTTCACAGAACGTGATTATGCTGACTTAATTAAAATATTCAAGTCGCTCAAAGACGGAATGTCGAAAGTGGATGATTGGTTCAGTAAAGATGCAAAAACAAAGCAAGAGTCAAAGCTTACAGATGCTTTTAAAGATGACAAGAGCAAAGGCGCCAAGAAAGAAAACAAGCCAAAGGAAGAGCCTAAAAAGGATGTGAAGGCTGATGCAAGCAGTCAAGAAGAAATCACCTTCGAATAAGCGGCAGCAAACAAAAAGAATCATCCATTTGAACAACGAAGAATTTACTGTAAAAGAATTATCCAAAGTGTACAACGTTAATCCAAATACGATATACAGCCGGTTGCGGCGAAATCATCCAGCTATCACTCAAGAAGAAATGAACAATCTGAACCACACTAACTATTATTCATTAGGGATGGACAGGCAGTATATGTCTGTCTCCCTATTTAAAAAATTTGATAAGTGTGAAACTGATGCAATGGCCTACCTTAACGGCGAATATACCAGTTTTCCAAATGCTGCGATGATGGTCGGAAACTATACACATGCTGCATTTGAATCAGAAGAAGCATTTGCAGAATTTCAGGAAAAGCATAACAGCGCAATCTTTAAAAAGCGCGGCGGCAAGTATGCGGACTATGAGCAGGCAGACAGGATGATCGAAGCGCTTAAGAATGACAGTTTTGCAATGTTTGCAATGGAAGGTGAAAAAGAACAAATCTATACGGCAAACATTTTCGGTATCGATTGGAAAATGAAAGTTGATTCTATCAATCACGAAAGAAAGTTATTTACAGATTTAAAGACTACCAGAGACATACATGCAAGGTCCTGGAGTGAGAAGTATGACGGCTGGGTGTCTTTCATCGAGAAATGGGATTACGTGCTGCAGATGGCTATGTATCGCAAAATCATCGAAGAAAATACAGGTGAAGCATATACGCCTTATATTGTGGCAGTCAGCAAGGAATCGATCCCAAATAAGGGAGTCGTTTATTTCGATGAAAGCCGATTCGATTTTGAATTTGAGTATGTAGAAATGAAACTGGAACGGATTAGTGAAGTAAGGTCCGGTGAAGCAGATCCGGTAGCTTGCGGGAAATGCGACTACTGTAAATCTACTAAGAAACTAAATGCACCGGTTGAAGTTGGTGAATTGATTTATGTATAGAGGACATTGCGCACGTTGTGAAGGTCACTTTGAATTCAAGGAGAAAGTCTTTTTAACCATTGAAAACAAAACATTCTGCGAGGTTTGTTACAAAGAACGGTTAAAGGAAATGTATGAAAATGCATAACCAAACAAAAGTATTGCTCCCGGAGTGGATCTGGGAGCAACCAAAAAACAAAGAGGAATTAAAAGGGCGCATCCTACAGTATATGCAGCGTTACAAAGGATATACCGTTTTAAAGGTAAAAGGGCGGTTTGCCATTTGTGAGATAGGAAGGTGATTTAATGAAACGGGATTATACGGACAAATTTGAAATGTATGTAGAAGAAAACTTACAAGCGTTCAAACGGTTCCCGAATTCAGTTAAGGAAGAAATTGAAAAAAGTTTACGGCTTAGGAAATCATCAATAGCATCTTTTGTCGCTAAATGTGAAACGCCAATTGAACAATTACTTGCAGTCCATTTGATTGATGTGGAGGAACACTTATACAAGGAATTAACGGTTCTGGCAGAATTTAAACATTTATTTGTGATACCGCAAAAAGAAGTTTTGGCAAATGGTAGGAAGTACAGAGTTGATTTCCTGATTGAGTGTCAAACGGAAAATAAAAATTATTTATTTGCAATCGAATGTGATGGCCATAATTTTCATGAGAAAACCAAAGAACAGGCCGCGAGAGATAAGGCAAGGGAAAGGAACCTAATGAAAGAAGGATACACCATAATCAGGTTTACTGGGTCGGAAATATGGAAAAGTCCATCAAAATGCGCAGTAGAAGCGGAAAAGATTATTTCTAAAACAGTCGGACTTGTTGATTACTACGAAAAGTTATTGGATGAAGAGTAAGGAGCAGTGATCCAAAAATGAGTGATGTGAAGTGGATAAAACTTAGTACGCAGATGTTTGAGGACGAAAAAATAAGACTAATTGAGCAGATGCCTGAAGCTGATACCATTCTCATTATTTGGGTCAAGCTTCTCGCGCAAGCAGGCAGAACAAACGCCAGTGGATATATCTATTTAAGCGAAAATATTCCATATACGGATGAAATGTTAGCCACTATTTTCAACAGGCCTATAAGTACAGTCAGGCTAGCGTTGGAGACCTTTAGGTCATTCGGGATGATCGAAATAGATGAGGATTTATTTATATCTATATCCAACTGGAGTAAACACCAAAGCATTGACAAACTAGCGGAAATGAGAGAGAAAAATCGCGTTAGACAGGCTAAATATAGAGAAAACAAGAAACTAGAAGAACCAAAACAAGGCAGTAACGTTACCGTAACGTCACGTAACGAAACAGAACTAGAACTAGAACTAGAAGAAGAATTAGATAAGAAAGAGAAAAAGAATAAATACATTCGTGATCTTTTCGATCACTATCTTTCTAAAAATATTATTAGACACCAAAAATTAACTAGCCCAATGAAAACAGCTATAAGTGCCAGGTTAAAAGATTACAGTTTTGAAGAGCTGAAGCAAGCTATTGACAATTATTCTGTTGTTTATAAAAGTGACGTCCATTGGTTTACTCATAAATATCCTTTGGCGGACTTTATGAGGGATAAAGACGTTAGAAAGTTTTTAAATGAAGCCGATCCATTGAATAATTTTCTAATTAGGAGCAAGCAGCCAAAAAAAGCGATGGGGCAAAATTACGACCCAGGCAAAGACAGATTCTAGGAGGTAAACATGCAGCCAATTAAAGATGTAATGAAAATGCCATTTCCGGAAGCTGGGGAAAAGCAATGCGAACAATGCGGAACGGTTTACAAAGTATATGAAACGCCACGCGGTGTAATGGGAGCCTGCAAACCATGTGAAGAGCAGAAATTCAAAGAAAAATTGAATTTACCTACTGTCGAGGAATTCCAAAGGGATAAAGAATTGAATTTCATCGTGAGCTTTGAAAGGGTCTCGAGCGATCTAAAAAAAGCCACTGTCAATTCTTATAAACCCGATCACGATAGACAGCTGAAGGCAAAACAGGCAGCCATTAAGTTCGTTCAAGAGTTTGACGGCACCCAATCATTAGCTTTTTCCGGGGATCCAGGCTTGGGAAAAAGTCATCTTGCTTATTCCATTGCAAAAGCGGTGCGGCAGAACGGATATAAATCTTTATACATCAAAGCTACTGATCTACTGGATCACATCAAGAGTACATACAGCCAGAATTCCAACATTTCAGAAGAGCAGATTTTCAAAATGATAGATTCATTGGATTTGCTTGTATTGGATGATATTGGCTCTGAGTACGTGAAAGCAAATGAATTTGGCCATGAAACCTGGGCTTCTGATGTCCTTTACAAAGTATTTGATATGAGGCTGGATAGATCGACAATCAGTACTACCAACTATTCAGAAAGTGAACTGACAGCCAAATACGGAAATAATGGCCCACGGATAATTGATCGGATGATGGACAAGGCTACCGGAATTAGGTTGGAAGGTGAAAGTTATCGGAGAAAGGAGAGGTTTTGATGAAAACTTGTTCAAGGTGCGGAAGAAAGCTAAAGGACTCAAAAAGTATTGAACGTGAATTTGGTCCTGTTTGCTATAAGAAATATCTGAAAGAGCAGCAGGAAATAGGAATTGCGGATAATCAAATTACAATCGATGAAGTGGAGGGTGAAGCGGTATGAAAATATTAAAACTCATAAAAAATCAAGGTCATTATTTTTCAGCTTTTGACAGATTGCCAGATATAACATTTGAAAGAATCGGAATGAATTACGTTGGCTCTGCTTTAGATAATAACGGAAACATTATTTTCAGCGAACTATTAAAGTATCAACCTTTCAAAGGAGCGTTTGCTGGAAGAGAATTAACATTGAAAATGAAAGATGGTAGTACGGAAAAAATCAAAGACCATTGGTACGCTCACGGTTCATACGAGAAACATGGAAAATTTATAAGCATTGGTGGCGGTACTTTAGAGGAATTACAAAAATGCTATGTGTACGCTGGATTCAATATCAATAAATCAGCATTTGAAGGAATGGTTGAAGAATATCTCTCCCGCGAAAAGATATACGACTACTGGGAAGTGGAAAAATGGTGCAATTTACAACATAGATGGCATGATGTTGTGGTCCACGGAAAGAAAATTCCTTTTATGATGAATAAGTTTGGAAACATGGTAGAAAAAGAATCTAAAAAAAGAGTTTCTGCAAGATATAATGTCGTGCGAAAAATTAACGATAGATTCAAAGAGTATACCTTCTTCAAATTCAAATATAAAGATAACGGAAAACTTATAAAGCTAGAAGCGAATTACCTGGATGTTTTAAAAAACACGCTACCCTATACAGAAAAAGAAATAAAAACAAATTGTGAGTTAGGGGGATAAATCATGTGTAAAACCTGCAACGGCACCGGAGGCCTAGCAATAGACAATGGATATTACCTGCAATTTGAGCCATGCCCGGACAGAGATTGCGATTTTGTCCGGGATGACAGCGATATAGAACGATTAAAAGTAGCAGTGGGAATGGAGGTGAGTGCGTGAACACAGCATCTAGCACAATACCAATTTTACCGGCAACCGGCGATCATGAATATTGTCTTGAGGATTTGGAGCTTGCTTTTCCAAAAAAGCAACTGCAGCAAATTACAAAAGAATGGAACAGTGGATGGAGTATTGAATCAATAGCTGAAAACATTCAAAGGGATCCGGATGAAGTGTTCTTGGCTTTATTTCACCAAGCTAGAAAAAACAAGATAAAACGGAAATATTCACACAAGCCAGCTGCAGCAGGAGATCAATATAAAGCTGTTGTTGAAGTTAAGAAGCTTAAAAAAGGTGAGCCGAGCGTTATAGAGATTGATGGTAAAAGGTTCATTTACGAGCCAGAAACTAAAAGAAAGTGAGGAAGTGGAATGAACCCAGATGCGCACTGGCAAGAAGTTATGAAACTAGCAGAAAAGCACGGTTTCTTATTACAGGCTTATGGAGGGCTGGCGACACTTGCCACCCACGAAGTCCAACAAAAGGAACTTGGAGAAGAAAAATATAGAGAAATACAGAAAATGAACGGAATGGATAATAATCAAATGACTTTATTTTGAAAGGATGTGAAAACCATGAGACCGATTAGAACGCACACAATGCAGGAGGACATCATGATCAATCACATCACAGAGGAACTTCACCAAAGATTTAATTTTTATGAGACTGACGGCATGACACTTAGAGAATTAAAGCACAAACTAGCAGCATTTAGAGCAACTGCGGTTGCTGCAGAAAACCCGGAAAATAAATGGTTTTAAAGGAGAATTAAATGATAGCAATATGCATGTTCTACATGATCACCGTTTCAAGCAGTTTGGATCCGGTAGAATTTGAAAAACCAGAAACAGAAGTAAGTTCTGCGGAAGTAGTGAATGAAAATGATTTAGGAGAATTCACCATTACGGCTTACACGGCGGGGTACGAGTCAACAGGTAAGCATCCGGACGATCCGGCTTACGGAATCACGGCGACCGGAACTACTGTCCAGGAAGGCAGGACTATTGCAGCAGACTGGAACGTCCTTCCTCCTGGTACCCAAGTAGAGATTGAAGGATTTGAAGGAACCTTCACGGTGGAAGATAAAGGCGGTGCCATTAATGGCAAGCACATCGATGTTTATATGCCAGATTTAGATGAGGCGATCAGCTGGGGCAAGCGGAAGAGGAATGTAACTGTTGTTGAATAGATAGAAAATGTGACAAAAGGGAGGGGAACAAAATGATTGAATTAACTTACGCAACACTCTTGGGTTTAAGTCATATTAGCAGATGATTTATTTTTGATGAAGTCTGATGCAATTTTTACCAGACAACCAACTGCAAACAATGTTAAAAATGAGTAAAAAACATTCCAGTTGATTAACGTATACAAATTTAAATACACAGATATAGGAATACCTATAAAGGCAAGTAATGATGAAAGAATCAGGTTGGTTATAAGGTACTTTCTCCAACCGTTAACAAATTGGTACATCAATGAAATTATGACTGGGATAACCAAAAAATCAACTGCATTAAAGCTTTCTAAAAACGGTATGAATTGATATGGATAATCCCAATATCCAAAATAATTACCTATCTCATTCGATATACCAATTAATGTAAAACTAATCAATAGTGTAAGTGTCATTAATAAAATATTCTTTTTGTCCATTAAAACAATAAATAATAACAAAGAAGACAAGTTAATGATTACAATAAGCCACCATATACCACTAAACAAATTGTGATTTAACCAATAGTCCATTTGCATCTGCTGATATTGACTTTGTATATTTACTATTTGCTCAAATAACTCAGTCATTAATATCACACCTTTCAATGTTTAACTTTGACAAAAAAACAGATGTTATACATGAGTCATTTAATGAACATTACGATTATAAACCGACACAGGGAGAGGAAATAATGAAATTAAACGAATATCAAGATATATCACAAAGAACAATGCCGATAATTGGAGATGTTACAGACGAGGGCGAAGTCGGAAGTGTGAGAGCAAATTATGCATTAGGTGCTGCTGGGGAAGCCGGGGAAGTTGCGGAACTGGTGAAAAAAGAAGTGTTCCACGGTCATTATACTACCGTGGACGAAATGAAAAAGGAACTGGGTGACGTTCTGCATTATTTATCGGGGTTGGCTACTCTTTATGGGTTGAGATTGGAAGATGTGGCTAAGAGAAATATCGACAAATTGCAAAAGCGATACCCGGGAGGATTTTCCGAAGAAGCAAGCAGAGAAAGGGTGGAATAAATGCAATCGGTCACAGAAATAGGCAATAAAATGAAGGAATCAGAAACAAGGGCAAGGAAAGGCTTCCTGATCAATCAGTTGAATAAAATGGGAATCTACCAACTGGAGGACGGTAGAAAAGTAGATGACGGCTTGTCACTTTATACATTGGAATGGTCGCACATCCAGGAAAAAAGCAAGGCTGCCAAAGCATACGGTGAAAGCCCTTGACAGTATACACAGGTAAACGCGGACAAGCATTTGAACACACTTTGGATTACACCAATCAAATTTATGAAAATCAAGGAAGGGCGCTTATAAACAAGCGTCCCACTCCCATGAAGATTATAGGGAAAACAAGAGGTAATCAGCATATATGTGTTTTTGACAAGAAATCTACAGTCGATTATGACGGAATTTACAATGGGAAACCTATTGCATTTGAAGCAAAAACGATTAAAGAAACTAGATTCCCACTAAATAAAATAACCGATCACCAGGTCAAATATTTGGAATCAGCAGAAAAGCAAGGGGCAATATCATTCTTAATCGTTGAAATGAAAGCCATAGGAGACGTTTTCCTAGTTCCGAACAATATGCTCCGGAAATACATCAAAGAAGCCAAAAGCGGCGGTAGAAAATCAATTCCATTGGATGATATAGAAGTTTACTCATTCCTGGTGGAATCAAACAATGGAGTACCACTCGATTACTTGAGTGTGATTGATAGATTAATAGCTGCGGAAACAGCATAATAATGATGTATAAAAGTAGGTGGTAGGCATGGAGGCAATATGTATTGATGCAACCAACAGTGATGTCTTGAAAGAGGGAGACCAATACTTTGTGTTCCCTCACGGAATCTCGTCGTTTTATATTTCAAAGTTCGATAACGTTAAATCTCATACTGGAGCATTTCAACGAGGTAGATTCGAATTAATAAAAAAACAAGAGATTATCGATGAAACAGAAGCAGAGCAGATAGTTCAAGAAGAAAAATTTGATGACTATACTCAAATGGAGATATTCGAATTTCTAAATGAAGGGTATGGAGATACAGGGATTGAAATAGTGATACCCGAAAATGTTCTTAGTCCACTTGAAAATACTGCAGGACTTAAAACAAAGAAATTTAGAGAAGACCAACAGCGATGGAGGAAATACGTAAAAGCGGTTGAAGAATATCATCGTTGTTCATTTTTTGAAGCTAGAGAATTGGTCTTTAAACATAGGAAAAGTCAAGAGCCTATACGGGTTTTATCTGATTTGGAATATAAAAATAGACAGGATTTCTCCTGCACCCAATAAAGTAATCATAACATAGGAGGTTTCCTCGTGAGATTAAAAGAAATAGACATAAACCCTAGTACAATGCGCCTAGAAATTGATATAATGGAGACAGAGGGAAACTTTGCCATTGTAGTCAGTGAGGGCAAGGCAAGGTTAGCTGAGCTTCCTGTGCACGGAGAAACAAAAATTATAACACACCAGGGGAAGGTGAAGCGGATTAAGTGGGATGAGGGGGAGGAGTTTTGAAAACTGTACCAGTAAGTATACAACAATGTGAGGGATTCTGGGGATGCGTTACTACTGATGCATGGGTAGCAGGAATTGGTACTGTTATCGGTGCTTTTCTAGGAGCTGGATTAGGGATATTAGGAGCATATTTTCTTTTTAAGAAAGAGTTTTCTGAATCGAGGAAGGAAAAGATATCGACATTTAAAGCGGAGTTTAAACAGGCCCATAGATGGATTGAATTATCCATAAGTGCACTGAAAGAACTTGAAAGAAAGTGGGAACAAAATGAAGTTTTAAATCCACTACTTGAAACTCATGATACTTTATTTAGTAAAACAAATGAATTTATTTCGAAAATACCTACGAATTATATACCTAGTGAAGTAGTAGATGACTTTGATGAATTGATATATGAATTATCAGGTCTTGGATTTTATAATTCGATGTATAAACATGATCTGTTTCTAAATGAGACGGATAAAGATGAGATGAAACGTGATTTGAGTGACACTATAGTTAAGGTTGAAGGAATAACTGAAAAAATAATAGATTTCATTTCTAAATAATAGTTCTACCAGCCAACTGGAGGATACTGAATGACGCAATAAGCGTTGTTTGGTGTCCTTTTTTATTTCACCAAAGGGAGTGGAGATATGAATAGTCAACAATTAGAGAATTGGGCGGACAAATTATTAATAGAATACGAGGATGGTCGCAAGGAATTAAGTAGCATGAAAGACGAATTAAACCTTGGAATAGAAGAAGATCGGCAGGACAGAAAACAAATCAACAGCATGATAACCGATATGTCATTTTCCATTGATTGGATGAAAACAGGCAGGAGGCCGGGGAATCTGAGAGGAATAGATAAGCGTTCAGCATATCAGAGAAGGACGCTACTGGATATGGATTTGTTCCCCAGCCTAGACATCGAGACAGAAGAAAAAACGCTCAATCAAGCCGAAAAAGAAGCGTTAATGAATATTCTTATAGAGTTATCGCACAGGGAAAGACAATGTTACCTACTCCACATGGCACAAGGATGGAGCATGCAGGAAATAGCCGAGGAATTGAAAATAAAAAAGCCCACCGTCCAGAAGTTTATTGACCGGGCAAAGGTGAAAATCAAGAAAAAAGTGGCTTGTCATACGAATGTCATATGAAACCGAACTGGGGATGAAAAGGGCTCTTATATAGAGCTCTTAATAAATTATGTAGTTAATTATTAAAGACCGTAAGGTCTAATTGGTTAAATGTAGTTTGTAGATGTATATACAGTGCGGAGGTGGAGTTGATGTAAATGGCTAAATGGGAGGAAATACGAGGAGAGTGGGAAACGAGCAAAATAACATTGGCTTCACTTGCCGAAAAACATAATGTAAAGCTGGGTACATTAAAAAGTAGGAAAAGCCGGGAAAAATGGTCAAGGGATGCAACCAAAAAGGATGCAACTAAACAAAAGGTTGCAACCCCTCAAAAGAATCAGAGGTATAAGCCTGGAAGCAGAAAAGGAGCTGGCAACCCCAATCCAGTAAAGAAGTTCACAGAACGAAACTCAGCGGCAGTGAAACACGGACTGTTCAGTAGGTACATTCCTAAAGAAACTTTAGAAATTATGGATATGCTCAATAAAGAGGATCCAGCTGATTTAATTTGGGATCAGATCCAAATACAGTATGCGGCTATCATACGAGCACAAGAAATTATGTTCGTGGAAGATAAAGGTGAAATCATTAAGGAAGTCAAGAAAGAAAAAGAGTTCTCCTCCGAATCTGGTGGAGGCAGTGAAACAGAATGGGAATTCCAATTTGCTTGGGATAGACAAGCCAGCTTTTTAAATGCCCAATCAAGGGCTATATCTGAATTGCGTACATCCATAAAGCAATTTCTTGAAATGGCCCATGATGATGACGAACGCAGACTAAAACTAGAGTTAATGCAAGCCAATATAGATAAATCTAAAGCAGAAGCTGAGAAGTTGAGCAAAGAACAAGGTGAAGATATAGAAGAAATCGTTATTGTCGATGAATGGGGCGATGATAATGATTAAAGAAAAAAAGCAGATAATATTCAATGTCCAAAAGAACGTTAATCCCCATTTTAAAGATGTATGGCAATCCAAGAAACCTTATAACATTCTTAAAGGTGGTAGGAACTCTTTTAAATCATCGGTTATTGCACTTAAATTAGTCTTCATGATGGTTTTATATATAATGGCTGGAAAGAAAGCCAATGTGGTTGTTTTGCGTAAAGTGGGCAGCACAATAAGAGATTCAGTTTACAATAAGGTTCAGTGGGCTATTAAGCTGTTTGGCTTAACCAAAAGCTTTAAATCGACCGTTTCGCCTTTCAAATTGACCCATAAAAAAACAGGGTCAACATTCTATTTCTACGGCCTGGACCAATTTGTAAAATTAAAATCTAATGATATAGATGATCTTATTGCGGTCTGGTATGAAGAAGCTGCAGAGTTTGATAGTGAAGAGGAATTCGATCAGACGAACATCACCTTTATGCGGCAGAAACATGAAGATGCTCCATTTGTACAGTTCTTTTGGTCATACAATCCGCCGCGCAATCCGTACCATTGGATAAATGAGTGGGCTGACAGAATGACCGGCGTGGAAGATTACTTGGTTCATGAGTCCAGTTATTTAGATGACACTTTAGGATTTATTACTGATCAAATGCTAAAGGATATCAACCGGATTAAGAATAATGATTATGACTATTATCGTTATATCTATCTTGGCGAGCCTGTAGGGTTGGGTACCAACGTTTATAATATGAATTTATTCAAGCCATTGGACGAGTTGCCAAGTGATGACAGGATTATTGCTTTATATTATTCAACAGACGGCGGCCACTCGCAGTCAGCGACAACACACGGCTGTTATGGGCTAACTGCTAAAGGTAAAGTCATATTGCTTAATACGTATTATTATAGTCCGGCCGGTAAAGTGGACAAAAAAGCACCAAGCGAGCTGTCAAAAGAATTGAATGAGTTTATTAAAAAAACAGCTTCACAAGAAGAATGGCAAGGTGCTAGGATTATGAATCGAACCATAGATAGTGCCGAGGGGGCACTTAGAAACCAGTATTACAAGGACTATAGGCAGCATTTAACGCCAGTAAATAAGAAAAAGAAAGTGGATATGATTGACTACCCAACCGACCTTTTAGCACAGGGTCGTTTTTATTATCTCAAAAATCCATATCCAACCGGAATGGACCATGCAGACAGTAACGAGATTTTCATTGAAGAACATAAAAAGTTCTCCTGGAATGAGAAAACAGTTCACGATGACAATCCACAAGTTATCGAAGAAGACGATCACACTTGTGACCAATTTATATATCTATGTTTATCAAATGCACGTGACTTCAGGTTGAAAGTCTAGGAGGTGAGGCTTTGAAAATAATAGACCGCATTAAAGGCTGGTTTAGGAAGGGAGGTTACGCATTGACTGGCAATACATTACGGAGTATTAATGATCATCCTAAGATTAATATTGATCCACAGGAATTAGAGCGCATCGAGCGCAATATAAGAGAGTATTCCGGGGATTATCCAAAAGTAGAATACTATAATTCACACGGCGAATTAAAAAAGCGCAAATACATGCATCTGAACATACGTAAGCTAAGCGCAAATGTACTTGCTGGCCTTGTTTTTAACGAGCAGTGCGAAATATATGTTTCGGATGCAGATGAGAAAAGGGATAAGCCGAACAGCTTTGAACCTGCTCATGAGTTTATTCAGCATGTATTTGAGCATAACAAATTCAAAAAGAATCTAGCGGACTACCTGGAGCCAACATTTGCTGTTGGTGGCCTGTCTGTCCGTCCTTACCTTGGCGATAATGGAGAAATGGAATTTTCCTGGGCTATTGCTAATGCTTTTTATCCGTTACGTTCTAACAGCAATGGTATTAGTGAGGGGGTAATGAAGTCCGTTACTACTAAAGCTGATGGTGACAAACTCACATATTACACGCTGCTTGAATTTCATGAGTGGGAAAAGAGCGAAACCGGGGACGATCTGTATGTTATCACAAACGAACTATACAAGTCAGAGTCGCCCGGAGAAATTGGGAAAGAAGTGCCTCTGGAAGAAATGTATGAAGGGCTGCAGAGGCAAACCCATATTCGCGGCTTGTCACGTCCGATATTCAACTACTTGAAGCCGTCCGGGTTTAATAACATCAGCCCACACAGTCCATTGGGTTTAGGAATCTGCGACAATGCTACATCGACGCTCAAAGACATCAACGATACCTATGACCAATTTGCCTGGGAAAAGAAAATGGGGCAGCGGACCGTATTTGTGGATGATGCGGTATTAAATACATTACCTGATGAAAGCGGCAATCCTCCTAAACAAATATTTGACCCGGATGTAAACGTGTTTAAGTCTATGCGGATGGGTGATAAGGATAAAGCCATACATGATGCGACGCACGACATTCGCACAGAACAATATACATCGGCTATCAACCAGTCACTGCGTACCCTGGAAATGGAATTAAAGCTATCTGTAGGTACGTTCAGTTTCGATGGGCGCAGCATGAAAACAGCAACAGAAATAGTCAGTGAGAATGATTTGACCTTCCGCACCAGAAATGAGCATGTTTATGAAGTTGAGCAGTTTATTAAAGGACTGGTTATTTCAGTGTTAGAGCTTGCTAAGTTCTACGGAGTATATACGGGTCCTATACCATCCCGGGAAAATATTGGCGTCGACTTTGATGATGGGGTTTTCCAGGACAGAGCAGCCTTACTACGCTTCTACGGGCAGGCCAAGACATTTGGCTTTATTCCATCGACTGAAGCAATACAGCGTATATTTAAAGTACCAAAAGAAACAGCCGAGGAATGGTACGACATGATAATAAAAGAAGAGAATGCTATTGATCCGACACAAATAAGTGATGAAGCTGCTAAGCGGATGTTTGGGGAGGAGGAGTGATGAATGCTTGAATTTATAAAAAGGTTGTTCATTTCACCCAGACACGATTATGTGCTTATGGGATATTCCAATTACTACCGTTGCAATAAATGCAAAAAAATAATATACATCCCGCCTTACAGTGACTTTTATTATCAGAGAAAGCAGTTTAGGGGCTGTAAGGGATGATAACACCGAATCAATTGGACTTGTGGAGCGGCAACATGGCAGAGCTTTACAACTCCCTTGAAGGAGAAATAATCCGCATACTAATAAAGCGTTTAAAGCGTGGTTCCAGCGACATTACAGCATGGCAAGCACAAAAGCTGCAGGAATTACGCTTATTTAACGATGAAGTTACCAGGCATCTGTCACAAGTTACAGACGTTGCAGAGCCGGAAATACGCCGCATGTTTGAGGATGCCGGCCAAGGCATGGTACAGAACATTGACGAGGCTATGCCGTATGCTACACGCCCGATGCCTACTAATCTTGATCAGGTCATGAGAGGCTATTTTAACCAGGCATGGGGAGACATTGACAATTATGTTAACCAGACGTTGATCACCACTGCATATGGAACTGGAACAGCAGCAAGGGCTTATACAGATGTATTAAACAGAACCACAGCATCTTTCAACACTGGTCTTTATACGTTTGAACAGTCGCTGGAACGATCCATTAATCAATTGGCACAAAGAGGCATTAATTCTGGCATGGTTGATAGAGGTGGTCACACATGGAGCCTAGAAGGATATACGAGAACCGTATTAAAATCCACATTAGGCAATACCTACGACGAAGTGAGAAAAGAACGAATGGGCGAATATGGCGTATATACGGTGCTTGTCACAAGTCATGCAGGTGCTAGAGCGCAGTGTTCTGTCATTCAAGGTAATGTGGTTGATTTACGTTATGCCAATGAAATCCCTGAAAAAAGTGAGTATTTGAGTATATATGATCCATTATGGGGTGCTGAGTATGGTTCAGCTGGTGGACACCGTGGTGTTAACTGCCGTCATATACACGTACCATTTGTCCCGGGAGTAAACACGAACAACCAGCCTGAATTTGATGCTGAATTGAATGAAAGAGTGGCCAAGAATAGGGATACACAGCGCAGGATTGAAAGGGATATAGTCAAATACAAGAAAAACCTTATGGTGGCTGAGGAAATGGGCAGCGAAAATGCCGGTTATTGGCGCCGCATGGTTAGTCGCAGGCAAAAGGCTATGCGTAACCATTTGAAGAATAACGGCGATTATTTGAGCCGGAACTATAAAAGGGAGCGCGTTTATACGCCATTGGATACATTGCTAGATGGGTTTTCTTATGATGATTAGGAGGTGACTACGTGAGTGAAATAATAAATATAGTTGATAAAAATGACGGCTTGATAGCTTCAATATCAAAAGAAAACGTCATTTTGCATAATGATTACAGGCTAATAAAAACTTATGAGGATGAGGAAGAATTGATAGAAACAGCCTATTATGATGGAGGTGATCAAAAATCTCCTAGCTACCAGGTGCGGTAGCCGTTTGTAAAATGTGAAGGTGGTGAGATTATGGCGAAATATCGTAAGAAACCAGTTGTTATAGAGGCTTTTAAATACCATGAAGATAATATGCCAGATTGGTTTATGGACAAGGTAACTTCTAGTGATATTATCATACAAAATAAAACGAGTATAGAAGAAGCGTACTGCGAAATCAAGACATTAGAGGGTACTATGATCGGCGAACATGGAGACTATATTATACAAGGCGTAAACGGTGAGGTATACCCTTGTAAGCCGGATATATTTGAAAAAACATATGAAAGAGTGTGAGATAATGAAAAAACTAGAACATGATTTATTAACTGAAAAGCATACTAAAGTCTATCACGAGAAAGATTTTAAATTTAATGCGCCGCATCACTTTTCAGTGTTTAAAAGTGTTGGGACACCAGAAGATGCAGAGGATTCATTGTGTAACATCTCTTTCCAAGAGGGACCTATTAAAGAAAATGGCGTGAATGGAGTAAATAATGAGGATTTAATCGCTATGGCTATTTGTAGATTGGAACACTTTCAAAAATCAGAGTTTAGTTGTCGAGAAAATGCACTAGCTATTACAAAATTAGAAGAAGCCTTGCTGTGGCTACGCAAGCGAACGATGGGAAGAGAGCCACGCGGAGTAGAAGGAACTCACATTAAATAATTATACGTCCTAGACAAGACGTTAAAAGGTCTATTTATTATGCAATCATTCGTTCGTACAACGTAAAAGTACAACCTTTTCGAGTTCATGACTCGTAAAAATAAATGTAAAAGGGAGCAATTGAAATGAACAGAGAAGAACTTAAAGCATTAGGTCTAACAGATGAACAAATCGAGCAGGTAATGACTGCTCACGGAAAAGCAACCAATTCCATCAAAAGTAAAGCTGACAGCGTGGAAGGTCTTGAAAGCCAAATAGAGGACTACAAGCAACAGATCACAGACCGTGACTCCCAACTAGAAGAATTAAAAAAAGTCGATGCAGAAGGCTTGCAAGCGAAAATAGACGATCTGCAGCAGCAAAACGAAACTACTAAAACAGAATATGAGAAGAAACTGGATGCCCAACAAAAAGATTTTGCAATCGAAAGTGCCTTGCGGGATGCAAAAGCGAGAGATCCTAAACTGGCAAAGAACGCGCTGGACTTGGACATTGTGACTTTTAAAGATGGGAAGTTGGTCGGTATTGACGAGCAATTGAAATCCTTACAGGAAAGTCACGATTACCTATTCGAGCAAGAAGAACCGGGCGCGCCACGTATTGTAACGCCAGGAAACCCAAACGGTGGCGGCAGCGGTGCGATAACGAAGGAATCCATCATGAAAGAAAAAGACGACAAAAAACGTCAACGATTAATTAAAGAAAATAGACACTTATTCCAATAAAGAGAGGACGATTCTAAATGAAAAAAGATTATACGTTGAAAATGGACTTACAAACGTTTGCGAGAGCAGGCAATTACCCAGAACCAAAAACACAAATGCAAGATAATTTCAGTGAGTTAGATGCTAAATCTATCGATTACACTTACCGTTTCGGGGAGGATCTTAGTAAGTTCATTGAAATGTTGGGTGTCACTCGACAGATTCCTGTGCAAGAAGGTTTTACTATCACCATGTATACTGCGCCAGAAGTTGATTTGGCGGATGGAGATGTAGGCGAAGGGGAATTGATTCCACTTTCTAAGGTAACGCCTCAACCGGCTGATACAAAAGAAATCACGCTCAAAAAATATCGTAAAGTAACCACAGCGGAAGCGATTCAGCGCTACGGTCGTGATGAAGCGATTAACCGCACAGATGATGCGCTTGTACGAGAAGTGCAAAAAGGCATTCGTGATTACCTGTACGAAACAATTAAGACACATGGAACTGAACAAGCGAACCTGAACGCAGGAACGCTGCAAGGCGCACTTGCTTCTGCATGGGGTGCGTTGGAAGTATTGTTCGAGGATGACGTAATAACTACAGTCGCTTTTGTTAACCCATTAGATGTGGCAAAAGAAATTGCAAACAAAGACATCACGCTAGAAACTCAATTCGGATTGCGTTACTACACCGATGTAACTGGTACGGTTGTTATTTTAAATAACACGATTCCACAGGGAACTGTTTATGCTACTGCTTCTGACAACTTGCAAGTGGCTTACATTCCTGCTGGTTCAGAGGCGTATCAAGAATTTAATATGCGTACTGATGAGTTCGGATATGTTGCTATGGCTCATGGTCAGATGTTAGAAACTCTATCTGTACAGACTGTTCTGGCGTCTGGTGTATTGATCTTCCCAGAGCGTTTGGACGGCATGGTCAAAATCGACATTAAAGGCGAAGAGGAAATTCCAGAAGGGTAAGGTGATGTAGATGCCGAAATATAAAGTATTAAAAGGTTTCCGTGACACTCACACGAAAAAGATTTATGTAAAGAATAATGAAATAGAATTATCAGAAGAAAGAGCGAATGAAGTAAAAAATAATCTTAAAGGTAAAGGGGATTTCATTGAATTAATTCCCACCGAAGAGCCGGCCGAAGAAAAATTCGATCGTGAAGCAGCTAAAGAAAAACTTACAGAGTTGGATGTTGACTTCAAAGGTAACGCAAGCAATGAAACGCTTCAGCAATTACTTGAAGAAAGTGAACAGCAGAATGAAAAAGTAGAGGAAGGCGAATAAAGCCTTCCTTTTTAGGAGGTTAGACATGCCTTATCTCACGTATGAAGAATTCAAAAAGTTAACTACCAAGGATATAGATGATCAAGAGTTTAATAGCTTGCTTAGAAAGACGTCCGCTATCCTTAACAATGTCACAAATTATTTTTATGTCAGAAACAGCATAGAAAGCGATAACGAATGGCGTGTACAGCAATTCAAACAAGCATTAACGGCTCAAATAGAGTATTTCCATGAGGTTGGTGGCACTTCCTATGAATCTATCAATAAAACACCGCAGACGTTTTCCGCCGGACGCACAAGGGTATCAAACACGGAAAGCCGAGCAGGGAATACCAGTAAATCACTGGTAGCCGAGGACGTTTATATTCACTTACAAGGTACAGGGCTATTATATGCCAGTGTGGCTGTATGGTAATGCCAAAGCCGCCTGCTGAGTTCTGTATTGATTCATTCGAGTATAAAGAGTACCAGGGAGAGGACAACTGGTCACAGCCTATCTATGCCAATCCTGTGACTGTTCGGAATTGCCGAATAGATCGAGGGGCTGAATACAGTTCTTCATCATCTGGGAAACAGTTACTTTATAATGCTGTGGTGTTTTGTTATGAAGGAATAACTACGCCATTACCCGAATTTAAAACACAGTCAAAGCTTTATTTTGACGGACAAGACCACATAGTAACAAAGGTTATTCCGATCTATGAAGCATATGACAAGACCATTTATTCATACGAGCTGGAGGTGGTCTAGTGGCAAGAGTAGACATTAATCTGGGTGGAGCATACAGGAAAATGAGTCCACAGTCACGCCGGAGGGGGCAACAGGCTATGGCTAATCAAGCTTTAGCAGATATGAACCCGTTTGTGCCGGCGGATGAACACATTTTAAGGCAGACTGCAACGATTGACATTGACGGATCGGGAATAAATTACAACACGCCATATGCCGCCAGAATGTTTTATATGATGATGTACAACTACACCACACCGGGAACTGGTCCGAGATGGGATAATAAAGCAAAAGGTATGTATATGTCCGATTGGGAACGTGCCTATATGAGGGGGGCTGGCTGGTAAATGGATTTTATGGAGAGATTGTCGGAAAGAGTAAACCAGATACCGAGCCTTCCTATTCAATGTAGAATGGGCTATCTTGGCACAGGTGAATCCTTCGTGGTTTACCCACTGCCGGGTAGTCGAGTTGCCGCTGAGTACATGGACGGCACAAGTGACCAGCAGCTGAACTTTGAATTTGCTATGAAATCTCAGGTGCAGCCGAAAACACACGATACTTTATGGCTGGTACAAAATGAGTTGGAAGCACTAAAAGAATTGTGTAGCCAAGATGGCAGCTTTGAATTTGAGGATTTAATCATAACGAACAAACCATTTATCAACCAATTGGATGATCAGGGATGGTTTGTTTTTTTATTGGATGTACAGGCAAATATTACAGTTTTTAAGGAGGAATAATCAATGGTAAGGAATAAAAACGCATTACGTCAGCATTTTATACAGAAGTACACGCCAGGAGAAGATGAACCGGGTGACGATTGGCTACAGTTAGCTCATCGTATTTCTAACATCAGTGTTGAACCTAACGAAGAAACAGAAACAGAGGCATTTTATGATGGGGACGGAACGCCGGAGGAAACAGTAACATCTGTTGCTAGGGCATACAGTCCCGAAGGACAATTTGACCCCGAGGACGAAGCGCAGGAATTAATTGAAAGTCTGCAGAACGAAATCGGAGACGATCGTCTTGTTTGGCATAAGGTAGTACGTTCTGACGGTCAAAAGCAGTGGGTAGGCCTAGCGACTGTATTAAATATTATTGCTGGTGCTGGTGATGCAAGTGCGTATGAGGACTTTTCATGCACCATCCGGTATAACAGGAAGCCGGAAGAATCGGACGTGGAAAACGGAAGTGGTGGAGACGGTGGATCGGGGGAGTAGAAGCCCCGGCGGTTGAAAATGTAGAACCTGCCACAGATGGGGCATTTACAGAATTGGAGTAGAGGGGCATTGTGCCTCTCTATTTTTATGAGGAGGTAAGACATGGCACTAAAATTTGATATTAAAAAATCGGGTTTCCCTGTAAAAATTGGGGATATAGAATTTTGGTTTGATGATAGTCACGAAGCAATGCGTGAATTTATCGAAAAAGATAATGAATCACAAAAAAATCTAGACGAAATAAAGAAAAAATCAGACGAAATACAGGCATCTGATGATAACGAATTGGCCAAAGCAGATAAGGCGTTTGAATTGAAAAAAGAAGAACTTACAATACAGTACGATACTATGTTTGGGGATGGTGCATTTGAAAAATTATATGCTGAATATCCGAATATAAGGGAACTGGAAAAAATACTGATACCGATTGACGCCGCGGTTGGTGAGGCTGTTACTAAGCGGCTGGAAGAAGATAAAAAAGAAAGAAGTAAAATCATTGAATCGAAAAAACAAGAACTCCTGAACAAACAAAAAGCAAAGCAAAAGAAGTGATTTAGATGCGATTAAACGACAATCTGGTCACTTCTTTTGTTTATAACGAAAAAGAGTACAACATTAATCTTGCATTTGACACTGTTCTTGATACTTTTGACGTTTTGAGTGACAACACCTTAAGAGATCATGAAAAAGCCGAGATTAACTTAGAATTACTTTTAAATGAACCCCTCGAAGGCGTTGAAGCAATAGAACTATGGAATTATATCTACGATGAATTTATTGATAGCAAAAGTAGCAGACCGATTGAATATGACCTGAACAACAACCCAATGCCTGTACAAGAGGATGAAAAAGAAAACTTCATAGACTTTGAACAAGATGCTGGGTTTATCTATTCCAGTTTTTTGCAGGCTTATCAAATGGATTTATATAAATTGCAAGGGAAACTTCACTGGAGTCTTTTTCGCTCTTTATTGCATGGTTTACCACAAAGCACCATCATGCAACGGATTGTACAGATTAGAGCGTGGAAGCCGTCAAAAGGTGATTCAAGCGAATATAAACAACAAATGCGTGAATTGCAAAAGGAGTATGCGCTGGAGGAGGTGGACGAATGAGTGACGGAAGCATCAGAATATCGCTGGAAGTGGACGGCAAGCAAGTTGATGTAGCAACTACCAGCCTAGACAACCTGGATGCCGCCGGACGTAAAGCGGGAGATGGCGCAAAAGAAACCGAAGAGGGTGTCAAAGGTGCTGGTAATGAATCTCAAAAAGCCGGAAGCAAGGTTAAAAAGTTTGCCTCTGCATTAGGATTGGTTGCTGTAGGTGCCGCGGCTTTTCAAGTATTAAGGCGATCCATGGACGATGCCATAGCGCGGTTTGACACAATGGACCAATTTCCAAAAGTGCTTGAAGGTTTGGGCGCATCGGCTGACGATTCAGAGCAAGCTGTAACAAGGCTTTCTGATGGCATAGATGGTCTACCAACCAAATTGGATGACATCACGAACACCACTCAGCGTATGTACACGGCATTTGATGATGCTGATAAAGCGGCAGACTCTGCTTTAGCTGTAAATAATGCTTTACTCAGTTCCAGCGCAAGCGCAAACGATGCGAGACGTGGTACGGAACAATATATCCAAGCATTACAAACTGGAAATATGGATATGCAACAGTGGCGCACATTACAAGAAACGATGAACGTCGGACTTGTGAAGGTTGCCGAAGCATTTGGGTATGCTGGCAGTAGCGCAACAAATAATCTATATGCTGCTTTACGAGACGGCGAAATAACGATGGATCAGTTTAATGATAAATTAATCGAAGTCGGCACAGGAACAGGCGAATTGGCAGGATTGGCAAGAGAAAACAGCTTGGGGATTTCCACATCTTTTGGAAACTTGAGGTACGCGGTAGCCAGAGGTATTACAAGGGTAATAGAATCCTTTGATCATTTGTCACGAGAGGTCACAGGAAATTCTATTGCAGAGAATATTGACGGCATGAAAGATGTTACCGTTGCTGCTTTTGATGTGGTTGGAAACGCTATTGAAAGTGCGACTCCATTTGTAAAAGGATTTGCTAATACAGTTAGTGCTGCACTCCCTGTGATTGAAGCCTTATCACCGGTATTAATCGGCATGGCATCCGCTTATGCTATGCACTCGGTCATAAATCGAACAGCAGATGCATTGAAAGCGTCACAGGCTGTTACTGCTGCTGTTACTGCTGTCAAAAAAGCGTACACCTTGGCAATCATGGAAAACACTACAGGTTATCTCACTAACGCGGCAGCAGCTAAAGTGTCGGCCGCAGCAACAAGAGCAAGGTCGGCATTGATAGCAGCGGCTACCGCTGCCGAATTATTGCTTACAAGGCAGATTACGTTTGCACAAGCTGCTATGTTGGCAAAAGCGGCGGCCGCCAGAGTGCTTGGTGCTGCTATGAGGTTTTTAACTGGCCCCGTTGGTTGGGTTACAGCTGGGATCGGTGCATTAGTAGGCGCTGCTGTAACGGTAGTTAGTTGGTTCAACCGCACAAGTGCAGAGGCAGAAAGGCTACAAGATGAAACAGAGGAATTAGGCGATGCCACTGATGCACTGAATGAATCTGTACAAGAATCTTCTGATGCATACCAAAATAACCAAAAAGACATACAGGATACCGCACAAGCTAACAGTGATCTTGCAGACAAAATAGATGAGTTAGCCAATAAGGAAAATAAGTCTGCCGGCGAGAAGCAAATGTTATCCCGGTACATCGAGGAATTAAACGGATCTGTTGAAGGCTTGAATCTATCATATGACGAACAAGCTGACGCAATGAATATGACATCTCAGGAACTTCAAGCGCGTGTCGATCTCATGAAAGCGGAAGAAAGCGGAATTGCTGCACAAGAACGCTTGAATGAAATTGAGCAGGAACGAAATGACATTGGAATGCAGCTAGAAGAAGTAAACAAATTGAGAGAAGAATGGAATGAAGGTCTGAGAGATGGCTCCGTGCGGTCTGGAGAATATGCAAATGCTATTGCCGATTTGGACGAACAAGAGCAAGAGTTGACAGGAACTCTTGACGATTTAAAGGTACAACAGGCTGAAACAGAAGAACAGGTTGCCATATCAACAAAGAACATGACTGATGCTATTGAAGAAAGTAACCTGAACATGATTTCCTCGTACGAAGATTTGTCTGAGGAACAGCAAGAAACTTTTGACAGAATGAAAGAATCATATGAAAGCCTGGTAGAAACAGCCACAAATGCATTTGATCGTATATCTACTGAATCGGAATACTCGCTTGATGAAATGATAGAAAACATGGAGCATAACCGGCAGGCCACTGAAGAGTGGGGAGAAAATCGGGCTGCCATTATGGAATGGGCATCTAAAGAAGGTCATACAGGCTTCATGAAATGGGTTGACCAACTCGGCATTGATCACGCTGGAGAACTTGCAGAGATGGCCAAAGCTTTGGATGATTCCAGTGATGAACAGATCGGATCGCTTGAAGAGTTAGCAAAAGGATATGATGATAACACTCAAACAGCCATCGATGCTTATAAAGAAAACATGGGTGAGGGCTTTGACAATGCTGTTGATATGATGGTCGACCACGTTGATGAAAGTTCCGCAACGATGCGGTCTGAAATGTATAATGCCGGATTTGAAAATATCGGGAAAATAGTACCTAATGAAATGATGAACGGTATTGATAACACTTCCGATGTAGTTTTCACTGGATTAAACAGGTTTGCTCAAGATATGTTAGATCCATTTGATAATACTAGTGGCGATTTTAGCAGTATCGGAGCAAATGCAATGTCCGGGTTGAATACAGGGCTTAATAATAACGAGGGCAGCGTGTTATCGACTGCAAGAAGGATTGCCGGAAGTGTCGCAGGCGTTATGAGAGGCGCATTGCAAACACGATCTCCATCCCGGGTGACGATGAAAATCGGGGAAGATACCGGAGAGGGTTATCTATTAGGTTTGCGCTCTAAAATTAGGGATGTAGTACAGGCTTCAGAGGACATGGCAAGAATGTCTATGCCGGATATACCGGTTTTAAAAACATCCACCCCAGAAATGGCTTTAGGAACGAACAGCATGGCTTTTACGGGTGGAGGAAGTCAAACTATCAATAGACAATCTACTGTTAATAACAGCCGGTCTTATGCACCGCAGATTAATAATTATTTTACAAGGGACGAATCTACACCAAGTGAAGTGGCGAGGAAAAATAAACAACAACAACAGCGCTTAGCTATGGAAACGGGGTTTTAACATGTTCAAGTTGATATATACGAATTCGAGAGGCCAGTCAATAGAAATGTTTGGTTCCCCGTTCCGGCTAATGCGTGTTGATGGATTGGGCGGCACTGAAGCGGATAATCAAATGGAAAGAACTCCTTACCAAGATGGTGCAATGCCTTTGGATTCTATTTTAGAAGATAAACCGATTGAAGTTGAATTTAAGATAACGGGCAATGATCAAGCAGAATTGACGAACAACAGGCGTAATGTTTCATCTATTTTTAATCCCAAGCTAGGGGTGGGAATGCTTCAATATGTCGGTGAAGATGGAACCAAAGAAATTAGTGTTTTAGTTGAAGCAGTACCCTTTTTCCCGGATGGCCGAACCAACAGAGGAAGGACCTTTCAAAAAACATTAATCAATTTGAGGGCGCCTTTTCCATATTGGCGAGATCCACAGCAAGTCAGCCGATCACTCAGAGCATACGAAGGAAAGTTCACTTTTCCGTTTACTTTCCCGGTGCAGTTTGGAATCGAGGGAGACATTACAACAATCAATAACGAGGGAGACACATCCGCGCCTGTAATAATCACAATACAAGGTCCGATCACACGCCCGATAATTGAAAACCGCACAACAGGCGAATACATGCAGGTTAATACGAGAATCGGAGCCGAGGAAGTGCTTTATATTGATACGAATCCCCAGGCAAAGCGAGTGGAGATACATCGCTCGAATCAGATTATAAAAGCTATGGGTTATGTCGATCATAATAGCGATTTTTGGCAGCTGCAGGTTGGCGATAATGAATTGCGGTATACGGCTGATGAGGGTATAGCTGAGGCTATTGCTGCTATTAGTTGGAATTCACAATATGTTGGGATTTAGAAAGGAGTTGGTTAAATGGCAGAACTATCACGTTTTTTCAATAGTGTCGCTGGTGACGAAAGAACGTACCAGGCGAATGACTTTGCACAGTTTTTTATAAACTTCCTGGGTGATGGCTTTTTTGATGGGCTAGCCACATCATCAAGTAACTCAATGAACATTACCATACAGCCTGGTAGTGCTTTTATACAAGGTCATGAATATACCAATACAGCAAGTTTTAATTTAACACACGATACAGCAAGCGCAACGAATGACCGTATAGATCGAATTGTTTTAAGGTTGAATCGTGATATTGATGTAAGGAGCATTAGGGCGTTTATTAAAAAAGGCAGCGAGGGGAGCAACCCGGAACCGCCCGAATTAACAAGAAATGATTATGTTTGGGAAATATCGCTTGCCCAAGTATGGATTGAAGCAGGGAAATCATTCATTGATGACTCACAAATCACAGACGAACGCGGGGATCCGGATGCTTGTGGCAGAGTACGATTAACACCAACAGTTTCTTCCCAGCTTGATAGCGTGGATATATACAGTCCGCAGAGAGCATCTTCAGCATTTGACCCCGGAGTTTACGGCTTTAGACTCCACGGTGAAAATAACGGAGATGAATTGCAGGAGTGGATGAACAGTATTGGCATTAGTCCAAGTGATTATGGTCGAGGGTTATCCAATTTACGTGCAAGGGTTGACTTAAACATTGACCGGGCAGGATCGGGCGTACAGACATTTACGGTTTTTGACTGGTCACAAAACAATGATTACCAGGTGTACGGCAAGTTTAGCCGTCAGTCCAATACCACATCGTCATCTAGCATATGGGGCAGATGGCAGGAAGAAATAATGGTATTTGATAAAGGCAGACATGGAAATAATCACTGGGTACAGTACACGGATGGCTCAATGGAATATCATGGCGTTATAGACTTGGGTAATATTGCAATTGATTCTGCAATTGGAAGCAGTGATATTTGGCGTGCTGACGATAACTTTGTATTACCATTAGACAAAAACTTTGAGGAAATACACTATTTTAATATCTTCCCACGTGAACAGTCTGTATTTAATATTTGGGCTGCATCATCCAGTACAGGATCATCCACCCCTAGTTTTAGAGTTTTGAGCACAACTAATCATGACAGCGCAAGGGTCGTGCTGGGCTATTTTGTAAAAGGAAGATGGCGATGAAACCTATTCGAGTTTATTCAAAAGACTTATCTTTTTTAACTGAAACTGATAACTATTTGTCCTTACAGTTTATGCCGAGGTTTTATGAAGTGGGCGAGTTTGAATTGCATATCAACCAATATGTAGAAGGTGCCGAGTACTTCGTAAAAGGTAATCTGATTGTTCTGGATAAGCGTGAGGACAAAGCAATGCTTATCCGTCATCGAGAAATAGCACTTGACCAAAACGGCAAGATCACAGAAAACTGGCGTGTCACTGGTGTTACGCTTGAAGGCGTATTAGTTCAAAGAGCAACAATTCCACCTGCAGATACGTCACATGACAGGAAGTCAGGTAATGCGGAAACGGTCATGAAACACTATGTCGAAAATCATTTTGTTAATCCTGTTGACCCTGATAGAAAAATAGACTTTATAGAAATAGCAGAAAACAAAAACCGCGGCGCTCATGTAGAATGGGAATCACGGTATAAGAATGTCTCAGATGAACTGACTGCAATAAGCAAGCAGGCCAATCTTGGTTGGGTTATGTATGCTGATATGGAACGTGGGAAATGGATATTTGACGTTGTGGAGCCCCGAGACGTTACCCAGGACAATGAAGCAGGTTTGCAGCCTGTCTTTTTTAGTCCTGATTTTTCCACGATAAAGACGCAGCAGTTTGTTGATTCCGATTTAAACTATAAAAATGTGGCTTATGTAGGCGGTCAGGGTGAAGGCGTCGAACGTAAGATTGTCAAAGTCGGAAAAAGTGAAGGCATTGATTTACACGAAGTCTTTATTGATGCCAGGGATGTCAGCGAAGAAGACGAGGAAACAGAAGAAGACCTTCCACCTGAAGAATACGAACAGCTGTTAATTGAACGTGGTCAACGTAGGATGAGAGAGTTTGAGACTACGTTTTATTTGGAAGCTCAAATACTCACTCCAAGCATTAATCGCAATAATGACTTTGCCATGTCCACACCTTTTGAATATGAAACAGATTTTCGTTTGGGCGATGTAGTCGAAGTCTTTAATAAAAAATGGAACATCACAATGAACGCTCCCATCACCGAGTTTAAAGAAATCCATGAGCCCGGTGGGTTTATCTTGGAGGCTGTTTTCGGAGAAGCGCAGCCAACTTTAATCAACAAAATTAAGCGTGAATTTGACGATTTGAAAGGCGTTGAACAGCAGGAACTTCCTGCGCGTTTAGCTGTTGAGCGGATGCGCGAGGCTATGGAGTATGGCGATGAACGCTTATCCGAGGAAGAAAGAGCACGTATTGAGCAGGCTCTTGAAATCCTTGACGAATCTAAAGAATACGCAGGTGAAGAAGCTTACCAGGCAGAACAAAGCGCTAAAGAACACGCAGATAATCAGGATATTGTTTATGATGAAGAGGCCAAACGTGATGCTTCTGATAAATCTGATCAGGCTCGGGAAGATGCAGAAAAGCATGCCGAAGATCAAGACGAGATTGTAAAAGATGAGGCTAGTCAGGATGCTACAGATAAAGCCAATGAAGCTGAAAGAGTAGCAAAGGAACACGCTGATGACCAGGACGATATTGTTCGTGATGATGCTGCAAAAGATGCTTCAGATAAAGCTGATCGTGCCGAGGATAACGCTAAAGGTCATGCCGACGATAGAGCCGATGAAGCTGAACAAAATGCCAATGATTATACAGATGAAAATGCTGTAGACTGGGAAGCCTATAACGCAAAAATGCAGGAGATCGGCGACGATTTAGCGGATAAAGTAGGCGTTGAGTACGTTGACGGTCAATTGCAGTTAAAAGCTGACGGCGATACCGTAGACACCTTAGAGGGGATTGTAGATGGTTTAAACGATACTGCTGCAGGTTTAATAGATGCAGTGGACGATCAGGAAGGAAGAATCGTCACTGTCGAAACTGACCTTGATACTGTAGAAGGTAACTTGAATTTGGTTATTAGTGAGATCGAGGACATTGACGGTATCATCACACAGCATGGCATTGATATTGGTGCTAATGCAGAAGCTATTAGCTTTAAAGCCAGTCAGGATGAAGTAGATACAATTAGCGGTGATGTGTCGTCAATAAGTGGTGAATTATCTGTTTTAGCTGGTGAAGTCGAAGCAAAAGCCGAAAGTAGTACTGTAGAGAGCTTGGAAGGTGATGTTACCCAGGTTAGCCGAGATTTAAGTAGTTTGTCTGTAAATGTAGAAGGTATTGAAGGAAATGTATCCAGTCTCACTCAAACCGTAAGTGACCACGGTACAGAAATATCAGACTTGGAAACCGCACGAATACAGCATGCTGATTTAATTGAGGACAGGGTTACAAAGACTGAATACAGTACAGATCAAGACGACATTATACAGGAATTTGAACACATTGAATCCTTCCGACAACAGCATGAAGGCTGGATAAATGACAGGGTTACAAGTATTACATTTCATGCACTTGAAGGCCGCGTGGAGACTGCAGAGGGTCAAATAAATACACAGGCTGGATTGATTGAAGCGAAGGCCGAGTCAAGTGTTGTAGATGATCTTGGTGAAAGTGTGACTGGAGCTTTATTTAGAATTGATGGACTGGAAGGAGAAATCACGGCTAAAGTAGAAGCCGATGATGTGCGTTCCATATTCACACAGGAGGCTGGTTCATTTACGTTTGACGCTGATCAGATTAATTTTGATGGGCATGTTTTCGGGCAGGATGCGACTTTTGCTGGAGAGCTACAAGCGGCAAAAGGTACTTTTGAAGGTGATATGGTTGCAGGTAGTATCAACATTGATACTGCTATTCAAGTTGGAAATGAAATTAGGTTAGGTAAACCAGGAACAGTAGATGATAGATCATTTATATTCGGTGATGACATTATGATTTTAAGTGGCAGGGATGGGAACTTACGTTTTTTCGCCAACCAAATCGATATTGATAGCGAGCTGGAAAGATTGAATTTTGTAGAAGAAAAGAGTTCATTTTTGGTCAATGGCCCAGCCGCTTTAACCTTAAATGTAAATAATTTTAATCTACCAGGAAATTTAAAACTTCCTAATGGTTATGACTTGGATGATGGTCTCGAAATAGGTGATCAGCACGTTATTTCACAAGGTGGAAGTTCGAGGGACTTTACTGTCTTTGGAAATAAGGCAAACGGAAGAAATCCTTTTAGGGTTTACTCTCATACAAACGGCAATTTGGATAGATCAGAATTCGAGATAAGAAATGATGGGTCAATAGTTAGTCCTCAGTCTTATGCCAATGAATCGACCAATCCGGCTAATTTACGTATGGGGTCTGCGGCAGTTATATACCGCTCTACATCTGCAAGGAGAAATAAACTTGTTGAGGAACCAATTAAAGTAGACCCTTACCTCATTTTAGATATAGAGGTAAAAGATTGGTACGACAAGGCGAACACAGAGGAATATTCAAGGTTACTAACAAAACAAGATCATGGAGAAAATGTTTTTTTTAATGGAGTTACAGATGTAGTAAGAATTCCAGGAATAGTCTCTGAAGATGTGGTTGATGTTGGATTAGGGCAATTTGTGGAACATGATGAGAATGGCGTTGTACAAAGTGTTATGTACGATAGACTTTGGACACTTCTAATTCCGATTACAGACGATCACAACGAAAAGTTAATTCTTCATAATGAACAATTGATAATTCATGATAATAAACTGAATGACTTAGATAGCAGAGTCGAAAAATTAGAAAAGGGAGTGGCATAATGAAGCTAGCTGTAAAAGATTTATATGATTTAAAAGCCGGATTAAATGATATTTTGGATAAGGAGCTGCCAACTTCGGTAGCTTTTTCTATTCAGCAAAGTTTTAAAAAGGTAGGTGATGAATTAGAGCCTTCCAATGAAGTGCGAAAGAAAGTTACAGAAAAGTATAAAGAACATATCACGAATGACGGGCGTATTCCTGATGAGAAAAAAAGGGAATCATTTAAAAAAGAAATGAATGAACTACTGGAGCAGGAAGTCGAAATCAATTTAAAGAAATTAAATCTGTCAGATTTAGGGGAAGAAATTAAGCCGCGCACATTAGGGTTATTACAGACTATTTTAAAGGAGGAAAAATAAATGGATTTCCAAATTAGATCAGTTAACACAAAATATAAAGATGGTGAAGTTTCTGGGGTGCAGGTTGTGTATTCTGCAAAAACGGAAAATCGCAGCGTAAATGTAAATGGAAATTTTGAACTGTCAGCCGAGGAATACGAGAACAATGAAGCTATTGATCAGTTAGAAGCTATGTCAAAAGAACATTTGTTGAATGAGATTAACGCTTAGGCGTTATTTTTTTATGATTAAAAAAGCAAATTATCTCCCCGACAGCGAATATAATCTTTATTATCTCTGAGAAGGAGGCGTATCAATGAAAAAGAAAATTGTAGCTGTCGCATTGGGAATAACATTGTTGTTTTCTGGAGCATCTTTTGTAAGTGCGGATGATCAGCAGATAGCCATGAATAAAGCAGAATTTGTTTCAGCATAAAGTGAGTCCTTCGGTGCTCTTTTTTAATAAAAAGCAGGACTTTGTCCCTTTTTGTAGAATAGGTAATTAGGAGGGGGATATAAAATATGACAACCGTGAATGTTGAATCCTATTTTAAATCGTTCGGAGACTTTATTGGTCTTGGGTTGCAGGATCAAATAAATGGTTTTGAAGAGCGTACTCAAGGGTTAAAATTAATTCCAAAAGAAGATACGTTTTATGCAAAGGGATTTTTTCAACCAGAAATTGCTGATAAGCTATATTTCTTCAATCAATCAAGAATGAAAGTTGTAGAAATTGAAACGGGTAGAAAAAATTATATAGAAAACATTATCATTAGGGAGTATAAATACAACCAGTTAGAAAATGTATTATTAAAAGTTTCTGCAGATACTAAAGTTAATCTATCTTTTGGAATACAAGAAGAGGTTATTGAGTTTAACAATACGACAGATAGTGGAGGAAATTGGATAAATCCTTTAGGAAAACAAATAATACAAATTCATAATTTAATAACGAATTAAGTCAAGTAGATAATTTGTAAAAGCATCTCAAACGAGGTGCTTTTTTATATGGGGAAATACGGGGGAGCCTACAGACTTCCTATTTATTATGTCTGAGTAGTGAGGGGGTCAGTATGACACAGGAGGCTAAAGAAATGGATAATGCTGAAAGGTTAGCCGTTGTTGAAACTGAGTTAAAACAGCTTAATAAATCTATGACCGCGATCAACGACAAGCTCGATATTTGGAATCAGAATTATGTCCCCAGAAATGAAATTAACATGATGTTTGATTCAAGGGATAGAGAGATTGAAGCTATTAAACAAGATCAAACAATTGCTGAAGAAAATAAGTGGAGTTTGCGCCGTTTATGGCCAGCCTGGTTGGGTGTGGTTATAGCGGCTTTTTCATGGTTGGATAGATTTTTTTAGTGTGGTCCAAACAAGCTCATAAGCGATTGGATAATTTAGATAAAGGGGGTGATCAGAGATGAGAAAACAACTTAAAAGAATTGATAACAAATGGGTGCGTCTGGTAGCTATGGCAGTTGTGTTTGCTAATGCTGGAGCAATGATGTTTGGTATTGAGCTATTACCTTTTGACAACGAGACTATTGTAGCAGGTATATCTGTTATTGCATTGGCGGGTACAGAGATTTGGAATCACTGGAAAAATAATAACTGGACGCCTGAAGCGAAGCGAGCACAAAAATATTTAGATGGAGAAAAGGAGGCTAATAAGTAATGGTTAAAGTATATTTAGATCCTGGTCATGGTGGAAGTGATCCAGGAGCAACCGGAAATGGTTTACGGGAAAAGGATCTGGTATTAAAAATAGCACGTTATACAAGGAACTATTTGCAGAATGATTATAGTGGTGTAAGTGTTAGAATGTCCCGTAACGATGACAGTTTCCCATCATTAACTGATAGGACTAATGACGCTAACAGCTGGGGTGCTGACATCTTTGTGTCTATCCACATTAACGCTTTTAACGGGAGTGCTCATGGGTACGAAGATTTTATTTTTAACGGTAATGTAAGGAATGACACAGGCAGGCTGCGGGATTCCTTACATGCTGAATTGGCTCCCCTGTTTCGGAATAATCGCGGCAAAAAGCGTGCTAACTTTGCAGTGTTAAGGCAGTCTAATATGCCGGCAGTGCTAACGGAAAACGGCTTTATCGATAATAAACAGGATGCAGACTATTTAAGCAAAGACAGCAACCTGAAAAAAATTGCTCAGGCACATGCGAAGGGCATTGCATCATATTTCGGATTGTCTAAAGGTTCATCTGGCGACTCTGGCGGTGGAAACGCTAAATCTCCAAGCAAGTCAAAAGGTGCAAACCTCACAGTTGATGGCAAGTGGGGAGGTGCTACAACAGGAGCGTTACAGGTTGCGCTTGGTACAACTGTTGACGATATCATAAGTAACCAACGTAGAAACTCTGTCACTGAAGCAATGTACGGTAATACTGTACGGTTTAGTTCCAGCGGTAACAGCATGGTTATTCGTGCTTTGCAGGAGCTTGTAGGTGCAACTGTGGATGGTTTACTCGGACCGCAAACAGTAAGGTTGTTACAAGAATACCTTGGAACTATTGTTGATGGTGTGTTAAGTCGGCCGTCAATGGTGGTAGAAGAGATGCAATGTAGGCTTAATGCAGGTACTTTTTAATTAAATTACTCTGTAGATTATTAATGATTAAGTTTAAGCTCAGGTTTTCCACGCCTGGGCTTAAACTGCACAAATATAGAACCCTTTACTTTAAGTACATCATTTCACATTTTATTCAACAATCGCGCGCGATTGTTGAAATCTTTGAAACAGCTCTATTGTTACGAACAAATATTTATCTTTTTAAATTTCGCTTTTTCATCATTGTTATTCCCTGAAGTAAACCACCAGTAACTTTCCCACCAGCCATCCTATTACATATGAATTTAGCTGAAAATTGATTTATGAAGTTGTCCTCACTACTAAACGTTTTGTTTGTTTCATACGCATAAATCCTGGTAGTATCAAGAGCACGAAAACTATCAATTGAAAGTATCGAAGAATCAACATTACCCATTGGAAATAGAAGGCGATCAAAGGATTTGCTATTCGACCAATGCTGTCTAATACGTCTTTTAATATCATTACCTGTTCCAATATACACTTGTGAATATTCATCAAGTACCATTACGTAATAACCTGCTTTTCCATCATACAAATTAAGGTCATACACCTCAGTGAATTGAGTATTACCTCCAAGAAACTCTTCTATTTCGGTACAAAATTCGTCGTGATTTAATAAAGAGAAATATTCCATATTTAAATCAAAATTCTCTAAACAGTCTTTAAGTTGTTTTTCACACCATTGTTCCGTGTATATCTTACCTTCTTCATCAGCATAAATATCTCTAGAAGAACGAACTCTGATTGAGTTTTTATTATTAACAATTGCATACTTTTCTCGTGTTAACTTCAATCCTCGTTTGCCCTCAAGTACCTTTAATCCAAAATGATATGCCATCAGTCCCCCGCCTTTTTGTTGTTGCATTAGAAAATTTAATATATAAATATATGCATTTATATTATCTTGAAATCATGTTCTCAACAATTTGGCCCGTTAGTTGAAATATAATCTTTCACAAACTCTATATTTATTATATTACTTACTGATAAATTGCTAAGACTTCTAAAGTAACTACATCTTCCGTACTCTTGATATTCTCAATACCCTCGATTTCTTGGTCTTCCATTTGTCTTCTCATAGCTCTATTTAGTGAAAATAAGTCCTTCATTACATCAAATACAATTATAGGAGTATTTTTCACCTTTTTACGAGTCAATACTTTAGCAATTATGGTCACTTCTTCGTCTTCAAAGTCCTCTAACTCTGCCAATTGATATTTTAAATTATTTGAATTTAACTTAGAAAAACCAACTCTCCTATCAAAGCTATCGCAATCAAAAAACATAGGAATCTTTGTACTATCCTTCCCAAAGATTTTATTAAATATTTCTTCCTCTCCTTCATTTTTTAGATCCATTTGTTTAGTTAACATAGGTTTAAAATCGTTAATCAAATCCATCATATCGAATTGTTCAGGAATATTAACAACACCTTCAAAACGTATAATTGTAGTTTTAGGAACAGTTTCAATATCGAATTCTTCATTTTCTATCATATCAAAATAGTTATCTTCACTTTTTTCTTCAAGTAGCTCTTCAAATACATTACAATCAAAAATTGGATTATCTACAATTTCTCCCTCAACTTCATCGACATTATCATAGTTTCCTGATGCAATAGGTATACTCCCTCGAACAGATTTAGAGGTATTCTTCCTAAACTTCCTAATATCAACTTGTCTTTCACCTTTTAATAAAGCACTGTATCCTGCAACTTTTTGCGAATCGAAGTAAATTATATTTTTAAACATTATTTAATATCCCATCCTTTATTCTTGTTTACATTACTTTATCACTCTTCTTTAACAAACCTGCCCCTTTAGCTTAAGATCACAATTAATAATTAAATTGTAGCACAATCTTCTTATGATTTGTTAAAAACACCGGCGTGGAAAACCAGGACTCGTTTTCAGTTCAATGTAAATAAATAACAGTACACAAATAATAATTTTCTGCTATAATAAGAACAGACGTTCTTGTGTCGGGGTGATGTTATGTGTCTAATAAACCGTTCAATAAGTAGCAAAGCAGTGTTGGAAATAATTTATATTGATGACGATAATAACTTGACACAGCGTTTTATCCGGGTATTGGATAAGTACGATAACAGCATTTTAGCATATTGTTATTATCGTAAGCAGGTGCGTACATTTAAAATAAATAACATTCTGTCGGTGCAAAAAGCAGACAGGAGGGCTACAGCATGACAAACGATAGAGGAAGCATAAAATGGACGTCTTTAATGATGCCGGAGCATGTGGAGATGCTGAATCAAATGTGGGCAGAGGATGATAAGAAAGAAAAGCCTATTCTTGATGAGCAGCAGATTGAAGAAAACTCCATAAAGCTGCAGCTGGCAATTCATAACAGCTTAACGTTAAAAATAAAATACTATAAAGACCATAATTTCCGCACGGTTAAGGGTAAATTAAAAAGCATCATCGTTGGAGATTGTGTTATTTTTGATGACGGGGTCAGAGTTAGGTTTAGTGATGTGATTAGTGTTGTTGTGGACTGATGTTCATAGGATAAATTTTAATTTCATCAACATGTTAATCTAATCAACACTTTTTTGTTGACTACAGAAACAGCTTGTGTTAAATTATAATTATAATAAAACTAGGAAGGAGATATCCCATGTTAACTCCATTCGGAAAGTTTTGTAGAAAACTAAGGATCGATAATGGGGAACTATTAAAAGATATGGCGAAAAAATTAGATGTTACTTCATCTTATTTATCTGCTGTAGAAAACGGTAAAAGAAATGTTCCTCAGAGTTGGGTAAAGGAAATATCTTCTAAGTATTTACTTGATTTAAGACAAAGAAAAGAATTAAAAAATGCAGCAGAAGAATCCCAGATTAGAAGCAAGTTGGATTTAAAAAACTTGAATAATAATGATAAAAACTTAATGACAGCTTTAGCTAGAAAAATTGATGGTATGAATGATGAGGAAAAAGTAATCATTAAGAATTTATTAAATAAAAAGAAATAAAAGGAGGGGGGTACATGAGTCCATTCATTGCTGAACCTATTTCCAGAAAGAAGATTAGAGCAATGACAAGTTTTATAAGAAAAGAATTTGAACTATTTGATGAAACATGTTTTCCTGTAGTCCATTTTTTTGAATATGGGCTTGGCCAATTTGATGATGATTACAATTATGAAATTGCTTCTATTAGTGAAATGCCTAATGATTACGGGTTAACGTTTCCTGAAGAAAATAAAATAATGATTAGGGAAGATGTATATGATAGGGCAATTGATGGTGTAGGTAGGGACAGGTTTACCATTGCGCACGAAATTGGACACTATATAATGCATAGACCGAGTTTAATTGCTCTAGCAAGAAATCACAAAGAAGTGAAGATTCCGGCGTACAAGGATCCGGAATGGCAGGCAAACACATTTGCAGGAGAATTATTGGCTCCACCAAATATTATTAGAGGACTAACAGAAAGAGAGATATCATTGCAATGTGCAGTTTCAATTGAAGTTGCAAATATTCAACTGAAAAATCTATGAAAATACTAAAATTATAAAAGGTTGGTGTTACATATGAGGCAAAAATTAAAAAACCGCATGCCTTGCAGAGGGCCCACGGTTGTGTAACGAACACACTGTAGATAATGAGTAGTCGCTACATTAAATTCAATTTTGGCGAATTGATAATTCTAATGTACCATTATCTACCCTCTTCTGCAAGGTTTTTTTACTAAATCGAAGAGGAGACGGATAAAAAATGTTAATTTGTAGAGCGTTTATCACAGTAAAAGGTAGAAAAATTTATGCTAAGGATGTTGGAAAAAAAGCGTTTTGCTGGGAAGTAACTCCTGAGCAACACAAAGAATATTTGGAAAGAAAAAAACAAGAAAAGAAAAAGTAATTAAACAAAGTGCTCTTGCGACGGAGCACTATTAAATTTTCTCGTACCTATTACTGATTCATATGCTTTTTATTTTCCTCATAAACATTATACAAATTAGTCACTATTTTTTTAAATATGACGAGTTTCTACTATTATAATGTACCCACTTAAAATAAGGGGAAAAACTAATCCAACCCCAACTCAACCCCAATTGGACATTTACTTTAGTCAAATAAAGTTCTAATGGTTATTATTAAAACAGGCTCAACCCATTGACATGTAAAGGGTTGAGCCTGTTTGTTCGTTAACGTCCCAGGCAGGATTCGAACCTGCGACCCACAGCTTAGAAGGCTGTTGCTCTATCCAGCTGAGCTACTGGGACAAAATATGGAGCGGGTGAAGGGAATCGAACCCTCGTCATCAGCTTGGAAGGCTGAGGTTTTACCACTAAACTACACCCGCATGGTACATGAAAAAATATTTAATTTTGATTCCGCACTGTATGCCCCTACATCTTCTAGCTTATTCAACGATGCTTGTGCTTCGGGGCAACTCGTAGTTTATTCGGTGGATGCTTTACCACTAAACTACATCCGCATTCTTAAGAAAATATTATGTATTTCAATCTCTACCTTTTTTTACCGACAAAATTTATTATAGTCATTACCAATTCATTTGTCAACTTAAAATAGTAAAATTTTGTACGAGATTAAGTTTCTTAAATTGCAATAGTAAATGCAACACCCCCTGTGAAACCGCTATATAAGGTTTTTCTGTAATTTGTTGGTGTTGGGGCCTAGGCCCCAACACCAACAAATTTTGCGAACGCTTCGGCTGGGGTTTG
>NZ_JBGOHB010000011.1:0-126080 GCF_041521345.1 Virgibacillus oceani | reverse complement strand
GGTCGTATTGTTATTAACTATATCTCCATATTTTTCTAAATGAATACTTCTATTTCGTTTAGAAATTCATTTTCATGGTAGTTGGTGGCGATGCGTAGCATAGCCATGGTTGTTTCAGTGGGGGATGGGGGGAACGCAGACTAAAATCGCCACGTCCTGGGACTACGGTACAGTGGTTCCTCGTCCCACCGAAATACATTGTGGCAACGTCTGCATGACCTACGTCCTGTAGGCCTAAACCCCCACTGAATGAAGTTTCACTTTATGATTGGCTGAATTTCTGATATAGTAAGTAAAGTAATTTATCGCGGATTCACTATGGTAGAGAGGAGAATGTCCGGTGGCAGGTCATTCTAAGTGGAATAATATAAAAAGAAGAAAAAATGCCCAAGATGCAAAAAAGGGCAAAATTTTTATGCGTCATGCCAAAGAAATATACCAGGCAGCCAAAGAGGGGGGCGGAGATATATCAATGAATGCCTCCTTGAGGACAGCAATAGATAAAGCAAAAGCGGATAATATGCCTAATGATAATATTGACCGTGCCATTAAAAAGGCAACAGGCGCCCTGGACGGGGCCACATTTGAAGAAATAACCTATGAAGGCTATGGGCCAGGTGGTGTAGCAGTCATCGTTCATGTCCTGACAGACAATAAAAATAGAACAGCAGCAGAGGTTCGTCATGCTTTCAAAAAAAATGACGGGAACCTTGGAGAAAACGGTAGTGTTTCCTTCATGTTTGACAGGAAGGGATATATTATCATTGCAAATGAAGATGGAAATATTGACGAGGATACCATCACAATGGATGCGTTGGAAGCAGGAGCAGAAGATATCACAGTTGAAAACGATTCATACGAAATATTTACTGCACCGGAAGACTTTCAAGACGTTCTCAATTATTTAATGGATCAGGATTATGTTATTGCCGATTCTGAATTAACTATGCTTCCCCAAAACTATAATCAAGTTTCAGAAGAGGACGAGGAGAAACTTGACAATATGATCGACACCTTGGAAGAAAATGAGGATGTGCAGGATATCCATCATAACCTGGAGGCATCTGAATAATCGTAGGCATAAAAACTTCTATTTTTAAATAGAAGTTTCTTTTTACTCAGCCAAGAAGATGTGATGCATTAGCGTTATTCCTCTTATGTGTTAAAATAAGAGATAGAAAATAAAGGAGAAGAAGAAATGATTGCATATATAAAGGGGAAGCTTACCCAGGTACAGGATGATGCTGTTATTATGGACGTTCAAGGTATGGGCTATGAAATTATCTGTCCTAACCCATTTGATTTTCAATCAAGATTAAATGAAAATTTATTAATTCATACATATCATTATGTGCGGGAGGATCAGCAACTGCTTTATGGATTTAAAGATAGTGATGAAAAATACTTATTTACTAAGCTGATTTCCGTTTCAGGCATTGGACCAAAAGGAGCATTGGCTATCCTGGGTACAGTTAATATCGGGGACTTTGTCAGTGCGATAGAACAGGAAGACGAAAAATACTTAACAGGATTCCCGGGTGTCGGCAAAAAAACAGCCAGACAGATTATCCTTGATTTAAAAGGCAAGCTGACTACAGAAATTTCTATTTCAAACAGGGAAGATGGAAAAGTAGAAACAAGCGAAAAAATGACCGCGAGTATCCAGGAAGCACAGGAAGCATTGATATCTCTGGGCTATACGGAAAGAGAGATAAAAGCTGTCTTGCCTGACCTTCGTAAATTGGAAAGTGAACATACGGATGAAATTATCCGAAAAGCATTGGCATTGCTTGTGAAAAATTAGGAAGGGGGATTATGGTGGAAGAGCGCATGATTACCGGAGAAATACAAGAAGAGGATGAACCAGTAGAATTAAGTCTTCGCCCGGATGAATTAAAGCAATATATTGGTCAGCGAAAGGTAAAAGAAAATTTAAGTATTTTTATTCAGGCTGCAAAGATGCGGGAGGAGCCGCTGGATCATGTGCTGTTGTATGGGCCGCCCGGACTCGGGAAGACAACATTAGCAGTGATTATCGCAAATGAAATGGGTGTTCAGTTTCGGTCTACCTCAGGCCCTGCTATAGAACGTTCGGGTGATCTTGCAGCCATTCTATCCTCGCTTGAGCCTGGTGATGTTTTGTTTATTGATGAAATTCACCGCTTGCCAAGATCAGTTGAAGAGGTATTATACCCGGCCATGGAAGATTTCTTCTTGGATATTGTAATTGGGAGCGGTCCAAGTGCCAGGTCAGTTCGTATCGATTTGCCGCCATTTACGTTAGTTGGGGCTACAACAAGAGCAGGTTTGTTATCTGCTCCGCTAAGAGATCGTTTTGGTGTTTTAAGCAGATTGGAATTTTACGAAACAGAAGATTTACGTGCGATTATTGAGCGAACCGCTGAAATTTTCGCAACATCGGTCACAAAGGAAGCGGCGGTGGAGATAGCCAGGAGGTCCAGGGGTACACCGCGAATTGCCAACAGGCTGTTAAAGCGCATCCGGGATATTTCTCAGGTGAAAGGGGAAAAGGAAATCAGTCTGGATACAACAGGTGAGGCATTAAAGATGCTGCAAGTAGATAGAGAAGGTCTGGACCATATTGACCATAAATTATTAAAAGGTATTATTGAACATTATCAGGGCGGGCCGGTCGGTCTGGATTCCATCGCAGCAACAATTGGTGAGGAATCCCAGACGATTGAAGATGTATATGAGCCGTATTTATTGCAGCTCGGGTTCATTCAGCGTACGCCAAGGGGAAGAGTTGTTTCAGAAAAAGCTTACCATCATTTTGGTATGAAAGTGAATGATACGGAATGAATCTTGGCAAACTGTTTATTATACTCGGTATCATTTTCCTTGTAATAGGAATACTTTGGACTTTTATTGGCCGCTTGCCGGGAGATATCAGTTTTAGAAGAGGAAACTTTTCATTCCATTTTCCAATCATGACTTCTATTGTTGTCAGCATTATTTTGACATTGATATTTTTTATTATAGGCAAGTTTCGTTAAAGGAGATACAGCATGAACATTGAAGATTTTGATTTTGAACTGCCGGAAGCATTAATTGCCCAGACCCCGTTAAAGGAAAGGGCTGCATCCCGTTTACTCGTATTAAACAGGGAAACAAATAAAAGGGAACATAAACATTTCTCTTCTATTAAAGATTATTTATCGGCAGGGGACTGTCTCGTGCTGAATGATACCCGGGTTCTACCGGCAAGGCTGTTCGGAACAAAGAAGGATACAAAAGCAAATGTGGAAGTTCTGCTTCTCCATCAGCAGGAAAAAGACAGATGGGAAGTGCTTGTAAAACCAGCAAAAAAAGTGAAACCGGGAACGGTCATTCATTTTGGTGATGGCAGATTGCAGGCAACATGTACGGACATAAAAGAACACGGAGGAAGAATTCTTGAATTTTCCTATGACGGGATTTTTTATGAAGTGCTTGATGAGCTGGGTGAGATGCCACTGCCTCCATATATAAAAGAGAAGCTTTCGGAAAAGGAAAGGTACCAGACGGTCTTTGCAAAGGAAGAAGGTTCTGCTGCCGCTCCAACAGCAGGCTTGCATTTTACGAATGAATTACTGGAAGAAATAAGGGATAAGGGTGTACACATTGTCTTTATCACGCTCCATGTCGGACTTGGCACTTTTCGGCCGGTCAGTGCAGAAACCATTGAAGAACATAAAATGCACGCTGAATTTTATCATGTGTCAGCAGGTGCAGCTGAGAAGTTAAATAAAGTTAAGCAAAGCGGCGGGAAAATTATTTCTGTAGGAACAACCTCTACGAGAACATTGGAGACGATCATGAGAGATAATCAAGGTGTTTTCAAGGAAGCAAGCGGTTGGACAGATATTTTTATATATCCTCCCTATGATTTTAAAGCAGTGGATGGATTGATTACGAACTTTCATTTACCGAAATCGACACTGATTATGCTTGTCAGTGCACTTGCTGACAGAGAAACGATTCTTAATGCGTATCAGGAAGCTGTTCAGAAGCGTTACCGTTTCTTCAGTTTCGGTGATGCCATGTTAATTTTATAAAAAGGAACGAATAAAATATGACACCTATAACATATGAATACATTAAAACCTGTAGACAAACAGGTGCCAGACTTGGAAGAGTTCACACACCGCATGGTTCATTTGATACACCTGCATTCATGCCTGTTGGAACACTGGCTACGGTAAAAACTATGAGCCCGGAAGAATTAAAAGAAATGGATGCAAGGATTATATTATCCAACACGTATCATTTATGGCTGCGTCCCGGGGAGGATATTATACGGGAAGCAGGCGGACTCCATAAATTTATGAACTGGGATGGTGCAATTTTGACGGACTCTGGTGGTTTTCAGGTGTTCAGTTTAAGTGATATGCGTGAAATAAAGGAAGAGGGCGTTCACTTTAGAAACCATTTAAGCGGGGAGAAGATGTTTCTGTCCCCAGAGAAAGCTATGCAGATTCAAAATGCGCTTGGTTCAGATATTATGATGGCTTTTGATGAGTGTCCGCCATTCCCTGCATCATATGATTACATGGAAAAATCGGTGGAACGCACATCCCGCTGGGCTGAAAGATGTTTAAGCGCACATGAAAATAAATATACACAAGGGTTATTCGGAATTATTCAGGGCGGGGAATATGAAGCATTAAGAAAACAGAGCGCCAAGGATCTCGTGTCATTAGATTTTCCTGGTTATGCTATTGGAGGACTTTCAGTTGGGGAACCTAAAGATGTAATGAATCGTGTATTGGAATTTACAACGCCATCATTGCCAGCAGACAAACCCCGATATTTAATGGGAGTAGGATCACCTGATGCTTTAATCGACGGAGCGATCCGGGGTATCGATATGTTTGATTGTGTTCTTCCGACAAGAATTGCCAGAAATGGGACATGCATGACCTCGAATGGAAGACTTGTCGTAAGAAATGCAGCTTACAGCCGTGATTTTGGACCAATAGATGAGAATTGTGACTGTCATGTGTGCAAAAATTACAGCCGAGCATATATCCGTCATTTAATAAAATGCAATGAAACTTTTGGTTTTAGACTTACTACTTATCATAACCTGCATTTTCTGTTAAAATTAATGGAGCAAGTACGAGAAGCGATAAGCGATGATCGTCTTGGTGACTATAAAGAGGAATTTTTTGAGCAGTATGGTTTTAATAAGCCAAATGCGAGGAATTTCTAGCACAAACGTGTGAAAGGGGGGAACATACATGGAATTGTTAATTTCATTATCACCGATAATCTTAATGTTTGTGATATTTTACTTCTTGTTAATTCGTCCACAGCAAAAACGTCAGAAGCAAGTAAGACAAATGCAGGCAGATCTGCAAAAAGGTGATTCAGTAATCACAATTGGCGGTATGCATGGATCTATTCATGCCATTGATGAGGATACAATCGTGATTCAATCAGGTGACGGTACAAAACTTACATATGACCGTTCAGCAATACGTGAAGTGAAGCAATAATTTATTGTTTCAAAAAAGTGAGCAGCTCATCAAAATGAAAAAGGCTGTCCCAAGTGATACAACTTTGGACAGCCTTCTTTTAGTTTTGGGAGCTTAATATATTTACACCTATAACACCGCCAAAAAGTGCTGCAAGTACATATACTGCATGATGAATGGTTTGTTCCATGGAAAATCCCTGCTGAAATCCTAAATATTGAACAAGGAATGTAAATAAAGTGAAACCGAGCCCGGTTAATATGCCGGTAACCCAACCTTTTTCCTTCCCCTTTATCCCGGCAACAAGCCCGCCTATGAATAATGACAATAATCCAATTACCAATGCAATCCACGTCAGTGCAGGATCATGGAAAGTGGTAAACCGCAGAAGAAAACCTAAAACAACACTTGCCAAAAGAATTAACCCAAGTACAATAATCCATCCATACAATAATCCGATAAATTGATGTCTCCCCACCAATATCCCCCCTATGATTGTCCATTTATATTAATCCTATTCATTTCTTTTAAAAATAGAATAAAATATTTACACCTTTTATTACATATAGTGGTATGAGAAGGTTTGTCCTATTGCTTCATGAACAGGCCAGCCGTTTTAGAAAGCTTGGTATTCCGTTAATAGATAGTTTATGATAATGAATTTAGTTTTCTTGGCAGCCCTTGTACTTTAGGGTACAGAGATTTAGTGAAAAGAAGTTTTCTAAAAGGGAGTTTTTTTGAAGCAGACTTAAGGCATATATTGCCTGTTAGCAACCCGAATATACGTAGGCTCTGCGGGAGCTCACAAGCCGTACCGGTAAAGAAGACACTGCGGAAACGACCAACGGAAGTTTGAATAAAGGTCGCATCTTTGCAGCTGAGAGCGAGTGTAATCGTGTTAAGTGTGGAATAGCAACAAACTATACAAAATAGCCTGATAAAAAAGTCAGCCAAATAGAACGTGATCTTCATAGGAAAGCAGGTGAAAGATGGATATTGTTCTTGCAAGCATTATATTTGTTGTCAGCTATATATTTATTATGACGGATCGGATTAATCGTGCAGTGGTCGCACTTACCGGCAGTGCATTATTATTACTTACCGGGGTTTATACGACAGAGGATGCTTTTATCCATTATATTGACTGGAATACGATCGCACTTTTGTTTTCCATGATGATTTTAATTGCAATAACAGAAAAAACCGGCTTATTTGCCTATATTGCAATCCGGTTTGCCCAATCAGTTAGAGGGAAGCCCATGCCTTTATTAATGGGTGCGTCGGTACTAACGGCAGTTGGCTCTGCATTACTTGATAACGTAACAACGGTGCTCATCTTCGTACCCATTATGCTTAAAATAACTAAGCTGTTAAAACTGCCTGCATTCCCTTATCTTTTGGCAATTATTTTCAGTTCGAATATAGGCGGGGCTGCAACATTAATCGGTGATCCGCCAAACATCATGATCGGACAGGCAGTGGAACACCTTACTTTTATTTCTTTTATTATTCATATGGCACCACTGGCTATTATTTTGTTTTTATTTCTTTGCGGAGGTCTATACGTTATATTCCGTAAGTCACTGAAAAAATCAGCGTCTGAAAAGGAAGAACTGCTGAATCTGGACGCCCATGCCCATTTAAAGAAAACCCCCATGCTTTATCAGTCAATTACTGTTTTACTTATAACGATTACAGGTTTTTTAATGCATGCCTTTGTACATGTTGATTTAACGATTATTGCATTATCAGGTGCTATTTTGCTATTATTGCTGACAGAAAAAGAAATGGCAACAGAACGCATATTTGAAAAAGTAGAGTGGGTAACATTATTTTTCTTTATTGGACTATTTATGCTAGTTGGCGGTCTGCAGGAAGCAGGCATCATTGATGAAATAACGAGAATTATTGTCATGACGACTGACGGAGATTATGCAAAAACAGCATTGCTTATTTTATGGGTATCCGGCTTATCTTCTGGAATCGTTGATAATATCCCCTTCGTTGCTGCGATGATCCCGGTTGTCCAAGAATTTGAAAGCTATGGTATGGTATATTTGGATCCAATATGGTGGTCGCTGGCGTTGGGTGCATGTCTCGGCGGAAATGCAACCTTGGTCGGAGCTTCTGCAAATGTGGTAGTGGCAGGACTTGCTGAGGGAGCAAACCAAAGAATACCATTTATTCGTTTTATGCTTTACGGAATCCCGATTGTACTCATATCCCTTACTATTGCGACTATATACGTCTATTTCCGTTATTTATTACCGTATATGGGAGCTTAAAAGCAAGCCCATTTTATTCAGCACTTAAACCGAAAGTAAAAGACCTGACACTTAAAACGAGTGCCAGGTTTTTATTATATTTGCTTGCTATGTCAAAACAGCGGTAGTCCGGGAATACATCTGAACTTAGAGCACAGTCCACACATCACTAACCGAGCACTTGCGCCTTCTTATACCCATCTTTGGATAATAGGAATCTGTCTCAGCTCATCCTTTGTAATGAATTTTAAAAGAAAAAGGAAAAACATATATATTAGCGTAAGAGCACATAATGAAAATAGGAACAGGAACAGATTTGGTACAAGATTATCATATATATTTTTAATCAGGGAGCCTGTTTGCCAAGTCAAAAGCAGTAATAAAACCATTTTACCAACATCCAAAAATGGTATGCGGAATCGGATTGTTTTATATAGTGTCGCTAAGTGTAATAATGTCACCAGGACTACACCTGCCGACATGGCAATGGCCACACCTTTAATGCCAAAACTGGGGTTGGAAGCCAGGAAAAATAAAACGAATAATTTACAGCCTGCCCCTATTAAACTGTTCCACATTGCTGATCGTGCAAGATCCAATGCCTGTAAAGTTGCTTGTAATGGTGCTTGAATATAAAGTAAAATAAAAAAAGGAGCCATTAAAACCAAAAAGTGACTGGCATTCGCTGTACCATACATATATGATAGAATAGGTACAGAAAAAATGGATAGCACAATGGTTGCTAGTGCACCTGAAGCAAAGGATATTCTGACCGACTGATGTATTCGGTAATGAACAAGTTGTTTGTTTAGATTCGCCTCTGCTTCTGATATGGAAGGGACCAAAGCTACAGACAATGAATGCGTAATAAAGGTCGGCAAAAATAAAAGCGGCAAAATATAGCCTGTCAACTCACCATATTGTTTTGTGGCTAGCGTGCTGGAAACCCCGGCAATGGCCAGGCTTTGGGCGACTAGTATCGGCTCAAGGAAATTGGATATGGAGCTGATCACGCGACTGCCTGTACTTGGCAGAGCGATTGAAAATAATTCTTTAAGGGTTGCTTTGCTCGATTTTAAATAAGAGAAGAACTGTTTACGAACTTTCATGGTTTTATTTCGTTTAAATTGATAAATCATATATAACAGGGAGACAAATTCGCCTATAATGATGCTGAACATCGCACCTGCCGCTGCAAATTCGACACCGTAAGGGAGAAGAAGTTTCACAAACACAGCAACTAAGGTAATTCGTACAATCTGTTCGATGACTTGTGAATAGCTTTGCGGCTTCATATTTTGCTTTCCCTGAAAATAACCTCTGAGCACAGAGCTGATGGCGACAATAGGCACAATGGGACTGATAGCGAGTAATGGATATAATGTCCTATCATCAGTTAACAAAGTGGAGGCGATGTATGGTACAGAAACAATCATGACTGTGGTGAAAATGATACTGGAAATGCCAGTGATCACTAAGGAAACGACGAGTATTCTTTTAACTTTTTGCTGGTCATTCAGCGCCTCTGCTTCGGCAACTCTTTTTGATATGGCTACAGGGAGCCCGAGTTGTGTTAAGGTCATGACGAGAAATAAGGTAGGAAGTGCCATCATATAAAGGCCAACCCCTTCTTCTCCCATTAAGCGGGCAACGACAATTCGGTTAATAAAACCAAGAAAGCGTGTAATCATACCGGCTGCAATTAATATAAGTGTACCTTGTAAAAAAGTTTGTTTGGTCATTATCGTCGACCTGCCTTCTCAAAATTAAAAATTTCATATACAATGATATATATGCAAGATGAGTGGCCAAGCATGACAAGTTAAAAACGAATTCTCCTGAGGAGGAGGTTTACATAAATGGAGATTGTACGAAAGGTGTCGGAATGGAAGGAAACAGTTCTTCCTGCACTGGAATCTAAGGAAAGTGAATTTCATTTAATGGGTTATTCTAAGGCAACAAAAGAAGAAATTTGGCGTTGTCTTGAGCAAAAGGTCTGGAAAGGTGATCCTGAAAAGAGACTCCATGAAGTTATACAGGATATTTTTCATCTGAGTGCAACGATTTATATGAATCATCTCACCTTAAAAGTGTATCAAAGTTCAGATTTAATGGATTCAATTTCTGCAGTTATGCAGGAAAATGAGAAAGAGATGAAGAACTAGTACATAGGTATTTTTTATGCGCAGTCAAAAAGGGAGGAAATGTATTAAATGAAAAAGAGGGGCAGAATTGTTGCCTTTTTTCTAATCGTTGCCGCCTTATTTATAACGATTGGAACAACGGTTACAGGTATTGCGAAAGATATTAATTTAGGTTTGGATTTACAGGGCGGATTTGAAGTATTATATGAGGTTGAACCGGTGGATGAAGGGCAGGAAATTGACAGAACCCTGATGGAATCGACAGTTCAGACATTGAATGATCGTGTTAACCGATTAGGTATAAGTGAAGCGAGTATAGATATTGAAGGGGAAGACCGGATACGTGTTCAGCTCGCAGGTGTAGAAAATCAAACAGAGGCGCGGGAATTGCTGTCAACCTCTGCCAGGCTCTCGTTCCGTGATGTGGATGATAATGAAATGCTGGATGGTTCAGATGTAGAAGAGGGTAGTGCAAGACAGGATTTTGATCCAAATACGAATGCACCTATTGTGACACTGCAATTACAAGATGCATCGGAATTTGCCGAAGTAACTACGGAAATTATGAATAAAGGGGTGCCGGATAATTTACTGGTTATCTGGATGGACTACCAGGAAGGTGACTCTTTCAGGGAGGAAATGACAAAAGAAGATCCAAAATATGTTTCTGCGCCTAGTGTGTCAGAACCCCTGAATACAACAAATGTGATGATCAGCGGTAATTTCACTGTGGAATCAGCACAGCAATTGGCAAATATCATTAACTCCGGATCATTGCCTGTACATATGAATGAAATTTTTTCCACATCTGTTGGAGCACAGTTTGGTGAACAGGCTTTAAATCAAACCGTTTTAGCTGCTTTTGTGGGTATCGGCATCATTCTGCTGTTTATCATTGCTATATATCGTTTTCCGGGGATGATAGCTGCAGTTAATTTAATTATTTACATTTATATTGTGTTATTGGTGTTTGAATTAATGAATGGTGTGCTGACGCTGCCGGGTCTGGCTGCATTGATTCTAGGTGTTGGTATGGCTGTAGACGCCAATATTATCACTTTTGAACGAATTAAGGAAGAACTGAGGACAGGGAAATCAGTCATGGCTGCATTTAAGACGGGGACAAAGAATTCGCTGTCTGCCATTTTAGATGCTAATATAACAACCATGCTGGCAGCCGTTGTATTATTTATCTTCGGTACAAGCTCTGTCCAAGGGTTTGCTACGATGTTGATTGTAAGTATTTTAGTCAGTTTCCTGACAGCAGTATTTGGTACAAGATTTTTCCTTAGTCTATGGGTGAAAAGCCGCTTCTTGAATAATAGGAAAACATGGTTTGGCGTGAAGAACGATGACATTCAGGAAATCTCGGTAAAAGAAGAACCTGAGCCAGTCATTTTTAACCGGACGCCGAATATTGTACAGCATAGAAAAAAATTCATTTTAGTGTCTGTTTTGATGGTTTTGCTTGGAACAGTCTCACTTCTTTTGTTCCAGCTCAATCCGGGAATAGATTTTACAAGCGGCTCCAGAATTGAAATACTTGCAGAAGAAAGTTTGACTGCAGAAGAAGTGGAAGAAGGACTTGCAGCACTTAACCTGGAAGCACAATCAGTTGTACTTTCAGGTGAAAATGATGAAAGAGCTGCCGCAAGATTTGATACTGTATTGGATGACAGTAAAATAACGGAAGTTAATGAATACTTTATAGCCGAATACGGAAATGAACCAAGTGTCGGCGTTGTTTCTCCGATCGTTGGGGAAGAACTGGTGAAAAATGCGATTTATGCAGTAGCCATTGCAGCAGTGTTTATGATTATTTATGTCACCTTCCGTTTTGAGTTTTTCTTTGCCATTACGGCAATCATTGCCCTATTGCATGATGCATTTTTCATACTCGTAGTATTTAGTCTCACAAGGATTGAATTTGATGTAACCATTGTGGCGGCGGTATTGACAATTGTTGGTTATTCAATAAATGACACCATTGTCACCTTTGACAGAATCAGGGAAAATGTACGCAGGAAGAAACGTGTGAAGTCGTTTAAGGAGCTTGCCTCTATTGTAAACAAAAGTATCATACAAACTTTTACACGTAGTATTAATACTTCTTTCAGTACGTTAATTGCAGTTCTGGCATTTTTAGTATTGGGCGCTCAGTCCATTTTCGGATTTGCCGTTGCACTGGCAGTAGGATTAATTGCAGGTACGTATTCTTCATTATTCCTGGCCGCGCAGCTCTGGCTTGTATGGCGAGGGAAAAATATTAAGGAAAAACCGATTGATTTTACGAAAAAGAAACGTGTGGAAGGGCCACAAGTATAATATCAATGAAGAAAGGCTATTCTAATTGGCTGCTAGTCAAATGAATAGCCTTTTGCTTAGTATACAGAGAAAATGGGTAATTTAAGAAAGAAGCCATTTTTTTACGAAAAAAAATGAGATTTTTCGAACCGGAAAAGAAGGGAGACATCAGAATGAAGGGACAAACGTACGTCATCTTATCTATTGTTTTAGTCATTATCGTTGCCGTTTTTGCTGTTACGAATGTGGAAGCCGTGGAGGTTAATTATTTGTTCTGGAGTGCTGAATCTCCATTAATACTGGTCATTCTTTTCTCTGTATTAATGGGCGGAATTATTACCGGTACAGCCGGAACAGTAAAAGTCTTTCAGCTGCAGAAGGAAAATCGTCTCATGAAAACAGAAAATGATAACATGCGAAAAACTTTGAAAAACAAGGGATTATTAGATAAACATAAGCATGAAATTTCTAATAAAGATCCAAAAGATGATTAGAATTATAGATCAATGTTAATCGTCTATCTAAAAAAAGAGGAAGTTCATTGCTACCCTTGTCTCACTTTTGTATAATAGGTGGGTCAGGGGTGAATTTTATGTTACAGAGTAAAGCAAATTGGAAATACTTACATAGTGATGAAGTCAATCAGTGGATGGATGAATCCATTGGTTATTCCCCTGTAATCCAGCGTCTTTTACTGCAGAGAGGAATAACAACAGAGCAAGCAGCATCTGATTTTCTTTCTCCGTCTCTAGAAGCTTTATATCAGCCTGAACGGCTTTCTATGATTGAAAAAGCTGCAGCGCGTGTACATGATGCTGTTGAACATCAGGAAAAAATACTCATCTATGGAGATTACGATGCGGATGGGGTGAGTTCAACGACAGTACTTTTAAAAGCACTGAAAGAACTTGGCGCTGATTGTGATTTTTACATACCTAATCGTTTTAATGAAGGATATGGGCCAAATGAAGAAGCATTTAGAAGGGCGCATCATCACGGATTCCAATTAATCATCACAGTAGATACAGGCATTACTTCTATACATGAAGCGGAAATAGCAAAAGAGTTGGGAATCGATTTAATTATTACCGACCATCATGAAATACAGGAAACATTACCGGATGCTTATGCGATTATTCATCCAAAACACTCCCCGAATTATCCTTTTCAGGAGCTGGCGGGTGTTGGTGTTGCATTTAAATTTGCTGAAAAACTGCTTGGTTATTTTCCAAAACATTTATTAGGATTCGCAGCAATTGGAACGATTGCGGATCTGGTTCCATTAATCAATGAAAACCGTATAATAGCCTATTACGGACTGAAAGCACTCACAGAGACATCGAATAAGGGCATTAAAGCCTTAAAACGACTGTGTAACATAGAGGGTAAAGTAACAGAAGAAGATGTCGGTTTTTTACTTGGACCAAGAATTAATGCAGTTGGCAGGCTTCAGGATGCTGGCTTGGCTGTACAGTTATTTATGACGGAGGAGCCAGAGGAAGCAGCTCAAATTGCAGAGGAAGTCCAGCAGCTCAATCAGGAAAGACAGCAAATAGTTGCAGAAATTGTAAAAGAAGCAGAAGAGATGGTTGTTACCGGTATAAATGAACAGCCGGTAATCATCGTTTATAAAGAGGGCTGGAATGAAGGTGTGCTCGGCATCGTTGCCTCAAGACTTGTACAAAAATATGACAGACCAGCTATCGTAATGGCTTATAAACCAGAAACGAATGAGGTAAAGGGATCTGCCAGAAGTATTCCGGCATTTGATCTATTTGCCAACTGTATGGAAGTTAGAGATCTGTTTACCCATTTTGGAGGGCACGCACAAGCTGCCGGAATGACTTTACCATATGAAAATGTGAAACAATTAGAAAAGGGACTAAAGCAGCGGATTTTAAGTCAGCTTTCAGCAAATGATTTTAAACAAATGCTTGAAATCAGCCAGACTTTATCAATCAGTGAAATAAATGAGACACTTATTAATGATATAAATAAGCTCGCGCCATTTGGAATGAAAAACCCCAAGCCGCTTGTTGAAATAAAAGCAGAACCATCTGAAGCAAGGCAAATTGGAGCGAAAAAAAATCATCTGAAGCTTCAATTTAAAGAAAACGAGGTTCAATTAGATGGCATTGGTTTCGGGCTGGGTGAACTTTATACCAAGTTAACAAGTGAAACGAAGATTTCCATTGTCGGTGAACTCGGGATTAATGAATGGAATGGTAATAGAAAAGCCCAAATAATGTTCAAGGACATGAAAATAGATGAATGGCAGCTATTTGATTATAGAGGAAAAAAACAGATGGATCTGCAAAATGTTGTGCATGATGATCCAGCTTCTCTAATCATAAATAGTCAAGTGTATAACCATTATCAGCATGCAAGGCAGATTACATATCAAACGGATACGGAAGACATTCCGGAAACTAATACTGTATATCTCTTTACACTGCCAGAGAACCTGCAGGAATTAAAAAATGTAATTGAAACCGCAATGCCTGAGAACATATATGTCTGCTATTATCTTGAAAACAGCAGCTACCTGCAGGCACTTCCTTCACGAGAGGATTTCAAATGGCTCTACGTTGTACTGATGAAGCAAAAACAGCTGGAGGTCAAAAAAGCAATTGGAAACATTATGAAAGCCCGTGGCTGGAAAAAAGAACAAGTGATATTTATGTTCCAGGTCTTTCAGGAACTCGGGTTTGTGAATATAGAAAAAGGCACCATAAATATAAACAATCAACCAGCTAAAAAAGACTTGAGTGTGTCTTCTATATACCAAAAACGTCTGCATAAAATGGAATTAGAAAAAACATTATATTATTCAAGCTATACCGATTTAAAAAAATGGTTCTCAAACAGTATAGATTATATAAAAAGTCCCAAGGAGGGAGTAGTGTATGGATTATAAACAACATATTAAAATTGTAGAAGATTGGCCAAGGGAAGGAATTAAATTTAAGGATATTACCCCATTAATGGAAAATGGAGAAGCATTTAAATCAGCAATTGATGAAATTGTAGATTATGCGAGAGAAAAACAAATTGATACTGTAGTCGGACCGGAAGCGCGTGGCTTTATTATAGGCTGCCCGGTATCCTATGCACTGGGGGTGGGGTTTGCACCAGTAAGAAAAGAAGGAAAACTTCCCCGAGATGTAATTAAAGTAGATTATGGACTAGAATACGGAGAGAATGTCTTAACCATTCATAAAGATGCCATCAAACCTGGGCAGCGTGTATTAATAACTGATGATTTACTCGCTACCGGCGGAACAATTGAAGCAACGATAAATCTTGTGGAACAGCTCGGCGGCATTGTTGTAGGATGTGCATTTTTTATTGAATTGGGTTATCTGGAAGGGATTACTAAGCTGGAAGGTTATGACGTTTTAACATTAATGCGATACGAATAAGTTTCATTAAGAGGCTTGGACAGAACAATTGTAGTAAACAAAAATCTGAACAACTAAACTTGCACTTAAAAACCTCCGGAAATATACTACGCTTTCCGCGGACATAAGTGCGACATCTATTCAAACGCCCGTTGGTTGTTTTCATAGTGTCTTCTTTGCAGCGGGTGGCCGGTGAGCCTCCTTGCCCCGACAAGGAGTATGACGACGTTGCCCGCAAAGGGCGGTTTTAGTCGGCCTTCCTTATCAACGCACTCCGGGATCTCACCGATGCCGACGCAATCCCAGGATGTGCGAGTGTCGGCGTTGGTCACAGGACTTGACCGAACTTAGCCGACCTCCCGCAGGAGTCTACGTATATTTCCGGAGCTATCATAGTAGATTGTTTGTCTTTTTAATGTTTTCTCAGGTTCTGTCCCAGCTTCTTAATAAAATATATAATTGTACATAAAAGCGAGAAAAGCATATAATCAATAATACGATCATGTTTAGACAAAGACAATAGGTTTTGATTATCTAAATGAAGTAAGGAGAAAATAGGCTCCTTTTTTCTATATAGAGAGAAAATTGTAATACAGACAAGGTGATTATATGGCCAAAGATGACATTTTAACAATTGAAGAAATCATAAATACAGCAAAAAAATTTCTATCCGCAGAAGATGTTGCGTTTCTTTGGAAAGCCTATGAATTTGCGGAAGAGGCGCATAAAGATCAATTCCGTAAATCAGGGGAATCTTACATCGTGCATCCTGTTCAGGTAGCAGGTATTCTTGTGGATTTAGAAATGGATACCGAAACGATTGCAGGCGGATTTTTACACGATGTGCTCGAAGATACGGAAATTACTTTCGAGGAAATTGAGACGGCATTTAATCATGAAGTGGCTATGCTTGTAGATGGTGTAACCAAGCTTGGGAAAATTAAATATAAATCCCAGCAAGCAATTCAAGCAGAAAACCATCGAAAAATGTTTGTGGCAATGGCAAAGGATATTCGCGTTATTTTAATAAAACTGGCTGACCGCTTGCATAATATGCGCACATTAAAGTTTTTGCGGCCGGAAAAACAATTCCGTATATCCAATGAAACACTGGAAATTTTTGCGCCATTAGCTCATCGGTTAGGTATTTCCACTATAAAATGGGAGCTTGAAGATACAGCGCTGCGTTACTTAAACCCTAAGCAATATTACCGTATTGTTCAATTAATGAAACAAAAGAGGGAAGAGCGGGAATCCTATATTGAAGATGTTATGGATGAAGTTTCCAACCAGCTGAAAAAGGTAAATATTGAAGCGGATATGTCAGGAAGACCAAAGCACTTATATAGCATTTACCGCAAAATGACGAAGCAGAATAAGCAATTTAATGAAATATACGACTTGCTTGCTGTGAGAATTTTAGTAAACAGTATCAAAGACTGTTATGCTGTCCTGGGAATTATCCATACATGCTGGAAACCGATGCCAGGAAGATTCAAAGATTACATTGCAATGCCGAAGCCAAACCTGTACCAATCATTGCATACAACGGTTATTGGTCCAAAAGGTGATCCTTTAGAAGTGCAAATTCGGACAAAGGAAATGCATCAAATTGCCGAATACGGGATTGCAGCCCATTGGGCATATAAAGAAGGCAAAATGGTAAATAAAAATAAGGAATCGTATGAACAGAAATTAAGCTGGTTCAGGGAAATTCTGGAATGGCAAAATGAAACGCATGATGCCGAAGAATTTATGGAAACATTAAAAATTGATTTGTTTTCCGATATGGTATATGTTTTCACACCAAAAGGAGATGTTATCGAACTTCCAAAAGGTTCTGTACCGCTTGATTTTGCCTATAAAATCCATACGGAAATCGGGAACAAAACGGTAGGAGCAAAAGTTAACGGGAAGATGGAGCCATTGGATTATCATTTGAATAATGGCGACATCGTGGAAGTGATGACTTCTAAGCATTCTTACGGACCATCCACAGACTGGTTAAAGCTTACACAGACATCGCAAGCCAAAAATAAAATAAAACAGTTTTTTAAAAAGCAAAAACGTGATGAAAATATCGCCAAAGGAAAAGAAGCAGTAGAGAAAGAAATCCGTTCATTTTCGATTAATCCTAAACAAGCACTGACCCGGGATAATTTGCAGCGAGTTTTTGAGAAATTTAATTTCAGCAATGAAGATGATATGTATGCGGCAGTTGGTTACCAGGGGATCACCGCAGCACAAGTTGCAACCCGCATGACAGATAAAATCCGTAGTGAAAGACAGCAGGAACAGGACCTTGCTGAGGCGATAGAAGATGTAAAAACAACAGATGTGAATCAGAAAAAATTGCAGAAAAAAGATTCCGGAGTCAAAGTAGCAGGGGTGGACAACCTGTTAGTGCGTTTATCCAAATGCTGCAATCCGGTTCCGGGGGATAAAATCACAGGCTATATAACAAAAGGAAGAGGCGTTTCTGTTCACAGAGCAGATTGTCCAAATGTACAAACAGAAGAAGCGAAAGAACGTCACATTCATGTAGAATGGGAAAGAAGCCATACAAATCAAAAACAATATCATGTTGATCTGGAAATCTCAGGGTATGACAGGCGAGGCTTAGTAAATGAAGTACTGCAGGCGGTAAATGAAACCAAAACAAACATTACATTTGTTAACGGCAGGTCTGACAGAAACAGAATGGCTTTTATCCAGCTGACAATTTTGATTCAGAACACGAGTCATTTACGAAGTATTGTAGACCGGATTAAACAGATTAGAGATGTTTACACCGTTACCCGTACACTTCATTAAGCTGGTAAATGAAGATATGAAAAGATTGTGAAAGACTAAACGGTTTGTTTCTGTCAAGTATGTTGGATGTAAAGGGGTTTGGATGAATGAAGGCGGTAATTCAGCGAGTTAAAGATGCAAGTGTGTCTGTTCACGGTGAAAAAGTTGGGGAGATTGATCATGGTTTAACGGTGCTCCTCGGCGTCACCCATGAAGATACATTGGAAGATGCAAAATACCTTGTGAATAAAATTATTCATCTACGTATTTTTGAAGATGAAAATAATAAAATGAATCGTTCATTGATCGATGTTGGCGGGAGTGTATTATCCATTTCCCAATTTACCCTGTATGGAGATACAAAAAAGGGGAGACGTCCAAGTTTTACGAAAGCAGCAAAACCGGACGAGGCCCTTAGCTATTATGAGAAATTTAATCAGCTGATGAAAGAACAAGGGTTACATGTTGAAACAGGCAGCTTTGGCGAGATGATGGACGTTCAGTTAACAAACAGCGGGCCTGTTACATTGATCATCGATAGTAAGGATAAATAGAAAGGAAGCGCGTGTGCCAATTTCTTTCTGATAGAAAACCGATGCAGAAAATAAGATTTCTCATCGGTTTTTTTGCTTTAGAGCGGTGGTTCTCTCTGAGGGATAGGCTGAGGTGTTTTCCACTTAGTTATTGTGTCAGAGAAGGCCTCTCTGGTATGTGATACCGGTTTTTATGATGAAGTCATGTGTCAGAGAAGGTCTCTCTGGTATGCGATACCGGGTTTTATGATGAAGTCATGTGTCAGAGAAGGTCTCTCAGGTATGCGATACCGGTTTTTATGATGAAGTCATGTGTCAGAGAAGGCCTCTCTGGTAAGCGATACCGCAGATTAGGATGAAGTCATGTGTCGGAGAAGCGCTCCGGAAGGACCATATATAAAAGGGCTGCCCGTCACAAGTCTGTTTAAGACTAATGAGACAACCCCGTCTTGTTATTCATAAGCAAAGTATTTGCCTAGTCCGTTAATAATACCGCTGACAATTTTCTTTTGGTAGCCAATAGTAGTGAGCAGATCTTCTTTATCTTCATTCGATATAAATCCTAATTCAACAAGTACAGCGGGTTTTACATTTTGCATGATGACGAGGTAATTTTCCTGTGTTATACCCCGGTCATTTGCAGCTGTCGCTTTAATCAGCTCCGATTGAATGTAGGAAGCAAGGTTTTCATTTTGTTCCTGGTAATAATAGGTTTCAATTCCTGTTACCTCAGGCAATTCTGGAACACTATTATAGTGAATACTTATAAAAGCATCGGTGTTCATTGTGTTTGAAAAGCTGATTCTGCTGCCTAGTGATACGAATTCATCATCCGGTCTTGCCATCTGCACATTCGCACCAAGAATCTCCAGTTCCTGTTTTAGTTCTTGCGCGGTTAAGAATGCGAAATCTTTTTCAAATGCGCCACTTGCTCCGATGGCGCCAACATCTCTGCCGCCGTGTCCCGGGTCAATAACAATCGTTTTATCCTTAAACCCCGGGGAATTGGATTCCGGCTGTTTAATCAGGTTTTTATAAATATAACCTTCCACGCCATCTCCGGATACTTCATACCATCCATCTGTTTCCCCTGTAACATCATATCGACTGTCTTCTTCTGCAAAGTAGATGATATCATTCTCTGTTGAGGGGCCATTGCGTATTTGGGTATTATCGTTTGAGATAGTAATGGATGTTTGATTGGAATTCTCCACGTTATCAATTGATTCAGATTCTATCGTGACAAAATCCACGGCAACCCAGCCGGTGTCACTTTCCAATTGAATTTCAATCCAATTTCCTTCCTGTGAAACAAGCGGGTAAGTATCCCCTGTATTAGCCTGTCCAATTGGTTCAAACGCTGTGCCAGGTCCACTTCTGATATTTAAATCATCTGCATTTATTACTGCATCATCAGCATATGCTGGCTGTATGTTAAATTGGATGAAAAAAAGAGCAAGTATCGTAATGATGATCGTTCTATGTAATGTTGACATGATTCCACCCCAGGTAATATATTTTAGATATCCTAATTATAATAAAAACACGTTCTTTAGGCAAAACTATTCTCGTCCAAGTAAATTTAAAGGGAGGAATAGTTATGCGCAGCCATGAAAAACAATGGGTTTCCAATAATAACAAAGAAGTCTTTGGCGTTAATTTACATAAGTTCATGGAGATGGAGGAGCATGCTAACAGTATGGAAATTGCCCAGGAATTTGGTTTGACCATCGGAGAAGTGAATAAGTTGAAAAAAAAGATAAACCGGACTTGACATTCCTTTCACCATTGATTAATATAATAGTCATTCAAGAATACGATTAATAATAACAAAACCGATGACGGAATAAGTAGTTAGGATCCACATGAACAGAGAGAAAATATCATTGGCTGAAAATATTTTCACATGATGACTTAGCGAACGACACTCCTAAGGGTTGATATCGAAAACTGATGTAGATATGAACGTATGACAGGCGTTAACTGTTTAAGTGGGTGCTATAATTGCACCAACCAGGGTGGCAACGCGGGTAAACTCTCGTCCCTTTTTATAGGGATCGGGAGTTTTTTATATTTTTAAGGGGGTTATGATGATGAGCTTTAAAGCTCCACGTGGTACGGTGGATATTTTGCCGGTTGAAGCGGCAAAATGGCAATTTGTAGAGGAAGCGATTAAAAATGTGTGCAACAGATATCATTATAAGGAAATCCGGACCCCGCTCTTTGAGCATACGGAAGTATTTCAACGGGGTGTAGGGGATTCAACGGATATTGTTCAGAAGGAGATGTATACCTTTGAAGACCGGGGTGGCAGAAGTCTCACATTAAGACCTGAAGGAACAGCTTCGGTCGTACGAGCTTTTGTCGAAAATAAAATGCACGGTGATCCGAATCAGCCGGTAAAACTGTATTATTTTGCTCAGATGTTTCGTTATGAGCGTCCACAAAAGGGCAGGATGCGCCAGTTAAACCAATTTGGGGTAGAGGCAATGGGGAGTGCCGATCCGGCTATTGATGCTGAAGTAATTGATCTGGCCATGACCTGTTATCAAGAGCTTGGCCTGAAGTCACTGAAATTGGTTATTAATTCATTGGGTGATCAGGAGAGCAGAAAGAATCACCGCCAAGCTCTGGTTGACCATTTCTCACCACATAAAGAAGAGCTATGCGCGGATTGCCAGGTAAGACTGACGCAAAATCCACTCAGGATTCTGGATTGCAAGAAAGATAAAGATCATCCGGCAATGAAAACGGCCCCTTCCATTTTGGATTATTTAAACGAGGAATCCATGGAATATTTTGAACAAGTAAAAACCTATTTAACCCTGATGGGCATTGACTATGAAGTGGACAAAAATCTTGTAAGAGGGCTTGATTACTATAATCACACTGCTTTTGAAATTATGAGCGAGGCAGAAGGATTTGGCGCTATCACAACGTTGACTGGCGGCGGGAGATACAATGGACTCACGGAAGAACTTGGCGGTCCAGATGTCCCCGGCATAGGCTTTGGCATGGGGTTGGAGCGGCTGTTGATGGCACTGGAAGCTGAAAATATCAGCATTCCCGTTGACGATGCCCTGGATTGCTACATGATTTCACTTGGCGATGAAGTAAATAATGAAGCAGTCCGGATCGTCCACGAACTGCGCAAGCAAAACATTCGAGTTGATAAAGATTATCAAAACCGGAAAATGAAAGCCCAATTTAAAGCAGCCGATCGACTTGGAGCTAAGTTTGCCCTCGTTCTTGGCGATGATGAACTAAAGAAAAATGTAATTCAAGTAAAAAATTTGGAAACTGGAAATGAAGAGGAAATCCCTTTAGCGCAATTGGCAAATAGATTGAAGGAGTCAATAGGAGGATAATGACATGAGTGAAAGAATTTTAGCAGGGACACTAAATGAGTCAAACGTCGATCAGCATGTATTGCTGAAAGGATGGGTACAAAAACGACGTGATCTTGGTGGTTTAATATTTATTGATCTACGGGATAAAACCGGTTTAATTCAGGTCGTTTTTAACCCGGACCATTCCAAGGAGGCACTCGAAACAGCCGAAACAATCCGCAGTGAATATGTGGTTGAAATCGAGGGAACCGTTTTAAAGCGGGAGAAAGATACCGTAAACCCTAATATGGAAACAGGGGAAATTGAAGTTTTTGCCTCTGCCATACATGTATTAAATAAGTCAAAAACGCCTCCTTTTGCTATTAAAGACGAAGAAGCAGCCGCAGAGGACCTCAGACTGAAATACCGTTATATCGATTTGCGGAGACATTCATTACAGAAAACATTTAAGTTAAGACATCAGACAACACAGACTGTACGGAATTTTTTAAATGACCAGGGATTTTTAGAAATGGAAACGCCTATTTTAACAAAAAGTACGCCAGAGGGAGCGCGTGATTATTTAGTGCCGAGCCGAGTGCACGGAGGGGAGTTTTATGCGCTTCCACAGTCACCGCAGCTTTTTAAGCAATTAATTATGATGGGCGGATTTGAAACATATTACCAGATTGCCCGTTGTTTTCGTGATGAAGATCTGAGGGCGGACAGACAGCCGGAATTCACACAAATTGATATCGAAACCTCTTTTATGACTAGTGATGAAATAATGGAAATGACTGAAAAAATGATGCAGCGGGTGATGAAAGAAGTGAAGGGAATTGAAGTTCACCTACCTTTCCCTCGATTACCTTATGACGAGGCAATGAGCCGGTATGGTTCAGATAAGCCAGATACTCGATTTGAGATGGAACTCATCCATGTATCTGATATTCTCGCCAATTCATCATTCAAGGTGTTCCAATCAGCGATTGAATCGGGCGGAATCGTCAGTTTATTAAATGTAAAAGGGGAAGCAGCAAATTATTCAAGAAAAGATATTGATAAACTAACAGACTTTGTAAAGGTTTATGGCGCAAAAGGTCTTGCGTGGGTGAAAGTAGAAGGAGAAGGACTGAATGGGCCGATAGCTAAATTTTTATCAGATGAGGAACAAACAGCTTTAATAGATAAAGCTTCAGCTAAAGAGGGAGATTTACTCTTATTCGGCGCCGATAAAAAATCGGTCGTCTATGACAGCCTGGGTCAGCTTCGTCTTAAACTCGGAAAGGAATTGAACTTAATTGATGCGTCAAAATTCAACTACTTATGGGTTACAGACTGGCCGCTCTTTGAATATGATGAAGAGGCAGGAAGGTACTTTGCAGCACATCACCCATTTACCGCGCCGGCAGAGGAAGATGCAGATAAATTATTAACCAGTCCTGATAGCGTAAAAGCCAATGCATATGACCTGGTATTAAATGGGTATGAACTGGGCGGTGGCTCCATTCGTATTCATCAAAAGAAACAGCAGGAAGAGATGTTTGAAATGCTTGGTTTTACCAAAGCAGAAAGCGAAGAACAATTCGGCTTTTTACTGGAAGCATTGGAATACGGCGCACCACCCCATGGCGGTGTAGCTTTAGGACTGGATAGAATTGTCATGCTGCTTGCAGGAAGAAATAATTTAAGGGATACGATTCTATTCCCTAAAACCGCATCAGCATCTGATTTATTAACCAATGCACCAAGCAGCGTAAGTGAGGAACAATTGGAAGAGCTGACCATTCGGTTAACTAAAAATGACTGATCTATAAACTTGTTAAAAACACGTAATAACTGTAATCCATTATTTATAATCGCAAATATTGATAAAAAAGGATCGGTATGTTAAAATAAATTTACAGTAAATCAAAGATTATCAAATCCTGATGTGTTCGTCTAATAAAAGTGTTTTGACCGAACACCTTTAATATTGGGAGCTTGAAGTGTTTCTATGTTGCATGCATGCCCCATTTTATACATCTGGGGAAGCGTAATAAATATAGAACAAAGCACCCACCTGCCATAAGCGGGATCAAAGCTTGAATTTAGACGGCACGATTGGGATTTGATAACGTACATATAAAAAATGACTTCGTATGCGCATTGCATAGGAAGTCATTTTTTATTGTAAATAGTGAATTGTGATTAGTTTTGTGCTATTTGCTGTAAATTACCATTTTTATCCATTCTGAAGGCTGGTGATGAGGATGCACCATTGTCTTCCAAGACAGCCATTTTTCTTGCCCTGTCCATAATTTGAATAAACGCTTGATAGTCTTCTTGCATGGTAGCCAATTGTTTTTCCGTCTCCTGCAGTTTATTCTCCAAAATGGTTACTTGTTCTTCCAATTGAATTTTTTCATTTTGGGTTGCTTCAAGGGTTGCTTTTGATTGATTTGAAGCATAATAGTCTTTTTGCAGCCCTTGCAGAAAGTCGATGACCGTATCAATCGTTACTTCTTCATTCTCTTGCTTTTTAGTTAATGTATTATCTACTCTATCTAACTGTTCTGTATAGTCTTGCTCCATGGCAATAATTGGCTTCCTTGTTTTCTTGATATTCTTTGACATTGCCCGTTTCTTTTCTTTTCGTTGTCTCTTTGCAAGATCAATAGCACTATCATATTTATTTCTTACTTCTGCATTCCAGCGGAAACCGCATGCCGCTGAGGTTCGGTTTAATTTATCCCCAACCTCTTCAAAGGCGTTCAGTTGTGTACTGCCTTCCCTTATATGCCGCAATACGGTTTCTGCCAATAATAGATCATCTTCATGCGACCAGGCATCCTGTCTAACTTTTACCATAACGTTCAACTCCTATTTCAATATATAATGAAAATAGATTTCATATTTTTATAATTTATTGTTGCCTCAGATTATAGGAATTATACGTTTAAATAATAATTCTTTTGCCGGATGGTCCTATTTCCTGGTCAGATTCACCATTAATGCTTTTGAATATTTTCATATACCTGCTTTAGCGCCTGTTCAAATTTTCCGGTTCCTTTTGGGTGATAATAGTGTTTGTTTTTAATAGAATCCGGCAAATATTGCTGTTTGACCCAGCCGCTATCATGATGATGCGGGTATTTATAGAACAAACCTCTGCCCAGTGTTTTCGCGCCGGCATAATGTGCATCTTTTATATGGGCAGGAATGCTGCCGGTTTTTCCTTTTCGTATATCAGCTAATGCCGCATCCAGTGCAGAATATGCTGTATTGGATTTTGGAGATAAAGCGAGTTCCACGATAGCTACAGACAAAGGAATTCTTGCCTCCGGGAAACCCAGTCTCTCGGCAGCTTCCACAGCAGCAACGGCTCGAGGTCCTGCCTGCGGATTTGCCAGACCGATATCTTCATATGCCGTAACAATCATTCTTCTTGCAATGCTATCCAAATCTCCTGCTTCAATTAATCTGCCCAGATAGTGAAGAGCTGCATTGACATCACTTCCCCGGATGGATTTCTGAAAGGCGGAAAGGACATCGTAATGGGCATCGCCATCTTTGTCATGGGAAAAACTTTTCTTTTGCATACACTCTTCCGCTGTTTCCTGTTCAATGATGATTTGTCCCTTATCATTTTTCGGTGTGGAAGAAACGGCCAATTCTAATCCATTTAAGGCTGCTCTCATATCCCCGTTGGCACTGCCTGCAAAATGATCAAGTGCCTCTTCGGAAAGATCAATATTATGTACCCCGAGTCCTTTTTCGTTATCTTCTACGGCACGCAGTATTGCTGTTTTAACATCATCACTAGTCAAAGGATAAAGCTCGAACAAATGGCATCTGCTTCTGATAGCCGGATTAATGGAATGGTAAGGGTTGCTTGTAGTGCAGCCGATCAGTGTAAGGAGATTGCTTTCAAGATGCGGCAGCAGAAAATCCTGTTTGGCTTTATCCAGCCGGTGCACTTCATCAAGAATTAATACTGTTTGGCCACTCATCTTTGCTTCTGCTACAACAATTTCCATATCTTTCTTTTTATCTGTAACGGCGTTTAAAATTTTAACGGGAAGGTTTAAGCTTTTAGCAAGCGCATAAGCCATAGATGTTTTACCTGTTCCTGGCGGCCCAAATAAAATCATGGAGGCTAGTCTTTCTGCCTGCACCATCCGGTTAATAATTTTCCCGGGAGCGACCAGGTGCGTTTGCCCGATGATTTCATCTATGTTTTCAGGTCTCATTCGAAAGGCGAGTGGCTGTTGTTTCATTATGATCATCCTTTTCGTTATCGGTTATTTACAATGTAAGGTATTATCGTTTAATATATAAGGAAATTTGATTTGTTGTTTCCAGAGAAAAGTAACTTTCATATCAAGCTTAATTCCGATTTCGATAAAATGCAAGATGTGAATCATTCGTGCTATAATGGCGTAAGTGTAACTGCATGGTAAGTATTAAATTGAGGTGTAAAATAAATGAAGATTTCAACCAAAGGAAGGTATGGATTAACGATTATGATCCATCTGGCAAAAAAATATGGAGAAGGTCCTGTTTCTTTAAAGCTAATTGCTAAAGAAAACGGCCTTTCAGAACACTATTTGGAACAGCTTGCAACGCCTTTAAGAAATGCCGGATTAATAAAAAGCATCCGTGGTGCTTATGGCGGCTACAAACTGACAAGGGAACCAAATAATATAACAGCGGGGGACGTGATCCGGGTACTGGAAGGGCCGATCACACCTGTAGAAGGTATAGAAAGTGAAGAACCTGCAAAACAGGCGCTTTGGATGAGGATACGTGATGCAGTTAAAGATGTATTGGATACGACTACCTTGGATGACTTAACACATCACGACGATGAACCTCGGGAAGCGTATATGTTTTATATTTAAGCTTTCGGAGGTTCTAATATTAATTCGAATAAGGAAGGAAGAGAATGATGGAACAGATTTATTTGGACCATGCTGCTACTACCCCGGTCCATAAAGATGTCATAGCTGCGATGCAATCCGTCTACAGTGAAGTTTTCGGCAACCCGTCAAGTGTCCATTCCTTCGGGAGACAGGCGAGGAAATATCTGGACGAGGCAAGAATGAGTATGGCGAGGAGCATCCATGCAAATGAAAAAGAGATTATATTTACAAGCGGGGGTACGGAAGCAGACAATTTGGCACTTACTGGAACGGCAATAATAAACCGGCAAAAAGGAAACCATATTATTACCTCGTCCCAAGAACATCATGCTACACTCCACACGATTCAAAGTTTGGGAAAACAAGGTTTTGATGTAACATATCTGCCGGTTTACAAGGACGGAAAAATATCGCTCAATGATCTGGCCAAGTCTATAACAGAGGACACAGTGCTGGTTTCCATCATGTTTGTAAACAATGAGACTGGTGTTATGCAGCCTGTACAGGAAATTGGTGAGATGCTAAAGGATCATCAGGCTTACTTTCATACAGATGCTGTACAGGCATACGGTTTAATCGATATAGATGTAAAAAAAATGGCAATTGACATGCTGAGTGTTTCTTCTCATAAAATAAATGGACCAAAAGGAATTGGTTTTTTATATGCTTCAGAAGATGTAAAATTAAGTGCCATTCAATACGGCGGGGAACAGGAGAGAAAGAGACGGCCAGGCACAGAAAATGTGGCAGCAGCAGTAGGGTTTCAAAAAGCTGTTGGATTGGCCATGGAAAATAAAACAGAACAAATAGCGCTCTATCAATCATATAAGGAACAGTTCTTACAAGAATTAAAAGCGCAGCATATTGAATTTTCCATAAATGGTGATTATCATGCTTCTGTTCCTTCCATTGTTAATATCAGCTTCCCCGGAGCGAATGTGGAGGCATTACTTTCGAACTTTGATTTGGACGGGATTGCAGCCTCGAGCGGAAGTGCCTGCACGGCTGGTTCTGTCGAGCCTTCCCACGTGCTGGCAGCCATGTTCGGAAAAAATCACAAATGTACAACAAACTCGATCCGTTTTAGCTTTGGGCTCGCCAACACAAGCGAAAATGTGAAGGAGGCGGCTGTTAAAGTGGCCAAAGTCGTAAAACGATTAACTTCAAAAAAGGAATGATCAATAATGAAAGATAAAAAAGATACACGGGTAGTCATCGGGATGAGCGGAGGTGTAGACTCATCGGTTGCCGCCCTTTTACTAAAAGAAGAAGGATATGATGTAGTAGGCATCTTTATGAAAAACTGGGATGATACGGATGAATTCGGCGTATGCACAGCGACGGAAGATTTTGATGATGTGGTTCGTGTCTGTAATCAGCTGAATATCCCTTATTATGCGGTTAATTTTGAAAAGCAGTACTGGGATAAGGTTTTCACCTATTTCCTTGATGAATATAAAGCCGGCAGAACACCAAACCCGGATGTAGTGTGCAATAAAGAAATTAAATTTAAAGCCTTTTTGGACCATGCCATGTCTCTCGGTGCAGATTATTTGGCAACAGGCCATTATGCACAGGTCAGAAAAAGCAATGGAAGATATGAAATGCTCCGTGGAACCGACAGCAATAAAGATCAAACTTATTTTCTCAATCAATTAACAGAAGATGTCCTGGAGAAAGTGATGTTTCCTCTCGGTCATTTGCAAAAATCAGAAGTGCGTGAAATTGCGAGAGACCATGATCTTTATACAGCCGACAAAAAAGACAGTACGGGAATTTGTTTTATAGGCGAGCGGAATTTCAAAGAATTCTTAAGCGAGTATTTACCCGCACAGCCAGGAGAAATGAAAACTTTGACTGGCGAGATGAAAGGCCGTCACGAAGGATTAATGTATTATACCATTGGACAACGGCAGGGTCTTGGAATAGGCGGAGCCGGGGATCCCTGGTTTGTCGTAGGCAAGAACTTGGAGGAAAATGTATTGTACGTTGAGCAAAGCTACACGAATGATGCGCTTTATTCAGATGGATTAATTGCGACAGATGTAAATTGGATTAATCCGGATAAAATATCTGAGACATTTACCTGTACAGCGAAATTTCGTTATCGTCAGGACGATCATGGAGTAAAAGTAGAGAAAATGAAAGATGGAAAATTGTATGTGAAATTTTCTCAAAAAGAGCGAGCCATTACTCCTGGTCAAGCTATTGTATTTTATGATGGGGACGTGTGTCTAGGCGGGGCAACCATTGATGAAATTATCAAGGATGAAAGATCCCTTGATTATGTTGGCTGAACAATTCGAAGCATTATTTTTGCATTCAGGCGGCCGAGTTTTAGTGAACTGCTGCCTGAATGCAATCATTTTTGAGGTTAAAAATATATTTGAAAAACGAGGAGTTATTTAGAATGGACAAAAACAGACAAGCTATTGAGTTTATGAAAGAAAAGAAATACGAAGAAGCAGCTGATTTATTTTCTGAACTGATTGAAGAATTCCCCGAAGATCCTATCGGGTATATAAACTTTGGAAATTTACTACTTCATTTGAATGATTACACTCGTGCGGAGCGCTTTTTCAACAAAGCTATCGAGCTTAATAAATTTGTAGGGACAGCATACTATGGTTTAGGAAATCTATATTACGAGCAATCAGATTATGCTAAGGCGCAGGAAAATTTCCAAAATGCGATTGAACTTGAGATAAAAGATGCAGATGTTTATTATATGCTGGGTATGACATTTGTCCATCAAGAGCAGGTAAAACTATCTATTCCTTATTTGCAGCGTGCAGCAGAACTGGCTCCTGAAGATCCTCAAATATTATTTCAGTATGGACTGTCACTTGCTCTGAATGAGCACATAGAGGAAGCGGAACCCGTATTTACCAAAGTACTTGAGCTGGAGCCGGAACATAGTGATGCTCATTACAACCTGGGGGTCATAGAACTATATAATGATGAAGTGAAGGAAGCGCTAAATCATTTTGAAGAAGCACTGCGCATTCAGCCGGAGCATGTACTGGCAGCCAATGGAAAGAAAAATGCTGAAAGCTTGCTCGGGTGAATAGTATAAATTTGTGGGGTTGTTTTCAATGGAATCAGCAAAAAGCCATGGATATATTAAAGGTGAGCTGCTATTCACCATTTTCCGGAATGAAAGCGAGAAGTTTGTCATTGCAAAGGTAAAGGTCCTTGAGACAAATGAAGATTACCTGGAAAAGGATATCATTCTAAAAGGATACTTTCATCAGCTTCAGGAGCAAATGGCGTACTACTTTTATGGTGTATTTGAAAAGCATGCTAAATTCGGACTGCAGTATCGGGTGCATTCCTATGAAACATATATCCCTGATACGAAAACAGGTCTCGTCAGTTATCTCTCCAGTGATTTATTTTATGGGATCGGAAAAAAGACGGCAAAGCGGATTGTTGAATTTTTAGGTGAGGGAGCCATCAGTAAAATATTAAACGACCCCAGTGTTTTAGCCCGGGTAAAAGGGTTGAACAAGGACACAAAGGATTCATTTGTCAAAAGTTTGCAGGAAAATCAAGGGTTTGAGCATATTGCCCTTTATCTGGCGAAACATAATATCGGACTGAAAATGGCCCAAAAAATTTATCAGGAATACAAAGAAGAGGCGATTGCTGTTTTGGAAGAAGATCCATATCAATATGTCTTTGACATTGAAGGCTTTGGTTTTCAAACGGCAGATGAAATTGCCAGAAAAAATGGCTTGTCGCCTGCACACCCGAACAGAATCGGTGCCGGGTGTATTTATGTTTTGCAAAAAAACATTCAGCATGGGCATGTTTTCCTCCCGCTGGAACAATGCACACTTCAGGTTTTACAATTACTGTCTGACGGAGAATTGACAGAAACAGTAATCCACGATCGCTTAATAGATTTAAACAAAGCTAAGACTGTAATTATTTCGGAGGGAAATGTGTATTTGCCTTCTCTTTATTATGCTGAAGACGGTTTTTCTTCACACTTAAAACGTGTCATGGATAAGCCTGTGGAACATCATACACCTGTTGCAGAACTGATGAAGATTACAGGAGAACTGGAAGAAGCGGAAACGATCAGCTACGGAAAAGAGCAGTTTGAAGCAATTAATCAGGCAATACATTCAAAGCTGCTGATTCTCACGGGTGGTCCCGGTACAGGTAAAACCACAGTCATTAAAGGAATATTACAGGCATATGCTGCAATCCACGATTTGTCTCTGGATGATAGGGATTATGAAAATAAAAAGGATTTCCCATTTGTTTTGACCGCACCAACAGGACGTGCTGCAAAGAGATTAGCAGAATCTACATCACAGCAGGCTGTAACTATCCATCGGCTATTAGGCTGGGATGGGCAACAAGGTTTTAGTAAGGACGAAAGTGAACCATTATCAGGAAAAGTACTTATTGTTGATGAATTTTCCATGGTTGATATTTGGCTGGCGAATCACTTATTTAAAGCAATCCCAAATGATATGCAAGTTTTACTAGTGGGAGATGAAGACCAGCTTCCGTCTGTTGGTCCTGGACAAGTCTTGTCAGACTTATTGGAAACAGAGGTTATTCCTGTTGTTCGACTTACGGAAGTATACCGGCAAAAGGAAGGATCAAAAATAATATCGCTCGCCCATGAAATTAAGAACAACGAGCAGATTGATTTGCAAAATGACAAGGATTTCAGCTTTTTCTCATGCAGGCAAGAACAATTAGTCGATGTCATTATTCGAATTTATAAAAAGGCGATGGAAAAAGGACTTGATGTAAAGGATATTCAAGTTCTCGCTCCCATGTACCGGTCCCAAGCAGGAATTACGGCGATCAATAAGGAATTGCAGCAATTATTAAACCCAAAAACTTCGGCAAAAAGGGAAGTGAAAACATATGACCAGACATTCCGGGTAGGAGATAAAGTGCTGCAGCTTGTTAATCAGCCGGAAGACGGTGTTTATAATGGGGATATCGGAGAAGTTGCTGCTATTTTTGAAGAAGATGAAACCGAAGAAAATACGGAACAGCTTGTCATTCGCTTTGAAAATAAGGAAGTGGCATATGAAAGAAAAGAATATACGAACCTGATGCATGCTTACTGTATTTCAATTCATAAGTCACAGGGGAGTGAATTTCCGATTGTCATCCTTCCTGTTACACCGGCATACCGTCGTATGTTAAGGAAAAATCTACTTTATACAGCAATTACGAGAAGTAAACAATCCCTTATTATTTGCGGTGATGCCCACTCTCTGATAAAAGGGTTAGCGACTATGGACACAAACAAGCGTTTTACAACGTTAAAGGAACAAATCTTGAAACGCCAGGAACATATATCTTTACCCGTCCCGGAAAATGAAGAAAAAGAAATATCTCCCTATGATTTTATGGAATGATGTATATTTTTAACAAAATCGGGTTAGCATAACATAATAATCTTTTAAAAGGAGATCTTTGATGTATGCGTTGCCCGAATTGTCGTGAAAAAAATATAGGTAAAATAGGGACAGCACAATATTATTGCTGGACATGTTTCATCGAAATGGTTGTGGAGGGAAATAAACTTACCATACACCAGGTAGAGGCGGATGGCTCATTAAGTTCCTTGAATGATCTGTTTTCAGAGGAAGAAAGAAAAGTGAATGGGTAGCCTTTTGCTTAAAAATATAAACACTATTTTAAGAGGAAGTTCAAAAAGTCCGGTAAAATTCCACATATACTAGAGGTTCTTCTCTGCCTGCGATTACTTAGGGTGAAAATAGATTGCTAAAAACGTCTATTTCCTGGGACTACAGTACAGCGGTTCCTCATACCACGGCCGTGAGCAACGCAGAAGTGAATACCCCATGTGGAAGCTCGTCAGTTTGCTTTTCCGTTGTTCATATATTAAAACCATACATTAAAGAACTGATGTACCTGGTCTTCATGGTTATTCGGGGAAGTCAATTCCTCGGTGCAAGCCAGCAGGGAAGGAAATCGCTGAAATAGGATCCTGCTTAAAGCTGCACTGCCTCGACCTTAGCTGACGGGTTCATTTTATCCTCCTTTTTAAACACGTATATTAAGCTGGGGGAAGTATAATTATGCTAAAAGAGAAAAAAAGAGTAACTATTTTATACTGGTTATTGCTCGGGATTCTGTTATTCCTTTTCTTTTACTTGCTTGTGAGGTTATTTCCGTTATATGGCAGTTTTTTTTCTTTTATATGGCAGCTGTTCCTGCCTTTTTTAATTGCAGGATTAATTGCCTATCTGCTCCATCCGATTATTGCAAAAATAGAAACCTGGAATATTCCACGCAGCATATCCATTCTCCTTATTTACCTGTTATTTTTTGGCGGGGTTGGTTACTTAATCTATCGTGTTTATCCGGCAATCATTGTTCAACTGCGCGATTTAAGTGAACAATTACCGCAATTCATCTCTATGTACCAGTCATTTATTAATCAAATGTACGAATCTACCTCTTTTTTACCGGAAACGGTTCATGATAAAATGGATGAACTGATTTTACGTGTGGAAGCGTCTATTGATAACCTTCTTTCTAGATTAGTTGCTGGTTTTACAAGGGTATTTGACATGATTATTATCATTACCGTCATCCCCGTACTCGTATTTTACTTCCTGAAGGATGATGATAAATGGAAGGATTTATTTAAAAAATATATTCCGGATAAACATCGATCAAAAGCCAGCAGCATGCTGCATGCTATAGATGAAAGTCTTGGAGGTTATATCCGCGGTCAGCTGATTGTAAGTTTATTTGTTGCGATCACCGCTTTTATTCTCTTTGAATTATTAAATATGGATTATGCTTTGCTGCTCGCTATAATCATGGGTATTACCAACCTTATTCCTTACTTTGGGCCGATCATTGGTGCAGTCCCGGCTGTTGCGATTGCCTTTACCATGTCCGTTCAGACCGTTATTTTTGTGATCATTGCTATTTTTATCCTCCAGCTGCTGGAAAGTAATTTGCTGGCACCTTATATTGTAGGTAAAAGTATTGCTATACATCCTATAGCGATTATTTTTGCATTACTCCTCGGCGGCAAGATTTCCGGCGTAGTCGGCATGATTTTAGCTGTTCCACTACTCACCGTTTTGAAAGTTATTTTCACTCATGTGTATGCATTTCGAAGCTTTCGTTGACAATGCCGGAAAAGTTTTCTATAATATCGCTAAATGAACAATTACAGCGTACACACGAATGCATAGAAGGTTCTGAGTACATGATATCGCTTTAAAGAGAGGGATTTTCCACAGGCTGAGAGAAATCCCAAACGCAGAATCATGGAAAGCTAAACTGGAGTGCGGCTAATCCCCGCCGGTTTCATACCGTTATCATGGGAAAGTGATGTCTGAAAAAGTTAGACATAATAAGGGTGGTACCGCGAATCAATCTCGTCCCTGCTATAGCAGAGATGGGATTTTTTTATTTTTGAACTTAAGACATTTCATATGAATTTTATAAATTACATTGGGAGGTAATTAAATGAAAAAACTAACATCAGCTGAAGTCAGACAAATGTTTCTTGATTTTTTTAAAGAAAAGGGACACCGGGTAGAACCGAGTGCATCTCTAGTCCCAAAAGATGATCCTTCTCTTTTGTGGATTAATAGCGGGGTGGCGACATTAAAAAAATATTTTGACGGCAGGGTCATTCCTGACAACCCCAGAATTGTCAACGCCCAAAAATCAATACGGACCAATGATATTGAAAATGTTGGTTTTACTGCCAGGCATCATACATTTTTTGAGATGCTTGGAAACTTCTCCATTGGAGACTATTTTAAAAAAGAAGCAATGGCGTGGGCTTGGGAGTTTTTAACGAGTGATAAATGGATCGGCTTTAATGAGGAATTATTATCTGTCACGGTACATCCGGAAGATGATGAAGCATATGATTTGTGGCTAAATGATATTAAAGTTCCAAAAGAACGGATCATTCGGCTGGAAGAGAATTTCTGGGATATCGGAGAAGGGCCGAGTGGTCCAAACACGGAAATCTTTTATGATCGTGGGGAAGAATACGGGAACGATCCTTCAGATCCCGAACTTTATCCTGGCGGGGAAAATGAACGTTATTTGGAAATATGGAACCTGGTATTTTCCCAGTTTAATCATAATCCTGATAACACATATACACCACTTCCTAAAAAGAATATAGATACGGGGATGGGGCTTGAAAGGATCGTTTCCGTGATTCAGGATGCGCGTACGAATTATGATACGGATTTATTTATCCCGATCATTGAAAAAACCCAAGATATTGCAGATAAAGCCTATGGAAAAGATAAAGAGGCTGATGCTGCATATAAAGTTATTGCTGATCATATTCGCACAGTCAGTTTTTCCATAGGGGACGGTGCCGTTCCGTCAAATGAAGGACGCGGTTATGTACTGCGCAGACTGCTGAGAAGGGCTGTCCGTTTTGCAAAAGATATTGGCATTGAGAAGCCTTTCATGTATGAATTGGTGGAAACTGTAGGAGAAATTATGAAAGATTATTATCCGGCAGTGGCAAAGAATAGCGAATTTATTAAAAGTATCGTGAAGACGGAAGAAGCCCAATTTCATAAAACACTGCAGGATGGCATCGACATTTTGACAGAAATTATGCAAAAGGAGAAAGAAAGAAATAGCACGGTCATTCCCGGTGAAGATGTTTTCCGTTTATATGATACGTATGGGTTTCCTAAAGAATTAACCGTGGAGTATGTGGAGGAAGAGGGTTTTTCGATCGATGAAGCAGGTTTTGATCAAGAGATGGAAAAACAGCGTGAACGAGCAAGGAGTGCCCGCCAGAAGGTAGATTCCATGCAAGTGCAGGATGGTATTCTCGCAGAACTGGAGATCGAAAGTGAGTTTGTCGGATATGACAAATTGGAGGCAGATACCCGGATTGCTGCTATTATCCATGAAAACGAGCAAGTGTCTACGGCAAATGCAGGGGATAACGTATTTATATTTCTGGAGCGTACACCATTTTATGCTGAAAGCGGAGGTCAAATGGCTGATCCGGGTTGGGTCTATACAGACGGCGTTTCTGCTTACGTCAAAAATGTACAAAAGTCGCCGAACGGGCAGCATGTTCACCATGTAGAAATAAAAGAAGGTGGATTAGCGGAAGGAGATTATGTTAAAGCAATCGCTGATCCCGCATTCCGTAAAGGCATCATTAAAAATCATACAGCTACCCATTTATTACACCAGGCTTTAAAAGATATTTTAGGAAGCCATGTAAACCAGGGAGGTTCTTTGGTAGCACCGGACAGATTGCGTTTTGACTTCTCCCATTTTCAATCGGTCACACAGGAGGAAATGCAACAGATTGAGCAAACGGTGAATGAAAAGATCTGGAACGCATTGCCGCTCATGATAAATCATAAGAAGCTGGAGGAAGCGAAAGAAATGGGAGCGATGGCCCTTTTCGGTGAAAAATACGGAGATATTGTCCGTGTTGTGCAAATAGCAGATTACAGCATTGAACTATGCGGCGGCTGTCACGTGAGAAATACGGCAGAAATCGGCTTGTTTAAAATAATTTCAGAGGCAGGAATTGGTGCTGGCACAAGAAGAATCGAAGCAGTCACAAGTAAAGATGCCTATGAATATTTGAATAACAAACTCGATATCCTAAATGAAGCAAGCGTTCTGTTAAAGGTGAGTGAAGCAGAAAAACTGCCTGAGCGGATTGAAGGGCTTTTTAAAGATATGAAAGCTTTGCAGAAAGAAAATGAATCATTGCTTCAAAAAATTTCCAATGCAGAGGCTTCTTCCATTATGGAACGTGTGGAGCAGTTAGGTGATGTAAAAATAATTGCAGAAAAGGTTAACGTAAAAGATATGAACCAGCTGAGAACGATGGTGGATGAATTAAAACAAAAGCTGAATTCCGGCATCGTTCTGCTCGCAGCCGAAAATAATCAAAAAGTGCAGCTGGCGGCAGGTGTTTCCAAAGACCTGGTGGAAAAAGGCTATCATGCCGGCAATATAATAAAAACGGCAGCCACAAAATGCGGTGGCGGTGGCGGCGGCCGTCCGGATATGGCCCAGGCCGGAGGGAAAAATCCTGAAAAAATCCAGGAGGCTTTAGAAGCGGCAAAAACACTTGTAGAAAACCATTATTAATAATAATTTGTATAATAATGCAGTAAAGCGTTATAATGGGGATGGAATCGTTGGAAACGATAAATAAAGACATTTTCTACAATGTACTCAGTTATTTAAGGGCGAGGTGTCACGATGAGCAATATTGATAAAACGATGAAATTCAATTTTTCAGAAGAACCATTTGACCAGGACATTAAAGAAGTACTTTACACGGTCCATGAAGCATTAAGAGAGAAAGGCTACAACCCGATTAATCAAATTGTTGGATATCTCTTATCCGGTGACCCCGCTTATATACCAAGGTATAGGGATGCTAGAAGTCTAATCCGTAAGATGGAGCGGGATGAAGTCATAGAAGAACTGGTCAAATTCTATCTGGAAAATAACAAAAAGGATTCCTGATGAAAATTATTGGATTGGACGTAGGTTCAAAAACAATCGGTGTTGCAGTCAGTGATGCATTGGGATGGACAGCACAGGGGCTGACCACGATAAAATGGGAAGAAGATGATTTCACCTCAGCTGACCCCGAACTTACACGAATAATAACGGAGCATGAAATTGGGAAGGCTATTATCGGTTTACCAAAGAATATGAATGGAACCATTGGTGAGCGTGGCGTGTTTTCTCAAAAATATGCCAAATATATTGAAGAGAAATATGATATCCCGGTTGTATTGTGGGATGAACGTCTGACTACAGTCGCTGCGGAAAGAGTACTGCTTGAGGCTGATTTAAGCCGGAACAAGCGAAAGAAAGTCATTGATAAGATGGCTGCTGTAATGATACTGCAAGGCTATCTGGACCAAAAGTAAAGGAGGGATATCATGGCATTGGAAGAAAAAGAACGCATCATTATACCAGATGAGAACGGGGAAGAGCATTTATTCGAAGTGTTATTTACGTTTGATGTGGATCAAACAAACCAATCCTACATTGCGGTTGTTCCAGCTGAACAATCAGAGGAAGAAGAAGTGGAAGTGTATGCATTCCGGTATGAGGAAAAAGATAATGAAGATAACGATTTATCTTTATTCCCGATTGAATCGGACGATGAATGGGAAATGGTCGAGGAAATGCTCCACACACTTGCAGAGGAAGAAAAGGATGTTTAATTCCGGACTAAACGCTAATGCTGTTAAACGGCATTAGCGTTTTACTTCTTAATTCTTTGTTTCAGCGTTCACTACGATGAATAGTGATCCAGAAAGGTAGAAGTCAGCCCCAATTATAATTATGGAATATCCCGTCGAAATTTAGTATAATTAACCAAGTGAAAGGGGGCTGCTGCATGTCCAAAAAGAAAAAGAAAAGTTTTAAGGACAACCTTATTGCCAGAAGCGAAGAAGCAAGTACTGTAAGAAAAATTGTTGCTATTATAATAATATCTTTGTTAGTTATTCTGGTAATTGGCGGTTTTTCCGGTTATCTGTATATCTCATCTGCACTTGAACCTGTTGACCCGGAAAGTGATGAAGAAATTACAATAGAAATTCCAATTGGTTCCTCCTCATCTGCAATTGGTGAGATTTTAGAGGAAAATGGACTTATTAAAGATAGCCGCATATTTCGTTTCTATGCTACATTTAATAATACTACAGATTTTCAGGCAGGGGACTATACATTTACACCATCCATGACGGTAGATGAGCTTATAGCTTCTCTTCAGACTGGCAGGGTAATAGCTGATGCAATGCACACTGTAACAGTACCGGAAGGGATGACAGTGGATGAAATTGCTGAGATATACGCAGAAACGCTGCATTTTTCAAAAGATGATTTTTTGGAAGTTGTTAATGACCCTGAATATATTAATGAGTTAATAGAATCTTATCCATCGATTTTATCTGAAGAAATTTTATCTGAAGACATCCGAACCCCGCTGGAAGGGTATTTATTTGCTTCTACCTATAATTTTTACGAACAGGAACCAAGTATAGAATCCATTGTAGAAGAAATGTTAAATAAAACCGTTTCTGTAGTAGAAAACTACATGACGGACATGGAAACTACGGATTTTACAGTCCATGAAACCTTGACCTTTTCATCTTTAGTAGAGAATGAAGCCAGAACAGAGGAACAGCGGAATATGATCGCAGGTGTATTTTATAATAGACTGGATGAAGGTATGCAGCTGCAGACAGATCCGACTGTTCTGTATGCATTAGGGGAGCATCGGGACCGGGTTTTATTCGAAGACCTTGAAGTGGAGTCACCATATAATACCTATTATATTGATGCGCTTCCGGTCGGTCCCATCAGTAACTTTGCCGAGAATTCCCTACAGGCTACATTAAATCCGGAAAAATCGGAATTCCTTTATTTCCTTCATGATGGGGATGGGCAAATACACTATGCAGAAACGTTTGAGGAGCATGGTGAGAACAGGGAACAGTATATTGATTAAAAATGAGCTTGAATAGGGAGTGTGAATCAATTTCACATTTCCTTTTTTAGCAGACATAGAGAACCATTTGAATAATCGGCTGTAGAATGAGGTTATAAAATGAATGAAGCATTAGATACGTATTTGCATACACTTTTACCTGAGAGGAAAGGATGGATTACAGCAATGGAGCATACTGCCCGGAAGAATCATATACCCATTATGGACCCGGTAAGTATGCAGTTTGTCACGCAATTAATTCAAGCGCAAAGACCTGTGAATATATTGGAAATAGGAACAGCAATAGGCTATTCAGCACTGCGAATGGCAGAGGTTTGCCCTAATATAAAAGTGACTACCATCGAAAGAGATAAAACTCGATTTTTCCAGGCAAAGGAAAATATATGCGCATTGGAAAGACAACAGCAAATTGAAATGATTTATGGAGATGCTTTGGAAGTTTTACCGACATTGCCACCTGAATCTTTTCAAATGATATTTATTGACGCTGCCAAGGGACAATATAAAAATTTCTTTGAACTCTCCCATCCGTTACTAAAAAATAATGGCATAATCCTATCTGATAATGTTTTATTTAGAGGGTATGTCACCGATCCTGACAGTGTACAGAACATCCGGCATAAAAAGTTGGTAAAAAAGCTTCAGGAATACAATAAATTAATTGCAGAACATCCAGATTACAGCACTTCCATCGTACCGATTGGTGATGGAATTGCAATCAGCATAAAAACGGAAAGGGGCAGCTGATTTTCATGGAAGAAAAGCCGGTAGTTATTGGTGTGGCGGGCGGCAGTGGAAGCGGGAAAACGTCAGTCACCCAGTCCATTTGCAAGCGATTTGCAGAAAAAACCATTCTTGTGATTGAGCAGGACTACTATTACAAAGATCAAAGTCATTTGCCTTTTGAAGAAAGGTTAAACACAAATTATGACCACCCACTTGCATTTGATAATGATTTACTCATTGATCATTTAAATAAATTGTTGAATAACGAAACAATCGAAAAGCCTGTCTATGATTATAAAATTCATACGCGCTCTGATCAAGTCATCCCAGTAGAATCAAAGGAAGTTATTATTATTGAAGGTATTCTTATTTTGGAAGATCCGAGGCTTGTGGATTTAATGGATATAAAGGTGTTTGTTGATACGGATGCAGACCTGAGAATTATACGGCGATTAATGCGAGATATTAAGGAGCGCGGCAGATCCCTTGATTCAGTAATTGAGCAATATATTAATAATGTCCGCCCTTCCCATCTGCAGTTTATCGAGCCATCCAAACGCTATGCTGATATAATTATTCCAGAGGGTGGACATAACCATGTAGCGGTTGATATCATGGCAACCAAAATTGAAACGATTTTGTCAACCAAACAGTTGGATAAGCAAGATAGGAAATAACAAGGAATTATAGAAAAGTATTGAAAAAATACAGGAATTCTGCCATAGTATTGATTAGCATATTTTAGTAAGCCAAAAATGCATGAAATAAATACTTATTCATAATATATGGAAATGAAAGAAAAAGGAGTGTTTCACATGGCAATAGAGAAAGAATATTACATGACACTAGAAGGAAAAGAAAAATTAGAGAAAGAATTACAATTCTTAAAAACAGACAGACGGCAGGAAGTCGTTGAAAGGATAAAAGTTGCAAGGGATTTCGGGGACTTATCCGAGAACTCTGAGTATGATGCTGCAAAAGAAGAACAGGCATTTGTAGAATCACGGATTGCCCAAGTGGAAAAAATGATTCGCAATGCTGTAATCATTGAGAATAATAACGAAAATCCTGATGTTGTAGCGCTAGGTAAAACGGTTACATTTCAAGAACTGCCTGATGGGGAAGAAGAAACTTATACCATTGTTGGTAGTGCAGAGGCTGATCCTTTTGAAGGAAAAATCTCCAATGATTCTCCAATGGCCAAAAGCCTGATTGGCCAGGAAATTGGCGCAGAGGTCGCTGTAACAACTCCAGGTGGAGACATCCAGGTGAAAATAGTAAAGGTTGATTAAGGGATCTCAGGAAGGTCTCGCGTGACTATCGGCTTAACATTTCTCCACACACAGCTGCAGAAGGCTTAAGCTTATATTGCAGATGCGTGATAAAACAAACATATTGCAAAAGTATGAGAGAACAAAAAAGCAGGGACGACCTGCTTTTTTAGCTTGCAGATTTCCTGACAGCCTGAACGAGGAGGGGGTAATATTTCCCTTTCTTGTCTTAAAATTATTAGTAAAAGTAAATATCATTTCATCATATTAATAGTTCATCCAAATATGCTATTATAGTAGAATAGTGATGAGGAGGGTGAATGAATGAGTGATTTTGATAAGCATTCAAGGGTGAATAAGTTTGAAAAACGCAGAAAAAATACAAAATATATTTCCATTTTACTGATCACAGGCAGTGTGTTACTTGTTGTATTATTTGGGATGTGGATATTTGGCGGAGAAAATGATGATGAATCAGTTGAATCCGAGGATCCGTCCTCTGATAACGATTCAAATGACATTGTAATAATAGATGAAAACGATGATGAGAGCAATGAGGAAGAAGAAGGTACTGAATCAAATGAAGGTGATGAAAATAATGAAGGCACAGAAGAAGACGATGAAGATGAGAACAATGTCTTAAATGAAGAGGTCGAAATGGAAACAGCTGAACCGTCTGATGAAAACGTAATTGAAGCATATACCGGAAACTGGCAGCCTGTAGGAACAGAACAGGAAGGGCCGCATACAACGGACTACAACGATGGCTCACAGGATCGTATTGAGATTAATCAGGCAGTGGTATATGCCACTGATCTGGATGAAGATGATATGACTACGCATTGGGTAGGAAATGATGGTGAACAAAGGGTAGTAGCAACTGTATCAGATAGCGATCATACTCAAATCTACCGCGTATTTTTAACATTTATAGACGGGGAAGGCTGGCAGCCAACTAAAGTAGAAGTATTAGAAGAAATCGATGTTTAATGAACTGGGAACAGAAACGGAGGCATATGAAGTGACAATAGGCATCATTGGCGCAATGGATGAGGAAATTGCAATATTACTGGACAACATGACGAATAAAAAGGAACGGACAATTGCCAATTGTCTTTTTGTAGCAGGGCTTATTCATGAAAAAAATGTTGTACTTCTAAAATCGGGAATCGGCAAAGTAAACGCAGCGATGGCAACGACAATTATGCATGAGCAGTACAACCCTTCTCATGTCATAAATACCGGGTCAGCAGGGGGATTCCACGAGAATCTGGAGATTGGAGATATCGCAATTTCCACAGAAGTTGTACATCATGACGTAGATGCAACAGCCTTTGCTTATGAATATGGACAGGTTCCCGGTATGCCGATATCCTATAAGGCTGATAGAAATTTAATAGATATAGTAATGAATGCGCTGAAACACCTTGAGCTATCTTATAAAAAAGGTTTAATAGCGACAGGGGATTCGTTTATGGAGGATAAAGAAAAAGTTCGGTTTGTAAAAGAGAAATTCAGCGGATTGCTTGCAGCTGAAATGGAAGCAAGTGCCATAGCTCAAGTGTGTTATCAGTACAATACCCCATTTGTCATTATTCGGGCTCTTTCCGATATAGCAGGCAAAAGTTCTTCCGTATCGTTTGAGGTATTTTTGGAAAAAGCAGCAAAAAATGCAGCTGAATTAATATTAACTGCGATTAAGAATATGTAATTTCCCCAGCAATTACCACTCCTCGAAGGGAAAAATATATGTTATTCTTTCTTCAGAGGAGGGGGAGTTATTGGATAAATCTAGTAAACAATTAAAGCTGAAACAAAAAGATTTCCGAAGATTTATGGGAGTACTGTTGGTTATAGGCAGTTATTTATATTTAGGTGCCGTTATTACGACATACATTCAGCCGGCAAATGGAGGAAATCTATTATTTATTTTTTCCCTGCTCACCGTATTATCCGGGATCGGTTATGGCCTCACGTCATTAAAAATAAAAAAACAATTGGAAAATGAGCACTAAATAGGTGCTCTTTTTCCAATTGATAAGGTAAAAGCGAGAAATAGACGCTTGTTAATTATTGGTTTCTCTTATTGTCTTTCTTTCCGGTAGTATTCATGAAATACTTTCATTAAAGCTCTTTTTTCAATACGGGAGACATAGCTCCTGGAGATGTTCAGCATTTTTGCAATTTCCCTTTGTGTCATTTCTTTGGAATCGTTTAATCCATATCGATGCACTACCACTTCCCGTTCACGCTTATCAAGAACTGTAAAGTAATCCTGCATCTTCTTTATTTCCATATTTAATTGAATATATTCGATAATGTTCTCATTTTCAGCTTCCAATATATCCATTAAACTGATTTCGTTCCCCTCTTTATCCTGACCGATAGGGTCGTGAAGAGAAACATCTTTTTTCACCTTTTTTAACGCTCTTAAATGCATGAGAATCTCGTTCTCAATACATCTGGCTGCATAGGTTGCAAGCTTTGTTCCTTTATCAAGAGAAAAACTTTCTACTCCTTTAATCAGTCCAATTGTTCCTATGGAAATTAAATCTTCTACATCCTCACCAGTATTTTCAAATTTTTTCACGATATGTGCAACAAGTCTTAAATTATGTTCAATCAGTTTATTTCTGGCTGTCTCACTACCATTCTGCATTTCTTTAATATATTTCATTTCTTCATCCGGCGGGAGCGGCTGGGGAAATGCATGGTTTTTTACGTAAGAAACAAAAAAGAATGTTTCTTTGATCAGAAGAGCAAGAACACTTAAAATTCCGGACAAACAGTACACCTCCTCATGAGAGCTGGGCTTTAGCCTATACATTCAATGTATGTAACAGCAGGAGGTTTTGTGTCTGTCCGATCTTTCTTTACTATATTTCACTGCTAAAAACTTGATGCGCTATCATGATATTTATGCTGACATTGTTCCGTGGCAATAGTTAAATCACTATGAGGAAGCTTTTCGTTATTAATAATTTGATAATCTTCCCGTCCTTTCCCGGCAAATACAAGGACGTCCCCGGGTTCGCTGATTTCAATGGCATAACTGATTGCTTCTTTTCGATCCGCTATTAAGACATAATTATTATGCAGCATCCCTTTTTCCATTTCTTTAAGAACCAGTTCTGTATCTTCATATCTTGGATCATTAATCGTCAGTATAACTATATCTGCAGCAGAGGCTTTTTCTGCGATTAATGGCCGCTTATATGCATCCCTGTCACCACCTGTACTCGCCATATAAATAAGCCTGCTTTTTTTAAACGGCAGCACCGTGGAAATAGATTTTTCGATGGCATCAGGTGTATGGGCATAATCCACGTACATCGTTATAGGTGCTTGTATCGTTATTTTTTCCATTCTGCCCTGTATTGGTTCGATTTCTTTAAGCATGTCCACTAATGAGGATATGGAAAGCCCTTTTGCATATAAAGAAGTAATTGCTGCTAGTACATTATAAATATTAAATTCACCAAGCAATTTCATTTCCGTTTGAAAAGCTCCCTCAGGGGAATGTAGTGTAAAAAATGTTCTGTCTTCATAATGCCGTATATTAGCAGCATTAAAGCTTGCTTGTTCATGAATCCCATAAGTAATTACTTCAGCTGCAGTTATATTACGGTATAACATAGACCAAGGATCATCCTGATTTAAAATCGCAAATTTGGGGTTTGTCATTCTATTTCCAAGCTGTGAAAATAAAACCGACTTTACATATCCGTATTGTTCCATCGTGCCATGATAATCTAGATGATCATGTGTCAGGTTTGTAAATGTAACAATATCAAAATCCACACCCCATAATCTGCCTTCTGATAAGCCCTGTGAAGACACTTCCATTACTACATGATCTATATTTTTTTCCAGAACATGATGCAATAAATGCTGGTTTGTCAATGCATCAGATGTCGTATTTTCACTTGTGAAAAGATCATTACCGACTTCCAGACCGGTTGTTCCGGATAAAGCTGCTGTATGTCCGGATTTTTGAAGCATTGATTTGATTAAACTGGTTACTGTTGTTTTGCCGTTTGTACCAGTTACTCCAAACAAAATCAACTTCGTGGAAGGAAAGCCGTAAAACTTGTTTGCGATTATGGATAATGCTTTTTTTGTATCATCAACAACTACGAGAGGAACTTTATTATAATCGATTGACAGTTTTTTTTCAGCCACCACGATGGTTGCACCTCTTTCGATGGCTTGATAGCAATAATTATGTCCATCCACCGTGTAGCCATCAATACATACGAATAAAGTATTAGCGCTAACTTTACGGGAGTCTTGATGAATAGCACTTATCTTTTCTGGCAGTATGCCGTAAGTTTCTTTTATTCTTATACTTGAAAGTAATTCATATGTGTTCATTTAATGGAATCCCTCGTTTTGCATTATGTTAATTTTAATTTGTCCATTTATTAACGAAATATAATCCTATATAACCTTTTTTTCTTTTCTGTAAACATGAAATTATATTAAATTAAATCTACAGTAAAAATAAGTCTCATTTGCGTTAATGCTACATATAAAAATTTTAAAAACAAAAAAAACGAACCTTAATAGTAAAGATTCGTTTTTTTATCAGTAGCAAAGTATGCTTTCTAAATATCCCTTTAACAGCAAGCCAGGTTTCTTTCTATTGGTTTGCTTCGCTTTTCTTTTCCATGTATTTCTTTAAATCATCTTCTGTACTTGTATCTGATAGCTTAATGCCAAATCGATAAGCAGAACGCCCCATCATCAGCCCTGCAACCGGTGCAGTCAGGAAAATAAAAAAGATGGTTAACAAGAGCTTTGGCACGAATGTCCCTTCTACCAGGAAGTAAAGAAACACAGCAACCATAATGGTAATAGCTCCCAGCGTAGACACTTTAGAGGCTGCGTGTATGCGTCCGTAAACATCAGGAAGACGCAATATGCCAATGCCGCTGATAAGGGCTAATATTCCTCCGATTAGAAGCAATATACTTATGATAACTTCAATCAGGGTCAAAAATAACACCTCTTTCGATGAATTTGGACATGGCTACCGTTCCTATAAAGGCAAGAATACTGAGAACCAATGCCACTTCTGCATATGCCACTGTGTCCTGGGCAATCATGATCACCCCTATAATTCCGATTAATTGCATTCCAATCGCATCAAGGGCCAAAATGCGATCAGGCAGGGAAGGGCCGATGAGCGTACGGACAAAACAGATCACAATGTTAAGGGACAACATGATTAATACGATATTCAGGATAGTACCAAACATTATTCTGTCACCTCCAGGATTGCTTTTTCAAAAGAGTCTAGGATATCCCGAATTGTTTCCTCTTTGGAGTCTATATCTACGGCATGAACAAATATCAGACTGCTGTCATCGGAAAAATCCATGGACAATGTACCAGGAGTCAACGAAATTAATGCAGCCAAGAGCGTGATCTCCAGGTCTGTCTCCAGCTTAGTCGGAATAGCAACAATGCCGGGTTTTATATCCATTTTTGGCTTAAGTATAATTCTGATCATGTCGATATTTGCAAGGACCAGTTCCCTGAAGAAAATAATGGTCAGTTTGATAAAGGACCAGACTCGCCTGAAGTAAAAATCAAAAGTCAGAAAGCGGCGCAATACGAACAGGATAAGAATACCGATGATATAACCAATAACAAAATTAATGACACTATAACTATTTTGCAGAAGCATCCATATAAAAGCCATTAAAATATTAATTAAAATTTGAAAAGCCATAGATAACTACTCCTTTAAAACAGAATCAATATAATAGGACGGGTCCATTATTTGTTCTGCTGCCAGTAAAGAATAAGAAAAAATAGGTTCAGCTGCAAAACCGAGTATGATGGTTAACGCGACTAGAGGTACTACAGGTAATAATAATTTTCCAATCGGATATTTTGCCTGCGCATCTGTATGCTTTTGTTTTCCCCAATACACATAGCTGAATATTTTCATCATAGAAAGCAAAGTCAATAAGCCAACCAATAGGGCGACAGCACCAATAACATATTGCTCTTCCTGAAAACTGGATAATATAATCGGAAACTTACTGAAAAACCCGCTTAGTGGGGGAATACCCGCTAGTGATAAAGCAGTAATAAAGAACATCCAGGCAAGGAATGGATGTGATTTCAGTAAACCACCCATTTGTTTTAAATCGTTCGTTCCCGTGATTTTCTGTGTCGCTCCGGCAAACAGAAATAATGCTGATTTAACAATAATATGGTGCACAATATAATAAATCGCACCAGCTACCGCTAGGGTAGTAAATACACCTAGCCCCATCACCATATAACCGACCTGACTGATAATATGGTAGGAAAGAATCCGTTTGAAATTAAATTGAGATACAGCACCAAGTACGCCTAGCAGCATGGTAAAACCTGCAATGGTAGTGATGATGCCTTTATGTGTAAAACCTGCATCATGGTAAAAGATTAATGTAAATGTACGAATAATTGCGTACACCCCTACTTTGGTCAATAAGCCGCCAAATAATGCGGCAATTGCGGCAGGCGGCCCGTAATAGGAACGCGGCAGCCAGAAATACAGTGGGAACAGCGCACCTTTAATGGCAAACACGAAGAAAAACACTACTGCAATAACATTCAATGCACCAGCCTGTTCGAGCTCTGCAACCCTTTCTGAAAGATGCGCCATATTAACTGTACCGGTAACTGCGTAAATATAGGCAATGCCAACTAAAAACAGCATGGACGAGAACACATTTATAACCACATATTTAAATGATTCCCTAAGCTGGTAGCCGGTACCCCCATGTGCAATAAGTACATAGGATGCGATGAGCATTACTTCAAAAAATACAAACAGGTTAAATAAATCCCCTGTAAGGAAAGCACCGTTTACGCCAGTTAAAAGAAAGAAGTAGAAAGGGTAGAAGTAAAACTTTTCTCGTTTCGGCTCAATGGTCTGAAAAGTGAAGAACAGACAAACAACCCCAACAATCGCAGACAGAATAACCATGATCGTGGCAAATATATCTGCTACCAAAACAATGCCAAAGGGTGCAGACCAATCACCAAGCTCCAAAACAGTGATGCCATTTTGATACACATAAACAGCCAGATAAACCGCAGATGCCAAAATAGCAAGCGCGCTGATACTGCTGATGATGCGCTGCATTCTATGTTTTTTTGTAAATAAAATGAGTAGTGCCCCAGTAAAAAATGGAATTAGTACTGGAAGTATAACTATATTATTCATCTTTAGATCCCCTTAATTCGTTCAAGTCATCTGTCTCATGTACTTTAAAAGTGCGATAAGCCAGCACGAGTAAAAAAGAAGTTACACCAAAACTGATAACAATAGCTGTCAACACTAACGCCTGAGGAAGCGGATCACTGTATGCCTCTGATTCAAACCCCAAGAGTGGCGGTCCGCCCCGTTGTAGTCCCGCCATCGTTAAGAGAAGCAAGTGAGCGCCATGCGATAGAAACATTGTACCAATAACGACACGCAACAGGCTCCTCATAAGCAGCATATAAGTGCCAACAGTGAAGAGGATACCAATGATGATGGATATGAGTATTTCCATTAATTATCATCCTCCGCAATCGTTAAAATAATCAATAAGGCAGCTCCTACAACGGTAAGATAGACGCCAAGGTCAAAAGGCAGGGCAGTCGTCAGTTCAATCTCACCCAGGAAAGGAACCTGAAAATATTCAAAGAATTGGGTGAAAATCGGGAAGCCAAACAACATCGAAGCTATCCCTGTAATAAGCGCAATCAGTATTCCTCCGCCAATAATGAAGTCAAAATTGAAAGGCAGTGCCTTTTTCAAAGTTTTCATATCAAAGGCAAGATACAGTAAAACAAAGCCAGCTGCAGTCATTAAGCCGCCAACGAAGCCTCCGCCGGGATCATTATGTCCCGCAAAAAATAAATAGATGGAAAATGCAAGAACAACAAATGAAACGATGCGCACCAGCGTATGAAGCATGACATTATTCGTATTCAGCTGTTTCATACATCTTCCCTCCCGGTAAAGCGAAGTTTAATTAAAGCAACCACGCCAAGCGCAGCAATGGCAAGTACAACGATCTCCAGAATGGTATCCAGTGCACGGAAATCAACCAGTATGACGTTAACGACGTTATATCCTCCCGCCAATTCTTTTGCGTTGGCAAGGAAAAATTCTGCAATGGTATCATATCCAGCTTCACTGCCCATGGCAAAAGAACTTAATGCGACAACGGTAATGATGGCTCCAACGCCAATCGAAATAGCCATGTTAACGAGATTGACTGCCGGTTTGAAAGTTTCTTTCTTGAGCTTTGGTAAATGCATAAATACAAGCATGAACAGAACAACTTGTACACTTTCTATGAGTAATTGAGTTAGCGCCAAGTCTGTCGCCCTGAATTGGACAAAGAATAGTGCCATCATAAATCCGATTACACCGACAACGACAATGACAGTTATTCTGTTATTAATAAAAGGAACGGCCAGTATGGCCAGGCTAAATACTGCAGCAAGTCCCCACATAAAAGGACTTATTTCAGAGACATTTACTATATCTACAGCAAACGCATCACTGCGGAAAATGGTATACCCAACCATTAAGATAAAAAAGGCACACATGTAAACAAAATAGTCTCTCAAAAGCCCTGTCATTTGTACCCTGGTAATTGCCTGAGAGCCTTTAACCAGGCCATCATAACCATGATCATACAAGTTATTAAATGGATCCCTTTCATTTAGATAAAAGTTAGTTTGTGACCATTTTTTCATGAGCAGGTACAATATAGTACCAACAACAACGACTACAATAGTCATAAACAATTCCGTATTAAACCCATGCCATAAGGTTAGATGGTAGTCAATTGGTTCTGTTATATTTGGCAATATAGATGTCATTACTGGATAAATGATTGAATCATAAAGCACATTCGGAAAAAGTCCGAAAATGATCACTAAAGATGCCAGGATAGCCGGGCTGATCAGCATGCCAATTGGCGCTTCGTGGACCTTCACATCATAATTTTCCGGTTTGAATTTTCCAGTAAACGTTTTGAAAAATAAAATTGCACAATACAGAAAAGTAAAGATGCTTGCTATTACAGCCACAACAGGAAAGATAATTCCCCAGGTGCTTAAATCAAGCATTTCAAAATCCATGACATTTAAAGTACCTGTAAAAAATAATTCCTTGCTTATAAAGCCGTTAAAAGGCGGTATACCAGCCATAGACATAATCCCGACCAACGAAATGGTAAACGTGATCGGCATAATTGTCATCAATCCGCCAAGCTTGCGAATATCTCTTGTTCCAGTTTCATGGTCCACAATACCCGCAGTCATAAACAAGCTGCCTTTAAATGTGGCATGGTTAATTAAATGAAAGACAGCAGCCAGAATTGCTATGTAGTACAGCTCATCCGGTACACCTTCAAAATAAATGGCAGCTGAACCTACTCCAAGTAAAGTCATAATTAAACCAAGCTGACTAATAGTAGAGTAAGCCAGGATGGATTTCAAATCCTTTTGTCTGACCGCAGAAACAGAACCCCATAGCAGGGTAATGAGTCCGGCAACCGCAACTATCCAGAACCATTCGGCTGATCCGCCAAATACCGGTGTAAGGCGGGCGATTAAGTATATACCTGCCTTAACCATGGTTGCTGAGTGCAAATAAGCACTTACCGGTGTAGGAGCTTCCATTGCATCCGGCAGCCAAATGTGGAATGGAAATTGGGCCGATTTTGTAAATGCCCCTAACAAAATCAGCAGCATCGCCGGTAAAAACAGTGCGCTTCCTGTTACCAGCTCAACATTTGCAATAATTTCACGAATACTGAAAGAACCGGCCATAACATAGATTAAGGAGAAACCGCCAAGCATAGAAAGTCCACCGAAAACCGTTATGTACATGGATTTAAGGGCACCCTGCACTGATTTCTCCCGGTGATACCAATAACTGATCAAGAGGGAAGAGGAAACACTGGTAACTTCCCAAAATACATATAGAACAATTAGGTTTTCTGATAGAACAACACCGAGCATGGCGCCCATAAACATTAACATATAAACATAGAATTGATTTAGCTTCTCACTCTTTTTGGACAAATAATATATGGAATACAAAATAACCAATGTGCCGATTCCTGTAATCAAAAGGGCAAACAGCATACTCAATCCGTCCAAATAAACATCAAAATTAATGCCAAGAGATGGCACCCATGGCATCGAGTGATGAATAACGTTACCATTTGATATTTCTCGCAAATTGGAGAAGAAGTAAATGAATAAAATAAGTGGAAGGAGTAAAACAAACCAGCCAGTATGTAATCGTTTTGTATACCTGTATATAATCGGAATTAATATTGCCAAAATAAAGGGTGATATTGTCACCCAATGTAAAGCAGTCAAAAAAACAACCCCCTAACTTAATACGCAGTCTTGCTTTAAAAAACCTATTCTATCTAAAACTTATTGCTTAGTATAACGTATTTTTATTCAGCTTGCATGGATTATCATCGATAAATTTATTTAATTAAATTGGTTATTAAATAAGTAGAAACAAGGAAAAAATGATAAAAAAAATATTTATTACACGGTCATTTATCCAGATAAATCGGGAGTGCTGCAAGCAAATTTATTATTCCCTTTATAAAAAAATAATACCCTTACAAATAACTTATTTGTAAGGGTTGTTTTAAACACATTATTAGCTTTTTGTGCCATCTTTTATTTTATACGATAATCGTCTTCTATGAATTTCTTCTTCAATTAATAATAGAAAATCAGGGCTTAATTTTAATTCATTTGCTGTAAAATAAGATTCCAATAGTAACTCATCTGACAAATGTTCCATCAATACAGCCCTCCCATTTCAAAATAGATTAGTAATAATTTAACACGGAATGCCGGCGTGGACAAGGCGTGACTTATCTACATCCACTTGTAGATAACTTGTGCGTAAAAAGTAATATATGTTAATTTGACTTGTTATCACCCTGTTTATTATGTGAATAAAGTTATCCACAGCGCAAATTATGCAAGTATTTGTCGAACGATTTTAGTTATTTTACACATATTTGCACCATCCTTAAAGTACTATCATTTTTTGCGCTAAAATTGTAGACTGCTGTATCGTGAGCCAGTTCGTTTATCAGGAAATGGCTATGTTCCCAATGAGGAAAGTGCAGTTTTTTCCTATTTCACTTTATAATACTAGAAAGTTGTTATACGATAGGGTTATAATTAAAAATCGGTAAACGCTAAAAGCAGTAATCAATTGAGGTGTCCATGTTGTTAAAATTATTTTTGCCTAACGAACACGTAAAAAGCATTTTTGATATTCACCCGGAAATGTTAATAGATAAGGAGATAAAAGGTATTATAACGGATCTGGATAACACGCTCGTTGCATGGAATGTGAAGGATGCTTCCCCGAAAGTTATAGAGTGGTTCCAGTTGATGAAAGATCATGATATAAAAATTACAATTATATCAAATAATAAACAGGAGCGGGTTAAGATCTTCTCTGAACCGCTCGGAACCCCGTTTGTCTATAGTGCGAGAAAGCCTCTTGGCCGTGCTTTTAAAACAGCGGCAAAAGAGATGGAATTAAAAAGGGAAGAAGTTGTTGTTATCGGGGATCAGGTTTTAACGGATGTCCTTGGCGGCAATTATGCAGGTTTTTATACGATACTGGTTGTACCGATTGTAAAAACCGATGGAAAAATCACCCGGTTTAACCGGCAGATTGAAAGAAGAATTTTAAGTTATATGCGGCGTAAGGGCAAAATCAGCTGGGAGGAATAAGGATGGAAGAAACAGTTTGTCAGGGATGCGGGGCATCTCTCCAGTCGAGGGATCCAAAAGAATTGGGGTATATACCATTAGCATCCCTGGAAAAGGAGAATCCGTTGTGCAAACGGTGTTTCCGTTTAAAGCATTATAACGAAGTACAGGAAGTAGCAGTGACGGATGATGATTTCCTGCAAATGATCAGTACAATTAGAAATACAAAAAGTCTGGTAGTACATCTGATTGACATTTTTGATGTTAATGGGACCTTGCTTAGGAGCCTTCCAAGGATCGTAGGGGATAATCCCATTATTTTAGTTGGAAATAAAATGGATTTATTGCCAAAATCCACAAATGAAAGAAAAGTCATCCATTGGTTGAGGGCATCTGCAAAAGAAGCAGGCCTCACTGTAAAAGATGTCCTTTTAATATCCTCGGAAAAAGGATATGGTTTTGAACCGCTGGAAGAGAAGATAGAAACATGGAGAAATAATCGGGATGTATATATTGTTGGAGCTACCAATGTTGGAAAGTCCACATTTATTAATCGATTAATTAAACAGTCTACCGGTTACAGTAATGTGGTAACAACTTCCTATTTTCCCGGTACCACATTAGGTTTTATTGAGATACCATTGGATGACGACACATCTTTAATTGATACACCTGGTATTGTAAATAAAGAGCAAATCACGCACTTGCTATCTGCTGCAGATTTAAAAGTGACCACGCCACGGAAAGTAATAAAACCGCGTGTTTATCAATTGAACAGTGGACAAACCCTGTTTTTTGGTGGATTGGGCAGAATTGATTTTATTAAAGGGGAGAAACAGTCATTTGTATGTTATTTTTCAAATGAATTAGAAATTCATCGTACAAAACTGGAAAAAGCAGATAATTTGTATAAAAATCATGTCGGGGAGTTATTGGTTCCGCCTAATAAAGAAACGATTGCTCAATTACCTCCATTAGTTGAAAATACATTTCATATAAAACATGAAAAAATGGATATTGTATTCCCAGGGCTGGGCTGGATAAGTATTGATAGCCCGAATACAACAATTATTACGCATAGTCCAAAGGGAGTAACAGTAACACGAAGAAAAGCATTAATTTAAGGGGGAGCAGTATGGATTATCGATTTTCATTAATTGGCTATCCAATTAAGCATTCATTGTCACCTTGGATCCATAAAAAGTTTTTAAACAAGGCTGGCCTGGAAGGGGAATATACCATACATGAAATTGACCCGGCCGCCTCCTTTGAATATGAAATAGAAAAATTGAAATCGAGCCAGGTGAATGGTTTTAATGTGACTGTTCCGTATAAGCAGGATATTTTACCCTTTTTGGATAAAGTAAACCCTATTGCACAAAAAATGGGTGCTGTAAATACGGTAGTAAATGAGCATGGCGTTTGGACAGGCTATAATACGGATGGAGTCGGTTATTTGCGTTCGCTCGAAAGTGAATACCCCGAATTTTTTTCGGATAATTCAAGAAGAATACTTATTATTGGGGCAGGTGGTGCGGCAAGGGGGATTTATGTCATTTTGAGCCAGGAAGGTTTTAGCCACATTGACATTGGTAACCGTACCGAAAAGAGTGCTGCGCAAATCTTGGAAAACAGAAATGATGAAATCAATTCCAAGTCTTTAACGCTGGCAGAAGCACAGCAGTATGCAGGCAGTTACGATCTCATTATACAAACGACATCAGTTGGCATGAAACCAGCTGAAGAAAAATCAATTTTTTCGCTAAAAAATGTAAAAACAGATGCGATTGTAAGTGATATTATCTATCAGCCAATTAATACTGCATTTTTACTGCAGGGAGAAAAAGCCGGGGCATCGCTTCATTATGGACATACGATGCTCTTATACCAGGCACAATATGCTTTTGAACTATGGACAGGTAAGAGGATACCAATTGATATGATGGATGAGGAATTAATGGCAGAACTGAAAGGAAGATAATATGCTGACAGGCAAACAGAAAAGATTTTTACGGAAAAAAGCACATCATGAAAAGCCAATCTTTCAGGTTGGCAAAGATGGTGTTAATGATAATATGCTGAAACAAATCAATGAAGCACTGGAACTACGGGAATTGATTAAAGTAAGTATTTTACAAAATAATATGGATGATAAAGATGATGTAGTAAATGAAGTTGCTAATGGTACGGACTCAGAAATTGTGCAAGTAATCGGAAACAATTTTGTCCTGTATAAAGAATCGGCAGAAAATAAACAGATACAGTTACCTTAAAGAGGATGGGTGTTATGAAGCGAATAGGTATTTTAGGCGGTACATTCGATCCGCCCCATCTCGGTCATTTAATTATAGCGGAAGAAGTCCGGCAGAAAGTCGGATTGGATGAGGTGTGGTTTATTCCATCCTTTACTCCGCCGCATAAAGATGGTGCCATAGCAAGTCCGGAAGTCAGGGTGAGGATGGTGGAATTAGCCATCGCCTCCAATCCGATTTTCAAGGTAAATACCATTGAGCTTGAACGCTCAGGAAACTCCTATACGTTTGATACGATTTCTTTATTAAAGGAAAACCATCCGTCTGTGGATTTTTATTTTATCATTGGGGCGGATATGGTTGAATACTTGCCTCATTGGCATAAGATTAATGAACTCATCCGTATGGTGGATTTTGTTGGTGTTAAAAGATCCGGATATAAGCTCTCTTCTCATTATCCGATCATTGAAATTAACATACCGATCATTGAAATCTCATCCACATTACTAAGGGAGCGGCTGAAAAACAGCGAATCTGTTGCCTATTTAACGCCGGAAAAAGTATACAGCTATATTAAGGAGAAACGATTGTATGAAGAAAGATAAAGCGATAGATACAGTAAAAAAGCAGTTAACAAGGGAACGGTTTGAACATACGTTAAGAGTTGCAGAAACGGGTATTCACTTGGCAAAGTTATATGATGCTTCCGAGGAAAAAACCGAACTTGCGGCTATTCTCCATGATTATGCAAAATACCGGGAACCTGAGGAAATGGCAAGATGGATTAAAACAACCGGAACATTGCCAAAAGATTTACTGAATTATCATCACGAACTATGGCATGGACCGGTTGGAGCAGTTTTAGTTGAGAGGGAATGCGGAATAAAAGATAAAGATATCCTCTCAGCGATCCATTACCATACGACAGGAAAAGGAAAGATGAGTAAACTCGAAATGATTATATTTTTAGCTGATTATATAGAACCAAAGAGAAATTTTCCGGGTGTAGAGGAAGTAAGGGAGATGGCTGAAACCGATTTGCTTCGTGCATGCTGGATGACGGCTCGAAATACCTGCATGTTTCTCATACAGAAGGAAGCCACTGTTTATCCGGATACATTTCATGCTTATAATGATTTAACGAATCGCCTGAATGGAGGTAATTTATAGATGGAAAAGGAAGAAGTATTACAGCTTGCTGCAAATGCATGTGATGAAAAAAGAGCAGAAAATATTCTTGCATTAAATATGAATGAAGTTTCACTTGTAGCGGATTATTTTTTAATTTGCCACGGAAATACGGAGCGCCAGGTACAGGCTATTGCCCGCGGTGTTAAGGAAACAATGGATGAAAGTGAAATTCAGGTAAACCGGATGGAAGGGTTTGAACAGGCAAGATGGGTTTTAGTAGATCTCGGGGATGTTGTCTGTCATATTTTTCATAAAGATGAACGGAATTATTATAAGCTGGAACGTCTTTGGGGAGATGCAGACCAGGTTACATTGCATTTGAGCGGGGAATAAGCATGGCTTATAAACATATGGCTAGTGTTTACGATACATTTATGGCGGATGCACCTTATGATGAGTGGCTGGAATTTACAACACAAATCATAAATGACTCAGATCGCGCTATTCAATCTATTATTGATTTGGGCTGCGGTACAGGCGAAATTGCATTGCGGCTGGCTGAGGGTGGTTATCAGGTAACAGGTGTGGATTATTCTTCGGATATGCTGACATTGGCTGCCCATAAAGCGAATAATAAAAACATGTCTATCCAATGGGTTCATCAGGATATGCGCGACCTTGTCGGGTTTGCGGATATGGATCTTGTGATCAGCTATTGTGATGCTATCAATTATATTACAACGGAAAAGGAATTAAGTGCTGTTTTTCACCGGGTTGCAGATGCATTAAAACCTGGCGGGCAATTTATATTTGATGTGCATTCTTTACATCATCTAGAGCATCAATTAATGAATCAGACATTTGCAGATGTAACGGAAGATACGTCTTATATCTGGTTTTGTACTAGAGGCGATGCTCCTGGCGAAGTGTTTCATGAAATAACATTTTTTTCATTAGAAGGCGGTACGTATATTCGGTTTGATGAATTACACCATCAGCGGACGTTTTCAATTGAAATTTATAAAAAATTATTAGCTGATGCAGGATTCAGGAATATAAAATTGTATGGCGATTTTTCTTTGAAAAATGGACATCCAAAAGAAGACACGGAAAGAATTTTCTTCTTAGCAGAAAATAGCACTGGGTAAATTTAATTTTCCCTGTGCTATTTTTTAAAAGGATTTTCGGGGTTGGTGTCGAATATATTAATAATAGCTGCTTTTTTTCTCTTAATACCCTCCTGAAGCCACTTCTTTACTTCGTGAATTGATACCAACTTTGATTTCCAATCAAAAGGATGTGACCCACTTGAATAATTTTATAAAAAAAGGGTTATTTTTTGTGCCTGTTGTTATTGTCATTGGTCTATTTTTATTTATAACAAGAGATGATGGAGGTGCTAATCCAGAGGCTGAGTTACAAGAAGTTTTAGCAGCAGAGGGAGATGATAAATCAAAAGAGGACAACCAATCACATGAAATGGAGTTCATGGTAGATGTAAAAGGGGAAGTACGGAATCCGGGTGTATATGAAATGTCAGCAAATTCCCGGGTGGACGATGTCATTCATAAAGCAGGTGGTTTTACGGATGAGGCTGATCAGACACAGGTGAATTTGGCCCAAAAGGTTCATGATGAAATGATTATTATTATATCGAAAATCGGTGAAGAAGGAGACTCAACCACCAGTGGAACTGATGATTTGGGAAAGATTCGAATTAATGTCGCCGATCAAATGGAAATTGAATCGCTTAGCGGGATTGGCCCGTCCAAAGCAGCAGCTATTATTCAATATAGGGAAGAAAATGGCTTATTTCATACGGTCGACGAGTTGCTTGAAATATCAGGGATCGGGCAAAAAACACTGGACAATATCAAAGATGATTTAATTATACCTTAGTTCTTTGACGAATAATGTTAATAAACGTAAACTGAAATGGTGAGTTATGTATTATCGTAGGAACTTTATATCAATTTTAAATAACATGAGGAGAATATCAGATGGAAAGAATATCTTGGGATCAATATTTTATGGCACAAAGTCAATTGCTGAAACTCCGCAGTACTTGTACGAGACTAATGGTAGGTGCCACTATTGTGCGTGAAAAACGGATTATCGCGGGCGGATATAACGGAAGTGTTTCCGACAGTGTTCATTGTATTGATGAAGGCTGTTATGTTGTGGATGGACATTGCGTGCGTACGGTTCACGCAGAAGCCAATGCCCTCTTGCAATGTGCCAAATTTGGCGTTCCAACCAAGAACGCAGATATTTATATTACCCATTTTCCTTGCCTGCAATGCAGCAAGCAGCTTATTCAAGCAGGAATTAAGACGGTGTACTATGAGGAAGACTATCGTAACAATGAATTTGCTATTCAGCTATTCGAGGAAGCCGGAGTGAAAATGAAAAAAGTAGAGCTGGACTATTTGGCTGTAGATACGAATTACCAGCAGAAAAAAAATTATGTAGATGAGCTGCTGGGAAGACTTGAACCTATGATGGGTAATAGAGATGAAGTCGATAAATTAAAACAGCAGGCGGAAAAACTTTTTCCGGAAAAGCCTTAGGAACAGATATGAAAGGTTATTGGCATATTCCAGCAATTGCTGTTGTGGTTAGTATTTTCAATGTACATTTCAGTCATTATTGGTCTTTGATCCTTTTTTTAATTTGGATCAGTTATTTATACTTCAGTAACCGGTTAGGGAAAACACCTATTATTTTATCCTTAGCCTGTTACATCTTCTTCTACAGCTATATACCTTCCCCTGATTTAAACTTCACAGACATAACTGAACCTGAAACAGGAGATATTCAGGGTACCATTAGCAGTGAAGTGGATGTTTCAAAGCAGAAAGTGGAATTTACCCTCCGTAAAGAAACAGGACAAAATACCCTCATCCTATTTTTTCCTCAAGATAGCGAGGACTCACTTGCATACAGTCAATATTCCCATTTGAAATATGGTGCAGCTTGTACGGTTCCTGGAGCAGAGCAATTACCTGATGAAAGCAGAAATCCGGGTCAGTTTAATTACCGGGAATATTTATTAACAAGGGACATTACGACACAGATCATTGTTTCTTCCCTGGATGAAATAACGTGTGAAGGCTCGGCTTTCTTCCATCGTTTTTACTCCCTCCGTGCCACATTATTCCGCTATGTTGAAGAAAACATAAATCCTTATACAGCAGCCTGGTTAAATGCACTGGTTCTAGGCAATGACGATGATATTGCGGACGATACCATTGAATTATTTCAGCGCTGGAGTTTATCCCATATTCTTGCCATTTCAGGTCTGCATGTCGGGATCATTATTTCTGTCGTTTATTTTCTGCTCATTAAGTTAAATCTGGCAACGAAAGAGAAAGCAGCCTGGATTATGCTGTTATTTCTGCCGGTTTACGCGATTGTAGCCGGGGGAGAACCGTCTGTATGGCGGGCAAGTACAATGGTTTTCCTTTTTATAATATTGAATAAATTGAAGCTCCATCTAATTTTAACCGATGTACTTAGCATCGTGTTTCTATTATTAACTCTTTCTGATCCTTATATTATTTATCATGTAGGTTTTCAATTATCATTTACCGTTACTTTCGGATTATTGCTTTCCAGAAGTTGGATTGCTTCTTCTGGTCACATGTTGTTTCAGACATTGCAAATAAGCTTTATTGCCCAAATGATGATTCTGCCGCTTCTAATGAACTACTTTTCTTATTTTCAGCCGCTGTCCATCCTTCTGAATGTTATCGTAGTACCATACTTTTCCTTTCTTGTTATTCCTGGTATGTTCCTAATTTTAATAACGGCACCAATTTCTATGCTGTCTGGTATGTTTGATTATATCTTCCTATTTGTACATCGTCATTTTCTGAATTTCATCAAATTTATTGATGCTCATTTTAGTTTTCCTTGGATTACAGGTTCCATGCCACTTACGTTCATTGTTGGTTACTATGGATTCTTACTTATCATGATGTTTCATATGGAAAAAAATAACAGGAAGAAAAGCTTTGTATATGGAATATGTATTTGTTTATTAATGACCGGCTTATTGATGCAGCCGTATTTATCTTCTGAAGGAAGGATCACCATGCTGGATATTGGACAAGGAGATGCCTTTGTTATAGAGCTTCCTTATCGTAGAGGGGTTTTTATGATCGATGCAGGGGCAAGGTATTCTTTTGAAGACATGGAACCAAATAATAATGTATACAAACAAATTATCAAACCTTATCTTTATTCAAGAGGAATCCAAAAAATTGATGCTGTCTTTATTAGCCATGAGGATATGGACCATATGGGAAGTGTGTCTTTTATGGTTGAGGAATTGGATATTGATCAAATCCTTGTCAGTGAGTTTTATCAATTTAATGATCAAACTGCTTTGCACTGGCTGGAAAATAATGTGGATATCAAAAGGATTTCTCATCGGGAAGGCGTGGAATTAGGTGGTCAATATTTTCATGTATTGGCACCAGTTCAGAATCAAGAAGGAGCAAATGAAAATTCACTTGTCTTATATACAGAAGCAGGAGGCAAACAGTGGCTTTTTACTGGTGATATCGGCAAAAAGGAAGAAATAGAAATAATCGAACATTATCCCAATTTAAGTGTTGATGTTTTAAAGGTGGCACACCATGGCAGTGACACTTCTACGGGTCAATCGTTTATTGATGCAATAAATCCAAAGTATGCTTTAATTCCGGTAGGCATTAATAATTCCTATGGCCATCCTTCCAGTGAGGTGTTAACACGTTTAGAAGAGTCAGTCATTTTACGAACGGACAAAAATGGAGCAGTCCAGTTTCGTTTTAAACAAAATGAAGGAACATTTTATAAGTTCATGCCATAGGATATGATGAAGATAAAGCAGTTTGTAGGAAAAGTTATTCGCATATTTCATCATCACTTGTACAAATAAAAAAGAGACTGTCGTAATTCAGTCTCTTTATTCTATGTGCCGATAAGTTTTGTTGCTGTTATCGCATAACTACACTGATTATGACACCAATAGTGAAAAGTAACACCCAGAAAATGAATGAAAAGCCAAAGCCCTTAATTGAATCAACTACATCATTATTTTTTGATTGAACATCATTTTCAAACTCATTCACACTAACCCCTCCTATGTCATCATTAGTATAGAATAAATTCCAGAAAAAATCTACTTTTGCCTATAAAATGTCACATAATAATATGCTTATCCATTTTTAGAAAGACTTTACATCTATAGTATTACTAAGTCGGGAAAATCTATAAGTACACAGCAAATATCGTTTAGTGTACAGTTCCTAGGTCTGTATGCTGAACGTTGATATAGATGACAGGGGGATTTTTGCTCTTAAAATTCCCCTGATTTCCTTGCTATTCGACAATGAACAATTTACCATTAACATTATAGTATAGGAAAATCAATTAGTGGAGTGGACGCGATGTCATATTCGGAAGTGATGAAACAAATTAAAAAGAAACAGATTTCGCCGGTTTATTTAGTTTACGGGTCAGAAAGCTATTTTATACAGCAATTTAGAACCGAGATAACTGAAGCAGTGTTAGGGGAAGAAAAAGATAATGTAGCTGTTTATGACCTGAAGGAGTCCCCTGTACAGGAAGTAATCAGGGATGCGGAAACCTTTCCTTTTTTTGAAGATAGAAAATTAATCCTTGCAACCAACCCGGTCTTTTTAAAAGCGAAACCGGACACACTTGATTTCGAGCATGATCTTTCCATTCTTGAAGCATATCTGGATCATCCGGCTGATTACTCGATTATTGCCTTTATTGCTCCATATGAAAAGATAGACGAAAGAAAAAAAATCAGCAAACTGCTGAAAAAAAAGTCTACGATCGTTCCATGTCAATCAGTTAAAGCGTATGAGACGGGCAGCTGGCTGGATGAATTGAGTTCTAAGTATAACGTGAATATTGATCAGGACGCAAGAGAGCTTATGGAAACCGAGCTGTCAACAAACTTGCATCTCTTAGAAAACGAAATAGGAAAGCTTGCCGCATTTGCAGGTGATAACGGCTCCATTACGAAGGAAGCTGCGGAAGGTTTATTATCACGTACGCCAGAAAGCTCCTCACTGCGACTTGTGGATGCAGTCATTGACCGTGATTTACATAAAGCGATATCGATTTATAAAGATCTGGAAAAAATGAGAGAAGAACCGATAGCACTTATTGCATTGCTTGCTTTTCAGTTTCGGATGCTCTTGCAGGTAAAACTGTTAAAACAAAAAGGAATAAGTCAATTTGACATGCAAAAGCGGCTGCGGGCACACCCATTTGTAATTAAAATAGCATTAAAAAGAGAACGGCAATTTACACTTTCAAATCTGAAAAGCATTATGGATAAATTGGCGAGTACGGATGCGCAAATGAAACAGGGCACAATGGAGAAAGGTCTTGCATTTGAATTTCTGTTGTATGATCTGATTCAGCAAGAAAAAGCGCCAAGGTGATAATATTGAAATGAAAAATGATCCCGGTATATGGGATCATTTTTTCTGCTTAGGAAATATATCATTTAGGGTTTGTGGATGATTTATAATATAGAAACAGCCCGGGCCAGCTCCAACACTCAGCGATATCGAATGTTTACGGTAGGGTGAGCATTCAGCGCAGCCCCAAGGCCAGTCTGTACGTTGCTAACTCGGCGCTTCCGCTTCTGTTAGGCACCAATACCTTTCACTTTTTGATCGAGGTTGGACTTTTGACGGTTTCCGTTGTTTTTGTGAATAAGTCCTTTTTGGACCGCTTTATCAATATGTTTCTTGGCAGATTGCAACGCAGCTCTAGCATTTTCCACGTCGTTTTTTTCCACTAGTGTTTCTACACGTTTAATCATTGAACGCATTTCAGCTTTTTGTGCGCCGTTTTGTGCACGTTTTTTATTTGTTGTTTCTACACGTTTAATTGCAGATTTAATGTTAGCCATTGGTTTCACCTCCCAAATGTAAGCATGTTAGATCATAATTGCTAATGTAGCTAAAAATAAAAGCAATGGCCGAATCTAAATCCATTTTAGTGGACAATAGCATTTTATCAGAGGTCTTCCCTGTTTTCAAGAGCTTTCATCAGGCATGTATGACTTTTATTTATTTGTGAACGCTATTATTGAGGAATTGTGAAAGGGTGAAAACGATGAGTAATGAACAATTAAATTTTCAAGTCAGAACAGACCTTGCAGTTGAAGCGCGTGATATGTTTGTTCAACAGGAAGAGAAGGTGGAAAAAGAAAGTCAGCTGAAAGGGGTAACCGTAAAGGAAAGGGAACAGGACAATATAAAAATCACCTATGTAGAGATTGATGAGAAGGGGCAAGAATTGATTGGGAAAAAGCAGGGTTCCTATGTAACCATTTATGCAGATGGTGTAAAAAGGCAAGATACCGCAAGACAGGAAAAAGCTGCAGAAATCCTGGCAAAGGAACTGGAACAATTAATTACAAAAAATAATATCCCTCTCGATAGTAAAGGATTAATTGTAGGACTTGGTAATTGGAATGTTACACCGGACGCACTTGGTCCGATGACTGCAAAAAAAATCATGGTAACAAGTCATTTGTTTGAACTCGAGCATGAATCAGTTTCAGACGGTTACCGCCCAGTAGCTTCTGTCACACCAGGCGTAATGGGAGTAACCGGGATTGAAACGAGCGATATTATTTTCGGCGTTGTAGAGGAGTTTAAACCTGATTTTGTTATTGCCATTGATGCGCTTGCATCGAGATCGATCGAAAGAGTAAATGAGACAATTCAGCTTTCGGATACTGGGATCCATCCAGGGTCAGGAGTTGGAAATAAACGAAAAGAATTGAGTAAAGAAACACTTGGTATTCCGGTGATGGCAATCGGTGTTCCTACCGTGGTCGATGCTGTAACCATTGCAAGTGATACAATAGATTTTTTGCTGAAGCATTTCGGGCGCGAATGGGATGAAAAGGATAAACCATCCAGATCGCTGTCACCTGCAGGATTAACATTTGGAAATAAGGAATACACAGAGGAAGACCTCCCGGATGAGGAAAAGCGGGAGACGTTTTTAGGGATCGTTGGAACATTATCAGACGAGGAAAAGCGGAAGTTGATTAATGAAGTTCTAACTCCTATTGGCCATAATTTAATGGTAACTCCAAAAGAAGTGGATGGATTCATGATTGATATGGCCAATGTAATAGCAAATGGTGTCAATGCAGCATTGCACGAGCAGGTCGACGTTGATAATTTTGCTTCCTATACGAGATAATTCAGGTTCTATTAAAAATGAAAGTTTGGTTCTATTTCCTGGAGTCACTTCATAGATTTTTACTATAAGGGCTTCAGGAGGGTGAAACCAGTATGTTACAAAGCAAAAATGCTTCTAAGCATCAGCGATTTAATCCTTTTTTTAAAAAAAGCGGGATTTATTTAATGAGTATAGTTATTTTATTTGTTTCCATCGGTTTTTTAACAACGGTAAAACCTGCTTACCGTCTGTCCATTCAAACGATTACCGAGTGGACAAGCGATATCGACAGTTCTACCTTTTTGTACTTATTTGGTATAGAAAATCGTGTATTTCAGCAGGCATATCCTAATAACCAAACAATGCCAAATCTATCCACCACTTTACTGCAGATTGCAACAAGTATAAAACCAAACGATCCACGAAGTCTGCTGGGCAACGAAATACCGGGATTTTCTGTTTATGATCGAATTTTAATTGCCGGAGAAGGCACTAATTATGCAAATATGCCAGTTGAGTCATCCCCTCCGCTGGAAGAAGTGTTGAAGGAAAGAGAAGCTGTTTTTAATGAAGAACAAGAAGAAGAGGAGAAAGAGGAACCGCAAGATACACAGGAAGAAATAACACCATCCACCGGCGACCGGAATGTGGTGTTTATCTATAATTCGCATAACCGAGAGTCTTTTCTACCGCATCTGCCAGATGTGTCAAACCCTGATCAAGCGCATCATGATGAAGTGAATATTACGAAAGTCAGTGAGCGATTTGCTGAGGCATTAGAGGGAAAAGGAATTGGCTCCCAGGTAGATGAACATGATTTCATGAGTATATTAAATGAGCGGGACTGGGGATATGGACAATCCTATCAGGCATCAAGGGAAATCGTAGAAGAAGCAATGGCAGGGAATAGTGATCTCAACTATTTATTTGATATCCACCGGGATTCTATTTCCAGGGACAAAACAACAACAGAAATTGACGGAGAAACATATGGCCGAATTTTATTTGTAGTTGGAGCGGAGCATGAAGCTTATGAAAAAAATCTCGAACTGGCAAAAGAATTGCATCATCTGCTGGAAGAAAAATATCCGGGGGTCAGCCGTGGCTATTTGCCGCTGGAAGGTGCCAGAACGAATGGAATATTTAATCAGGACTTAAACGAAAATGCATTGTTATTTGAATTTGGCGGGGTGGAAAATACACTGGATGAATTAAACCGATCAGCAGAAATTCTGGCAGAGGTATTCAGTGAATACTATTGGGATGCTGAAGCAGTTGATGCAGATGATTAGGAGGGGATGAAATGATACGTTCATTTATTGTTCTATTATTACTGGCTGTCTTTTTTTTATCCGGTATGCTTTACGGAATGGATCAAGGAAATTCCGCAGCACCTAATTCTGTTATGGAAAATCATCTAGAGGAAAATGAATCTGAAGAAAGCAGTTTTTTTAACGATGAAAAACAAGCTAATACTGCAAGCGATGAAATGGTAGAGGTAGCTGAACAGAACAATTTCACACAACAGACAGCATCATTCCTTGAAGCGGGTGTCAAAGGGGTTTATGACGTGATTGTTCACATACTTTATCAGTTTGCACAAATTTTTTTCTGAATAAAAACTTCATTCATTTAAAAAGCACTATTAATTAGAGTTCAAAAAACAAGGCGATTTAACGTTATTATTGAATATAGCTTACTCTATGCTATAATCAACCTAGTAATTGCCGATTGTTATGTTGAACTTTTTTTAATTTACAGCCTATGTGCGTATAATGCTTACTTATCTGCATATGTGCATACTATGGAATCGAACTTTGCAAACGAGAAATTTATTTTTCGTTCATTGAGGTTTTCGACTTGACGGAATCCAAGTTTTCTAAGAAGAAGACATGTAGGAGTGAACACTAGTAATGACTAAGAAACAAAGAAATGTAAGGAACTTTTCCATTATTGCTCATATTGACCATGGAAAATCAACCCTGGCTGACCGGATCCTTGAGAACACAAAAGCAATTGAAGAGCGTGAAATGAAAGAACAATTGCTTGATGCTATGGATTTGGAGCGGGAACGTGGAATCACGATCAAACTAAATGCAGTACAACTGCGATATACAAGTAAAGATAACGAAGAATTTATTTTTCATTTAATTGATACACCGGGCCATGTCGATTTTACATATGAAGTTTCACGGAGTCTGGCTGCCTGTGAAGGAGCTATCTTAGTTGTGGATGCAGCACAAGGCATTGAAGCCCAAACACTTGCCAATGTATACCTCGCCATGGATAACGATCTGGAAATTATTCCGGTAATTAATAAAATCGATTTGCCTAGCGCAGATCCCGAGCGAGTAAAAAAAGAGCTGGAAGATGTTATTGGGATAGATGGCGATGAAGTAATACTCGCATCGGCAAAGTCGAACATTGGTATTGAGGAGATCCTTGAAAGAATAACTGAAGTAGTTCCCGAACCGACTGGTAATAACACCGATCCTTTAAAGGGACTTATTTTTGATTCATTATACGATCCCTATCGCGGTGTAATTGCCTATACTTGTATTAAAGAAGGATCAGTGAAAGTCGGCGATAAAATTAAAATGATGGCTACTGGAAAAGAATTCGAAGTAAATGAAATAGGGGTGTTTGGGCCAAAACCTATTAATAAAAAAGAGTTAACAGTAGGCGATGTCGGATTTTTAACTGCGTCCATTAAAAATGTCGGTGACACGCGGGTGGGGGATACAATTACTCATATTGACCGACCTGCCGAAGAACCACTGCCGGGTTACAAAAAGTTAAATCCAATGGTTTTTTGCGGATTATTTCCAGTAGACTCCAATAATTATAATGATTTAAGAGAAGCATTGGAACGGCTCGAATTAAATGATTCCTCACTGCAATACGAGCCGGAAACCTCCCAGGCGCTCGGTTTTGGGTTCCGCTGCGGTTTCCTGGGACTATTGCATATGGAAATTATACAAGAACGGATTGAGCGGGAATTCAGTATAGATTTAATTACAACAGCACCAAGCGTTATTTACGAGGTAGAACAGACAAATGGAGAAACATTGAAGATTGACAATCCCTCGATGATGCCTGATGCACAGCAAATTGAAGATATTAGCGAACCCTTTGTAGAAGCTACTATCATGGTTCCAAATGATTTCGTAGGGCCTGTAATGGAAATCGCACAAAAGAAACGCGGCCAGTTTGTTGATATGAAGTATCTTGATGAAATTCGAGTGAATGTTGTTTATCACATTCCATTATCGGAAATTGTGTATGATTTTTTTGATCAGCTAAAATCGCAAACAAAAGGGTATGCTTCCTTTGATTACGAGTTCATTGGGTACAAATCTTCCAAATTAGTAAAAATGGATATTTTATTAAATGGAGAAACCATTGATGCGTTATCCTTTATTGTACACAGGGATATGTCTTATGAACGAGGCAAGCAGATAGTTGATAAACTGAAAGACCTTATCCCAAGACAGCAATTTGAGGTGCCCGTGCAGGCAGCAATCGGAAATAAAATAGTTGCCCGCTCCACTATTAAAGCAATGCGAAAAAATGTGCTGTCCAAATGTTACGGCGGGGATATTTCCCGTAAACGAAAACTTCTGGAAAAGCAAAAAGAAGGTAAAAAGCGTATGAAAATGGTAGGATCCGTAGAAGTGCCACAAGAAGCATTCATGGCAGTGCTGGAAATGAATGATGATTAAGGTTGAATGAGGAAAGGGAGAACTTACAGCCAAGTAGGCATATAAGTTTTCCCCTTTTTAGGTGTGCAAGAGCAAAGACGCACCCTTATAAAGGATCACTAACTAAGGAGAGTAGAAGAAATGAATACAATACAATCTGTATATATTCATATACCATTCTGCCAACAGATTTGTCATTACTGTGATTTTACCAAGTTTTTTTACAATGAAAAATTGGCAGATGAATATATAGAAGCGTTAATAAATGAAATACATGTGAATGTTCCAGGAAAACAAAATAAAATTAAAACGATTTTCATCGGCGGTGGTACACCGACTGCCTTAAACTTGATGCAATTACGTACGCTGCTCGAATTCATCAATGAAAAATTCGATGTAACAGGTTGTGAGGAGTATACGATCGAAGCAAACCCCGGTGACTTTGACGAAGAGAAAGTAAAGCTGCTGCATGCCTATGGTGTGGATAGGATTTCCCTTGGTGTACAGGTTTTTGATGATGAGATGCTTGAGGAGCTTGGCAGATTACACAAAACAAGTGATGTATATAATACGGTAAATTTGCTGCAGCAATACAGATTTACAAATATAAGTACAGACCTGATTTATGCGCTCCCGAAGCAGACAGTGGAGCATTTCAGGAAATCGCTGGATGAGGCTTTATCATTGAATTTACCGCATCTATCTACTTATTCTTTACAAATAGAGCCGAAAACGATATTTTATCAGCGGCATAAAAAAGGAAAACTGCATCGTCCTAAGCCGGAAGAGGAAGTCGAAATGTATTATATTTTAATGGACACAACAAAACGTCATGGACTCGAGCAATATGAAATAAGCAATTTTGCAAAACCCGGTTTTGAAAGCAGGCATAATTTAACCTATTGGGGTAATGAATACTATTTCGGATTTGGAGCTGGTGCATATGGGTATGTACCCGGAAAACGATATGGTAACCTGCGTCCGCTGCCTGCCTATACAAAGCAGGCTATGAAGGATGGAACACCTATTTTGCATACAGATGAAATTGGTTTGAGGGAGGAAATTGAAGAAGAATTATTTTTGGGTCTGCGCAGAATGAAGGGGGTCAATAAACTTGAGTTTAAGGAAAAATTTGGGTTTTCTATGGATAAATATTACCGGGGCGCCCTCGATGAATTAAATGATAAACAATGGTTAAAAGAAAGCGAAACGGACATTTATTTGACAAATGAAGGGAAACTATTGGCAAACGAAGTGTTTGAAAGATTTCTATTGGATGATGTCCTGGTACAATGACAATTAAAATAGCATTTTCTTTGTAAATCAAGTTCGTTGACAAAGAAATAATGATTTGATAATTTATTATTAGAATTAGCACTCACTTCATTAGAGTGCTAACAGAGGTGAACATCATGTTAACAGAAAGGCAGATGTTGGTTCTACAAGTCATTATTGATGAATTTATAGTGACAGCACATCCCGTAGGTTCAAGAGCCATTGCCAAAAAAGGCACCATACCGTACAGTGCCGCCACAATACGGAATGAAATGGCAGATTTGGAAGAAAAGGGTTTTTTGGAAAAAACACATTCATCTTCAGGGCGGATACCCTCGGAAAAAGGGTATCGCTGTCATGTAGATCATATTATTGCATCCCTATCTGGTATTAACAATAAAAATGTGATCAAGGATATCATCCAGGACGGTTTTTATGAATTTGAACAGATTGTCCAATTGTCAGCTGAAGTGCTATCCGAATTAACAAATTATACATCTATCATTTTGGGGCCGGAGTTGCTGGAAACCAAATTAAAACAAATTCAGATGATCACTTTGTCTCCGCACACAGCTGTAGCTATACTTGTAACCAATACAGGTCATGTGGAGCATCGTACCTTTAGCATCCCAGCCGAAATAAATTCATCTGATTTGGAGAAAATGGTTAATATTATTAATCACCACCTTGCCGGCTCCCCTGTGATCAGTTTGCCGGAGCTCTTCAATTCGGAGATTATTTCGATAATGAAAAAATACTTGGATGATTTCGATCGATCCTATCATTATTTAAAAACGGCTTTCCTGCCAGAACAGCCGGTAAAATTATATGTCGGCGGTGTATCAAACATTTTAATGCAGCCAGAATTCAATGATGTGGAGAAGATTCGTACTTTCTTAACCATGATGGAAAAGGAAGATGAAATTGCAACGCTGCTAAAACAGACAGATGATGGGATTAATGTTACTATTGGACAGGAAAATCAAGTGGAGGCAATTAAGGAATTCAGCCTGATTACTGCCACGTATCGATTGGATGAAGGTCAGCATGGAACGATAGCATTGCTTGGCCCAACTAGAATGGAATATAGAAGGGTCATTTCACTATTAAAGATACTATCAAATGAAATGACAGAAGCATTGTATATGTGGTATAAAAACAATGGTTAAAATCTCTGTTTATAGGTGGCAGGAGGTTGCACCTGCCACCAATTTGGTATGTAAGAAATACACTTATTAACATGCATTAGTATACAATGGATGCTGCGGAAGGGGTACATTGCTATCGAAAAGTTCATATATCGTTCATGTAAAGACTGCTGCTAGGTTTGTTAAAAATCAGGATTCTAACAATGTATATTTTCTATCGATGTTTTTCACCGATATGTCATTCAGGAGGTGTACCAGTAATGGAAAAGGAAGAAAAATCTACTATGGAAGATGAACAATACAACAATGAACAAGAAGAAGTTGAAGTGATTGATGCGAATCATGAAGAGGCGGAAAATGAGGAAGATAATCAGGATGCATTCCAACAAAAACTAGAAGCGTTTAAGAAAGAAAAAGATGAGACATATCAGCAGATGCTTCGTTTACAGGCAGAATATGATAATTTTAAAAAGCGATCAGCGAAGGAAAAAGAAGCAAGCCTTAAATATAAATCACAGGACTTGGTTAATGAACTGCTGCCGGTCGTTGATAATTTTGAGAGAGCACTTCAAGTAGAACCAACCGGTGAAACAAAGGGAATAATCAATGGGATCACCATGGTTTATAACCAATTAAAAGATGCGTTAAAATCAGCAGGTGTTGAAGAAATTGAAACCGCCGGAAAAGAATTTGACCCAAATCTTCATCATGCTGTTATGCAAACCGAGGATGAAGATGCAGATTCCAACATAATTGTAGAAGAATTGCAAAAAGGCTATATGCTTAAAGACCGGGTAATTCGTCCGGCAATGGTAAAAGTAAATAAATAATTGTCAGTAAGTGAAGGAGGAAATGGAAGATGAGTAAAATAATTGGAATTGATTTAGGAACAACAAATTCATGTGTATCCGTAATGGAAGGTGGAGAATCGGTTGTTATTCCAAACCCGGAAGGAAACCGCACAACACCATCTGTTGTAGCCTTTAAAAATGGAGAAAGACAAGTTGGGGAAGTTGCAAAACGTCAGGCAATTACAAACCCTAACACGATTCAATCCGTGAAACGACACATGGGAACGGATTACAAAGTAGAAATTGAGGGAAAAGCATACACACCACAGGAAGTATCAGCAATTATCCTGCAGCATATTAAATCCTATGCAGAAGATTATATTGGAGAAACTGTAGAGAAAGCAGTTGTTACCGTACCTGCATATTTTAATGACGCAGAGCGTCAAGCTACGAAAGATGCAGGTAAAATTGCCGGTTTGGAAGTTGAGCGTATTATTAACGAGCCAACAGCAGCGGCATTAGCATATGGTATTGATAAAGAAGACCAGGATCAAACGATTTTAGTTTATGACCTTGGGGGAGGTACATTTGACGTATCTATTTTAGATATCGGTGACGGTACATTTGAAGTTATCTCAACAGCAGGTGACAACCGTCTCGGGGGTGATGACTTTGATGATGCAATAATCGATCATATGGTTGCCGAATTTAAAAAAGAAAATGGAATTGACTTGTCACAGGATAAAATGGCTACACAGCGGTTGAAGGATGCAGCAGAGAAAGCAAAGAAAGATCTTTCCGGTGTTTCTCAAACACAAATCTCATTGCCGTTTATCACAGCAGGAGATGCAGGCCCATTGCACTTGGAAATGAATTTAACCCGTGCTAAATTTGAGGAATTATCTGCAGAGCTTGTAGAGCGCTCAATGATTCCAACCCGTAAAGCTTTATCAGATGCAGGTTTATCTGCAAACGAAATTAATAAAGTTATTTTAGTTGGTGGTTCAACTCGTATCCCGGCTGTACAAGAAGCACTTAAACGTGAAGTAGGCCAGGATCCATCCAAAGGTGTTAACCCTGATGAAGTTGTTGCTATAGGTGCTGCTATCCAGGGCGGTGTACTTCAAGGTGATGTGAAAGACGTCGTATTATTGGATGTTACACCATTATCACTTGGAATCGAAACAATGGGATCTGTATTTACTAAGTTAATTGAGCGTAATACAACGATTCCTACAAGCCATTCACAGGTATTCTCAACTGCAGCTGATAACCAGACAGCAGTGGATATCCATGTGCTTCAAGGTGAGCGGGAAATGGCGGCAGATAATAAAACACTGGGTCGTTTCCAATTGACAGATATTCCTCCAGCACCAAGAGGGATGCCGCAAATTGAAGTTTCCTTTGATATTGATGCAAATGGTATTGTAAATGTACGTGCCAAAGATATGGGGACAAATAAAGAACAATCGATTACGATTAAATCATCTTCCGGTCTTTCAGATGATGATGTAGATCGCATGGTAAAAGAAGCAGAAGAAAATGCAGAAGAAGATAAAAAGCGCCGCGAAGAAGTAGAATTGCGCAATGAAGCAGATCAGCTTGTCTTCACTACAGACAAAACGATTAAAGATCTAGGTGAAAAAGTTTCTGATGAGGAAAAACAAAATGCAGAAGCTGCAAAAGAAGAATTAAAAACGGCACTGGAAGCGAGTGACTTGGACCAAATTAAAGAAAAGAAAGAGAAATTGGAAGAACAGGTTCAACAGCTTTCTGTAAAAATGTATGAACAAATGCAGCAAGAACAGCAAGCTCAGCAAGGAACTGAAGAAAACCAGGACAGCGGTGAAGATGTAGTGGATGCAGATTATGAAGAAATGGATGACGACAAGGATAAAAAATAAACTAAAGCGTAACTATTAGGTTTAAAACGAATGGTTATTTTCTGAGAAATTGGGACTGCGATTATTCGTCCCACCGAAAAGATTTGTTGTTATTAACTAAAGCTGAAGGAATATTATTTCGTTAGCAGCCCGAATAAACGTAGACTTATTGAATATGCATTTGCGTTTTCTTACGAAGGTGTAACACTGCCGAAGCCTTACTTGTCCTGCGGGAGAAAAGCATCGGTGAGACCCCGCAGGGCGTCAGCAATCTTTATTGCTCGTCGTGCATCTGCATTGAAAGACGTGCAACACGAGGAGGCTCACTATTCGCCATGCGGCAAAGAAGACACGGTGAAACGAACAGAGTGAGTTGAACCGATGTCGCATTTGCTCGGAGAGTGAAAGCGAAGTATATTCGGCTTCAGGATGAGTAGCAACAAATTATATGAAAAACGCCAAACGAATAAATAAATCTAAGTCAAAGTCAGGAACTTCTTGGCTTTGACTTTTTACTGTTTACCGGTTGTAACTGAGCAAGAAGAAGTGATAAGATTAAAGTTATGTAATAGTGTCGGGAGAGTGAATAAACAGTGAGTAAACGTGATTATTATGATGTACTTGGAATAAGTAACGATGCTTCAAAAGAAGAAATTAAAAGATCATATAGAAAATTAGCCAGAAAATATCATCCGGACGTGAATACAGAAGCTGATGCTGCAGAAAAATTTAAAGAAGCGAAAGAAGCCTATGAAGTGTTAAGCGATGAACAGAAACGTTCGCAGTATGACCAGTTTGGGCATTCCGGTCCCCAAGGACAAGGCTTTGGAGGTTTTGGCGATGGCGCACAGGACTTTGGAGGCTTCGGAGATATTTTTGACATGTTCTTTGGCGGCGGTGCGAGACGTGACCCTAATGCACCTCAACAAGGAGCAGATCTTCAATTTACCATTGTTCTGGATTTTAAAGAAGCTATATTTGGAAAAGAAACAGACATCCGAATTCCTAAAGAGGAGAATTGTGAAACATGTCACGGATCAGGAGCCAAGCCGGGAACAAAAACAAATACCTGCTCCCACTGTCAAGGTTCAGGCCAGTTAAATACGGAACAAAACACACCGTTTGGCCGCGTCGTCAATAAAAGAGTTTGTCATCACTGTCAAGGATCAGGAAAAATCATCCCTGAGAAATGTAACACATGTGGTGGGGCAGGGAGAGTTAAAAAACATCGTAAAATTAATATTTCTATCCCGGCCGGTATTGATGAGGGCCAGCAGATCCGCGTAGCAGGAAAAGGGGAAGCAGGCATAAATGGAGGACCTCCGGGGGATTTATTCGTGGCAGTTCAAATCAGGTCACATGACTTCTTTACCCGGGATGGGGACCATATATTTTGTGAGCTTCCATTAACATTTGCCCAGGTGGCACTTGGCGATGAAATTGAAGTGCCGACCGTGCACGGGAAAGTAATGCTAAAAATCCCTGCCGGAACACAGACAGGAAAAACATTCCGCTTAAAAGGCAAAGGAGCACCAAATGTGCGTGGATACGGTCATGGAGACCAGCATATCAAAGTAAAAGTCATGACACCAACAAAAATGACAGACCAGCAAAAAGATTTGATACGGGAATTTAATAAGCTCGGCGGCCACGATGCAACAGATGAACAGGATAATTCCCTGTTCCAGCGGTTTAAAAAAGCATTTAAAAGTGAATGATTCCAGTAAACAATGATAAAATAGAGATGCTTAATTCTAGATCGAGCCTGAGATTACTCGTCCTACAAAATATTTGTTGCGTCTTAAGGTGTTCATCACCTTATTAGCAACTGAATAACAAACTGATATCTTAGGGAGGAAAAGGCAAAGGTGAGACTCTGGAGCGGCAGTATTGAATAACTAAAGCGGCGTCGACGGAAACTATTGGCCCCGAGGCTCCCCTTTCGCGTCTAAAGGTGAAAGGGGAGTATATTGGGTGAGGATGGAAGAGCAACAAACGATGTGAAAACAGCCAAAAGAAAAGAGTGGATCCAAACATGCAATGGGCAGAAATACGTATTCATACAACAAACGAGGCGGTTGAACCAATAGCAAATTTAATACATGAAGCAGGAGCCAGCGGCCTGGTCATTGAGGATCCACTCGATTTACACCGTGAACACAGGGATACCTTTGGAGAAATGTATGCCTTGAATTCGGATGACTACCCACAAGAAGGAGTATATATAAAGGCTTATATTCCGGCTAATAGTTCCCTGAAAGAAACGGTAGACCAAATAAGCGAAGCAGTAAGTAATTTGAAGCAATTTGGAATAAATATTGGGAAAAACAATATTAAAGTTAGTGAAATAGATGAGGAAGATTGGGCTACTGCTTGGAAAAAATACTATAAGCCGGTTAAAATTTCTGAAAAAATTACAATCACGCCAACATGGGAAAAGTATAAACCAGCTTCCGGGGAAGAAGTAATCATTGAGCTTGATCCAGGGATGGCGTTTGGAACCGGTACACATCCAACAACCATGCTAAGCATACAAGCTTTGGAGAAATACATAAATAAGAATGATTTCATCATGGATGTAGGTTCAGGTTCCGGCGTCTTAAGTATTGCCTCCGCTTTATTGGGTGTGAAAAAAGCTAATGCATACGATCTTGATGATGTAGCAGTTAAAAGTACGGAATTAAACGCCCAGCTCAACCGAATGGAAAAAAAGATTTCAGCACAGCAAAATAATTTATTGGAAAATGTTAATGAACAAGCAGACATTATTGTCTCTAATATATTAGCGGAAATTATTATTACGTTTACTGAGGATGCATGGAATAATTTAAAAAATGGCGGTTTGTTTATTACTTCAGGGATTATACAGAGCAAAAAGCAATTAGTAGTGGACAAGCTACAAAATGAAGGGTTTCAAATCCTGGAAATAAACGAGATGAATGACTGGCTATCTATTGTTGCTAAGAAAAGCATAATAGGGTCTGGGATCCTGGGTGATAAATGATAATTCGAACGATTTGACCCAAGGTTTACTTTGAAATAAGAAGGTGATCGAATTGCAGCGATACTTTGTCCCTGAATCAGGCTGGGAAGATAATCAAATTATCATAACAGGTGAAGATGCCCACCATATTAATCGAGTAATGCGTCTAAAAGCAGGGGATCAGGTAATTTGCAATCACCCGGAAGGTTATGCTGCAGTATGTGAAATAATCAGCAGCAGTCCAAGCGAAGTACATACTAAAGTTTTGGAACAAATGGAAGAAAATAAAGAATTACCAATCGATGTTATCATTGCCCAAGGCTTGCCAAAGGGGGATAAAATCGATTATATTATACAAAAAGGAACGGAGCTTGGTGCTCATTCCTATCTTCCTTTTCAAGCAGAAAGATCCATTGTTGTCTGGGATGATAAAAAGAAAAAGAAAAAAATAACCCGGCTGAATAAAATTGCCAAAGAAGCAAGTGAACAAAGTCACCGCAATAAAATTCCGTACATATATCCGGTTATGTCTATGGCAGATTTACTGGAAGAAACGAAAGCATATGACCTGAAAATTTTTGCATATGAAGAAGAAGCAAAAACAGGGAATCACCAATCATTGGGAACGATATTAAAAAAAATAAGCCAAAATCAGTACCGCCGGTTAATTTTATGTATTGGCCCTGAGGGAGGGTTTTCCCAAAACGAAGCCAACTTGCTGAAAGAACATGATTTTCATTCAGTCCGGCTTGGGCCGAGAATACTGCGAACAGAAACTGCCTCTCTCTATGCACTTGCAAGTATTTCCTACCATTTTGAAGAATTGGGGTGTAAATGATGCCAACAGTTGCTTTTCATACATTAGGCTGTAAGGTAAATCATTATGAAACTGAAGGAATATGGAATATGTTTAAAAATAACGGTTACGATCGTGTGGATTTTGACCGCAACTCCGATGTATATGTCATTAACACATGTACGGTAACGAATACCGGTGATAAAAAAAGCAGACAGGTGATCCGCCGGGCAGTCAGAAAAAACCCGGAAGCAATTATTTGCGTTACGGGCTGTTATGCACAAACATCGCCGGGGGAGATCATTGAAATTCCCGGCGTTGATGTAGTCGTTGGTACGCAGGATCGAAAAAACATGCTTAAATATATTGATGAACACCAGAAAACCAGAGAACCAATTAACGGTGTGAAAAGTATCATGAAAAACCGTGTTTTCGAAGAGATGGACGTACCTGAATTTACCGATCGTACCCGAGCTTCTTTGAAAATCCAGGAAGGCTGCAACAACTTCTGTACATTCTGTATTATCCCGTGGTCAAGGGGGCTGCTCCGTTCCAGGGATCCGGAAAATGTACTTGTGCAAGCACGAAAATTAGTTGATGCAGGCTATAAGGAAATCGTATTAACAGGGATCCATACAGCCGGCTACGGTGAAGATATGACAGACTATAATTTTGCTGACCTGCTTAAGAATCTGGAAACAAAAGTGGAGGGGCTAAAGCGAATTCGGATCTCTTCCATCGAAGCAAGCCAGATTACCGATGAGGTTATTGATGTACTTAATAACTCTGAAAAAATAGTACGGCACTTGCATATCCCATTACAGTCGGGCTCTGATACCGTTCTTGAAAGAATGAGAAGGAAATATTCCACTGAATACTATAAAGAAAAAGTAAATAAAATTAAAAAAGCACTGCCTGGTCTAGCTATTACCTCTGATGTAATTGTTGGTTTTCCAGGAGAAACTGACGAAGAATTCATGGAAACCTACCGTTTTATTCAGGAAATAGGCTTCTCCGAATTGCATGTTTTTCCGTTTTCCCGTCGTACCGGCACACCTGCTGCACGTATGAAGGAGCAGGTTGAGGACGATGTGAAAAATGATCGCGTCCATCGTTTAATAGCCCTGTCTGATCAACTGGCAAAAAAATATGCTTCCAATTATGAAAATGAAGTGTTGGAAGTTATCCCGGAAGAACATGTACAAGATAAAAATCAGCCGGAAAAACTAGTCGGCTACACGGATAATTATTTAAAAGTGCAATTTGATGGTACACCGGATATGATCGGAAAAATTATTCGTGTGAAAATTTCAAAGGCTGGTTACCCTATAAATGAAGGAACTTTTGTTAGAATTATGGATGAAACAGCAAACGAGCAGATTAATGTAATGTAGGAAAGGGATTGGTTTCCCGTCCTACTTTTAGATTAAAAATTGGGACAATGTACCTGAGACTGCGCTAAATGCTCGTCCCATCGAAAGGACTTGTCCCTCTGTTCCGTTTAGAAAAGAGGTGAGTATATGGAACTGGCAAAATATATCGACCATACACAACTTAAGCCGGATACAACGCAGGAAAAAATAGCGCAGCTTGTAGAGGAAGCAAAAGAATATGAATTTGCTTCGGTTTGCGTTAATCCACACTGGGTGCCATTCTGTTATGAACGTTTAAGAAATACAAAAGTAAAGGTATGTACCGTTATTGGTTTTCCGTTAGGGGCAACCTCCACGGAAACAAAGGTGTTTGAAACAAAGCAAGCGATTAAAGATGGGGCAACAGAAATAGACATGGTGATAAATATAGGTGAATTAAAAAGCGGACATGATCAAGTAATAAAAGAAGATATTAAAGCAGTTGTACAGGAAGCCGGAGAACAAGCACTTACAAAAGTGATTATTGAAGCAGCCCTGCTGACAGACGAGGAAAAAGTACTTGCTTGCCAATTGGCAAATGAAGCTGGAGCAGATTATGTGAAAACTTCAACAGGCTTTTCCGGCGGCGGGGCAATCCAATCTGATATTGAGTTAATGCGTAAGACAGTTGGAACTGAAATGGGAGTAAAAGCATCCGGCGGGATTCGTGATTTAAAGGCAACAAAAATGATGATTGAAGCCGGTGCAAGCCGTATTGGCGCCAGTGCAGGCGTGACTATTTTAAATGACGGAAAAGCAACTGATGATTATTGAAATCGATCGGGATCCCGATAAAAGGTTAATTAATTTGTTGACCAATAAGTAGTATTATATTATAATCTAAAAAGACATATGTATAGTTTACTACATATGCTTCTTAATTTGTTTTGTGCTTCGGAGGGAGGGAAAATAGCATGTCAAATACAACTCGCGTTCGTAAAAACGAGTCTCTTGAAGATGCTCTTCGTCGCTTTAAGCGTAATGTGTCAAAAAGTGGTACATTACAAGAATATCGTAAGCGTGAACACTATGAAAAACCTAGCGTTAGACGTAAGAAAAAATCAGAAGCTGCCAGAAAACGCAAATAGTAAAAGAGGGTGCTTTTAGCAATGACATTACTTGAAAAGCTTAATCAAGATATGAAACAGGCAATGAAAAATAAAGATAAACAAACCCTTAGCGTAATTCGAATGGTGAAGGCTTCCATACAAAATGAAGCAATAAAAGTTGGAAATAATACACTTTCCAAAGATGAAGAACTGAATGTTTTGTCCAGAGAGGTAAAACAAAGAAAAGATTCCCTCCAAGAATTCAAATCAGCTGGACGCGATGATCTTGTAGAAAAAACAGAATCTGAACTTCATATTTTACAGGAATATATGCCAAAGCAGCTTTCCAATGAGGAGCTTGAGAAAATAGTTCAATCAACAATTCAGGAAGTAAATGCTTCTTCAAAAAAGGATATCGGAAAGGTAATGAGTGCGATCATGCCAAAAGTAAAGGGAAAAGCTGATGGCGCACAAATCAACAAAATTGTACAAAAACAGTTAAATTAATATTTATTTAAGAACCTTGTCATTATTTGCGGCAAGGTTCTTTTATGCCAACTGGATTCACCTATTATATGTTAATTTTCGTTCTTTATACACTGCATCTTTTTCTTTCTGAACTATTCCAGCAATTTGAATATACGAGCGTGCATGATTTATGATATTATTAACATAAGAATATGGGAAAAATGAAACCGAACGCATCTGTTATACGTATGTAAAGATATATATTTGTAAGGGGGTGATCTTTGTGCCGGGCAAAAAGACTTTCACATACATAGTAGTGCTGTTCATGCTGACTGTGGTGTTCACAGTTAGTAAATTCGGTGTAATTCACGCCAATGATGACGATAACGGCGGCGGGCAATCGGTTTACGTTATTCCTATAGAAAAAGAAGTAGAACGAGGGCTTGAGGCATTTTTATCCCGTACAACAGAGGAAGCTGTTGAAGAAGGGGCAGACCATATCATTTTCGAAATTAACACACCAGGTGGCCGTGTGGATGCGGCGGGGAATATTGCAAGTATTCTGCAGGCGCTTGATATCCCAACGACATCCTTTGTGGTTAATCAGGCTTTATCTGCTGGGTCCTATATAGCTTTGAATACAGACAATATTTATATGAGGCCACAGGCAACTATGGGCTCAAGCGGCGTAATCACAGGAGATGGAACTGCTGCTGATGATAAAGCGCAATCCGCTTGGCTTGCAGCAATGAGAAGTGCTGCAGAGTCCAAAGGGAGAGATCCTTTATATGCTGCAGCTATGGCAGATCCATCGATAGATATGCCGGAAATAGGGGCTCCGGAGGGTGATTATCTCACATTGGATCCTTCCACAGCTCTGGAAGTCGATTATTCAGAAGGTACAGTCGGCGACAGGGTCGAATTACTGCATGAACTGGGTTTGGCTGATGCGGCAATAATAGAAATGGAAACTTCATTTGCTGAAGAGGTTGCACGTTTTTTGACCAATCCGGTAATTATTCCTATTCTTTTATCCTTAGGAAGTCTTGGCTTAATAGTTGAATTATATTCCCCGGGCTTTGGCGTTCCTGGGTCGATTGGGATTCTTTCACTCGTTTTATTTTTTTATGGACATATTGTTGCCGGGCTGGCAGGGGCAGAAGCTGTCATACTGCTACTTATAGGAATTGGTTTAATTGTTGCAGAGATCTTTGTGGCAGGAGGGATTTTTGGTTTGCTCGGTGTCGCTGCAATTATCGGTTCATTATTTATGTCCGGCTATGATGTTGGCCATATGTCAATGAGTATCTCTATCGCCTTTTTAGTTTCCTTGGTCACTGCTGTCGTATTATTTAAGAGAATAGGAATGAATAAGGGTGTTTTCCGGCACATTGTACTATTAGACGAAAATACGACAGAGCTTGGTTATGTATCTACTGTCAACAGGCTGGAATTAATTGGGCTGGAAGGTGAAACAGCGACACCATTGCGTCCTTCAGGTGCAGCTATATTTAATGATGAACGGATGGATGTCGTGTCTGAAGGTGCATTCATTGATGTGAATGTAAAAGTGAAAATTGTAAAAGTAGAAGGTGCCCGTATTGTTGTTAGAGAAATCTAATATATAATAAATAAACAAACAGGAGGAATTTTCATGGAATTAAACGAACTTATGCCGCTGATTATTATTGCGGTGATCATTATTGCTTTGGCAATATTATTTACGTTTATTCCAGTAATGCTATGGATTAGTGCTTTAGCAGCTGGTGTAAAAGTTGGCATTTTCACTCTGGTAGGGATGAGACTGCGTAGAGTTGTACCAAACAGAGTAATTAATCCTTTAATTAAAGCACATAAAGCAGGACTGGGATTAAAAACAAACCAATTGGAAAGTCACTATTTGGCCGGTGGTAACGTAGACAGGGTAGTAAATGCTTTAATCGCTGCTCACCGTGCCAATATTGAATTGCCATTTGAGCGTGGTGCAGCTATTGATCTGGCAGGTCGAGACGTACTCGAAGCCGTTCAAATGAGTGTAAACCCGGAAGTAATCGAAACACCGTTCATTGCCGGTATTGCAATAGACGGTATTGAAGTAAAAGCCAAAGCAAGAATTACTGTACGAGCCAATATTGACCGCCTTGTCGGTGGTGCAGGTGAAGAAACAATCATCGCTCGGGTCGGCGAAGGTGTGGTAAGTACAATCGGTAGTTCGGAAACACACGCACGAGTACTGGAAAACCCGGATACCATTTCACAGACTGTGCTAGGTAAAGGCCTTGATGCCGGTACCGCTTTTGAAATTTTGTCCATTGATATTGCAGACGTGGACATCGGTAAAAACATCGGTGCTATTCTGCAAACGGATCAGGCAGAAGCAGATAAAAATATTGCACAGGCTAAGGCAGAAGAGCGTCGTGCTATGGCTGTTGCTCAAGAACAAGAAATGGTTGCCCGTACACAAGAAATGCGTGCGAAAGTTGTTGAAGCAGAGGCAGATGTACCACTCGCGCTTGCTGAAGCATTGCGTTCAGGGAACCTTGGTGTCATGGATTACATGAGTTACAAAAATATAGATGCTGATACTGATATGAGAGATACTATTGGTAAGTTAACAGATGATAATAACGATAATAACAACGGCCCACATAACTAAGAAATTTGCTATAAAGGAGAATGAATAATGGAAGCTCTTTTGGAGTTAATATTCGGCAATTTCTTTATCGTTTTACTGATCATTGTGGGGATTTTAGGATTTTTAAGAGATAATGCTGCAAAGCAGAAGGAAGAGGAAAGAAAAAAACGGAGCAGGCCGACAAAGCCTGTTCCGCAGGCTTCCCGTAATCCGCAGTCCTCACGGGATGATAGCCGCACTCCGGTAAGGGATACACTTGACAGGGCAAGGGAAACCGTCTCCTCCGTATCCGTAGAAGAGCAGCAAAAGAAACAAATGGAAAAGTTGGCAGATCGTTTTAATACAAGAGCCAATGAAAAGCTGGATGAGGTACAAGAGGGAGTTTCAACAGGAAGAAGTGTCCTGCAGGAAGCCAGTAAAGTGGACTTGTCAATAGAGCAGGAAGAAATAAAAGCAGGTGTATCTCAAAGTTTGAAAGGCAAAGGCTTAATAAATGGAATTATCATGTCCGAAGTGTTAGGCCCGCCAAGAGCAAGAAAGCCTTATCGAAGTATTATAACAGAAAGAAGAAAAAATCAATAAAGAAAAGGTTATTTACATGGTTTCATGTAAATAACCTTTTTTTTATTTCACTATAGTGTTAGTTCCATTATCTTGACTTCAGATATAACATGCTTTTGCTTCACTTCTTCTCTAATTTCACATTTGCATATTTCCAAGTTCTTATTACTAGTTTATTTTCATAAATATGATGGTAAGAGGGGGCTGTGTGAATGAAAAAGCTGCAGCAGGGAATGAAACCATGGTTAATAAAATACCTGGCCCTTCCATCAGATGTTGTTCTGGGGCTACCGAGGATAACGATAGTCGGGGATTTGCATGTTTACATTGAAAACCATCAAGGGCTGATTACATACTCGGAAACGGAGCTCAAATTAAAATCCAATAAAGGATATATCCAGGTGAAGGGATCTTCTTTTGTTCTAAAAATGATGCTGCCGGAAGAGATACTATTAGAAGGAATGATCAAAGAAGTAACATTTATTCCGGAGTAAGGAGGATGACATGAAAAAGATACAAGGATCTTTTTTTACAGGATATGTAACTATTTCAGTGAATGGAAATCAGCCGGAGCTATTTTTTCAGTTATGTGCCGAAAAAGGGATTCCGGTTTGGGACATAAAAAAAACAGCATCAAATCAATGTCAGGGAAATGTAAAATTGAGTGATGTAAGCGAAATTAAAAAAATAAGGAAGCAAACCTATTACAAAATACGATTTGCGCAGAAAGCAGGGGTTCCTTTTTTCCTAAGCAGATTTTTTAGGAGAAAAGAATTACTGATTGGTATTGTACTAAGTATAATGCTTATATTATTTTTATCTAATATAATTTGGGAAGTTAAAGTTACAGGCGTGCCTAAGGATATTGAAGAAAAAATTACAAAGCAGCTGGACAGCTATGGCGTCCATACCGGAGCATGGAAATTCTCCATAGATTCACCAAATGATATTCAAAAAAAATTGGTGGAGGATATTCCTGAACTATTATGGGTAGGTGTGGATCAAAAAGGGACAACCTATAACCTGGAAGGTGTAGAAAAAGTTATAGTCGAAGAGGAAGAAGTGGACGGGCCGCGTCACCTGGTTGCCACAAAAAAAGGCGTCATTAAAAATATGTATGTAACTGAGGGAATTCCGCAAGTAAGTGTTAATGATTTTGTAGAGCCCGGAGACGTCCTTGTGTCGGGAATAATAGACGATGAAGAATCTGAAAATGAGGATACAGAAGATGAAAAAAAAGAAGTGGAGTATGTAGCAGCTGAAGGAGAGATAACTGGTACTACATGGTATGAAGCGGAAGTAACTATTCCATTAAAAAAAAGTTTAGAACTGTTAACAGGGGAACATAAAAATAAATATTATATCCGGGCAGGAAACTTACAATTGCCTGTTTGGGGATTTGGTGAGCCTGACTACAACGCTATTCACAGGGAAATAGATGAAAAACCAATTAATTTCATTAAATGGGATCTGCCTTTCTCCTTTGTGCAAATGACATTGAATGAAATGGTGTATCAAGAGGACGAGAGAACAAAGGAAGAAGCAATAAATATTGGAATCGAACAAGCAAAAAGTGAATTAACTTTACAGCTTGGACAGGATGCTGAAATTTTATCGGAAAAAATTTTGCAAGAAACTACCGACAGTGGTAAAGTTAAAGTAAACTTATATCTAAATGTAGAAGAAGATATTGCAGAATTTCAACCTTTAAATCAAGGAGATTGAGTATGTCAGAGAACCTCACAGAAATTGATTTGCACTTAGCAAACCCTAATGAAGCATTGGCTTTATTTGGCACAAATGACAAATACCTTTTGCAGCTCGAAGAATTATTAAATGTTTCTATCGTCACCCGCGGAGAACAAATCAGAGTGTCAGGGGAAAATGAAGATATAGCCTTGCTCGAGGCAATTTTACCGGCATTACTTTCTGTGATCCGAAAAGGGCTGTCGATATCGGAACGGGATGTAGTTTATGCTGTGGATCTTGCCAAGAAAGGAAAAATAGCTCAATTTGAAACACTTTTTGAAGATGAGATAACAAAGAATGTGCAAGGAAAAGCAATCAGAGTGAAAACACTGGGGCAAAAAAGATATATTGCCTCCATCAGGGCGAATGATCTTGTGTTTGGGATTGGCCCTGCTGGCACGGGTAAAACATATTTGGCAGTGGTTATGGCGGTCCACGCGCTTAAAAACGGCCTCATAAAAAGAATAATACTTACTAGACCTGCTGTTGAAGCAGGGGAAAGCCTTGGTTTTTTACCGGGGGATTTAAAAGAAAAAGTGGATCCTTATTTGCGCCCATTATATGACGCGCTGCATGACGTGCTTGGTGTCGAACACACGTTAAGGCTTATTGAAAGAGAAACTATTGAGATCGCCCCCCTTGCATATATGAGAGGGAGAACACTCGACGATGCTTTCGTTATACTGGATGAAGCACAAAATACGACACCTGAACAAATGAAAATGTTTTTAACTCGTCTTGGGTTTGGTTCCAAAATGGTTGTTACCGGCGATATTACACAAATTGACCTTCCGAAAGGCGTGAAATCAGGGCTGCAAGTAGCAGACAGGCTTTTAAATAAGGTCAAAGGAATTTCTTTTGTATATTTGGATGCAACAGACGTGATAAGACACCCATTGGTACAGCAGATCATAGAAGCATATGAAACAAATAATTAGATAATAGTGGTAAGACCCCAGCAGAGCGGGTCTTATTTCTCTATTTTCCCGGGGTGAAATAAATGAAAAAGAAAATGTCAAAAAAAGCAGGATTATTTTTCAATAAAACCGGTAATCGGGTATTTATTTTAATAAGCGTGCTTTTCTTAGCAGTGTTTTTCTTTTTTATTACGTTATCCAATGTACATATGGAAACATATGATGCTGAAAGGTTCACCAACGCCAGAGACAGCATTCGGTCACCTGTTACAATAGAAAATGAACAGGCAACGGAAAGGCAGACGCGGGAAACAGTCCAAGCTGTGGAAGATCGTTATAATATATCTGAAGAAATTACAGAAGAACGTATTAAATATGTTGCAGAAATTTTTGAAGCTATCTCCAAGTTGGAGGAAGAAAGCTTGAGACCAGCGGGCGACAGCGAAGAAAATCAGGCAGCAGTACCTATTTCCAATAGGGAAAAAGTTCAGCAGCTAAAAGAAATATTGTCTACAGAAATTACGGATGTTGTAAATGACAGTGTGTTTATCCAACTGGTTGAAATACCTGAAAACGAAAGAGAAGAAGGACAGGAACTTTTCATAAGTTTATTGGAAGATACGATGCAGGACGGGGTGCGAACGGAAAATATTCAAAGTGCCAAATCAACGATGAAACAAAGCATTAATTATGCGGAATTAACCCCGGAGTTAAAAAATGAATTAACAAAGCTTACTGAATTTGCAATAGTTGAAAATTCATTTTTTGATATGGAAAAAACGATGGAAGCTAGAAGGAATGCTGCCTCAAGCGTCGATCCAGTTGTTATTAGAGCAGGGGAGACCATTGTCCATGAAGGGCAGACAATAACAAATGAAATATATGAAGAGCTGACACTTGTAGGAGCGATGGACAATGATCGGAACCTGTATCCGCTCATTGGTCTTGCTATGCTGCTGCTTATTATTTCTTTTATTGCTGCTCATGAAATGTATTGGCTTTCCAAAAAGAAGAAAATGGATAGAAAAAAAGTTATTGCTATTTTAATTATAAGTGTTCTGGTTGTTTCTATAATGAAAGTTGTCAGTTTATACACAACTGGGGCAAATAATCTGTTCTTTGCCGTCCCTGTTGCCACCGGTGTACTATTAATAAAACAATTAATTCACGAGAGAACTGCTATTGTTTATAGCGGGATCTATGCTATTTTGGGCAGTATTATCTTTAATGGACAAATACCCGGATCATTAAATGTGGAAGCAGGGATCTATTTCTTTTTGGCTCAGCTGGCAGGCATCATCTTTCTAATGAATGTAAAAGACCGGTTGTCCATTTTACGTTCAGGTATCGGCATGACCGTTATTAATATACTGACTGTACTATTATTTCTATTTCTCTCCATCGAAAGATATGCCATTACCGATATTTTGATTCAATCATCTTTTGGTTTGGCTTCAGCATTTCTTTCTGCCGTATTAATGATTGGATTATTGCCGTTTTTTGAAACAGGTCTTGGGATTTTAACAGATATTAAATTGCTGCAGCTTGCCAGTCCAAACCAGCCATTGTTAAAGAAGCTGCTGACAGAAGCACCGGGAACATACCACCATTCCGTCATGGTGGCCAACTTAAGTGAAACTGCTTGTGAAGCTGTTGGCGCAAATGGTTTATTGGCAAGAGTAGGCGCATATTATCATGATATTGGTAAAACAGTAAGACCGCATTATTTTATCGAAAATCAATTATCGATCAATAACCCGCATGACGTGATTTCACCGAAGCAAAGTGCAGAAATTATTATAAGCCATCCATATGACGGGGCGGACATGTTAAAGAAGCACCGGCTGCCGGAGGAAATTATAGATATAGCAAAACAGCATCATGGCACAACTCTCTTGAAATATTTTTACTATAAGGAAAAGGAAACAAATAAACATGTAAAGGAAGAAAACTATCGTTATCCAGGGCCTAAACCGCAAACAAAAGAAGCTGCCATCGTTTGTATTTGTGATTCTGTGGAAGCGGCTGTACGCTCCTTAAAAGAGCCGACAGAGCAAAAAATAGAGGAGATTGTATCGTCCATTGTTAAAGACCGTATGACTGACGGACAGTTAAGTGAAACTCCGCTTACTTTGCATGAACTGGATGTTGTTCAACGAACGGTTTGTAATACGTTAAAAGGAATTTTCCATTCGCGTATTCAATATCCTATCAAGGAGGCAAAATAATGCATATTGATTTTCTAGACCAAACAAGATCTGTTCCAAGTGATTATATCGATTTATTGCAGCAGTTACTGGTTTACGCAGCAAATAAGGAAAGTATTTCACATGAAGCCGAGGTCTCCATTAACTTTGTGGACAACAATGAAATTAAGGAATTAAACCGCAACTACAGGCAAAAAGATGAACCGACAGATGTCATTTCATTTGCCATGCAGGAGTCGGTGGAAGAAGAACCGAAAATTGTAGGGGAGGATATACCATTAACGCTCGGGGATATTGTCATTTCTATTGATAAAGCAAAAGAACAGGCAAAAGAATATAATCATTCTTTAGAAAGAGAACTCGGGTTTTTAGCAGTTCACGGCTTTTTGCACTTGCTGGGATATGATCATATAAATAAAGAAGATGAAGTGATCATGTTTAAACGCCAGGAAGAGATTTTAGGTGAGTTTGGCATTGAAAGATAAAAACAGAGCCATTGGTTTTTCTTTTGCATGGAATGGATTACGAGAAGCGGCCAAATTGGAGAAAAACTTCCGAATTCACCTCATATTTACCGTAATTGTAATTATTGCCGCATTCGTATTAGAATTAAGTCGTTTGGAATGGGCATTGATTATTTTGGTTATCGGTTTTGTTTTAGTTGCTGAATTAATAAATACTGTTATTGAAAAAACGATTGATTATATGAAACCGGAAATTCATCCAACAGCCAAATTGATTAAGGATTACGCAGCAGGTGCTGTTTTAATAACGGCAATTACAGCTGTGTTGATTGGTGTTATTATATTTATCCCGAAACTGCTTATTTTATTTTAAACAAAAGCCCCCGGACAGCTCGTAAATGCTAGTCCCATCAAAAAGCCTTGCATCGATTCGGAGGCTTTTTTATATTTATTTTATACTATGCTATTTTAGGGCGAATAAGAGAAAGTTTTTACTTGTTTTGTCGAATACATGAAAGTGCGTTGCAATTATAGTATGATAATTACAACAGAAAAAGGGTATATAGAAACATACAAAGTTTGAAACGCTATCTTGGAGGAAAAAGAATGGATACAACATTTAAATCAGGAATTATTGCCATCATTGGAAGGCCTAATGTAGGAAAATCAACATTTATGAATGCGGTAATCGGGCAAAAGATTGCCATCATGAGCGATAAACCGCAGACAACACGACATAAAATTCAAGGTGTATTAACAGAAGAAGAAGCGCAAATGGTGTTTATTGATACCCCCGGCATCCACAAGCCGAAACATAAACTCGGAGATTTCATGGTTAATATGGCCGAGAACACTTTGAATGAAGTGGATGCTATTCTTTTTATGATCAATGCGGAAGAAGGATACGGAAAGGGCGATCAATATATATTGGACAGACTGGCAAAGGTAAACCGTCCGGTGTTTTTAATTATTAATAAGATCGATCAGGTACACCCGGATCAATTATTTCCGTTAATTGATCAGTATAAAGAGAAGCATGATTTTAAAGAAATTATTCCCATATCTGCACTTCAAAGGAATAACCTCAGCAGATTGCTGGAAGTTTTAAAAACTTATCTTCCTGAAGGTCCGCAGTATTATCCAAGTGATCAAGTAACAGATCACCCGGAAAGGTTTTTAATGAGTGAGCTGATACGTGAAAAAGTATTGGAATTAACAAGGGAAGAAATCCCCCATTCGATTGCAGTTGTAATGGAAAATATAGAAAAAAGGGAATCGGACACATTGTTAATTCAGGCAACCATAATAACTGAAAGGAATACACAAAAGGGTATTCTAATCGGGAAGCAAGGAAGCATGCTAAAAGTTATTGGGAGAAAAGCCCGCCAGGATATAGAGAATTTACTTGGCACAAAAGTATTTTTGGAACTCTGGGTCAAGGTGAAAAAAGATTGGCGAAATAGGCAGCAATACCTTCAAGAATACGGGTTTCGGAAAGATGATTACTAAACATGGAAAAATTTAATACTCATGGTCTCACGTTGGAGTGGAAACGATAAGAAGGAAACACTTTAAACACAAAGAAAGGTGAGGTTTCTTGTGATTGATTTTACGTGGAAAGTATTTAGTCAAACGGGAAACATTGAAACTTATTTGTTAATGAAACAGATTGAAAATGACAATGGGGCATGGAACGAAAAAGAGATTAAGGATAAAGAAGTTCATTCCGTGGATAGTAAAATGTAATTAAACTGGCTGAACAAAAAATAGCACTTTTGCCAATGACATTTGATATAATAAGAAAAGAGAAGAAAAGTTGAAAGGGGAAGCTAAGTGCTGGAAAAAATCGAAGGAGTTATTATAAAGTCTAGTGATTACGGTGAATCTCATAAGATAGTAACGATTTTCAGCAAAAAACTTGGTAAAATTTCAGCTTTGGCAAGAGGGGCCAAAAAAACAAAAAGCAGAATGTCTGCAGTAACACAGCCATTCATCCTGGGTCAATTTTATATGTATATAAACAGCGGTTTAAGCACCATCCAACAAGGTGAAGTAATTGATTCCTTCCGGGCAGTGCGTGAGGATATTATAAAAACGGCGTTTACCGCTTATGTCGTGGAGTTAACGGATAAACTCACGGAATCTAAAAGCCCGGATGGCTATATTTTTGAAGAATTATTGGATACGATGCGATGGATAGAAGAAAATGAAGATGCATCTGTTCCAATCATGATGTATGAACTAAAATTATTTAAAAAAGGCGGCTTTGCACCAACCGTGCATGGCTGCAGTCATTGTGGCAGCACTGATGGACTCACCTTTTTCTCGATACGGGAGGCCGGATTGTTATGCAATCAGTGCAGCAGAAATGACACCCATGCATTTGCCATATCACCTGCAATTGCAAAACTAATGCATATATTCAGTACAGTGGAACTGAGACGAGTCGGATCTATTTCAGTTAAACAGGAAAATATTAAGCTGCTGCGAAAAATAATGGATGCTTACTATGAACAATATGGTGGCTATTTTTTGAAATCACGTAAAGTAATTAATCAGCTTCATTTGTTAGAATAAGAAAATTTGATTGACAAGACGGTTTCGACTGGCGTATTATTTTTACATAATCATTATTAATTTATAGTGCACTGATGGAGATCAGTACTTTTTGTTCCCTGACTAAAGCGAGTTCAGAATGGTGAAAGCTGAACATAAAAGCAGAAAGGAAAGGCACTCCGGAGCACATGCCATAAAGCGGCTTCAGGTATAATGAAGCAAGTAGGGTGGAACCGCGGGCTTATAATCCCGTCCCTATGTCTTATCTTAGGCATAGGGACGGGATTTTTGATTAGGACTCTTTTCGTATTTTGTGTTGCTTTTTGATCGCACAGTAGAAGGAAACTGCGGCGTAACTTTAAATGTTGTTTGAGTACCGATTAACGCTCCGGAAATACACTACGCTTTCCGCGGGTGGCTGGTGAGCCTCCTTGCCCCGACAAGGGGTATGCCGACGTTGCCCGCAAAGGGCGGTTTTAGTCGGCCTTCATTTGTCGCACTGCGGGGTCTCACCGAGGCCATTCCTCCCGCAGGAGTCTCCGTGTATTTCCTCCGCTGGAATTGGTTTACTACCTATTACTAGTGCAATTGACCGAAGCAATTGTGCTCTCACTAGTCCGGGTGAGCGTAGGGCGGTGACTCCTCGAAAATATAATGCAATTTTCTTCGTGCGATGTAATGCTGACGCAGCCTTCCTTGTCCTGCGGGAACAGCACAAGTCCGAAGACCCCGCAGAGCGGTCTTCTCGAGGAGGCTGAGGCCGTGCCCGCGGAAAGCATCCGCCCGAAGCGATCCCGGACAGTAGGTGTTGCTTAGACTTAGGAAATAAAGAATAGTTACGTCACAGTTTATAGATTATGTATCAAAAGCAATATAATTTTACAAACCAGCCTTTGTGTATAAGCATTTGAATAACCAGGATGAAAATATATTATAGTTGGAGGTTGAGCTTATATGAATATACAGAATATGATTTTAAACTTACAAAAACATTGGTCTGATCAAAATTGCATTATTATGCAGGCATATGACGTGGAAAAGGGAGCCGGAACAATGTCTCCGATGACATTGCTCCGAAGTCTGGGTCCAGAGCCATGGAATGTTGCTTATGTAGAACCATCGAGAAGACCGGCTGATGGACGATACGGAGATAATCCCAATCGGCTGTACCAGCATCATCAATTCCAGGTAATTATGAAACCATCCCCGGATAATATTCAAGATTTGTATTTGGATTCTTTAATAAATTTCGGGATCGATCCAAGAAAACATGATATCCGTTTTGTGGAAGATAACTGGGAAAATCCCACATTAGGAGCTGCAGGTTTAGGGTGGGAAGTGTGGCTTGATGGCATGGAAATCACCCAATTCACGTATTTTCAGCAAATTGGAGGATTGGAGGCTAACCCAGTTTCTGTAGAATTAACATACGGCATTGAGCGGCTTGCTTCGTATATTCAGGATAAAGAAAATGTGTTTGATCTGGAATGGACGGAGGGGGTAACAGTCCGGGATATATTTTACCAGCCTGAATACGAGCACTCAAAATATACATTTACAGAATCAAATACAGATATGCTGTTTGAATTGTTTACAACTTATGAACAGGAAGCAAAAGCAACAATGAAGAAAGGTCTGGTTTTCCCGTCCTATGATTATGTGTTGAAATGTTCCCATGTATTTAATTTGCTTGATGCAAAAGGAGTTATTTCAGTAACAGAGAGAACCGGCTATATAAAAAGGGTCAGAAATCTTGCGCGAAATATTGCGAAGGCCTATGTAACAGAAAGAGAACGGCTTGGATTTCCTATGCTGAAAAAGGAGGTAAATTAAATGGCTAAAGATGTATTGTTCGAGATTGGCCTGGAAGAATTACCGGCCAGGTTTATTGATCAGGCAGAAATACAGCTGAAGGAAAACACGGCAGACTGGCTGGAAGCGTCGCGAATTCATTATGATTCCATTACTTCTTACTCCACACCGAGACGATTGAGCGTTGTGATTAACAGAGTGAATGATAAGCAGACTTCTCTAGAAGAAGAAGTGAAAGGACCTGCCGAGAAAATTGCTAAAGATGATGATGGAAATTGGTCCAAAGCAGCTGTTGGATTTACGAGAGGTCAAGGTAAAACAGTAGAAGACATTTATGTAAAAGAAATGAAAGGAACCTCATATATTTTTGTGAAAAAATATATTGAAGGAAAAGATACTGCAGCATTATTGCCTGACTTTAAAGATATCATTATGTCTATCACTTTTGGGAAAAATATGCGATGGGGCTCGGACTCAATACGATATGCCCGCCCGATCCGCTGGATTGCAGCTATATACGGAGAAGATGTGATCCCGTTTGAGATTGCCCATGTTCATTCCGGCAATGTTACCTATGGCCACCGTTTTTTAGGGGAGAAAATAACATTAAGGGCTCCGAAAGATTACGAGGAAGAGTTATACAAAAATTATGTTATTGCCGATGCAAAAGAAAGGGAAAATCGCATTATAAAAGAGATGAAAGAGCTGGAAAAAAAGGAAAACATCCGTATCCCAATGGATGATGAATTATTGGCCGAGGTAAGAAATTTGGTTGAGTTCCCTACTGTATTTTCCGGAAGTTATGATGATTCATTTCTTGCGTTGCCTCCAGAAGTGTTAATTACATCAATGAAAGAGCATCAACGATATTTTCCGGTAAAATCTGCCACAGGTGAATTACTGCCTGAATTCATAGGTGTAAGAAATGGGGACGATTATGAGCTCGATACAGTAATAAAAGGAAATGAAAAAGTACTGCGGGCAAGACTCCAGGATGCCAGATTTTTCTATGAGGAAGATCAAAAGAATCCGATAGATTATTATATAAATAAATTGGATCGCGTCGTCTTCCAGGAAAAGTTGGGGACCTATCAGGAAAAAGTTCAAAGAATGGTTCATATAGCAGAGGAATTAACCAAATTACTGAAACTGGATAATAATACTTCCGATACAGCAATCCGTGCTACAGAAATCTGTAAATTTGATTTAATGACAAACATGGTGAATGAATTTACCGAACTCCAGGGGGGCATCGGGGAAAAATACGCATTAAATTATGGTGAAAAAGAGCCGGTAGCAAAGGCGGTTGGAGAGCATTACTTGCCAGTCCATGCAAACGGGGAACTTCCGCAGACAACGGCTGGCTCCATTGTAAGTATAGCAGATAAATTAGATACGATTGTTGGCTGTATATCTGTTGGTCTCATTCCAACAGGCTCCCAGGACCCTTATGGTCTAAGACGTCAAGCTGCAGGGATTTTAAAAATAATGTATGCCAAAGGATGGCGTATTCCAGTCGAACAAATACTGGAGATATCTGAAAAGCAGTTTGAAAATGACAAACAGGAAACGGTGAGATCATTTTTTAATCTTCGTGCTCAGATGATACTGAAGGACAGCGATTTGGAGCAGGATGTGATTCAGTCTGTACTGCACCAGGAAATCGGGGTCTTTCATTATACATTTGCAAAAGCAAAATTACTGTCGGAAAAACGCACGTGCCCAGCATTTAAACCTGTACATGAAGCCCTTGTTCGTGTATTGAATATAGCAAAGAAAACGGAGCTTACACAATTAGATACAGATTACTTACAAACAGATACCGAAAAAGTATTATATGAAAAATATTTGACTTGCAAGGATAAGTTTGCAAAGGCAAATGATGAAATGAAGGCCGGCAAAGCACTCGAAGCTATTGGTGAACTGACGAATGAAATACATGGTTTCTTTGATAACAATATGGTAATGGCAGACGAGGAAGACTTGAGAAACAATCGATTGGCATTAATGAATAGTATAGCAGGTTTGATTCACAGCTATGCTGATTTGACGCAAATCGAATGGAAACAAACATTTTAACAGGCAATAAAGTGTAAAACTTTAATTACAGCAAAAGTGCGAGAGTCATTAAGTCATATCCTTGTGGTGTTAATGATTGGCCCTTAAGGCTTGCAGTTCAAAGAATAAGGGCTTTTGGGAAAGCAAAATACGCTTTCAAGAACCCATTAGCGATAAGTTAAGCCTTTAAAAACGTTACCCGTAATTCCCTTTTTGCCTTATTTAAGATATAATATTTATAATTAGTATGTCACAATTGGTGGTGAATAAATGGAATTATCAAACCGTCAGGAACAAATTATAGAAATAGTAAAAGAAAATGGGCCAATTACGGGTGAAAAGATAGCTGATCGACTAAGTTTAACAAGAGCTACACTCAGGCCGGATTTAGCCATTTTAACGATGGCTGGATTTTTAGAAGCAAGACCGCGTGTCGGATATTTTTATACCGGTAAAACCGGAACGGAATTATTAACGGAACAAATTAAGAAATTCAAAGTTCATGAGTATCAGCATGTACCTATTGTAGTAAAAGAAAATGTGTCTGTGTATGATGCTATTTCCACTATGTTTTTAGAAGATGTGGGTACGCTTTTTGTTGTGAATGATAACGCATCTTTAACCGGTGTTCTTTCAAGGAAGGACCTGCTTAGGGCAAGTATCGGCCAGCAGGATTTAAATGCAGTTCCGGTTCATATTATCATGACTAGAATGCCGAATATCACTGTTTGCAGAAAAGATGATTTATTGCTTGAAGTAGCAAATAAACTCATCAATAATCAAATAGACGGTGTGCCGGTTGTAAAAGATGGCGTTCACGGTCTGGAAGTGATAGGAAGAATTACTAAAACGACCATTACAAAGGCTTTTGTAGAGTTAATTTCCGATGAACATTTATAAGAGGAAGTTCAGTAAGACCGGTGAAGATGGAGCAGGGGGATCTTATTTGGGCGTGCGATTAATTGGTACAAAAATAGATTGCTGCACCCGTTCACGTCTCGGGAGTATAATATAGCTATTCCTCGCCTCGCAGCCCTGGAACGTTGCCAACTTAGCCGGCCGTTCTCGTCCTCCTTATTTGAGCACGAACTATAAGTAAAAGAGGTGTATTCTTATGAGTAAGATACCTAATGTCTATATACTTTCTGATTCAGTAGGGGAAACAGCTGAACTCGTCATTAAAGCAGGCTTGAGCCAATTTAATGACGGAGAGTATCAAATCCAGCGTATTCCTTATGTTGAAGATAAAGAAACCATTGATGAAGCAATTCAGCTGGCGAAAGAAAAAAAGGGAATGATCGGATTTACATTGGTTGATCCGACCCTTAGAAATTATGTGAATCAGCAGGCGATAAAATGGGGTATTGAAGCTATCGATATTATGGGTCCGACACTTTCGGCAATGGAAAAGGTGTTCAAACATCAGCCAAAGCTTGAAGCCGGTTTAGTACATAAACTGGACGAAGATTACTTTAAACGGATAGAAGCTATTGAATTTGCGGTTAAATATGATGATGGGCGGGACACAAGAGGAATTGCCAGAGCGGATATTATCTTAATTGGTGTTTCACGAACTTCCAAAACGCCCTTGTCCCAATTTTTGGCTCATAAGCGATTAAAGGTGGCCAATGTTCCCATCGTGCCGGAAGTAGATCCTCCAGAAGAGCTGCTTGAGGTCGATCCTTCCAGGTGTATCGGTCTCCGCATAAGTCCGAAAAAGCTGTATGAAATAAGAAAAGAGCGGTTAAAAGCGTTAGGCTTAGGCGATCAGGCAACCTATGCCAATATAGAAAGGATTCATACTGAACTTTCCTACTTTGATAAAATTGTAAAAAGAATCGGATGTCGAGTCATCGATGTTTCCCATAAGGCGGTAGAAGAGACAGCAAACAACATCCTTCAGATTATACAGGAGAAATCATAAAATGAATGTTCCTGCGTATTTATGAACATACTGTGTAAGAGACTATCCTACAAGAGGGTTAGTCTTTTTACATTTTAAAAAACCAAAACTTTTTATTAGCATTTTTAATCATGATGTATTATAATTAATTTTTGTGTAAAGATTAGTAATTAGAAACAATAGTTCTATTTATATCCTTTGAGCATATTCTGAAAAATAAAACATTCATAATCAGGAAGGATTCTAAAAGGATGATGTAGAATTAAGTACATGATGCGAGTCTAATGGAAGAGTATAAAACTTTCGTACTGGATAATTGAATAAGGGCTTTAACAATAAATGCCGTCGAAAGTTAAGCATTCCAGCAGTTAAATCAATGAAAAGGGGGTTTATCCACTAACTCCTAAGGTAACATAATAACAATAGCGATTAACATAGTTTTTTGTTTGCAAACTATTGTTACCATGTTAAAAAAATAATCCTTCAAGCATAAATGAATCCTTCAATGTTGGAAACTGGATAAAAGAAGGTATTTTTTTCGCCTCGACAGAAAAAATTGTCGAATTTTAGAGGTTTTTTTTATAAAACTTGAATATATATAGTATGGTGATTTAAAATGGCCAAGCACATGATTCCCGAGAATATAATCGAGGAAATTCGAGCAGCCAATGATATTGTAGATGTTATTGGAGAATATATTCAATTAAAGAAACAAGGAAAAAACTTTTTTGGATTATGTCCATTTCACGGGGAAAAAACACCATCCTTTTCGGTAACACAGGAAAAACAGATCTTTCATTGTTTCGGGTGTGGAAAAGGCGGTAATGCTGTTACTTTTCTCATGGAAATGGAAAGCTATTCATTTTATGAAGCTTTAGAGCACCTTGCAAAAAGAACAGGCCAGGAGCTGCCCGAAAGTGCCGGTAAAAAGGAAGCTTCCAATCTTTCTCATGAGAACCAGCAAACGCTTGAAGCATATGAGTGGTTAACAAAATTGTACCATCATTTGCTTCGTTATACAAAAGATGGGAAAGAAGGGTATAATTACTTTGCTGACAGGGACATTGGCGACGATGCAATTGACACATTTCAGCTTGGTTTTGCACCAAATATAAAAGGTTTTACAGCTGAATTTCTGGAAAAGAAAGGCTTTCATCTGCAACATCTCATAAAGAATGGCTTAGTTAGTATGCTGGACGATCAAACGACAATTGACCGTTTTGGCGGACGTGTTATTTTTCCGATACGCAACCATTTAGGGAAAACAGTCGCATTTGGCGGACGCGCGCTGGGAGAAAAAGAACCCAAATATTTAAACAGCCCGGAAAGCGAATTGTTCCAAAAAGGGAAGCTGTTTTACAATTTTGACCTTGCCAAGCGGTATATACGAAAAGAAAGTGAAGCCATTTTATTTGAAGGCTATATGGATGTCATTACAGCATACCAGGCAGGAATCAGGAACGTCATTGCAACACTTGGTACATCGCTCACAGACTCACAGGCAAATCTGCTAAATCGATATGTGGATACGGTTGTCATTTGTTATGATGATGACGATGCCGGAACTGAAGCTGCTTATAAAGCTGCTGTTTCATTAAGAAAATCCGGCTGTGAGGTGAAGGTCGCCAAACTGAAGGATAATATGGACCCGGATGACTTCATTAAAACTTACGGCAAGGATGTTTTTGAGAAAGAAGTAATAAAAGCCAGTGATACATTTATGGCTTTTTATATGCGATATGTGAAAAAAGATTATAATTTAAGCTTGGAAGCTGATCGCATAAACTATATAGAAAAAGTGCTTAGGCAGCTAGCTGTAATTAACAGCTCTGTTGAAAGGGAATATTATTTAAAAGAACTCAGTAACGAATATGATGTATCCATGGAAACATTAATGGAAGAACTGCAGGTATATCGAAAAAAAAACGGCTATCAAAAGGATAGCCCGGTCAAAAAAAGATATAACAGGGCAGCTGCAAATTTTTACCAGAATAAAAAACTGCTCCCCGCATTTCATAATGCAGAAAGAATGCTGCTGCAATACATGCTGCAGGATACAATGGTTGCTGACAAAGTACGTGAGGAAATTGGTGCAAATTTCACGATTGATGAACATAAAATAATAGCAACCCATTTATATGCTTTTTATGAAGAAGGATATCCATCCGATGTCAGCCTGTTTATAGATAATTTATCCAATGACAGCATGAAACAGCTCATCATAGAAATAACCATGAATATGGATGAAAAAGAGATAAATGACAGGGAGATCAATGATTATATTCGGATAATACAAACTGAAAACAGTGATAAGATAAGCATTCAGTCACTGAAAGAACAACAGCTATTGGCCGAGAAGCAGGACAATCCGTTAAAAGCCGCAGAAATAGCTGTACAAATTATGGAATTGGAAAAGCAATTAAAAAATACAAATTGATGTTTAAGCAGTCTGGAAGGAGGGGGACTCATGTCAGAAAATAAACCTTCACAAACTAAAGAAAATGAGCCTGAACAAACATTGGATCAAGCAAAAGAACAATTGCTTGAAATGGGAAAGAAGCGCGGTGTCCTGGCTTATGAAGAGATAGCAGACCGGTTATCTAGTTTTGTGATTGAATCCGATCAAATGGATGAGTTTTATGAGTACCTGGGAGAACAAGGTGTTGAAGTGATAGGCGAGTCTGAAGAAGATCCAAGCATGCAGCAGATTGCCAAAGAGGAAGAATTTAACTTAAATGATTTAAGTGTACCGCTTGGAATCAAAATCAATGACCCTGTCCGTATGTATTTAAAGGAAATTGGCAGAGTGGATTTGCTGTCTGCTGCAGAGGAAATCGATCTTGCTACAAAAATAGAAAATGGAGATGAAGAGGCAAAACGCAGGCTGGCTGAAGCCAATTTGCGTCTTGTAGTAAGCATTGCAAAACGCTATGTAGGCCGTGGGATGCTTTTCCTGGATCTTATTCAGGAAGGAAATATGGGTTTAATTAAAGCAGTGGAAAAATTTGATTACCGAAAAGGGTTTAAATTCAGTACGTATGCCACCTGGTGGATTCGTCAGGCTATAACAAGGGCGATTGCAGACCAGGCAAGAACGATTCGGATTCCGGTTCACATGGTGGAAACAATAAATAAGCTGATCCGGGTACAGCGACAGCTGCTGCAGGATTTTGGCAGAGAACCGACACCGGAAGAAATTGGAGAAGAAATGGAACTCTCTCCTGATAAAGTCCGTGATATTCTGAAAATAGCCCAGGAACCCGTCTCTCTGGAAACACCAATCGGAGAAGAGGATGACTCCCATTTGGGTGATTTTATTGAAGACCAGGAAGCTGTTTCACCTTCTGATCATGCATCCTATGAATTATTGAAGGAGCAGTTGGAAGATGTGCTGGACACATTGACAGACCGGGAAGAAAATGTACTCCGCCTTCGTTTTGGACTGGATGATGGACGTACCAGAACATTAGAAGAGGTTGGCAAAGTATTCGGTGTTACCCGTGAGAGAATAAGACAAATTGAAGCCAAGGCACTTAGAAAGTTGAGACACCCGAGCCGAAGCAAACGGCTGAAAGATTTTTTGGATTAGCATGGTAGTCATTGGTCACTTAAGTGACAATGACTATCATCTACTTATTGGAAGTAAATTATAACGGGAGATCCTTTGATTTTATACGGAATTAGATATATTTTCATCCCTATTACTAGCAATGTTAAAAAGTATTCACTTATAAATACTTTAAACTATTTACTTTTTCGAGTAAAATATATATAGTCTTTTATCTAATATAGTATAAGGGGATTACATAAGGAGGAAATGTCATGAGAAACCCTGTCATACCATTTGCTACTATTGCAATTTTAGGTATACTTGCAGTAATTATTTTTGCTTTTGTCGGTGCGAATCAGCGGGATGATATTGCTGAAGAGGGGGAAGAAGCGCCAACTGAAGAAGGTGCCCAGGAAGAAGAATCCTCGGAAGGGGAAACTACGGATGACCCTTCTGCTGTCTATGAAACAAACTGTGCATCCTGTCACGGTGCTGATTTATCAGGAGGGGCCGGTCCGGAATTAGCCGAAGTAGGCAATCGCTTGGGTGAGGATGAAATAATCGACATTATTATGAATGGACAGGGCGCTATGCCTGGTGGTCTCGTAAGTGAAGATGAAGCTCAAGCTATTACAACTTGGCTTTTGGAAGAACAATAAGTTATAATATAAAAGCTTTCTGCGATAAACAGAAAGCTTTTCTTTATAAAGAAAATCAATTAACAAAATGGATGGATGAAAAGAAAGAAGCGATTCTATGAAAACAGTCTTAAACTTATCAATTCGTCTTCAAAAGGTTGCATCCCGTTTGCCTGAAGAAAGCTTATTTGCTGATATTGGTTCTGATCACGCCTATTTGCCCTGCTATGTATGTTTAAATGATCCCACTGCAAAAGCAATTGCAGGTGAAATTAATGAAGGGCCCTACAGCAATGCAGTTCAAACAGTTGAAAAATATAATTTACAGCATCAGATCGATGTCCGGCTCGGAAATGGCCTGGAAATACTGCAGCAAGGGGAGATTCACCAACTTGTAATCACAGGGATGGGTGGTGCATTGATCCGTTCGATACTGGAATCTGGTATGGATAAACTAACAGATGTGAATTGGATTATCGTCCAGCCAAACAATGAATCGAGAACATTAAGAAGGTGGCTGGCGAAACATAACTATACGATTACGGATGAAGATATTTTGAAAGAGAATGGACATATCTATGAAATAATTGCAGCAGAGCGAAATATCCATCAAAGCGTTTCATTATCGGAAAAAGAAGTATTATTTGGCCCGAGATTATTGAAAAAGCAATCGGATGTATTTATGGAAAAATGGACGGATGAATATGAGAAGTACAAGCATGTCATAGAAGAAATGAAAAAAGCAAAATTACCAAATAATGAGAAACTAATCCAGTATCAAACAGAAAAAAACTGGATAAAGGAGGTAATCCGGTTTGAAGAATAAAGCTATTTTTCAAATGATGGAAAAGTTGGCGCCTAATACCTTTGCATATGATTGGGATAATGTCGGTTTACAAATTGGTTCTTACAATCAAGATGTTAAACGTGTGATGGTAACGCTGGATGTACTGGAATCTGTTGTGGATGAAGCAATTGATCAAGATGTTGAACTGATCATTTCTCATCACCCGCTTCTGTTTCAATCAATGAAACAAATTGATACGGATACACCAAAAGGCCGTATGTTACAGAAATTAATTCAACATAATATTACGGTTTATTCCTCACACACTAATTTGGACATCGCCTATGGCGGGGTTAATGACATACTGTGTGAAAAAATAGGGATAGAAAATACAAAAAACCTGGTTCAAACAAAAAAAGAAAAATTGTATAAGGTAGTTATTTATGTTCCTGAAAGCCATAGAAAAGATGTAATGAATGCAATAAATAATACTGGTGCAGGCCATATAGGCAACTACAGTCACTGTACATTTCAGACAAAAGGACAGGGGACATTTAAACCATTGGAGGGTACAAGCCCATATATCGGAAAACAGGGCGAATTGGAATTTGTTGATGAAGTAAAAATTGAATCAATCGCAGAAGAAGGAATATTGAATAAAGTAGTTAAGAGTATGGTTGATGCACATCCCTACGAGGAGGTTGCCTATGATATTTTTCCTATGGCAAACGAGGGGCAGGATTATGGGCTTGGAAGAATCGGTACACTTCAAAAGAAAATAAATGTAAAAGATTTGTGCAATCATATGAAGGAGGTACTGAAGCTAAAGTCGGTACGGGTAACGGGAGACCTGGACAAAGAAGTAAAACGTATCGCAGTTTTAGGGGGAAGCGGGGAAAAATATTGGTCCCGGGCGAAGCAAAAAGGAGCCGATGTTTATATAACCGGTGATATGACTTTTCATGCAGCCCAAGAAGCGTGGCAGCATGGGCTGGTGGTTATTGACCCGGGACATTATTCAGAATACGTAATGAAAAGTGCTGTAAAGAGATATTTGGATTATGAATTGAAATCCACAGATGTGGATGTGATCGAATCTGTTTCAAATACCGATCCTTTTAAAACAATTTAAACTGTTTTATCACTCCATATACGAAAAGGAGTTAACCTAATGACGAATAAATCATTTGAGGAATTTTCCTTTCAACCACAATTGCTTGAAGTAATCAGGAAATTAAACTTTCAAAACCCAACTGAAATACAACAAAAGGTCATTCCCGCAGTTTTAAAAGGAGAAAGTGTCATTGGCCAATCAAGAACTGGTTCAGGGAAAACACATGCATTTCTTTTGCCACTCGTAAATCAGCTTGATCCCGAAAAAAATCACGTTCAGTTTGTAATCACAGCTCCTACAAGAGAACTGGCCATGCAGCTTTATGAAGAATTAAAAAAAGTTATTCAATACACAGATGAAGGAAACCAATGGAAACTGAAATTGTTAACAGGCGGAACCGATAAACAGAGAATGATGGAAAAATTAAAAGACCCGCCACATATCATCGTAGGAACACCAGGTAGGATTCTTGATCTTATAAAAGAAGAGGCACTTTCTATTTTTACTGCTGCATCATTTGTTATTGATGAGGCAGATTTAATGCTGGATTTGGGCTTTATTCACGAGGTAGACCAACTATTGGTGCGGGCCAACCAGGATATCCAATTACTAGTATTTTCGGCAACGATACCACAGAAACTGGAGCACTTTTTAAAGAAATACCTGCAAAAGCCAACTTATGTTAAAATTAACGAGCACTTTTCGCCGGAAAAAATGGAACACCGTTTAATAGCCATAAAACACCGTGATGAAGCAGACATTATTATGGAAATTTCAAGAACGATTCAGCCATATTTAGCTATTATATTTACCAACGGGAAAGCACAGGCAGATGAATTAGCAGCTCGGCTGCAGTCAAAAGGATTGGATGCTGGTCTTATACACGGGGGATTGGCTCCACGAGAACGTAAACGTGTGTTAAAAGACATACAGAACCTACGTTACCAGTATATTGTAGCGACAGATTTAGCTTCAAGAGGTATAGATATTAAAGGAGTAAGCCACGTCATTAATGCACAGCTTCCTAAAGAAGAAGATTTTTATATACACCGGGTTGGAAGAACGGCACGTGCTGGCATGGAAGGTACCGCAATAAGCTTATATAATGATAATGCCGATCTTAAACTCATTGAAAAGCTTGAACAAAAAGGGTTAACCTTTACGTATGTGGATATCCGTCATGGCCAGTGGCTGGAAACAAAATCATGGAACAATCGAAAGCAAAGAACAGAAGTAACGACAGATTTGGATAAAGAAGCTTGGAAACGGGTGAGGAAGCAGAAAAAAGTGAAACCGGGATATAAGAAAAAAATGAAACAACAGCAATCAAACATAAAAAAGAAACTAACAAAGAAAAATAAATACAGAAAATAAAGTGAAAGTTAAGGAGAGGTGCAGGAATTGATTAAACTAGGATCACATGTATCAATGAGCGGAAAGAAAATGCTACTGGCTTCCAGTGAGGAGACTGCTTCTTATGCTGCCAATACATTCATGATATATACAGGAGCCCCGCAAAACACGAGAAGAAAACCGATTGAGGAATTAAATATAATGGCCGGCAGAGAACATATGAAAGAAAACGGCATAGAAGATATAGTTGTACATGCGCCGTACATTATAAATGTAGGCAACGCTGTAAAACCCGAAACATTTGAATTAGGGGTTAATTTTCTTCGTAATGAAATTGATCGGACAGAAGCAATCGGTGCCAGACAAATTGTTCTTCACCCAGGTGCACATGTTGGGGAAGGTGCAGCGGTTGGAATAAAGAGAATTATTGAAGGATTAAATGAAGTACTCGAGCAGGAAAATGACGTGCAGATTGCGCTGGAAACGATGGCAGGTAAAGGATCTGAAATAGGCAGAACATTTGAAGAATTAGCTGCTATCATTGATGGTGTGACGCATAATGAGCATTTATCCGTCTGCATGGATACTTGTCATATTCATGATGCTGGTTACGATGTAGTAAATGATTTTGATGGTGTTTTAAATGAATTTGATAAAATTATTGGCGTCGACCGTATAAAAGTAGTTCATGTCAATGACAGTAAAAATGAAAAAGGTGCCCATAAAGACCGTCATGAGAATATTGGATTCGGTCACATCGGGTTTAAAGCTTTGCACTATGTTATCAATCATCCCCAGCTTGCGAGCCTGCCGAAAATACTGGAAACACCTTATGTAGGGGAAGATAAAAAGAATAAAAAATCACCATATAAATATGAAATTGAAATGATAAAATCAGGAAATTTTGATCCGGACTTAAAAGAAAAAATTATGAATACTTGAATGTATAAAGCTGCCAATTCAGGCAGCTTTATTTCATTCAAGCAGATGATCTAATCCATATGATTTTATAAGCTCATGAAATAATTTTTGTGCTTTTTTTGCCGTTTTTGTGTCCGTTATACGAGCAAGCTCTTTAAGCATTTTCCGTCTGCCCTCTGCGTGAAACGGGTCAACCGAGTTTTTTTTGAGGTAATCCGCTATTTGTTCCGCTTCGGTTTGCTTTATGGAAAAATGATACTGTTTTCCATAATGGAGGAGTTCCTCGGCACTAACATTCTTTAGCTTTTTTGAAACAAATTCCTTAATAAAAATAGACATAATACGCTCCTTTGATAGTGACATATTGTTATACTGTATGCAAACAGATGTTAAAAATAAACTTGTCTGAAAATATGATGCCAAAAAATAACATAATATAAAGTGAGCTAATCCATAAACTATAGTTGCACCTCAAACTGGAGAAAAGGAGGTCTAAATTATGGATGAGTATCATAATAACAATGGCAGGAATGTTGAAAAAGCACCAAACCATGGACAAAACAGAAACAGATATCAGGTTCCAGAAAGTTCAAGGAATGAAGAATATGCTGCTGAAATTACTGCAGATGATTATGATAAAACATTGGATAAAGACGATTTAAGGAACGACACTGATGTAAATACAACCTATGGCTGGATAGGTATTGCATTATCCATTGTTGCATTCTTTATGTGGCCAATTATCATGGGCGGGGCAGGAATTATTCTTGGCTTTGTCTCCAGAAGTCGCGGTGCGGATACGCTAGGCAACATTGCTATTGCTGCAGGGGCAATTGCAATTGTTATTACACTCTTTATCCTGCCGTTCGTATAAACAAAAAGGCTGCCTCATAAGTCGCAAAACATGACTTATGACAGGCAGTTCTTTTTGCATTATAACGTTCATTCATATGATGGAAAGTAATAAAAATGAGCTACTTTGACCTCTTCAGGTTGCACATTTGGGTTCAATAATTTAAAATCTTCCATAATTTGATCGATATCCATTTTGTTCATGTTCCCCTCATTAATACTTTCTACGATTGATAAAATAGTATCTCCATGTTGTACTTTTAAATAAACAGCTTTATAATCGGTAACAGGGGTAATTTCTTGTTCATTTAGATTATTTTGTAAAGAGCCGCCATTTAAATCTTTATATACACTAAATAAAAATAAAAAAACGAGTATATAAATAATAATTTTTTTCATGTTGATACTCCTTTTTGAAACAAATAATAATGGTAGTCCGTATTAAAAAGGGAAAGGTAAGAGGGGGAGATTTTATGGACATCTTTGAATTACAGTGGATTGCTTTTGTCATAACAGGGTTGGCTACATTATTTCTAATCGGTGAAGTGCTTGTAAATATGCGTGGTTTTTTTGCATTGTTAGGTATAGGCTTTATTACAGTTTATTTTACAGCCTATATGGAAACAGGCTCTTTTATTCTTATGCTTATTATTTATTTTGCAGGATTATTACTAATAGTTATTGATGGAAAATTGTTAAATGACGGAACATTGGCTACTTTGGGGGTGGCAAGCATGTTAATATCTGTATCTATTGCTGCGCCTGATTTAACAAGCGGGCTGTATGCAGCTTTAGGTGTTCTTATTGGCGGAGGCGCATCCTTTCTGTTTTTGAAAGTATTCAAACGTCGTAACATGTGGGATAAACTTACACTGAGAGATCAGCTGACAAAAGAAGCGGGCTATAACTCGATTAATGAATCTTATGAACAATTAGTCAACCAGGAAGGAATCACCCTAAACGATCTGCGCCCGGTAGGAACGATTAGAATAAACAATAAAGACTACAGCGCAGTTTCCAATGGTCAATGGATTGAAAAGAGCACCGATATAAAGGTTGTGCAGGTGGATGGTACAAAAATACTGGTTGAAAAGATAAGGAAATAATAAAAAAGATAATTTTTCCAAAAGGCATTTTTGCCTTTGGGGAATTTTATCTTTTTTTACGTTTACAATAAAAAAACTTCTATAAATTGAAATGAAATTTAAGTAAGAAAATAATATATATAGAATGTAAATTTAGTGTAAATTTTTCTCGAAAAGCTTTACAAATAGTTTATTTTCATTTAATAATTAGATGGTATGCGACAAATTTACATAAGCGCGACGAAGGGTAGGGCTTAGTTTTGGAAATCGATGTTCAAACGTTATTATTTGAATTTATTGGTGGTCTTGGTATATTTCTCTTAGGTATCAAGTATATGGGAGAAGGATTGCAAAAGTCAGCAGGAGACCGTTTGAGAGATATTTTGGACAAGTTTACAAGCAATCCGTTTATGGGTGTCCTGGCCGGTATTATAGTCACCATTTTAATTCAAAGCAGTTCCGGTACGACGGTGTTAACCGTTGGATTAGTAAATGCCGGATTTATGAGTTTCAGACAAGCTATAGGAATCATTATGGGGGCAAATATCGGTACAACAGCTACTGCCTTTATTATCGGTTTTGATTTAGGGGCATATGCACTGCCAATTGTTGCCGCAGGTGCGTTTTTACTATTCTTTTTTAAACATCAGAAAGTAAGTGCCATTGGACAGGCTGTCTTTGGCTTCGGAGCGCTTTTTTTAGGATTGGAACTAATGAGCAGCGGTATGTCTCCACTGCGACATTTAGAAGTTTTTAAAGAATTAACTGTCAGCATGAGTGATACACCTATTTTGGGAGTAGTTATTGGAACTGTTTTTACACTGGTAGTTCAGAGTTCCACTGCTACAATTGGTATTCTCCAGGGCTTATATGGACAGGAAGCCATCAGTTTAAATGCCGCACTTCCTGTGTTGTTTGGTGATAATCTCGGGACCACCATTACGGCAATATTGGCATCAATTGGAGCTTCAGTAGCTGCAAGGAGAGCAGCTTTTACGCATGTTGCCTTTAATTTGATCGGTGCAACTATTGGTGTATTATTACTTGGTTTATTTACGCAGTACGTTTATTTTCTGCAAGCTCAATTAAATTTAAATGCCGAAATGACCATCGCTTTTGCGCATGGAAGTTTTAACATTGCAAACACCGTTGTTCAGCTGCCATTTATAGGGGCATTTGTTTGGCTGGTGACAAAACTTGTGCCCGGAAAAGATGTGATAGTAGAGTATAAACCGGCTCACCTTGATCCTATTTTTATCCAGCAGTCATCCACGCTGGCACTGGATCAGTCAAAAGCCGAAATTATACGAATGGGAGAATATGCTTCACAGGGGCTGGAAGAAACAGCGAAATATTTAAATACAAATCAACAGAAACACGCTGAAATGGCAATGCAAATTGAAGGTGCTTTAAATAATTTGGATAGACGAATTACAGATTATCTTATTGATATATCAGCAGGATCATTGTCAGAAACGGAAAGTGAGAATCATACAGCACTAATGGATACTGTTCGAGATATAGAAAGAATAGGTGACCATTTTGAGAATATAATTGAATTAATTGATTATAAAATATCCAATAAAGTTCTGATGACAGACCAAGCTTCGGAAGACCTTAATGAGATGTTTGATTTAACAGTTTTAACAGTTAAACAATCTGTGGAAGCATTGCAAAAAATGGACAGAGAAACAGCATTGGCAGTGGTACAAAAAGAGGATCAGATTGACAAGATGGAAAGGAATTTCCGTAAAAAACATATTATTCGTATGAATGAAGGTTTATGTTCAGGAGCAGCAGGAATTGTATTTGTAGATATAATCAGCAATCTGGAACGAATTGGAGATCACGCTGTTAACATAGCAGAAGAGGTATTGGGTGATTAAAAAAAAGATTTATTTTCCCGGTGAAAAGCAGGCAGACAACATACTGCCTGCTTTTTTATGGTACGCGTCAGCTTTGTCATTTAAGTAAATATAAAACTGAATAAAAAGTGTTGACAGAACCTGTCGAACATGGTAAATTATATTTTGTCGCTGTCATATTTCGGATGTAAATTATCGGCAAAAAAATTCCCGAGTGTATATTTGTGAAATATAGTTGTTCACTGTATACGGTTGTAACACGAAGAGCAATAAAAGAAGAGCAGTATATTACGATAAAATTTTCCACAGTAGCTCAGTGGTAGAGCAATCGGCTGTTAACCGATCGGTCGTAGGTTCGAATCCTACCTGTGGAGCCATGTGGCGGTGTAGCTCAGCTGGCGAGAGCGTACGGTTCATACCCGTGAGGTCGGGGGTTCGATCCCCTCCGCCGCTACCAAACATAAAAGCATATGGCGGTCGTGGCGAAGTGGTTAACGCACCGGATTGTGGCTCCGGCATACGTGGGTTCGATCCCCATCGATCGCCCCATATACTTACTATATCAAGGACCCTTAGCTCAGCTGGTTAGAGCTATCGGCTCATAACCGATCGGTCGCAGGTTCGAGTCCTGCAGGGTCCACCATATCTACCTTGGAGGTATACCCAAGTTCGGCTGAAGGGGTCGGTCTTGAAAACCGAGAGGCGGGTCAAACCGCGCGGGGGTTCGAATCCCTCTACCTCCTCCATACATATTCTAACTAAGATCCCGGAAATCAGAAAGAGAATAAGGCTCGGTAGCTCAGTCGGTAGAGCAACGGACTGAAAATCCGTGTGTCGGCGGTTCGATTCCGTCCCGAGCCACCTTTTAATGAACAAGCAAATCGCTTGTGTTTTTTTGTCTATGGAGCATGATTATGATTAAAAAGTTTATTACATATGTCAAATGGGAAGAGTATACTATGTCATTGAGGAAGCGATTATTGTGCATATAATTTGCAAGAAGCTGTATGCTTTGATACGCTTACATTAAAGGGTGAATTTTCAATCCTTTTAATAATTATTTTATTAGAGGAGGACATGAATCATGGCAAAATTTGAATTACCAGAACTACCATACGCTTACGATGCTTTAGAACCTACAATCGATAAAGATACGATGAACATTCACCATACGAAGCATCATAACACTTATGTAACAAAGTTAAACGGTGCATTGGAGGGACATGCAGATCTTCAGGACAAATCCCTTGAAGAGCTCTTATCCAATCTGGACGCTGTACCTGAAAGTGCACGTACAGCCGTTAGAAACAACGGTGGAGGACATGCAAACCATACATTATTCTGGAAAATTATGTCCCCGAACGGCGGCGGTGAACCATCAGGAGAATTAGCGGACAAAATCAACAGTAAATTTGGTAGCTTTGATAAATTCAAAGAAGAATTTGAAGCAGCAGCTGCTGGCCGTTTTGGTTCCGGATGGGCTTGGTTAGTGCTTGACAATGGCGATGTAGAGATTACAAGTACGCCAAATCAGGATACGCCTGTAATGGAAGGTAAAACACCATTATTGGGGCTTGACGTTTGGGAGCATGCTTACTATCTAAAATATCAAAACAAGCGCCCTGATTATGCTAAAGCATTCTGGAATGTAGTCAACTGGGACGAAGTAGAAAAGAATTATAACGAAGCAAAATAACAAACTGTTTTGTAACTAAAAGGAGTGCGTGATGTAAATTCACGCACTCCTTTTACGTTAGTTGTAAAATGTGATCTCCATTACCTTATATTCAATTCAGCTACTGCATATCTCACTCTTTATTGTTTAAACTAAAAGCAGAGAACAAAAAGGAGTTTGGATATGCGAAAAGGTCTTTCTTTTTTTGACAACCAAATAGAAATAAATAAAGATTTAATTTTACTGCTCGTTATTGGCGGACTTTATTCATTAGGAATTTTCCTTTCCAATACATTTGTTAATATTTACTTGTGGAAACAATCCGGGGATTATATAACCATCGGCGTGTATAATTTGGCTATTTTTATATTCCAGCCCATTACATTTATCATAGCCGGAAAAATTGCTAAAAAAATTGATCGCGTTATTGTATTACGTTTGGGCGTTATTTTTTTGTCATTATTTTTCCTTTCCGTGTTAATTATCGGGGACCAGGCAACTAAATATAATTTTATGCTGGGAAGCCTGTTGGGAATCGGGTATGGTTTTTACTGGCTTGCCTTTAATGTGCTTACTTTCGAAATTACCGAGCCGGATACAAGAGATTTTTTTAACGGATTTTTAGGTGTACTACAGTCATTTGGCGGCATGATCGGACCAATATTGGCAGGGACGATTATTGCCAAAATGGAAGAAAATATTGGATACACTGTTATCTTTACAATTTCCTTCATTTTATTTATTTGTGCAGTTGCAGGCAGCTTTTTTCTGAATCGAAGACAGGCGGAAGGAAGCTTTCACTTTAAGCGGATCCTGCAGGAAAGACATCATAATAATAATTGGAAGAGAATACTGTATGCCAATACGTTTCAGGGGTTAAGAGAAGGGATTTTTGCATTCATTATTGCGATATGGGTCTACCTTGTTACACAGAGCGAGTTTGCTTTAGGAACATTTAACTTAGTGCTATCAGGGTTATCATTATTGTTTTATTTTGCAGCCACCAAATTCATTAAGCCTGCATTAAGGAAAAAAGCAATATTGACAGGATCCCTTATACTCTATTTTTCCATTTTTATTATATTATTTGATATCAGCTATTTCCAACTGATTATTTACGCCATTTTAATTGGAATTGCCTATCCGATCATCAATGTGCCGTATGTATCATTAACTTATGATGTGATAGGAAAAGCCTGGAAAGCGAAAGATTACCGTGTGGAGTATATTGTTGTCCGTGAATTGTTTGTAAATATTGGCAGGGTAACTTCCATTGCCGTATTTTTATTAGCTATTTCTTTGTTAGATGCAGAAAAAGTAATTCCTTACCTGCTGATTATTTTTGGATTGGGTCCTTTATTTATTTATTTTTTAACAAAGAACATTCATTTAGGAAGCAGGCAAAAGAAAGAGGTGTTAATTAAGGAACAGATTACCGATGAAAAAAATAGATGAATCGGGTTAGAATTCGGAAAGATCCGTGCTATAATGTATAAGATAAAACTTGTTGCATTTGGGGGAGAGAAGTATGGTTAAAAGAAAAAAGAAAAAGAAGGCACAGCTTCCCTTTCGGATAAATATATTATTTTTTGTTGTATTTTTATTATTTTCGGTGCTTATTTTGCAATTGGGAGTAGTTCAGATTCTACAGGGACAAGATTTTCAAGAAGAAATAGACCGTACGATTCAAGATACAACCAATATACCCGTTCCGCGCGGTAAATTTTATGACAGTAACTATAATTTGATTGTTGATAACAAACCATTATATTCCATCACCTATACACCGGCAAAAGGAACCCAAGCCGATGATCGGCTTGAAGTGGCAGAAAAGCTTGCAGAACTTATCTCCATGGATAGTGAGGATGATTTAGAAGGGATTACAGATAGGGATAAACAGGAATATTGGTATATAAAAGATGAAGAAAATAAAGAAAAAGCAGATGAGCGATTGGAAAACTTGGATAATGAACAGTTGGAAGAATTAGGTGTTGAAGAGGTAAATGAACTTTCCAATGCAGAAGCATACCGTGAAACGCTGTATTTGATCGAAGAAGAAGAATATGAAGATGTAACTGATGATGAGCTTGAGATTATTGCAATAAAAAAAGAATTAGATAAAGCATATTCTCTAACACCGCAAATTATTAAAAATGAAGATGTCACTCCAGAGGAATATGCGAGAGTTGCCGAGAATCTGGATCAATTGCCGGGTGTCAATGCTACAACAGACTGGAACCGTGAGTATCCATACGGAAATACATTCAGCAGTCTCCTGGGGTCTATTACATCTCAGGAACAGGGAATCCCGAAAGAAGCAGAACAACATTATTTAACAAGAGGCTACGCAAGAAATGATCGTGTAGGGACAAGCGGCCTGGAAGAATATTATGAGGATCTGCTTCGCGGCAGAAAAGAACAGATTCAATATACGACTACAAAAGACGGCACTGTTGTTGGAACAGAAACTGTGGTTGAAGGAGAAAGAGGCAAGGATTTAGTTCTTACTATTGATATGGAATTTCAGGAAGAAGTGGATAATATTGTTCGTGAAGAATTGGAAACAGCGATTAATAAACATCCATATCAAAACAGATTTATGTCCGATGCAATGGCAGTGGTCATTAATCCGAAGACTGGAGAACTGCTGGCTGTGAGCGGCCAGACCTATGATCGGGATGAAGGCGAATTCATTAATACTGAGTTCAAAGCTTTATATAACGCCCATGAACCAGGATCTTCTATTAAAGGAGCCACTGTGCTGGCAGGTTATGAGTCAGGTGTTATTTCACCGGGCACAACGTTTAGAGACCGGCCGATTGAGATTGCAGATACAATTAAAGGTTCTTATGATACATTAGGCCCGGTAAATGATTATTCTGCGTTAAGCAGATCATCCAACGTGTATATGTTTTATATTGCATTGAAGATGGGCGGGGAACATCGCTATCCATTTCCAAATGGCAGTACTGCAAGCTATGATTCAAGTGCTTTTCAGAAAATGCGTAACTATTTCCAACAGTTCGGCCTTGGTGTAAGAACAGGGATTGATTTTCCATATGAAAGTACAGGTTTAGAAGGAGCCGACATTAGTAGTCCGGGTTTTTTAATGGACTTTGCGATAGGACAATTTGATACTTTTACAACCATGCAACTGGCACAATATATTGCAACCATTGCCAATGACGGTTACCGAGTGCGTCCCCATTTTCTTAAAGAAGCAAGGAATCCTGTTGCCTCTGAGGATGAATTGGGATCTGTATATCGCAGTGTAAATACAGAGGTGATGAATCGGATTCAGATGGATCAATCGGAAATTGAACGTGTTCAGGAAGGCTTTCGCCGGACATTTCAATATTCAGAAGGAACAGGTTCAGATCATTGGATGGATAAAGATTACAACCCTGCAGGCAAAACCGGCACTGCGGAAACGATGTACTTTAGAGATGGTGAAAAATTAGCTGATACGGATAACCTTTCACTAGTCGGTTATGCGCCGTTTGATGATCCGGAGGTGGCATTTGCCATCATTTCCCCCTATACAGGAGTTGTAAGTGAACAGCATCCAATCACACATATGATCGGTACTAGAATCATGGATACGTATTTTGATATGAAAGAAGACAGGGATGAGGAAAATCAGGAAACATCCGAGGATGAAGAAGAGGATTAGATAATAGGTTAACCAATCCCTTACTCCATAGAAAAAACCGCTTGCCGTATTTAATTCGGCAAGCGGTTTTGAATTATCTTGTTATTTCCTCTGCGATGTCATACATGCTCATATCGCTGGTTAAATCAAATTCCCCAATTTGCACCCTTAAACTGTAATCCTCATCTTCTATATACTGATTAAATTCACTTGCATCTTCAACAATATTATTTTCTTCCAGCAGGGAACTGAATTCAGAAGTAGTCATTCCAGGTTCAATGTTTAATGTATATGTAGTAATTTCTTCTTCATTTTCTTCTTCATTTTCTTCTTCATTCTCTTCTGACTCTTCATTAGAACCATTTGCTTCTTCGTCTACATCTTCTTCAGACTCATCCTGATCTTCTGTGTTCTCCTCATTACCTTCTTCCTCTTCTTCATCGGCTGCTAGACTATTATCATTGCTTACTGATAAAGAGATATACTCTTCTTCAGCGATAATTCGATAGCCTTCCTCTTCTACAAGCGGGGCCATTTCTTCCACAGTTAATTCTTTTGTTTGTACAGACTCGCTGCCAAAAAAATAATATCCGATAAGTGTGATAACCCCAGCAGTAAATAGACCGATGGAAAATGATCGTACGGTATGTTTCATGTTTTTCTCCTTCTCTATTGTTCTTAGGTTATGAATGGTTCTTTTTTTCCAGTATTTCATCTGTCAGCAATTCTTCTTCAAGAATTTTGATCTTCTTTTTCATCTGATATGTATCCTGCATGGTCGTAATCGAAAATTGTTCAAGCTGGCTCTCCAATTCTTCCATTCTGTCATTCATAAAAAATGATAGAATAAATAAAACGACAGCAACGCCAATAATGGCTATTATTGCATAAAACATATTTAATCCTCCGTTTCTTTTTCTACATATAGTTATAACATAGATTCAATCGAGAGAAAACCATAATTTTTTTCCATCTGGTTCTTGTCAGTTGGAGGAACATCTGCTATTATAAATAAGTCGAAGAAGATTATTCGCTGCCTAAATAGCAATTTTCTTATAGTTTGGAGGGAAAAGCATGCGCGTAAACATTACTTTAGCTTGTACTGATACAGGAGACCGTAATTATATAACAACAAAGAACAAACGTACAAATCCTGAGCGTATTGAGCTTATGAAATATAGTCCGAGACTAAAAAAACACACTTTGCATCGTGAAACAAAATAAATTTGAAATGAGATAAACCTTTATCGTCTGTAACGAACGATAGGGGTTTTATTTTTTGTTCCCTGTTTTTTCCGTTATAATAAAGAATACATATTGATTTTATGTGAAGAGGTGTTACCAATAAATAAAAAAGCATTACGAACATCTGCCATAACGGAATTAAAGCAATTTTCCGATGCTGAAAAGAAAGTAACAGAAGAACAATTTCTAAAACATTTAACAGCATCAAATATATGGAACGAGGCAAAAACCATTGGCATTACAGTGTCACAGGGATTTGAATGGGACACAAAACCGATTATTGAAGCAGGCTGGAAAGATAATAAAACAGTAGCAGTTCCAAAATGTGCCCCAAAAGAAAAACAGCTTACATTTTATAAATTGGAAGGGTATAACCAATTAGAAATCGTGTATTATAATCTACTGGAACCAGAGCCGGAAGAAACGTTAATGGTAAATAAACAGGAAATAGATATTTTAATTGTACCTGGTTTACTGTTTGACAGGCATGGTTACAGAATCGGCTTTGGCGGGGGTTTTTATGACCGATTCTTAACAGATTTTTCGAACACGACGATTTCCATCCTGCACTCGAATCAGCTAACGGAAGAAGTACCAAGAGAATCATTCGATATTCCGGTAAAATATTTGATGACGGAAAACGGCTGGGTGGGACAAAATCCATCATTAGTGTAAATTGAAAAGTGGGGGAGAACATGGAGAAAGAAAGATATTCCAGGCAAATGCTGTTTCAGCCAATCGGTGAATCCGGACAGAATAGAATAGAAAACAGTACCGCACTCGTTGTTGGAGCCGGAGCATTGGGAACGGTTATTTGTAACCATCTCGTTCGTGCAGGGATAGGCAAACTGCGAATCATCGATCGGGATTATGTAGAAATCAGCAATCTCCAGCGGCAAATGCTGTTTGATGAAGAAGATGTGGAAAAAGCGTTGCCAAAAGCCGTGGCGGTAAGAGAGAAACTGCAAAAAATAAATAGTAATGTAACCATAGAAGCAATTACAGGAAATGCTTCTGCTGATAATATTCATGAACTGACAGAAGATGTAAATGTTGTTTTAGATGGTACAGATAATTTTGCGACAAGATACCTGTTAAATGATATTTGCTATAAAAGAAATATCCCATATTCCTATGGAGGTGTTGTAAGTTCCAGAGGAATGACAGCTTTTTTTGTCCCAAATGAAACCCCGTGCATGCGCTGTATTATGAAGGAGGGATCCGATTCCGGCCAAACTTGTGATACTGTAGGCGTTATTTCTCCGGCTGTCGATATGGTCTCGTCGATGCAGGTGACGGAAACGTTGAAATATTTAACCGGAAATAAAGCGCGTTTACGACAAACGCTTTACACTTTTGATCTTTGGTATAATTACCAATACGAAATAAGGCTATCAAACAGGAATCCAAATTGTCCGACATGCCAAGAAGACCTTTATCCGTCATTGGAAAAGCATGCAGAAAATCTGGAAACCGTTTTGTGTGGAAGAAATACGGTGCAGATTCACGAGAAGAAAGAAATGGATCTGTCCAAATGGGAAGATAAACTATCCCGAATCGCTGAGACAAAACGAACCCCTTTTTTATTAAAGGCGGAATTCAATAATCATATTCAATTTATTCTTTTCCCGGATGGCCGAGTGCTTGTGCAGGGAACAGAGGATATTATTTCAGCGAGAACCTGGTATGACCGTTATATCGGTTCATAATGTATAATTTTTACGATAAAATAAATAATAAAAACACCATCACTATCTAGGAGAAGGTGTTTAGATGAGATTTTTATTATTTTTCACGGCAATATTCTCTGCCATTGCCCTGCTCTACAAATGGAGATATCGGGTTTTGAACATTTTACTGGCCGTCAGTTTTTTAAGAAGACTGACCATTTTATTATCCATGAAGATACCCGGATTGAGGGCAAAGTTCTTGCCAGGTCTATTTTCAAAAACGCCTGCAAATTAATCAAATCAATAAGCCAAAAAGAAGTTGTTTTGAATAAAACAGCTTCTTTTTTTACTTTCCAAAAGAAATCTCACACTTAATTTGATATGATGGTAAGCAAGGAGAGAAGTGACTATGTATTTAAATGAACAGTATACAATGTACAACTTAGCATATCATTTAACCGCAAATCATGGGTTTCACGTTTTACATATAAATGAAAAAACGGAAGAAATATGGCTGGAGAAATATAAAAATAAAAGATCTGTTGTTGTACGTTTTTTGCATCATGGCTTTGATTGGAAAAATCATTTAAAAAAAGATATAGCTCAGGTATTTCAACGGGCAAAAGCAATGAAACGCCAGTTTTCCGGCAAGCATCTCGAAATACATAACGTATACGTGTCGGATTATCCCCCTGTCGATGATTGGGAATCACTTAAAAAACCAATGCAATTGAAAGAAAGAAACCCGGTTAAAATGAAAGTGTATTACTTATCAGAGAATGACGAGGAGGATGAAGCTGCCAGACTATTAAAAGATGTGGAAACATCCACCTTGCCTCAGGAAAATTATAGAGAAGATACTGACTATAAGGAAGAAAAGGTTGATGAATATAAAAAGTATCTAGCAGCCGAGATCAAGCGCAAACAAAAAGAAACAGAAGAAGTATTCTCTTATGGAAAGGTTTTATTCACCTACCTTTTATTAGTGATTAATATATTTATTTTCTTTGTCATTGAATCTGCCGGTGACAGTCAATCGATAGAAACGTTAATTGAATTCGGAGCAAAATATAACCCTGCCATTATTGAAGGGGAATGGTGGAGAATTATCACCTCCATGTTTCTTCATATCGGATTTTTACATTTGTTTATGAACATGCTTGCTGTATATTACTTAGGAACCATTGTGGAACGAATTTATGGTTCGTCTCGCTTTTTGTTTATTTACTTTTTAGCCGGAATCGGTGGCGGGCTGGCAAGCTTTGCTTTTTCCGTGAATGTTTCCGCCGGGGCTTCCGGAGCATTGTTCGGCCTGTTTGGCGCTTTGTTGTATTTCGGGGTCAATTACAAACAAATATTTTTGCAAACCATGGGAAGAGGTGTATTGCTTGTTATTGCCATCAATGTTGTCTTCGGTTTTACCGTCCCACAAATTGATAATGCAGCACACCTAGGCGGTCTTCTGGCTGGTTTTATTGCCTCTGCCATTATTCATTTGCCAAAAAAGCGGGATTTTCGCAGGCAGGGCTTGGCATTCCTGGTATATATTCTTATGATCGGGTTGTTAATTGTTTTTGGTGTGCAAAATAATGTGGAGAGTCAAGGGTTCTATTTAATGAAAATGGAAGAATCTCGGATGGATAATAACTATGAAGAAGTTGTTGAATTAGGTACGGAAGCACTGGAAATGGATGGAGATATGGAAGGGAGCATCCTGTTCCAGCGGTCATATGCTTATATTGAAATTGGTGAGTATGACCTTGCCATAGTGGACCTGGAAGAAAGCATACAATATGAAGATCTGCCCGAAGCCTATCATAATCTTGCATTGTTGTATTATCAATTTGACCGTACGGAAGAAGCTGAGGATGTAATAAAAAAAGGCTACGAATTAAATCCATCAGACGAGGATATTACAGAATTATATGAACAGATTACCGGTGAATCAGCAGATTGATAAACGACTGTCATCTTGCGTTTTAGATGACAGTCATTTTTATTCCAACCCGTATTTTTGCAGCAACTGTTGTTTTTCTCCGTTTAATTCAAAAAGTACTTGCAAATGCTCCTGGTTTTTATCAAATAAAACAATAGGTATATAACTGTGAGCTCGATCTGCATCTTCACTTACAATAGGAATAATATAATTTTTGTATAACCCTTCCCATAGCTGTCCTATTATTTTGTCTGTTTCTGCTTGTGTCATGGAAGGAAGGGGCTCATCCTGGTATTTATCCAATTGCGTGAGCGGCACCGCTAAATAGTCCTTTTGATTTATATCATAATACGTAAAAAGCTGATGCCAGTGAAATAATAATTGCTGTTTTGAAGCCCGATCCAATAAATTCTTCCATTCCGCTTCAAAGTCATTGCCCGGTTCTTTGAAAGATTCCAGCGCAGTTGCGGGAGAATCAATGACGTATAAATAATCAGTCGTAATTCTATGAATACTTGTAATTTCACTTCCGTCATCATGAATCTCACCGTGATGAAAACTGATTACCTGAAAATAACTGCTGTCTTCCTGAAGAAGTCTTTCCTCGATATGTATCTCATCTGTATCCTGTACCCATTTACTGCGCACCCCTCTAAGTAATCCATTTTCAAATAAAAGGGATGCATCCTGACGCAAATAAAAAGGCTGATCACTTTTTGAGTCTGTCGTCCATTTCATTTCAAAACGGTCTTTTGCATTTTCTGCAACTAAAGATAATTTTGATTCTGCTTCCACAAATGATCTCTCTTCGTTCAATGGAAAATAAGTAATGGCCGGGGATGAAATATATTTAAAAGCATATATGATAGTAATAATGGCTATTAGCGTAAAAAGAAAAAAGAAAATTGTCCATTTGTTCATATGATTTCCCCCTATAAAGCTAGTCCTCTAACATATATGCCAGTCCGTCCATGTTTATGAATCTGCCTATGTATAAATTCACCGCAGAAAGCAAAACTATAAACGATTCGGTGGTGATAACATGGCAAATAAAAAAGTATCGGTACAAGCTTCGTTTAAAGAAAAAGTAAAATATATGAAGAAACGGCTCGGTGTGGATAAAAGTTTCGATGTAATCCATCTTGATTTGGAATACGCAGGCAGAAAAATGGCACTTTTTTTAATAGATGGTTTTGCAAAAGATGATATTATGCATTTACTGATGAAATTATTAGCAAAACTTGAAGAAGGGGATTTAGACCCTGACCCGCTGAAAAAATTACTTAAAACTTATATTCCGCATATCGAGGTTGATCAGTCGGATGATTTGGATGAAGCCGGAGATCATGTGTTGTCAGGACAATCAGCTCTTATTGTGGAAGGCATAGACACCTTGATTATGATTGACGCCAGAACCTATCCTGCCAGATCGCCGGAAGAGCCGGATTTGGAAAGAGTTGTTCGCGGGTCCAGGGATGGATATGTGGAAACAATTGTTTTTAATACATCATTAACAAGGAGAAGAGTTCGTGATCGATCATTGCGGATGGAATATTTACAAATTGGCAGAAGATCAAAAACGGATATCTGTATTTGTTATATAGAGGATATTGCAGATATAAAAAGAGTTGATCACTTAAAACATACGCTAAAAAAAATAGATACAGATGGTTTGCCCATGGCAGAGAAAACGGTGGAGGAGTTCCTTAGCGGCAGACACTGGAATCCATATCCAACAGTGCGATACACGGAAAGGCCGGATACAGCAGCATCGCATCTATATGAAGGTCATGTACTAATTATCATAGATGGGTCACCGAGCGTGATGATTACACCTGCGACGTACTGGCATCATATGCAGCATGCAGAGGAATATCGTCAAAAGCCTCTGGTTGGTGCCTATTTACGGATGGTGCGTTTTTTAGCTGTTTTTCTGTCTATTCTCGTACTGCCGTTGTATTATTTATTTTCTGTAAACGCCGAACTGCTTCCTGCTGCATTATCCTATATTGGGCCGAGTGAGGCGGGTGTCGTCCCATTACTGATTCAGTTTTTAATTGCAGAAATCGGTATTGACATGCTGCGAATGGCAGCCATCCACACACCATCTTCACTGGCTACAGCACTGGGACTTGTCGCAGCTATTATGATCGGTGAAGTTTCTGTGCAAGTAGGATGGTTTTCCAATGAAGTTGTTTTATATATGGCACTCGCTGCCATAGGAACATACGCTACGCCAAGTTACGAAATGAGTCTTGCAAATAGGCTGGTAAGGGTTTTCTTATTACTGACAACTGCCGCTTTTGGCGTTATCGGTTATACAGTCGGGATTACTTTATGGTTATTATATTTAGTAAGAATGCAATCGTTTAACATTGCGTATTTCTGGCCTGTATTACCGTTTTCTTATCGTCCATTTCGGGATATATTCGTTCGGTCACCAATCCCCCTTAAAAACAGAAGACCTTCTTTTTTGAATCCAAAAGATCCGGATCGCTAAATATGCGGTCCGGATTTTTAATTCCTCCCATTTATGTCAAACAGCGTTTATTCAAAATCAGGAACTTTTTACTATTATAATTTAGGATAAAATTTGGTATAATGATGGTTGGTGATTTTTAATGAAAACCGTATATGAAGTACAAAAGCTTTTAATGAAATTCGGAACCGTCATTTATACTGGAAACCGAATTGGTGATCTGGAATTAATGGAGTCAGAACTGGAAGAATTATTTCAGCATCAATTTATAAGTAACGATGAATATTTACAAGCCAAGCTGCTCCTTAAAAAGGAAGTCAGAAGATTAAGCAGTAAAAAAGGTGATGCATGACATGAACAAAAAAATTATTGGAGTAGATATTGGCGGAACAACGATAAAAATTGGGTTTATAAACCAGCAGGGAAAGATAATAAATAATGGGAAATAAACACGAATAAAACAAACAGCAAGCATATTCCTTATGACGTATGGAATTCGATACAACAGGAACTAGGCAAACAACGATTATCTGAACAAGCATTTTGAGGAATTGGCATTGGGTCCCCAGGTTTTATTGATGAAGTCAATGGGATAGTATATAACGCTTTTAATGTAGGCTGGGAAAAATTTAACCTTGTGAACCAATTTGAAAAACATACCAAACTGCCGGTGTTTTTAGGAAATGATGCAAACATGGCTGCTAGGTGAAAATTGGAAAGGCGCCGGCGATCAGGTGAAAAATATGATAACCATCACGCATGGCACTGGTGTCGGAAGTGGCAATATTACCGGAGGTATCCTTCTAACCGGGGAAACCGGCATGGCCGGAGAAATTGGACATATGACAGTGGATATTCATGGTCATCGTTGCAACTGTGGCCGCATAGGATGTTTAGAAACTATTTGCTCTGCTACAGGAATTGTCCGCCAGGCAAAAGATATTTTTGAACTTGCTAAAGCAGGGGATAGCGGATCTTTACAAATTAGACAATGTACCGCAGGGAGCCTTGGGGTGTCCATTGCCAATGCAGCTGCAGTACTGAATCCTGCAAGCGTCATTATCGGTGGAGGAGTATCCCGGGACGGAGCTGATTTCCTCACCAATATGAAAACAGCATTTGAAAAATACGCGCTCCTTGGATTAAGTTCTGCTTGTGAAGTGAAATTAGCACAACTTGGAAATGATGCCGGGATTATTGGTGCGTTCCTAGTTAAACAAAAAACATAAAAAATTGCATTTTAAGGTTTATTTTTTGAAGAAAATCTATTAAAATGTAATCTTATAGAAAATCTATGAAACTTTTTGTGTATAAATATCGTCTAGTATTATAGCAAATAAGAAATGTTTGAAATGGGAAAGAAAAGGGAATATAGCGTATAGCCAATTAAATACACAAAACAATCCTAAAGAAATAATCAATTTGTATTATTAGAAAAGGTAAATATGGGAATACGCAGGAAAGGACTTTCAGGAGGATCAGGTTATGAAATTTAAAAAATTGAACATACCACTTTATATTATTGCGTCATTATTATTTGGATTAAAAACATATATCGTTTATCGATTTATGTTTAATATTGATTTGGAAAACTCTATGCAGGAGTTAATATTATTTATTAATCCATTCGTATCAGCATTTTTAGTTTTTGCTATTAGTGTATGGTTTAAAAAGAAATCAAGGCAGATGAAATATGTCCGCTATATGTTGCTTCTCGGAACGCTTATTGTATTTGCCAACATGGTATTTTACCGGTCATTTACAGACTTCATTACGATCCCTCAATTATTTCAGGGAAGTAATGCAGCAGATCTCGGTTCAAGCATTTTTACGTTAATTCAACCGTATGATATTTTATTGTTTGTAGATGTGGTACTGGTTTGGATCCTTAGTAAGAGAAAAGAACAGGTAATGGCAGTCAATTACCCAAAAAGCGGGAAAGTGTTTGCTGTAGCATTATCATTTGCACTCTTAGCAGGTAATTTCTTTCTTGCTGAGATGGAAAGACCACAGTTATTTACACGTGGTTTTGACAGAGAGTATCTTGTTAAAAACATCGGGTTATTTAACTATCATGTGTACGATATCGTGGTTAACGCGAGAACCCAGTCACAAAAAGTATTTGCGGATGGAAATGAGTTGCCTGAAATTGAAAACTATATTCAGGAAAATGTAAGAAGTGACCAGGAGTCCGAATTATATGGAGTAGCTGAAGATAAAAACGTTATTTTCATATGGGCTGAATCCATCCAAAGTTTTGTCATCAATAATGATGTCTACGGTGATGAAATAACGCCATTTTTAAACAGCCTCACGGAGGATAAGGACACTTATTATTTTGAAAACTTTTATCATCAGACAGAACAGGGGAAAACTTCGGATTCCGAGTTTATAGTGGAGAATTCACTTTATCCGTTATCACGGGGGGCAGCTTTTTTCACCCATGGACAAAATGAATACCATGGTCTTACTGGAATACTGAATGAGCAGGATTACCATTCATCAGTTTTCCATGCAAATAACAAGAGTTTCTGGAACAGGGATCAAATTTATAACAGTTTTGGTGTCGATCAATTCTATGGACAGGAAGCATATGAAATTACGGAAGAAAATTCAGTTGGATGGGGTTTAAAGGATAAACCATTCTTTGAACAGTCCATCAAATATTTACAGTCAATGGAAGAACCATATTTTTCAAAATTTATCACATTAACAAACCATTTTCCATTTGAACTGGATGAAGAAGATCAATCTATTCAAAATTTCGATTCCAATTCAAATACTTTGAATAACTTCTTTCCGACAGTCAGATATATGGATGAATCCATTGAGTTATTCTTTAATCAGTTAAAAGATGCAGGCATCTATGATGATTCCATTATCGTTATTATGGGTGATCATGATGGAATCAGTGCCAATCACAACCGTTCTATGGCTCATTACATGGATCAAGAGGAAATAACACCATATGACTATGTACAACTTCAGCGTGTTCCATTTTTCGTGCATATCCCAGGACATGGGGAAGGGGAAGTGAAATCCGAGATTGCCGGTCAAATTGATGTTAAACCTACCTTGCTGCACTTGCTGGGTATTGACACGGATCATGATTTCTACTTTGGTAATGATTTATTCCATGATGACCGAAAAGATTTCATTGCCCTGAGGAATGGAGACTTCATCAGTGAAGATTATGTTCAGGCCAGTGGGTTATGCTATGACAGGGATACTGGTGAACCACTGAATGGAGAGGTCAGTGAAAAACAAGCAGAGGAAGAAGCAAACTCAGCTAGTGCTTGTGACCAAATCAGCGAACAGGTCGACCTGGAGTTAAGGTATTCCGATGATATTGTATATGGCGATCTATTCCGATTTATAGATTATGATTCAGTTAATCAGGAAGTACAGGAATAAAAAGTTTCAATAAGATAAAAGAAGCCAGCCGGACCCGGCTGGCTTCTTTTATTATCAGTAAAATTTGCGGTCTATGGGTAATTTTTAATATAGAAATAAACTCGGCCAGCCCTCATATAAGGCAATAGTGAATTTTCACGGCGGGACGTGCATTTACACCCAGGCCCAAATGTTTTCGGTATATTTTGCAGCTCCAAACCCCTACGCTGGGACGAAGAAAATATCCCACCTCTCAAAGCGCAGTCCATGCGTTGTTAAACGGGCGCTTGCGCTTTTTGTACACACACGTAAGCGTAAAATAGTCCACACCTGTTTTTCAGATGTGGACTACTGTTATAATTTATTTAGATTTATTAGGAACGCGGCATTCATCAGGGAGTGTAGCGGACCACGGCAGAAGTCGAGTCAACTGCA
>NZ_JBGOHB010000106.1:0-229 GCF_041521345.1 Virgibacillus oceani | reverse complement strand
ATTACATGTGAAGTATCAATTTTATTTTCTCAAAAAATCAAATTTGAGAGAGCTGCTTTCCTGTTGTCTTTTTAGAGCAATTTTCATAAGTGTTTTCATACAAATGTTAGCACCGCAAGGGTATGACCTAAAGGCCCTTGAACGAATCGGGCCGTTACTGGCTGTTGGATCTCCCACTTAGCATTTTCATGTTTCCTTCATGCTTGAAGTGGGAGTCTTACGACGTACA
>NZ_JBGOHB010000105.1:0-232 GCF_041521345.1 Virgibacillus oceani | reverse complement strand
GCTTCCAGCCTTCGTTTTTTCCGATAATAATTGTGTCTACCTTTTCTTCCAAGGCAAGATTCACAATTTTATCGCAGTGTAACTGGCTGTAAGACTCCCACTTCAAGAATGAAGGAAACATGAAAATGCTAAGTGGGAGATCTAACAGCCAGTAACGGCCCGATTCGTTCAACTAACATTTGTATGAAAACACTTATGAAAATTGCTCTAAAAAGACAACAGGAAAGCAGCT
>NZ_JBGOHB010000104.1:0-238 GCF_041521345.1 Virgibacillus oceani | reverse complement strand
AAGAAGTCACATGCAACCTATTTGAAGCACCAACAAAAGAAAAACCATATCTTCATTATAACTTTCTAAACAGCTTATTTCATGTAATTAAACAACCAGATTATCTTTCCTTACCAATACAGAGCAGTCAATGGGTAATGAAAGCCGTTTTTCAAAATTGGAAAAGTTTTTATGCCAGTTTAAGAGATTACAAAGATCACCCGGTAAAGTACAACGCCAGACCTCGCATCCCAGGCTA
>NZ_JBGOHB010000103.1:0-249 GCF_041521345.1 Virgibacillus oceani | reverse complement strand
TAAATGAATACTTCTATTTCGTTTAGAAATTCATTTTCATGGTAGTTGGTGGCGATGCGTAGCATAGCCATGGTTGTTTCAGTGGGGGATGAAAAGAAAACCCCCACTGAATGAAGTTTCACTTTATGGCTGGCTTTATGAAAGATGTCCTTTAGCTTTCGGTGCCTAGCCTGATGAAGCCGTTCCAATCGTTTTGACGTGAAAGGTCCTTCATTTGATGTCTTACCATGACGAAGAACCCCCAATAAA
>NZ_JBGOHB010000102.1:0-252 GCF_041521345.1 Virgibacillus oceani | reverse complement strand
TGTTTTTTTAGGATTTATGAATATGCAAGACATTTTTACACCAACAAAAAAAGCCTTTGCGGACAAAGACTTTAATTTCTATGAATATAGTTTTGGTTTTGTTGCATTTTTTAATTTACGCAGATAGGTAAGCGTAAAATAGTCCACACCTGTTTTTCAGATGTGGACTACTGTTATAATTTATTTAGATTTATTAGGAACGCGGCATTCATCAGGGAGTGTAGCGGACCACGGCAGAAGTCGAGTCAACTG
>NZ_JBGOHB010000101.1:0-254 GCF_041521345.1 Virgibacillus oceani | reverse complement strand
AAGGTGCTTCTTAACAAACAAATCGTCGCTGTCCCTTTAGTCTAATTGTAAATAAATCCCAAATGGATGGAGCCACCTTTGATTGGGTATTTACTTTTTTGGCTCTAATCCAGAAAGTGATAAAAACGGTTCATTGTAAAATGAAATGCAACAGCTAAATAAATAGAAAGCCATCGTGAAACCACGTATAATTAAGGTTGACAAAAACACAAACCATACGGAGGTAATTCACGATGACTCAAAACCATTCTAAC
>NZ_JBGOHB010000100.1:0-255 GCF_041521345.1 Virgibacillus oceani | reverse complement strand
CCTTGTCGAAGCAAGGAGGCTCACCAGCCGCCCGCGGCAAAGAAGACACGCTGAAAACGACCAAAGGGAGTTTGAAGTGATGTCGCACTTGTGCCCGCGGTGAAAGCGTAGTATATTTCCGGAGCAACTTTTAAATGCAAGTTTAGGAATGTTTGGATTTTCATTTACTACCCCAGCCCCGTTTTTTAAATGGAACTTTCATGGTGTTTCCGCTGCATAACAATGGAGGGGGAGGTAATTTGATATGTTAAGGCT
>NZ_JBGOHB010000099.1:0-255 GCF_041521345.1 Virgibacillus oceani | reverse complement strand
GACGATGAGGTTGATAGGTCCGGTGTGGAAGCGTGGTGACACGTGGAGCTGACGGATACTAATAGATCGAGGACTTAACTAAATCTAACCATGTCGTTTTACACTCTTATTTAGTTTTTAGGGTATATTCTTAAAAAAACCCTTGCATTTTTTCTTGAGAATGCATATAATATGTCTTGTCCTTTATTTTACGGACATTCCTTGTCTGGTAGCAATAGCGGAGAGGTCACACCTGTTCCCATGCCGAACACAGAA
>NZ_JBGOHB010000010.1:0-135785 GCF_041521345.1 Virgibacillus oceani | reverse complement strand
ACGATTTTTGAATATCTTTTTTGCCTGGTCTGAACATGGGATAACCTCCAACAAGTTATTCTATACCTATTATAACGAATTGTTCAGTCTAGTTGGTGGGATTTTTGACCTTTTTGGGTGAGAACCTAATCAAGAGATAAGAGATTACTATTAAAAATTCAAAAATATAAATAATCATGAGTTTTAATCATTGTTTGCCTAAGTAAAACAGCTTCCATTGGATCCCAAGATAGTTAATGAGGTTGCACAGAAAGGAGATCTAAAGTAAAGATGAAACATCTAATAAATAATCGGGTTCAACAAATAGAAATGTCCGGTATAAGATTATTTTCAGAAGCAGTACAACAATTAAGTGATGGTATAAATTTTACAATTGGTCAGCCCGATTTTCCAACACCAGAACATGTAAAAAATGCAGGGAAAAATGCGATTGATGTAAATAAAACAGGATATACGGAAAACGTAGGGAATCCTCAACTTCGTCAAGCGGCATGCCAATTTGTTAAAGAGAAATATGGATCGTCGTATTCATGGGAAGATGAAATAATGGTTACCAATGGGGCTACGCAGGCTTTGGATACGGTCTTACGTACGATATTGGAAGAAGGGAGTGAAGTTATTCTAGCCGGGCCAGCTTTCCCTGGATATCAACCTCTAATTGAGATGTGTGGAGCTAAAGCTGTTTTTGTAGATACGACAAAAAATAAATTTAAGATGACTGCCTGCTTAATAGAGCAACAAATTACTGAGAAAACACGATGTGTTCTTCTGTCTTACCCTTCCAATCCTGTTGGATCAATGCTAACGAAAGAAGAACTGGCAGAAATTGCAGCTCTCTTAAAAGAGAAAGATATATTTATTGTTTCAGATGAGATTTATAGTGAATTAATTTACGAAGGAAAACATTGCTCCATTGCTTCTTTTCCAGAAGTGAGAGATCAAACGGTTATAATCAATGGGTTATCCAAGTCTCACTCTATGACAGGCTGGAGAATTGGGTTGTTATTTTCTCCATCGTTTCTACTAGCAGAAATGAAAAAGGTACATTTATATAATACAACTTGTGCTTGTTCTATTAGTCAAGAAGCTGCAATTGAGGCATTAACCAATGGTTTAGATGATCCAATTGCTATGCGAAATGAATATAAGAAAAGAAGAGATTATATTTATGGGCGGTTAGTTTCTATGGGTTTTGAAGTGATAAAGCCTCAGGCAGCGTTTTATATTTTCCCTTCGATCAAGCAATTTCGGATGTCATCATTGGAGTTCACAAAATTGCTTTTAGAAAAAGAACATGTAGCAGTAGTTCCTGGTTCCACTTTCTCCCCCATAGGTGAAAACTATATTCGAATATCTTTTGCAAGTTCAATAGATGTTCTGGAAGAAGGTTTGAATCGAATGGGTAATTTTGTGAGCGCTTTAAACCAAAAGGTTAATGTACAAAAAACTTAAATCACGGAAGAGAGAATTAGTAAAATTAAGCAGTGGAGATATATTTTCAGTAGGAGGTGATTCGTCAACCTGATTCAGATGATCAATTTAAATATTCTTTTAAAACTCGGATTATTGTTCAAAAACTAGAAATAAAGGGGTTAAAAACCATGTTAAAGAAAGGATTATTATATTTGCTGATGAGTGTAATTTTATTAGGTGTATTAGCAGCATGTGGAGGAAGTGACGACGCATCCACAGAGGCAGGAGTAGAAGACTCTTCTACCGTATCAACAATTGAAGAAGGAAAATTAACTTTTGGATCCAGTGGGTTATATAAACCTTTAAACTATGAGGACTTAGATGGAGAACCGGCTGGTTTTGAAGTGGATTTTGGAAATGCGATTGCTGAGGAAATGGGTCTGGAACCTAATCCTGTGTTCACGCAGGATTTCGGCGCATTACTAGAAGAAGTAAACAGTGACCGACTGGATGTAATTATGGGAAGTTTAACGATAACAGATGAACGTGCAGAAGTAGTAGATTTTTCTGAACCTTATTATGTATCAGGTGGGATTATTTACGTTCATGAGGATACAGATGATATTACGTCAATAGAAGATCTGGAAGGGAGAAATGTTGGTGTTATTGCTGCAAGTACCTTTGAAGATATTGTACTTGAGTATATTGATGAAGATAATTTAGCAACTTATCAAAGTGATACTGTTGCGTTAACAGATTTAGCAGCCGGGACAGATAGATTAGATGCGGTAATGACTGACAAGTTAGTAGGACTCGCTCAGATTGAAGAGCAGGATCTTTCAATAAAACCTGTAGGAGATCGTGTATTCGATGAGTATATCGGTGCAGGAGTAAGAAAAGGAAACCAGGAATTACTGGATGAAGTAGATCGAGCGTTGGAAGCTATTATTGAAAATGGGACATATGAAGAGATCAGTAATAAGTGGTTTGGTGAAAATATATTGGATTAATGCTGAGCTGATTGTGCCAACAAACTCAGTGCGCACTTCTATTTAAAATTAATAGTCAAGGAGGTTTGCTAATGTCCTTTTGGGAACTTTTTACCGAAACATTGCCAGGGTATTATGACGCTATTTGGGCAACGATACAAATTACATTATTAGGTATAGTAATAGGTGTCCTCATCGGATTAATATTTGCCTTTATGAAGATTTCCAAGTATAAAATATTAATTTTTATAGCAGATTTATATATTAATATTATTCGTGGAACGCCGCTTGTCGTTCAAATCTTTGTCTTATATTTTGGTCTTGTTCAATTTGTGGATTTAGGAAGATTTTTATCTGGGGGAATTGCTTTAGGCGTGCATAATGGTGCTTATATAGCAGAGATATTCAGAGGCTCCATACAATCGGTGGATCGGGGTCAATCCGAGGCAGCCCGGAGTCTGGGTATGAATTATAGGTTATCAATGTGGAGAATTGTGATGCCACAGGCGTTAAGACGTGCCATTCCTCCGCTTGGGAACCAGTTTATCATTGCATTAAAAGATTCTTCTCTTGTGGCGTTTATCGGATTTCAGGAACTATTTAACCGCGCGCAGAGGATTCAATCTTCTACAGGTATGGCGATGGAGTCGTATCTCATTGTTGGAATCTATTATTTAATACTTGTATTAATATTAACCTTTATTGTCAATCGGGTTGAACGGCGTTTAGCAAGAAGTGAAAGGGGGCCAAAAAATGAATGAGGAAGGAAAAATGATTGAGGTGAAAAAACTAAATAAATATTTTGGCAAGCTCCACGTATTAAAAGATGTCGATTTGGAAGTACATGAAAAAGAAGTGGTCTGCTTAATAGGAGCAAGCGGATCGGGAAAAAGTACGCTGCTGCGATGCCTGAACTTTTTGGAAATCAGCCAGGGCGGCAGCATTTCTCTGGAAGGGAAAGAAATAGATTTTAAACGCGATGATTTAAATAAAATCAGAATACGCACTGGGATGGTGTTCCAGCATTTTAATTTGTTTCCCCATATGACCGTAATGGAAAATGTAATAGAGGCCCCTGTTTATGTGAAAAAAATAAAAAAGGATGCGGCAATAAAGATAGGAGAGGAGTACCTGGAAAAGGTCGGGTTACTGGATAAGGCCAAAGTGTATCCGAATACATTGTCCGGCGGCCAGCAGCAGCGTGTAGCCATAGCACGTGCCCTTGCGATGAAACCAAGGATCATGTTGTTTGATGAACCGACTTCAGGACTGGATCCTGAACTTGTGGGAGAAGTGCTGGGAGTAATGAAAGAGCTTGCTGAGGAAGGGATGACCATGGTGGTTGTCACGCACGAAATGGGCTTTGCCCGGGAAGTGGCCGACAGGGTAGCCTTTCTGGATAAAGGAAGAATTGCTGAGGTTGGGCCGCCTGATCAAATCTTTAATAATGCAAAGGAAGACAGGACCAGGGAATTTTTAAGTAAAGTATTGTGATCGAGTCAAGCAGGTCTCTTATCAAAGCGTATTGGATAAGAGACCTCCATTCAATCTAATAATCTCACTAAGTTATAAGCCATTACACCTAATTCCAATCTTAGCCGTTCGTCTGCTGATTTCATATTTAACCCGGTCCGTTCTTCCACCTGGTTTAGCCTGTATCTTAAAGTATGACGGTGAATGTACAATTCTTCTGCCGTTTGCTGGATGCTTTGATTATTCCTAAAGTACACCTTCATTGTTTCGATTAAATCAATTTCCTTATCTGATTTTTTCAGTAAGCCGCTGATGCTTTTTTTATAAAACTCCTGTAAATCGATGCCCTTTTGGTTCATTTCCAACAGTAAGTCATACGTACCCAAATCCTCATAATGGACTATATTTTGATCCGGTATGATCAAATCACTTAATTGAATGGCGTATTGTGCTTCAACTGCACTTTTTCCTATCTCGTTAATTTGATCGTAGTCCTTTCCAATACCAATTATGATAGCGGTGTTCGGATAGCGAAAATGCCATTCTTTCATTAATTCCTTTGCCAATGCAACACAATGGTTATACTTTTCTATTTTCGTATTCCCCACAACATTCGTTAATAAGGTTATAGAATTAAATTTCATTTGTATCAATTGCTGTTTACTTTTTTGGGTGAGCATCTGCTCTGTAATATAGTAAAACCTGTCCAGTATTTTAGTATCCAAATCTTCCTGTTTAAACTTAAAGTGAAAGACAGCCTGGTTTAAGGAAAGGTCATAGTTCAGTTTAAGCGCACGATCTGTAATGATTTTCCCGTTCGTATAAGTTCTATTAAATATATCATCCAGAATGTTACTCTGGATTCGTAATTGTGTTTCCTCTATGGCTGCTTTTTTCAAAAATTCCATCGCGTATATGGATGAAGCCCGTTCAATAGCAATGTCGTTAAGCTCCTGCCACTCTTCCTGTGGTTTGACCATTACAATCCAGCCAAAGCACGTCCGCTTTGCAAGGATGGGATAAATTGTAAGAATGTAATTGTCCAGGGGAAGAATTACTTTTGATTCTTTCTGTAAACTCTGTTTTAAATGTGGCGATAGATCCAATTCATTCTGATTTATGATGATGTTGGTATGGAATATGCCGATGGTGTTATTTTTATTTTGAAAGTCCTGCACATGAAGCGTATCGTAAAGTTCATTGTAGATGATCATTTTTGAAGCGGTCAATTTGGATAACCGTGCTGTGACTTCTCTTAAACTTTGGTCATTTAATATTAAATCAGTCAGCTCGCGGTGGATTCTATCCGATTGTTCTAATAGATGCAATTGATTATTGACAATTTGCTCTAAAATTGCTTTCGTTATTTGGGAAAAATTTATATCTGTCGGAATTTCAATTAGCGGCAAGTCGCTTTCATCTGCTAGCTTTGTAAAACTGTCGGGAATACGCTCCATATAAAAACTTGTATAAATGGCTACACCGGATAGAAAGTTTGATCTAAGTAAATCATGGAATATTTCAAGTCTTTCTTGATCTTCCAGCAGCTTAAATCCTGTCGTAATGAGAAATTCCCCTTTTTGCAGTCTTTTAATATCTTCGAGCACTTCGATGACGGTTACCCATTTTATATGATTATCAATACCAGCATGTCCAGCTTTTAATTTTGTGTTTTTCATAATTGGCAATTGCAATGCGCTTTTTACAGAAATAGCCACTCTTTACACCCCTGACAGTACCATTTTTATTTGGATTTCATTACTATACATGTTGTATAAAAAAATAACTCCTTTTTTAAAAGTTAGGCGTATAGATAGTAATAATTATGTTCGCTATAATTTTATTATACAGAATTTTTTATTAATCGTACATCCCTAATTATACTACATATATAGTTGGTATTTCCTGAAAAGAATCAGTGCAACTTCTAAGAAACTCCTGGTTGGAAGAAGGAGGGGGGTGGTCAGTTTTTTTGTCTAATAGTTAATAGTTATAAATCAATAAAAAGTAATTACTAAGAAACTGACACAAAAAATTATTTGAGGGGGAAAGCGATGTTATCAAGTATTGCTGATCGTTTTTCAAGGCTTATTCAACGTTATTTACCTGACGCTTTTGTTATTGCAGTTCTGATGACCTTAATTATATTACTGGCTGGATTGGCTTTAAATCCAACTGAACCGACAGTTGTTCTTAAGGGCTGGGGAGATGGTTTTTGGAGTTATTTATCGTTTGCGATGCAAATGGTTTTATTATTAATGACTGGAATGACGCTAGCTTCTGTTCCATTCATAAACAGGGGACTTACTCGATTAGCGTCATTAGCGAAAAAACCATGGCAAGGGTATCTCTTAACATTTCTTGTTTCTGCTTCTGCATATTATATTAACTGGGGACTTGCCATTGTTGTTGGTGCAATTATTGCCAGAGAAATAGCGAAAAGAAATGACAACACCCATTTTCCGATGTTAGTTGCTAGTGCTTATTCTGCAACAGTGCTATTTGCAGGTGGAATGTCCAGCTCAATTGGATTAACTATCTCAACACAAGGACACTTTTTAGAAGAAGTAATGGGGGTGATCCCAACTTCTGAAACGATCTTTCACCCATCCACATTTATTATATTCTTTTCTTTGGTTATTTCGATCGCTATCTTTTTGGTGCTTATGACCCCGAAGAAAAATATTAAACCTTATCATTCTTTAATAAAAGCAGAAGAAGAAGATAGACCAAAGGAGAAAAAGGTGGAGAAATCAGACTCGCCGGCATTATGGTTGGAAAATACGCCATCACTTGGGATGACCATCGGAGGAATAGGTATTATATACACGATAATTTCCTTTAGTGGCGGCAGAGATTTAGACTTGGATATTATTAATATTTTCTTCTTATCATTAGGATTGCTTTTTCATCGTTCATTGGGACAGTTTGCCAGGGCATTTGGGAGTGTGACAAAAGCTATCTCGCCGTTAATTCTACAATTCCCTTTTTATGCAGGGATTATTGGAATTTTATCTAGTTCAGGAATGGGGCAATTAATTGTTGATGGCATGGTGGCAGTTGCCAGCCCAGAAACTTTAAATCTATTTACGTATTGGACTGCAGGGTTCGTAAACATATTGGCTCCTTCAGGCGGAGGACAATGGGCACTTCAAGGCCCCTTACAAATACCTGCAGCATTAGATCTTGGCGTAGATCCTGCAAAAACTGCAATGGCTGTGGCCTGGGGGGATGCTTGGACGAACTTAATTCAACCATTCTGGGCACTGCCAATATTATCTGTTGTCGGTCTTCATATTCGGGATATCATGGGATATTGTATATTATTAAGTACAGTTGTTGGTGTGGTAACGAGTGTTTTGATTTTCTTTTTATATTAATTTATTAGGTTGGTTGAAAAAACGATGATACACCTTCTTTTCATGGTGTATAATAGGTACATGGATTAGAAAATATTTGCATAATGTAATCGCTGTCATCATTTCGAATTGGACAAAAGGTTCATGATTTCCAAAAAGGGGGGTTAACTAAAATTTTCATTTGTGTTGAAAAATAAAATTTTAAGGGGAGTAATAAATGAAAAGAATTTATTTTAGTATCATTATAGGTTTGCTTTTAATTGGATTGCTTGCTGCCTGTGGAGGCAGTGGAGAGGCGGAGGATACATCAGCTGACTCAGGGGATAATGACACAGAGGAGTCGGCCGAAAGTGAAGAAACGGATACGGAAGAATCTGATGGTACAACGGTTGCTACTATTGAAGAAGGAAAGCTGACGTTTGGTTCAAGTGGGCTATATAAGCCGTTTAATTATGAAGATCTGGATGGGAATGAAACCGGCTTTGAAGTGGAACTTGGGGAAGCGATTGCTGAAGAGATGGGGCTTGAGCCCAACCCTGTTTTTACGCAGGATTTTGGTGCATTAATTGAAGAAGTGAACACAGACAGAATCGATGTTATTATGGGGAGTTTAACCATTACAGAAGAAAGAGCGGAAGCGGTGGATTTTTCAGATCCTTATTATACATCAGGTCCCATCTTCTATGTACATGAAGACACGAATGATATTGAAACATGGGATGATTTAGACGGCAGGGAAGTCGGTGTTATTGCCAGCAGTGTTTATGAGGATACAGTGTTAGAGCATATTCCGGAGGATCAATTGTCCACATATCAATCTGATACGGTAGCACTTCAGGATTTAGCAGCAGGGACAGATCGCCTTCACATGGTCTTAACGGATTATATTGTCGGACTCGTGCAAATTGATGAAAATGGTTTAGAGCTTAAAACAGTTGGAGACCTTCTTTTTGAAGAACAAATTGGAGCAGCAGTAAGGAAAGGGAACGAGGAACTGCTGGATGAAATTAACCGTGCACTTGAGGCAGTTATTGAGGATGGAACGTATGAAGAATTAAGTAATAAATGGTTTGGAGAAAATATCTTAAATTAATAATTTTGTATGATGTGTGCGTACCCCTGTGGTGCGCACCTGTTGTTTACATAGTTATGAAATGTTGAGAAGCGTTTATGAAGCCGGTCCACGGTAATGTGTTTGCCATTATGTTAACCCGCTTTCGCGTTCTGAAATGCGCTGATAAATAAATTACCATTGTATCCACCTCAACAATAACAGGTTCTTTATACTTAAGGTATAAAAAACGCTCTGTTTTTTTAATAATTAGTCGAATAGATAATAAAAATAAGTTCGATATAATTTAACTATAATAACTATTTGTAATCGCTTACTTAAAAGGGTTATTATCAATTGAAATTTGTTGAGGTGAAATAGATGGCACCATCCTATTTAATCAAACCAATTCTAGACTACGACTACGCCAGTATCACACATGGAAAAGGGATTTATCTATATGACGAATATGGAAGGGGATATATTGATGGTTCTTCCGGAGCAGTAACTGCAAGTATTGGACACGGTGTACAAGAAATTATAGATGTGATGAAGAAGCAGTCCGAAAAAATTTCATTCGTATATCGGTCACAGTTTACCAACATGGCAGCGGAAAAGCTGGCAAAAAAGATGCGTGATATTTCACCAGGTGATTTAAACTGGTCGTTTTTTGTAAATAGCGGGTCTGAAGCAACTGAAACAGCAATGAAAATTGCCCTCCAATATTGGCAGGAAAAGGGGATGGAAACAAAAAACAAAATAATATCACGCAGGATGAGTTACCACGGCATTACACTGGGGGCCTTATCCATGTCAGGGCATAGGGAAAGACGGAAGCGATTTGAAGGATTATTAGATAAATACCCATTTGTTTCCACTCCTTATTATTACCAAGATGCCAATGGCAGAACTGTAGATCAATGTGATGATTTTTATGCAGCGGAACTGGAAATAGAAATCAACCAGATCGGCAGTGAGCATATCGCTGCATTCATAGCGGAACCAATAATTGGCGCAGCAGGAGGCGTATTAACCCCGTCAGACAATTATTTTAAAAAGATAAAAGCGGTTTGTGACAGGTACGACATTTTGTTCATTGCCGATGAAGTGATGACAGGTGTGGGGCGGACCGGAAAAATGTTTGCGATGGAGCATTTTGGCGTTATCCCGGATCTTATGGCAACAGGAAAAGGGATGAGTGCTGGCTATACGCCAATAGCAGCCACAGTAGTGAGCGACAGAGTTATGGAGCCCATTTTAAACGGTTCAAAAGTCATCATGAGTGGACACACATTTAGTGCTAATCCTCAATCCGCAGCTACAGCTTTAGCTGTTATTGAGTATATCGAAAAAAATAACCTTATTAAAAAGTCTGAGGAAAACGGGAACTATTTGAAAGAAAAAATAAAAGAAGCAGCTGAAAACAGTGAAATTATCGGTGATGTACGTGGGAAAGGGTTATTTATTGGCGTCGAATTTGTGAAAAATAAACGCACGAAAGCTCCTTTTTCTCGAACATCGGATGTTGTTAAAAGGATAGTTCAGGCAAATTTTGAGGCATGTTTACTCGTATATCCAGCCAATACTGGTGTTGACGACTTAACTAGTCACGCAGTTATTTTAGCACCTCCATTAACGATTACAAAGTCAGAAATTGATGAGCTTGTTGCACGATTTACAAAGAGCCTTGTGAAAGTGGAGCATCAATTGGAAAAGGAGCTGACCCCATGACAAAAGTCCAATCCGTTGCTCAAGCAGTAACTCATATTAAAGATGGTTCCTCCCTTATGTACGGTGGGTTTGGTGGTATCGGAAACCCGCCGACATTAATCAAAGCATTGCTCGATAATGGAATAAAGGATTTAAAGTTGATTGGAAATGATGCAGGATTTCCGCAAGTAGGGATTGGTCAGCTCATTTCTGCCGGGAGAGCGAAGAATTTGATTGCATCACATATTGGGTCCAACCCAAACGCCGGAGAACAGATGCATGATGGGACGTTAAACATCGAGTTTTCCCCGCAAGGAACGTTAGTCGAACGAATTCGTGCAGGCGGTGCTGGGCTTGGTGGGATTTTAACAGATATTGGTATTGACGGCCTTGTTGCTGAAAATAAACAAAAAATTGATGTGGATGGCAGCATTTTTTTACTTGAAAAGCCGCTTACAGCTGATGTAGCTATTGTATATGCGAAAAAAGCAGATACGTCGGGCAATTTAATTTTTAACAAAAGTGCCCGTAACACAAGTCCGTTGGTTGCGATGGCAGGAGATGTGACGATCGCGGAGGCAGACGAAATTGTTCCGGTAGGTGAACTTGATTCGGAGGCAATCGTCACGCCCGGTGCGTTTGTGGATATTGTTGTACAAAGTGAAGGGGTGAACTGGAAATGGGTGTGGGAGTAAGTGTGCGACATGTGATTGCCAACAGGGCTGCAAAAGAAATTGAAGACGGTATGATTGTAAATCTGGGAATTGGGATGCCAACATTGGTTGCCGATCATCTTCCGGAAGACATGAATGTGATTTTCCATGCCGAAAACGGGGTGCTGGGAACAGGACCTACCCCGGCCAAAGGGGAGGAAGACGAGAACCTTTGCAATGCAGGCGGACTGCCAATTACCGTCGTCCCGGGAGCTGCTTATTTTGACAGCACATATGCCTTTAACATCATCCGTCGAGGGTTGCTTGATGTCACGATCTTAGGTGCATTTGAAGTGAGTCAATTTGGCGACTTGGCTAATTGGATTGTACCTGAAAAGATAGTTTCCGGGATGGGTGGTGCGATTGAACTCGCGCAAAAAGCGAAAAAAGTGATTGTACTTATGAATCATACGGACAAATATGGGAATGCCAAAATTGTTCGTGAATGTGCTTTGCCGCTTACAGCAAAACGTTGTGTTGATCTGATTATTACGGATATGGCCGTGATTGAAATTTCTTCACGAGGGTTACACTTAATTGAAGTAATGGACGGTTATACGGTGGATGAAGTGATGCTGGCAACCGGAGCGCCGCTTATAAATAATGTATCCGAAGAGTAAGAGTGAAAGGAGTAATGATGACCATGTCAATAAAAGAGAGAATAAACGAATGGATCGACGACAATAAACAAAAAAGTATTGACCGTTTGAAAAAAATGGTGCAACAAGCAAGTACACAAGGGCATGAAAAGGGCGTCCAGGAAGTTGTGGCCAATATATTAAAGGAATTAGACCTGGATGTGGATGTATGGGATTTAGATGGTGACAGACTGAAAAAACATCCGTATTTTTATTCCAATCGGGAAACGTTTAAACACAGCCCGAATGTTGTCGGTGTTTTGAAAGGTTCTGGAGGCGGCAAGTCTATCATTTTAAATGGCCATGTCGATGTCGTTCCGGAAGGGGATCATGATCAGTGGAATGCCGCCCCGTACAGCGGGGAAATTATTGATGGAAAAATGTATGGACGTGGTGCAACCGACATGAAGGGTGGGAATACCGCTTTGTTGATGGCGATTGAGGCGATCCAATCCTTGGGAATTCGTCTAAAAGGAGATGTGATTTTTCAAAGTGTTATAGAAGAAGAGAGTGGTGGTGCCGGAACACTTGATGCTATTTTACAAGGATATAAGGCAGATGCAGCGATTATTCCTGAACCAACGAGTATGAAAATTTTCCCGAAGCAACAAGGCTCCAAATGGTTTCGGTTAATTGTGACGGGACAGACCGCACATGGCGGAACACCGTATCTCGGAGTCAATGCCATTGATAAAGCATTCCTCGTTAATAAACATGTGAAGGAACTGGAAAAAATCCGGAATGACCGGATTACCGACCCACTTTACGACAATGTACCAGTTCCGGTTCCAATTAATATCGGAAGTATCAATGGAGGAGACTGGCCATCTTCCGTTCCGGATATTGTACAGCTTGAAGGTCGAATCGGCATTGCGCCGGGTGAAGCAATAGAAGAAGTCCAACAGGAAATGGAAGCGTGGATTGGCAGGTTGGGAGAAATAGATAGCTGGTTCAAGAATCATCCGGTAAAAGTAGCGTGGTTTGGTGCCAGATGGATACCGGGAGAAATAGATACGAATCATTCTTTATTAGGAGCGTTGACGGATAATTTTACGGAAATTATGGGGTCTGCGCCTGAAGTCATAGCATCTCCATGGGGGACGGATGGTGGGTTGCTGACGCAGGTGGCAGAGACGCCTACTGTTGTTTTTGGTCCGGGGATAACAAATCTTGCCCATTTTCCGAATGAGTCGATTGAGGTTGAGAAGATGTTTGAAGCTGCGAAGGTTATTGCGGGGGCTGTTGTTGATTGGTGTGGGGTGGGTGAAGTAACATAAAAAAGTAAGAAACACTTTTCCTTTCATAGGAGGGCTGAAAATTTTGAACTGTTTGGTGAAATCCCGGAGGAAATCGTTTATGATCAGGAACAACTCGATAGGTAAAGTTGTCACACCTGAATATATATTTTTGTGGAATTTCCATATAAATCCAGTATTTATAGATACATATCCAAACTGAAAAAATAGTCAATACGATAAAAGGTGCAGAGTCAAATATTTTTAATGTAGCAGATTATGGTCTTGTTGGTGACTTATTTGAAATTGAACCAATGCTAGCGAAGAAATTAAGAAGCTTGCTAACTAGTATTTGTATTATATGTTGATGATCCATTAAACGAGAAAGAAAGTGAATCTGTATAATTTATAAACAGTAATGAGCAAACGGCCTCCTAACACAACAAGGAGACTGTTTACTCATTTTTCATCCTATCTAAAAATAGAATTCGGCAAAAACGCCGACACCAAACAATTAGGCATATTCACAATCTCACTAATCCGCAAATCCACAGCAACACTACAAAGCATATAAGCTTCCACTTCACTCATCCTATACGTATCCACCAAATGCTCAATCATATATCGAATAGCATTTTGGGATGCCTTCACAATATCTTCCCCATGTCCTGTAGTCACGTAATATCCCCTGCTGTCTGCTTCAGGAGTAGGCGGGCCGGGAATCTCGTATCTTGGTTCTGCGATGGATTTTCCTTTGTGCAGCTTAAGTCGGACGGTGGTTTCCATGGAGGCTTCCACCGCTGTTCCGCACACTTCTCCGTCACCCATAACAGCATGTGTATCCCCGATAGAAAATAAAGCGCCCTCGACCCAGACCGGGAGATAAAGCTTGGTTCCGCGGGTCAGATGGCGTGTATCCATATTTCCTCCGTTTTTTCTTGGTGGTACGACACTATGATTTCCTGGTTCCGGCAAAGCCACGCCAACCGTTCCCGGAAAGGGTTTCATAAAAAGATCGATACCATCGAGGAATGCCATTTTATTTTTACCGGTCAGATCAAAAGTTTTGATTGCGGGCTCTTTAAACTCATCTGCCAGCAATCCAAATCCAGGAATAAGGGCAGTCCATCCCCAATCAAGCTGGGAAAAATTCAGCATTTCTACCTCCAGCGTGTCACCTGGTTCTGCACCTTTAACATAAAGAGGCCCTGCGACTGGATTGATTTTACTAAAATCAAGTGATTCCACATCTTTTTTCGTGGCGTTCTTTGTAAACTGTCCACCGGAAGCTTCTGTTATTTGATACGTGATTGTCTGTCCCGAATCCACTTCAGCAATCGGATTTAGAGAATTATCCCAGCCAACGTGACTGTTTGATTCGAAATCGTGAATCGTCATGTAAGGGTGATTGTGGTGGTGAATGGTCATTTCTATCTCTCCTTTTATTTTATTGTAATCCAAAATCTTTGAATCACATAAGTACACTGTTTCAGTAGATGCACTTTTTTGTGGTTGTGAAATAAATAACGGCAATAACCTATTAAAAGAATCCTAAATTTTTCCTAGATAATAAGGGTAGTTCGCATAAAGCCGACTTACAGAAACGGGTAGAGATGAAGGGGAACTTAGATGACTTAGCAGGTCTCAAGTGCTTGTTCTTTTTGCATGCTGATATGCATATAATACCTCAAAACTTGGTTTCTCTTCTTATTAAATAGTTTATATTTAACAGGATTATTAATCAAGCGGCACATGAAGTAACACCAGCTATTCTCATAAACCATCTATAAATATATTGAATGCCAAGCATTTGCTGTCAAATCTATTAATTTATCACAGTAAGAAATTGTATATTTTATTATGGCATAAGTTGTACTGATTCTTTCATAAACATTTTAAGAATAAATGATTGGAGGAGTTAAAATGAAAAAATTATATTTCATATTTGGTTTGCTGTTAATAATTGGAATTGTACTTGCTGCGTGCGAAGACAGTGATGCAGATGGAGAAAGCAGCGGTGGTAATGGAGACAGTGAAGGCGGCAGTGTAGAAGAAATTCTTGATGGTGAATTTGTTACGATTCTTACCGGCGGTTCCTCAGGTGTGTATTATCCGCTTGGAGGTACTTTGGCGGACATGTTTCAAAATTTGGGAGCTAATGCCAACAGTCAATCTACCGCAGCCTCTGCAGCCAATGCAACAACGCTTAACCAGGGAGATGCGGAAATTGGATTCTCCATGGGTGATGCAGCTGCAGATGCATATGAAGGGGTTGACAGTTTTGAAGAACAAGGTGCACAGGAAAACGTCCGTAGCCTGGCTTCATTGTATCCGAACTATTTGCAGATTGTAGCTACAGAAGAATCCGGTATTGAAACAGTGGAAGATTTGGCAGGAACGAATGTGGCCGTAGGAGCTCCTGCATCCGGAACTGAAATTAGTGCTCAGCGTGTGCTGGAGGCATATGGCATGTCTTATGATGATATTAATGCGGATTACCTGTCATTTTCTGAAGGGGTGGAAGGAATCCAAAATGGCAATATAGATGCCGTGGTTATGTCTTCCGGTTTGCCAAATGCAGGTGTACTGGAACTTCAAACAACGCAGGATATCGTTATTGTAGAAATTGATGAAGACACCATTTTGAGCATGCAAGATGATTATCCTGCCTTTTTCCCAACTACCGTGCCACAGGATGTATATGATTTGGAAGAGGACGTGACAACAATTGGGGTGAACAATGTTTTATTAACACATAGTGAAGTTTCGGATGATCTTGCTTATGCCATGACAAAGGCAATATTTGAAAATGTTGATCAATTAAGGGATGCACATAATGCAGCCCAGGATATTACGCTCGAAGAAGCACTGGATAACCTGCCTGCTCCGCTTCACCCGGGTGCAGAAAGGTATTTTGAAGAAGAAGGCATCGAGTAATGTGACCAACTTCATAAAGAGGATACGTTTATGTTTTAAAAAAATAATCCTCATATTTTCGATTTTGCTGATCGGGGTCGGTGTCATGGTGGTACCGGTCCAATCCGGCATTTTACTAACGGACGAGGGTGGGGACCCTTTTTATTTTTTGCCATGGGATTCGAATGAAATAACCATTGGATGGAGGCATTCCGTTGAGTTGACGCCATGGAAAGAAATTTACCGAATCACAGGTGAGGGAAAACTGTCATTTGAATCAACTTTGTATCAATCATACGGTGCAGGCACTCCTGATGTCGAAGGAAAAGTGGACCTCTTGCATAATGGATTTATTGAAGTTACCGAAATAGAACGCGAGATTCCTTACTACTCGCTTTATTATGTTCCAATTTCCCAATATTATCTTGAAGAAAATGAAAAAAAATATCCGTTATCAAACTTTATTCCTGACAATACAAAAGTTCAAATTCATTATGAAAAATTGCCAATGTATGAATGGCTGGGCTTGAAGTTGAAAGATATAAACAAGGAGGGATAGGCCAAGTGAGCAATGCAGATAAAGAAAAAGAAGAACTTACTGAAGAAGAGCAACTTTCCGGTGAAGAAAAACGAAAGCTTGTTGAAAAATATGATACGGAGTCCAGGTTTCGAACTTTAAACATACCATGGATGGCCAGGCTGGTTACTTTAATATCTGTTGGATTGGCACTATTCCATCTTATTACTTCTTTTACAGGTCCATTAGTTACACTGCAGCACCGGGCATTACATACAGGTGTTATTCTAGTGCTTGTCTTTTTATTGTACCCGTCTCGAAAAAATGCACCGCAGCAGCGTGCATCAATCATTGATTTTTTACTGGCATTATTATCTGTTGCAACCATTGTCTTTATTTTTGTAGATTACATGGGGATTGTACAAAGAGCAGGTCTGCCAAGTACAAATGATGTGATGTTTAGCCTGCTCATGGTTATTCTCGTCCTTGAAGGTGGTCGCCGTGTAGTAGGAACGGGGTTGACCGTGCTTAGCGCCTTGTTCTTGCTTTACGCTTATTTAGGTCCCTACCTTCCCAGAGTGGTTGCACATCGCGGCTATGATATCGAAGCTATTGTAACCTATTTGTATTTAACGACAGAGGGGATATTTGGAACGGCGATCGGTGTTTCCGCAACGTATATTTTCCTGTTCATATTGTTTGGATCTTTTTTGAATCGGACAGGGATGGGACAATTATTTAATAATTCAGCAATGGCGATTTCCGGTCATACTTCGGGAGGTCCGGCAAAAGTAGCGGTCATATCAAGTGGATTTCTTGGATCTATTAATGGCTCTGCGATAGCGAATGTGGTTACAACAGGGTCATTCACCATTCCCTTAATGAAAAGAACTGGATATTCTAAAAACTTTTCAGGGGCTGTAGAAGCAGCTGCATCTGTTGGTGGACAAGTTCTTCCACCGGTCATGGGTGCGACAGCATTTATTATGGCAGAGACGTTGGGAATGCCGTATGTTCAAATCGTAATTGCAGCTATCATTCCTGCGATTTTATATTACCTGGGAGTTTTAACTGTTGTCCATTTACGTGCCAAAAGACAAGGGTTAACGGGGTTATCCAAAGCAGAACTTCCTAATATGAAAGTGGTTATGAAAGAACGAGGTCATTTACTCATTCCGCTGTTTATACTTATTTATATGCTGTTTAGTGGATATACTCCCATTTACGCTGCGGCATGGGCGATTATTTCGACAGTCATTGTGTCCATGATAAGGGCAACAACCAGAATGAATATAAAAAGTTTAATAAAGACGCTTGAAGAAGGAACACGCAGTGCGCTTGGCGTGGCGATGGCTTGTGCGATGGTAGGGATTATCGTTGGTGTGGCATCATTGACTGGATTCGGACTAAAAATGACTTCTGCTATTCTAATATTGGGAAACGATATATTGCTTTTGACCTTATTTTTTACGATGATTGCATCCATCATCTTAGGAATGGGCCTGCCATCAATACCTACGTATATTATTACTTCATCTATGGCTGCACCCGCTCTGGTTCAATTTGGGGTTGAGCCATTTGTGGCACATATGTTTGTTTTCTACTTTGGTATTTTAGCTAACCTGACTCCTCCTGTAGCACTTGCTGCATTTGCAGGAGCAGGGATATCGGGTGGTGAACCGAACAAAACCGGATTTACTTCACTGAAGCTTGCTGCAGCAGGAATTCTTGTTCCATACGTTTTTGTATATTCACCGGAATTACTCATACAAGGGACCAATGTTGGTGGAGCTATATTGGTTGCGACTACAGCAGCTATAGGGGTCATTGCCCTTGGTGCGGGATTTGAGGGATATTTCCTGAGAAAAATGAATTGGATGTTAAGAGTGCTCTCTGCGGCAAGTGCAATCGTTTTAGTAGTACCAGGTCTTGTATCGGATCTCATTGGATTTAGTTTGCTTGCCGTTGTGGTTATATTCCAGATAATAAAAAGGAGGAGGGACAGAGGGACAGGTACTTTGTCCCGTTCACTTTAGTTTGAATTTGGGACAGTTGACCTGTCCCTGTATCCCATTTTGGGGAGTCCCTGTGTTGAAATAATAATGATTTTGCGAGATACTATGGGCATGGGAATGCCCTTTTTAAAATTCTAAAACTTTGAGCATTTATTTATTACATACTACAGGTATAGATAGAAAGGCGACGAAATCAAATGGCAAGTTCAACAAAAACGAAAACCAAACAACCATTTCAATCAACCAATAAAACCGTCTATCCCATTTTATTCATTATCGGTATATGCCATTTATTGAATGACACACTGCAGGCCGTAATCCCTGCCATGTTTCCCATCCTGGAAAATTCACTAGGCCTGACGTTTACGCAACTTGGCTTTATCGCTTTTACGTTAAATATGGTTGCCTCAGTCATGCAGCCTGTGGTCGGAATGTATACAGATAAGCGTCCTATGCCCTATGCTTTGCCGATCGGGCTTACAAGCAGCATGGTGGGGATTTTGGGTTTGGCTTTGGCTCCTAATTTTTGGGCCATTTTAGCAAGTGTTCTATTTATTGGCTTAGGTTCAGCTGTCTTTCATCCGGAAGGGTCACGGGTAGCATATCTGGCGGCAGGACCACGGAGGGGATTGGCTCAGTCTATATATCAGGTTGGCGGGAATTCCGGACAAGCGCTGGCACCTGTGATTACTGCACTTGTATTGGTTCCGCTTGGGCAGTTTGGTGCCATTTGGTTTACATTGATTGCCGGACTGGCCGTGCTTTTCTTAATTTACATTGCTAGATGGTACAATGCCCAAATAGGTGATCCTATCAAAGTAAAGGCAGAAACTCGCGATCAACAACGTGATGGACATCTTTCCAAAGCAATCAAAGGTGCACTCATTGTCCTGGTTTTCATCGTGTTTGCCCGCTCTTGGTATCAAAGTGTCATTGCCAATTTCTATGCATTCTTTGCCATCGACAACTATGGAGCAACGATTGCCCAGTCTCAGGGTTATATCTTTACTTTCCTATTGGCAGGGGCTGTTGGCACCTTTCTTGGTGGGCCATTTGCGGATCGATTTGGTAAGCGTAATGTCATTTTATTCTCTTTGTTGGCTGCCGCTCCGCTGGCATTAGTTTTGCCATTTGTCGGATCAGCCATGGCAATCGTTTTACTTGCCCTGCTGGGGGTCATTATCATGTCCAGTTTTTCCGTAACCGTTGTGTACGCCCAGGAATTGATCCCTGGAAAAATTGGTACGATGTCTGGATTAATTGTCGGATTGGCGTTTGGAATGGGCGCAATCGGATCCGTTGTGCTTGGTTCCTTAATTGATTTTATCGGTCTCATGCCAACAATGATTGCAACTGCATTTTTGCCGCTTCTCGGGTTGCTGGCGTTTTTATTGCCGACGGATGAGAAGGTTAGGGAGTGGTATAGATAGGTGAGCCACATCAAGATATAATAAAAGAAATGAAACTAATAAACGATATCCTTAAATTTTAAGTAGTGGAAAATATGAATCTCAAAACAAAAATTTCAAAACTAACAAAAAAGGAATTGGTTGGGTTACTCGCTCAAATTGCAGAAACTGATAAAGATATTGAAACCAAGCTGGAATATAAACTTTCCACCGGTGAAGATGAAATCAAAGAAAGTAAAAAGCTGATTCGTTCTTATATCAATCAGTATAAATGGCAAGGTTTTATCGTTTGAGGTATGTCTCGTCTTCTCTTCTCTTCAAGGTGCCGAAATGTGGTGGAAAAAGGAAGAGATAAACTGGCAGCAGAAGAGAGCGAAATGGCAGCGAAATTGGCTATAGCTGTTCTTTCCATAGTTGTGGAGATGCTGCAATACGCCGATGATTCGAATGGTGAAGTAGGGGATAAAATTGAGGGAAGTATTTGTTTAATTGGAGATGCTGCTTCCTATTCTGTAATATCAAATGATAAAAGTTTACAGAAAAAGGTATTTCAATTAATTATGAAGGAAGTGAACAATAAACGATATGACGGCTGGAGCGATTGGCGTTTCGATCTTTTGAAAATCTGTACAAAGTTTTCTATGGAACCATTCATGAGAGAGAAGCTTGAAAAACAGTTGAATCAATTGTTGGAGGAGATCTCCACGGATAATTCCTCCTCGTCGTTAAAAGAATATGAAACTAAAAATGTACTGCTGCTTCAATTGGAGATTTTTGAATTAAACCAGGAATGGGAAAGAGTCGGCGAGTTTATTTATGAACATATTCAGTACCGTGATTTCAGGGAAAAAGCAATCAGACGTGAACTTGAAAACGGAAATACGAGAGATGCACTCAAACTAAGTAAAAAAGGACAGATACAGGATAAGGAATTACCCGGATTAGTGAAAAAATGGAAAGAATATGAACTGAAGGTTTATGAAGTACTTGAAGACATGGAAAATCAATGGAAATTGCTGCTGGAATTTGTTTATAATAATAGCTTTGACATACAAAAAATTGAAAAAGCTATATGATGAAGAAGAATGGGAAACAGTAGTGGAGCAAATTTTCAATGGGTTTGAAAAAGTGGGAAAGAAATACACTTATATCGAGATTGCAAAAGAGGAAAATAGGTCAGACAAGTTGTACCTTATTTGCAAAGAAAATAATTTCTATATTCAGAATTTTTATCCTTATCTGCTCGATGAATATAAAGCGGAAGCGGAAATGATTTTTAAAAATTATATTCGAGATCAGGCAGAGCCTGCGGGGGCAAGAAAACATTACCGGAGCGTATGCAAGCTGATCAAGGAATATAAGGAAGCATTTGGAAAGACAGGTTTTATCGAGTTAAAAGCAGAACTAAAAGAGAAATACAAACGTTGGCCAACATTTTTGGATGAGCTGGAAAAAGTGTAAAAAAGCAAACCATTCCCAGTTCCACGAAAAAAGACGCTCTATTCCTGAGCGTCTTTTAAGCCTTTTCTGATAAGTGTCCTGATGGCTTCATTATTTGAAAGAATTTTGTTTTCTTCCTGATAGGCTTTGATTTCCTCAACTAAATCGTTGGGAAACATAACAAATGCACTGATTGTCCGGTTTTTCGTAGGCATTTCTTCACCTCTATGTCAATTATGGCTCAAAAATGTATAAATAGCAAAAGAATAGGCTTTTGAGTGTTTTATAACCATGAGAAGTTTGCAGATTCCTATACAGACTATTATAATTTAAGTAGCCATTTTTCATTTACATAAAACAATAAAGGAAAGGTATTTTGCCATGAATATAACCATCGCAGGCACCGGCTATGTCGGCCTGTCCAACGCAGTACTTCTGGCGCAGCATAATGAAGTTATTGCGCTGGATATAAATGAAGAAAAAGTAAATATGATCAATGATAAAATTTCTCCGATTGCGGATGAAGAAATTCAGCGATTTTTAAAGGGAAAGAATTTGAACTTGACAGCTACTACAGATACAATTCAGGCGTTCAAGGAAGCAGATTTCGTTGTCATTTCAACACCGACAAACTATGACCCCGACCAAAACTATTTTGATACAAGCACGGTAGAAAATGTCATCGAAAATGTTTTATTCATTAATCCGGATGCTGTTATGATCATAAAATCCACAATCCCGGTTGGCTATACGGAATCAGTCAGAGAGAAATTCAATACGGAAAATATTTTATTCTCTCCTGAATTTTTAAGGGAAGGAAAAGCACTTCATGATAACCTGTATCCTTCCAGAATCATTGTCGGCGAGCAATCCGAGAGGGCTGAGCACTTTGCAAATCTATTGGCAGAGGGAGCAGTGAAAGAAGATATCCCAATGCTTTTCACCCATTCCACGGAAGCAGAAGCTATTAAATTATTTGCCAATACATATCTTGCCATGAGGGTTTCCTTCTTTAATGAGCTGGACACGTATGCAGAAATGAAGGGGCTGAATGCCAAACAGATTGTGGAGGGCATTGGACATGACCCAAGAGTTGGGAATCATTACAATAACCCATCCTTTGGCTATGGCGGCTACTGTCTGCCTAAAGATACGAAGCAGCTGTTGGCCAACTTTGATGGGGTGCCAAATAATATCATCCAAGCGATTGTGGATTCCAACAGCACGAGAAAAGATCATGTTGTCGATCGCATCATGAGCCAAAATCCAAAAACTGTTGGCATCTACCGGCTGACGATGAAAACCGACTCGGATAATTTCAGGCAATCAGCAATTCAAGGTGTGATTGAGCGGCTTAAAGAGAGTAACGTGGAAATTGTTATTTACGAACCCTCCTTGGAAGAGGATACTTTTGAAGGGTATAAAATGATTAAGGATTTTGCTGAATTCAAGGGGACTTCAGATGTTATTGTTGCCAATCGTTTGTCGGAGGAATTGAAGGAAATCAGAAAGAAGGTTTATACAAGGGATTTGTTTAGCAGGGATTAATAACATTGGTTTATCGAAACGAATCTTATGGAATAGTAAACATAAGAGGTGGAAAATATGATAAAACCTAAAGCGCTAATAACAGCATTTGTAATTCTTCTCGCTCTTACCTTCATATTCGCATCTTGTGCAGAGGAGACTTCCACAGATAACGGATCTGATGACAATGGGTCGGAGGAGAATGGAAATAATGAAGAGAAGGATCAGGAAGGTACAGGAGAGGAGGCGGCTGAAATTTCGAATGATGGAATAGTTTATGCATTAACACCTGTTTCCGTAGCGGCAGAAAATACAGTTTATGAATTTACGATCAAGAATGAAAGTGATGAGAAAAAAGAACTTTCCTTTACAACAAGTCAGCGTTATGAATATGAACTGCGGGATGCAGAAAATGAGCTTGTTAAGCGGTTTTCCGATGGTATGGCTTTTATGCAAGTGTTGGAAGATATAGAATTGCCACCCGGGGAGGAACTGAACTATGAACTCGCGCTTCCTTCACTGGATCCAGGTGAGTATACGCTGACTGCCTATTCGGTGGCAGAGGGTTTAAGTGAAAACCAGGTGACGGTAACGTTTGTGATTGAAGAGTAGTAAAAACTAGTTTGTTTTAAGGCTGTTTTCGAGAAGTTTGCTGCTAGCAGGTAATATAGATTCAAAAATAACAGCCTATAAATAAGCTCACACCAATAGATGTGGGCTTTTATTTTTTTGTTAAAAAAACGGAGTTGAAGTATTACTTTTCAGCAAAATGATATATGGGTACTGCCGCAGTTTCAGCCCAGTGCTCAGCAACCAATGTTAAAGTTGGTACGGATTTGCTTGCAGATGCAGCTTCCTCAAGGTAATCCGAAAAGATGCCTGATGCGAAAAGGTTTGCGGCGATATAATAAGGTGTTTTCAAGGATTGCTCAACAAGCCAGTTCAGTTCTTCATTATGTAGTTCCCGCTGCACCATAACTCCAGATTAAGCCCCACGCTCTACATAAACGGAAGTGCCTTTACGTATGATAAAAAAGTCCTCCTCTGCTAAAATGACCTTGGTTTCGCAAGCCAGTGTCAGGCAGAGGAAGACATCCATAATGGATAAATCAAGTTTATCACATACAAAGTGGAATTGCTGAAGAAAGCATAAGCAATCTCCATACCTTTTATCGGCAGGTTAAAGAGAATGTTGAAACACAAGGTCGTTATTATATATCATTTTTTATCCTATTATTAAAAAGCCGGATTTCTTCAAACTTCCCGCGAAGACACAGGCAAAAACAGCTTAATCCCTCTCTTATTAAAAGGGAGCACCTTGCTGTCTGTCACCAGATGGCTGATATAGCTTGCGAGACATGTATAATAAACTCCCTGAATCCCAAGTGATGCTTCCAGTCTGGACGCGATCATGCCAAAGAAAATAATGCCTAAAATCGAGTGTGTATAACCCCGATGAGAAACCATGGATGCAATTAAAATATATGCTCCAAATAAAATCAGCCAGCTTTCCTGAAGTGAGGAGCCTCCAGCCAATACGCCGATTCCTGTAAGTATAAGCATATGTTTTTGTTTAAGCCGGGAAGAAATCAGCAAAATTGCGAGTCCGATTCCCATGCCAAGGTATTTTGCTGTATCCGTTCCTTCAAAGAAACTGTAAAAAATCATTAATAGACCAATAAGCTGAGCTACAGTTCGCAGTAGTTTATGAGATAATGTAATTCTCCCCGTGAGTTTTCCATCAATGTCCAAATCGGGTACTAATGCAGTTACAACCCCCAGACCAACCAAAAAGACTGTAGCCGATGGGCTGGATTGAAACGTATTTGCTGCTATGTATCCGATAGCCCCGCCGACTGCTGCATGTGCTGTTCCATTCATAATGCTGCTCCTTTTCCTGATTGTATATTACTATGCTTAACTATTGTACTACAAAATATGGTAAATGAGACATAGCTTTATTGCCAGTTGAAAATGATAAAGGAATAGGTTATGACAGGGGGGGTTAGAGGATGATTGCAGTATGTTTCCATCCATTAAAAAGGACGGCAATGTTATGCCGTCCTATCTCAGTTACAACTCATTTTTAAGAGGACCAAACAAAATTTTGCATTGCACGATCCTCCATCAATAATTATCCATCCCGCTGATCTTCACTTCATACGTACCTTCTTTTCGCCAACCGGCGCCACATGTATCGCCTGTTCCGTTAATCCTTCCACTGCCTCCAGGATCGTTTCATTAAAACTAGGATGTGGATACAATGGGAAAAGTAAATCTTCATCCCTTCCGACCATTTCAAGGGAAGTAACGGCTGTAGAGATTAACTCAATCGCTCCAGCACCAATCGTGTGAAATCCCAGCAGTAAATCGGTTTCCTCGTCTTTAATGATTTTCGTTATTCCGCTCTTTTCATTGGTTACCGTCGCATAGCTATTGCCTGTATAGGAAAATGAACTTGCTTTTACACTATACCCTGCATCTATTGCTTCATGTTCCGTCAGTCCAACTGCTGCGATGGGCGGGTTTGTATGGACAATGGTCGGTAAAAATGTCAGGTCTGCTTCACTGTTCATTCCTGCAATGGTTTCAGCTGCAATTTTTCCCTGTTTAATCGCCTTTACCGCAATTGAGTTGCCTGCTGTAATATCCCCAACGGCAAATACATTGTGAATTGATGTTCTCATTTGCCGATTGGTTTCAATAAATCCGGATTCCGTTGTAGCAATGCCAAACCGGTCAATTCCAAGTGATGCTGCACCGGCGTATTGCCGAGTAGTCAAATAAGCATGGGATCCTGTTATTGTTTTCTCTTTTCCATCCTTGAAAAGATGTACTTTTGCCTCATTTTTCTCCGTTGATATTGTATCTAGGTGAAAACCGCGATGTATATTTATGTTTTGTTTTTTTAACATTCGTTTGAGCTCACGGTTAATGGAATGATCGAATGAAAAGTCATCTTTTCCATCTAAAATCAGACTTACATCGGATCCAAGACTTCGGTAACTAAATGCAATTTCAAGTGCAATATAGTCACTGCCATAAACTAATAATTCTTTCGGCATTTCTTTTAAGTTGTAAATTTCCTCAGAGGATAAAATGCGACCGCTATTGTCAGTGAGAAAATCAGTTTTGATCGGCGAACTGCCGGCAGCAATAATCGCATGATTAAATTCATACGTATCAAATTGATGTCCGCTTTCAACGCCAACTCTATTTTCAGCGGTAAAATTTGCTTTTCCGTGTATGATTTCAATTTTATTGGCTGCACATAATGTCTCCACACCTTTTCGTAATCGGTTAACGGTTTTATCTTTATACTTTAACAGACGGCTGTAATCAAAATTTATTTCACCGGTGGAGATTCCAAGTGATGAAAGATGAGGAACGGTTGCATATTTTTTTGCGGCATGTGCAAATACCTTTGAAGGGATGCAGCCTTCATTTAAACAGACCCCGCCTAATTGTTTCTTTTCAATTAAGGTCACGCCAAGACCGAGCTGTGCTGCACGGATTGCTGCATTGTATCCACCAGGTCCGCCGCCAATAATCACCAGATCCCGTTTTTCTGCAAATTCGCCCACAACCATTTAAACCAGCTCCAATAGCAGTTTACTCGGATTCTCGATCAGTTCAATAAAGTAATTAGTGAAGGCGACAGCTGTTGCTCCATCAGCAACACGGTGGTCAAATGAAAAAGATAGATTCATGATGGAGCGAATGGCAATTTCTTCATCTTCCATCACAACCGGCATTTTCTTTGTTTTATGAAAAGACATGATTCCTGTTTCCGGATGATTGATAATAGGTGTTGCACCGGTTCCGCCGAGCGGTCCGACATTGCTCATGGTAAATGTGCCATTTTTCACATCTGTCATACTTAATTTGCCTTCCTGCGCTTTCTTCGTTAATGCTTTCATCTCTGTTTGGATTTCACGTAATGTTTTTTGACTAACATGATGCAGGACAGGGACCATTAATCCTGACTCTGTATCTGTTGCAAGGCCAATATGGTAATCCTGTGCAAGGCGAATCACTTCATTTTCTTCATCAAGCTGTGCATTAAAAATGGGGTATGCTTTAAGTGAAATGGCAGCTGCTTTGATGAAAAAGGCAACAACGGATATGTTTTCTCCCGTCTTTTTGAGTTGCTTTCGCAATTTGAGCAGTTCTGTTAAATCGGCTTCATCAAAATGGGTGACATGGGGTATCGTTTTTAATGAATGGTTCATTTTATTGGCAATTTGTTTTCTTATTCCTTTAAATGGTATCGTATCTTCTGCTTGGTCCATTATCCGATTTGGTGTATCATTAGTGGCAGTGGAATGGTCTGCAAATTGATGAATATCTTCCTCGGTTATTCTCCCGGCTGGCCCCGTACCTTGGATGTTTTCGATGTCCACTCCGTAGTCACGAGCAATTTTTCTCGTATATGGGGCGGCTAAAATACGTTTATAGCTGTTTGTTTGCGGCGTATTTTGCTCGGTTTGCAGTGCGATGACTGCGGCCGATTTTTCAGTCCTTTCCGCACTTTCAGGGATAGTGTTCTTCTGTCCATTGTCAATCTCAATAATAGTAGTTCCAACTGTGATCGTTTCTCCCACATCAAAATGTATGGCCTTAATTATACCCGCTGTCGGTGAAGGGATTTCTGCAACCATTTTATCTGTTTGCATTTCAATCAGTGGCTGATCAACGGCTACTTTTTCTCCAACCTCAACAAAATAATTTAAAATTTCCCCTTCGTTCATGCCTTCGCCGATATCATAAAACTTTACTTCTGCCATATGAACCACCTCCTAAAAATTCACTGTCTTTTCAATTGCAGCTTTAACACGTTTTTTTGTTGGTAAATAATCATTTTCCAATGAAAAAAGCGGAACAGGTACATCAAATCCTGTCACTCTTTCAATAGGTGCTTTTAAATATAGAAATGAGGTGTCATTGATGATGGAAGTAATTTCAGAGCCCACTCCGCCGGTGGCATGTGCTTCGTGAACAATAACAGCGCGGCCTGTTTTTTGAACGGAAGCTGCGATGATATCTTTATCAAGCGGGTAAAGTGTGCGGAGGTCAATGACGTCACACGAAATACCTTGTTTTCTCATTTCGTCTGCTGCATGTAGAACAATTGGCATCATTGCGCCCCAGGCGATTAATGTAACATCGTCCCCTTCTTTAGTCCGCACCCCCTTTCCGAGGTCTACTGTATATTTTTCAGCCGGCACGTCATTACGTTCTCCTCGGTACAAGCGCATTGGTTCTAAAAATAATACAGGATCGGGGTCCTCGATGGCAGCGATAAGCAGGCCTTTTGCGTCATATGCATTTGAAGGACAAACCACTTTAATCCCTGGTAAATGGGTGAAAAGTGCTTCCACGCTATCAGAGTGAATCTCCGGAGACCGTACACCGGCACCATATGGCGCGCGAATCACCATCGGTAAATGATAGTGCCCCATGGTCCGTGACCGCATTCTTGTGACGTGGGTTGCGATTTGTTCGTATGCCGGGTAAATGAATCCAAGAAACTGTATTTCAACAACAGGCCTTAAGCCGTTAAGTGCCATCCCGACAGCTGTGCCAACAAATCCAGCCTCACTGAGTGGCGTATCGATTACCCGTCTTTCGCCGAATTGTTTCTGGAGGCCGTCTGTTGCTCGAAAAACACCACCGTTAACCCCGATATCCTCTCCAAGTAATAAAGTTGTTTCATCATCTGCCAGCATCGTTTTCAGCCCATCATTAATTGCCTGGATTAGTGTGATTGACCGGGGCTTTTCTGCCTGCTGCTTAATATGCTTTTGCATAGACAATACCATAATCGCTGCCTCCTTTTATTAAAGAAATCGTATAAAATTTGCTCCGGTTCACGTGCTGCAGGAATATGAAAGTCCGTCTTGCCGATTTCGTAAGCACCAGTCTCTAACATGTGACAAAGGAACTAATATTATCTTGAAGCTGATTGCTGCTTCAACTTTTCTTCAATCATTTTCTTCGGAAGAATTTTTTGAATCACTTCTCCTTTTCCAATCACACCGTATTCATTTTTTACATATACATCTGTCACAAGTTCCCATTCACTTACCTTACTGACAGCAGCTGTGATTTCAATTTTGGTTCCCAATCCGGATGGAGTTATATGCTTTACTTTCACTGCAGCGCCCATTCCTTCTTCACCGTCTTCCAAATAAGGGATGAGCAGATTTCTGGATGCCCATTCCATATGATAGACCATGGATACAGTGGAATAGGTCGGATGAACCACTTCCCCTGCAAATTGAGCAAACATTTCCTTTGTTACTTCTGCTGAAATTTTGACTGAGTCACCAATCTTCAAACCTTTTATCATTGAACTCACCTTTTCTGCTGCTTAAAAATGCTTTGTCCGATTTCATTGTTCTCATACCAGAAGGATCATGCAAATCCAGGAGCCTAGTGTTAAATCTTTTTAATACTTATTTATATTATTTGAGTAGGAATTTTTTGATAATAATACAATGTTAGTATATTTAGTCGATGGTTAGCTGTCAACCCCAGGGATTTCCAATTTTCTAATTGTTGAAGGTTTTATTAGGTAAGGATGATTTTATTTTGATAGCTTTCCTTATTGTAAGATGTTTTACTATGTCAGCTTTAATATAGCATTAAACTAATACATATAGATTGTAAAAAATTCCGGGGGAAGTTCTTGAATTTAACTGTATGTATATTTTTCATTCCCATAAATGTTAACTTGACGATTACCAAATGGAGGGATACCATAACGACAGGCATCTCCTGTTAGTTAGTGCAGCAAACTTTTCACGACCTCCAGAAATACATTCAGTGGTTAAGCTTCTTATTTGTGCATCCTGATTAAAATTGGAAACAGCATAGTTCTGCCATACCGCATAAAAAAACAGAAAGAGTTGATTGAAATGACTGAAATCATTGCTTTGCAAATTCCCGAGGCATTGGAACAGCAAGATTATAATTTTTTGGCTTCCTGTATTTCTGATAGCAGACTCAAACAGCTCAGTCGGTTTATCCATATGGAAGATGTATATCGGTCCCTGTTTGCTGAGTCATTGGCCAGGGCAGTAATTATTAATAAGTTACATATGGAGAACCGAGATATCCATTTCGGAAGTAATACGTACGGAAAACCGTATTTGTCAGGTCAATCAAACTTTCATTTTAATCTATCTCATTCAGGCAGCTGGGTAGTTATGATCTGGGGGGAAGACCCAGTTGGAATTGATATCGAAAAGGTGAAGAAAATCGATATTGGTGTGGCTGCACGCTTCTTTTCCAGTGAAGAATATATGGATATTATGTCAAAACCTGAATATGAACAGCGGGATTTCTTTTACGCACTGTGGACATTGAAGGAGAGCTATATAAAAGCACTGGGGACGGGATTGTCTATGCCATTAGACTCATTTGGTATTCGTATTCTCGAGGAAAAAATTACGCTGACCGGGGCTCGGGCTCAATGCTTATTTAAACAATATGAGATTGCCCTCGAATACAAGTTGTCTGCATGTACTTTCACTAACGAATTACCAAAGTATGTTCAGCATTATCTATTCAAAAGTTTGATTAGCGAATTAAAGCAAAAAGTTTAGTGACTGTGATACATGTCTAAGTGCGTATTCAAAAAGAAGGGGTGAAAAGAAACTTGAACTTCTGCTTCACAAGAGCCTGAATTCAGCTGTAAACTGCCACATTGATATTTCATACATACAATAGCTCCGTTCAAAAGTAGGTATTTTATCCTGTGAAAGGAGTGCTGATAAAAGCAGTTGAAAAATAGTGAAAAGGAAATAAACTAGTAAAATAGGAACATTTTAGAAAATTCCATTGATTTTTATTATATAGGCTGATAGTATTTTAAATGGATTTAGTAAGATAGTTCATTATATTGTTAATTGAAACACTGATTATTCGGGGTTTTGAAATTGATGTTCGAGGAGAAAATCTTCATGACAAGTAACAAAACAATAAAAAAAACGATAAAGGTCTTTAGACCGAATAGTGAAGCATCATTCAGACTATTCTGCTTTTCCTTTGCAGGAGGATCAGCATCATTCTTTGGCGATTGGCAGCCTATTTTAAGTCAAAGCGGAATTGAAACTTGTGCGATACAGATGCCGGGGCGCGAGGATCGACTCTCCGAAAAGTTGTTAACGAATGTAGATGAGATTGTTTCTGAAGTAATTGAGGCATTGGAAGATTTTCAGGATAAACCATTTGCTTTCTTCGGACATAGCATGGGAACACTAATTAGTTTTGAAGTAGCCCGTAAACTCAGGTTATTGAAAATGAGACAGCCAAATATTTTATTTATGTCAAGTGGCAAAGCACCGCAAATACAACCAAGAAGAATACTCCACACACTCCCCAATGACAGTTTCCTTTTGAAAATTAAAGAGTTAGGCGGTACCCCTGATGTCATCATGGAAAACGAGGACTTATCAAATATATATTTACCCATATTAAGAGCGGATTTTAAAATGATAGAAACTTATAAATATATAGATTCCAATCCCTTGGATACTAAAATTGTTGCATATGGAGGCAGGATAGATGAAGAGGTCAAGTACGAAGATATAGTTGCCTGGGAAGACCACTCATTAAAACCATTAAAAATTAATATGTATGAAGGCAGTCATTTCTATTTACGCGATTACAAGGAAAAGGTAATAAAAAACATTATAGCTCACATTAGGTCTGATTGTCAATAATTTTATTATGAAAATATGAAAATAATGGAGTGATAGCATTGGAAAAAATAGGGGTCATCGGTGCTGGCGTAATGGGTGTAGGTGTTGCTCACAGCTATGCTTTGGCAGGATATAACGTAATTTTGATAGACATAGATTCTGAAACATTGGAACATGCAGAGAAGCAAATATTTACGAATGCAAGATTATATAGTATGTACAATAAAGAGTTGGGAAGGGTTTCCCCTGATGAAATCCTGAATAATATAACCTTTACGGACGATTTAGAAACACTGGGAAATGTAAACTACATAATTGAAAATATTTCAGAGGATTGGGAAAAGAAGAAGGACATTTATCATACGCTCTATAACATCTGTTCATCAACTTGTATTTTAGCTGCCAATACATCATGCATTTCAATTTCCAAAATTGCTTCATTGACTAAACACCCCGAATACGTCATCGGGACACACTACATGAATCCAGCCCCGCTGAAACCTGCGGTAGAAGTCATTCAGGGCTACCATACATCGGAATCAACAATGAATAAAACGAAAGAACTGTTAGCTTCGATTAATAAGAATGCCATCATTATTAAAGACTTTCCAGGATTTGTATCGAATAGAATATCCCATCTTTTTATGAATGAAGCTGCATTTGTGGTACAGGACCAAGTTGCAGAGCCGAAAGATGTAGACGCTATTTTTAAAGAATGTTACAGCCATAAAATGGGGCCATTAGAAACAGCGGATTTGATAGGAATAGATACCGTTGTTAATTCACTGGATATTTTATATCAAAGCTTTCAGGATCCTAAATTTCGGTGTTGTCCATTATTGAAACTGATGGTCGATCAAGGACGGCTTGGAAAAAAATCCGGGGAAGGGTTTTATAACTATTCCATAAATAAAGTAAATTGAGGAGAGGTAAAAATGGGGATCGGTACGGAAAAGAAAGTCCAAAAAATAAAATGTGTTGTTTGGGATTTGGATAACACAATATGGGATGGAATACTTATTGAAGAAAATGTAACGCTCAGGAAAAACATTATTCATACGATTAAGGTTTTAGACGAGCGCGGAATATTGCAATCCATTTCCAGCAGGAATGATTACGATCTCGCTATGCGGCAATTAAAAGCGTTTGGACTTGATGAATATTTTATTTACCCCCAAATTAATTGGGGAAATAAATCAGCTTCATTATCCAAGATAGCAAGGTTGATTAATATAGGTATAGATACGCTTGCTTTTATTGATGATCAAGCATTTGAAAGGGATGAAATCAGTTATGAGTTACCTGACGTTCTTTGCATAGATGCCCTGAAAATTGAAAATATACTGGATAGACCGGAGCTGTCCCCGCAGGTGGTAACTGAGGATGCCAAAAATCGCAGAAAAATATATATGGATGATATAAAACGTAATGAAGATGAGAGCAAATTTGAAGGCACGAATGAAGATTTTTTAAAGACGCTGGGTATGAAATTAACCCTGTCAAGTCCAAATTATGCGGATTTGGAAAGAGCAAGAGAGCTGACACTTCGTACAAACCAGCTGAATGCAACTGGATATACGTATTCAATTGACGAACTTTATGAATTTACGAAATCCGAAAAACATAAGCTCCTGATGGCTGAACTCTCTGATGTTTATGGTTCCTATGGAAAAATTGGGCTTGTACTAGTTGAACTAAATGAGGATGTGTGGATTCTAAAACTGTTGCTTATGTCCTGCAGAATTATGTCAAGAGGGGTAGGTTCTATCATATTAAATCAGCTTATTAATCACTCTATAGACAGCAAAGTTAAATTGATAGCAGAATTTATACCAACTGACAGAAACAGAATGATGTATGTAACCTATAAATTTGCCGGTTTTTCCGAAATGAAAAAAACGGGTGCTGTTAACTTATTGGAAAATAAGGATAATAATCACAGGAAAATTCCGGGTTACATTGAAGTGAATGGATCTATTTAAGGGAGGGGTATTAAAGAAAATGAATAAAGAATTTTCAATTCGAAAAGCAGAACTTGCTGACAGTATTGCGGATATTATCAAGGATATTTTAGATGCAGATTCCGTTAAGTATGACCTTCCGTTTATCGAGTTAGGGCTGGAATCACTAGATATTCCCTTTTTTATTAAAAAGATGTCGAAGGAGTTTAACGTTGAAATTCCGGTCACTTCGGTGTTTGAAAATACGACCATACATTCCTATGCAGAATATATATATTCAATGCTGGAGGAAACAGGGAAAGCGGATGAATGGGAAGAAGCTAATCAACAAACAAATACTAAGGACACTGTGGGAATTGTAGGCATGAGCTGCAGGTTTCCCAGCGGAGCAAATAATCCTGAACAATATTGGGATAATCTCATGGAAAATAGGGACGGCATCTCAACCATTCCTGAAAGCAGATGGGATATAAATGAATATTATAGTGAAAATAAAAAAGAACCAGGAAAGATGTACACAAAAAAAGGCGGATTTCTCAATGTGCCGGTAGATGAGTTTGATGCACCATTTTTTAATATTTCACCAAAGGAAGCTCAATCACTGGATCCGCAACAGCGCCTGCTGCTGGAATTAACTTGGGAAGCATTTGAATCTGCAGGTATGGATATTAATGAATATAAAGGAAGCAACACTGGAGTATATGTCGGCATGGCTGGAGAAGAGTATTCTTTAGCACATTATAAATCAGGTGACGTAAATAAGATTGATGCCTATTCGTTAACCGGAACAACATTTAGCACTGCTTGCGGGAGGATATCTTATACATTTGGTTTTGAAGGTCCCAGTATGAGTGTAGATACTGCTTGTTCATCATCTCTGACAGCACTCCACATCGCAAGTAAGGCACTGCAAAACCATGAAGTTGATATAGCTGTTGTGGCAGGAGTTAATTTAATGATTTCCCCGGCTGTACATGTATGCTTTTCGAAAATAGAAGCCATTTCAGTTGATGGGCATAGTAAAAGCTTTGATGATGCAGCAGATGGCTACAGCCGATCAGAAGGCGGCGGGGTCCTTATTCTTAAACGTACAGAGGAGGCAAAGGCAGACAAAGATCCTATATTGGGCGTTGTATCCGGTACTGCTGTCAATCAGGATGGAAAAAGCAACGGCTTAACCGCACCTAATGGAGCTTCCCAGGAAAAGTTAATGAATAAGGCGTTAAAAGAAGCCGGGCTCAGTGAACAGGATATAGGATACATAGAAATGCATGGAACCGGCACAAAATTGGGAGATCCGATTGAAGTAAATGCAGTGATAAACAGCTATGGCAATTTAAGAAGTAATGAGAAACCATTAAAAATCGGTTCTGTAAAATCAAATATTGGACACCTGGAAGCAGCTGCCGGTATCGCCAGCATTATAAAGGTGCTGTTGTCTTTCAAGCATGCTGCATTGCCTGCTAATCTGAACTACAACACACCAAATTCATTTATAGATTGGGAAAAAAGCGCCATAAAAGTGGTTAATGAAAATATGAAGTGGAAAGATCCCGTGAAAAGAGCCGGAATAAACGGATTTGGATTTGGTGGTTCAAATGCGCACATTATATTAACAGAACCAGATAATAAAGCAGAGGAAAAGACAGAAGCTCAGACAGACACTGATCCTGCCTATATTTTAAAATTAACCGGAAAAACAGGGAATGCAGTGAAGTCTAATGGGGTTAACAGCTTGGATTTCATAAAAAATAATCAGCAGACTTCCTTGGCAAATATAACATATACCAATAATTCATATAAAAGTGACTTTAGTAAGCGAGCAGTGATTACCGGAGACAGCAGAAATGATTTGATGCAGAATTTAGACGCTTATATAAATAATCGGCATTCAGAAAGTGTTATAGAGACTGCGGATGAAATTGGTTTGCCTAAGCTCGTATTTTTGTATACCGGTCAAGGGTCTCAGTATATTGGCATGGGCAAGGAGCTTTACACAAAATTCAAGGTGTTCCGTGATGCTTTTAATGAGTGCAGCGAGCTATTTTTGCCATATTTAAAAGAATCATTATCCGAGCTTATTTATAGCGGTTCTTTTGATGATAACTATATTGCGAACACTTTTTTTGCTCAACCATTGATTTTCAGTATTGAATATGCGCTGGATCAATTATGGGAAAGCCTGAATATTAGGCCGGATATCGTAATTGGCCACAGTATCGGGGAATATGCTGCAGCAGTTAGAACAGGAATCATGACATTGGATAATGCAGTAAAGCTTTTGGCTAAACGCTCATCTTTAATGTCTTCTATGCCTGGTGGAAGCATGACATCTATTTTTGCAGAAAAAGAAGTTGCAGAGGAGCTAATTAAAGGATATGAGACCCAAGTATCCATAGCCGTGATTAATGCAAAGAGCAATATAGTTGTATCCGGGGAGAAGGAAGCAATAGAAAGTATTACTGCTAAGGCAAAACAAAGAAAGGTAGAAGCCAAACCATTGCATGTTTCCCATGCCTTTCATTCTCAGATGATGCTGCCAATTGTTGATGAGTTTAGAGATACCGCTGCCTCTGTTGCATTTAAGGAAAGTCAGGTTGAATTCATTTCCACAAAACTCGGACGTACAGTCAAGGAAAAAGAAATTCTGGATGCTGATTATTGGTCGGATCATATTACAGATACCGTTAATTTCCATCAGGGTATGGAATGTTTGAAGGAGAAAGAAAACATTATTTGCCTGGAGATCGGTGCTGCAAAAGTGTTAAGTCTGCTGGCAAAAATGGCACTGGGCGATGAATCGTTAATCTTATCCTCTATGGATAGAAAAACAAACAATTTGAAACAGCTTTACACTTCTGTTGGAGAACTATACTGTCAAGGGTTTCCGGTTAAATGGAGAAATCTTTACGATGATAATCGCAGCAAAGTCGAATTGCCAACCTATGCCTATGATAAGAAATCTTATTGGCTGAAACCAAACCACCAGATGGAAAAAAATGTAATTTCAAGTGGAAGCATTCTGGGTCAAAAAATAGTCACACCATTGTTAAAGGATACGTTCATTTATCAAAATACGTTTAATAGTAACTATCCTTACTTTATGAAAGAGCATATTATTTTTGATTATGCCATTGCACCTGCAGCTGCTCACTTATCCATGCTGTTCTCCAAGGCAAAAGATTTTAGGGGAGATCAGCCATTATCGATGGAAAATATCGAATTTCACAAACCCTTAATTACTGGAAAAGATGACCAGCGAACTGTTCAGTATGTATTTGAGAATACTGAACCTGACGCGATTGACTTCAATGTGATGAGCACGGAAGAAGCAGAAACAATGAAGGGAAATTGGAGTGAGCATTGTAAAGGAACACTCAAAGAATTAAAAAATAAAACAAATGAAGATAAAACAGCTGCTATTGCTGATTTGGAAAATATGTATCCTGAGAACCAGGCAGCGTATACAGTGTATGATGTCATGGAAAAATTCGGATTTAATTTAGGTAGTGGTTTTACCAGAATAAGTAAGGTGTGGAACAATGATCATTGCGGCGTTTGCCGAATTGATCCTTGGGATGACTCGCCTGTGGATGAGAAATATGAAATCTATCCGGGTACAGTAGATTCAATTTTACAGTCACTCTTTGCAGTGTCCGAATTAAGTGTAAAAATGAACGCCGACACAGAAAACTATAATTTTATGACAGCAATACCTATTTCCATCGGCAAAGTAATTTATTACTACAGGGAAGCAAAGTCGTTGTGGTGCCATGTTGAAGCTGAAAATTCCCAAAAAGACGGGATTCTGGGCAACCTTGAAGTTTATAATGAAAAAGGCGAAATAGTATTGGAGTTAAAAAATTTCCTTGCTATAACAACAGACCGTACCGCTATTTTAAAAGACTTTGATATAGGCGTCAGCAATTTGCTTTATGATGTACAGTGGGAAGAATCCAAGGGTAAAGAATCAGTGCACGTTTCTGAAGATAAAAAACTGCATTATATTATACTGTCCGGAAATAAATTGTTAGCTGATGCAATGTATGACCGTTTAGGTGTTCAAGGATACGACAGTACCATCATCTCGGCGGAAGAGTTGAGCAATCTAAACAGTAAGGAGGAAATGAAGCATCTGCTAAAAATGCTGATTAACAAAGACGCAGGAAAAACGTATAAACTCTTGTATATTCCCCCGAACAATATCGGGGATGTAGACAGCACCACGGAGAAGTCATTAATCCAATCGGTGGAAAAATCCAATTCGGATGTATTGCACATCATCCAGGCAATGAGCGAAATGCAAGCCGCTGATGTGCTTCAGCTGTGGATTATTACTCAAAATGCGCTAGGTCTGTCTGAAGAAAATATCGATATTATGCAATCAATGCTGTGGGGATTTGCGAAAGTAATTCGTTTGGAATATCCGGCACTTTGGGGAGGAATTGTAGATTATTGTGCAGATCATGAAGATCAGAACATGGACAGTCTTATAGCGGAGTTAATGGATACCGGCAATGAACAGGTTGTATTGCTCGAAAATAAAAGGCGCCTGGTACCGAGGCTTGAGACATATGAGATGGATAAAAACAAGGAAGCAATTGCTGTTCATCCCGATGCTTCTTATGTCATTAGCGGAGGTACGGGAGGCATAGGTTTGGCTTATGCAGCGTTTTTAATAAATAACGGTGCAAAGCATCTTGTTCTTCTTTCCCGAAACGGACCAAACGAAGAAGCTTCGAAAAAAATAGAGCAATGGAAGAAAGAGAATGCGAACGTCATAGTGAAAAATGTAGATATAAGCAAAACATTTGAAGTGGATGATTTAACAGAAGCTTCCTTGCCACCAATTAAAGGAGTGATACATGCAGCTGGCGCACTAAGCGACAAGATGATTGCAGATCAGGATTGGGAGAGCTTTGAAAAAGTGTTTTCCGGAAAAACATTGGGAGCGATAAATCTGCACAAGGCATTTTCCGAGTATCCGCTGGATTTCTTTATGATGATGTCCTCCATTACGTCAGAAATTGGAAATATTGGTCAGTCTAATTATGCAGCTGCCAATTATTTTCTGAATACATTGGCTCACTATAGAAAAAGCATGGGGTTACCGGGACTATCCATTTGCTGGGGGCCATGGGCAGATATTGGCATGGCTGCAAAAGACCAGGAAAACCTTGGAAGAGTTGCAGAAAGAGGCATTTATGCGCTGCCGGCTGAACGCTGTGAAAAGCTAATTGAAAAATTACTCAGTGTGGATGCACCAAGTGTTGTTGCAGCTGATATGGATTGGGATCTCCTCGATGAAAAAACAGATAACCGGGAAGTATCAAATTTTCTATCAAAAGTAGCTGTAAATAATATGAATGTGAACAAAAGTAAAGAAACACGAACAATAAGTATTTCATCCGAGTTAAAGACGTTGGAAAGGGAAGAAAGGCATGAATTTTTACTGACAAGATTAAAGCCTGTCATATCAAAGGTAATGGGATATGCTGATGGTGAAACGATTCAGGTGGATATTCCAATTACGGAACAGGGTGCGGATTCGTTAATGATTTTTTCCATGAAAACGGAAATCAGCAAATTAACGGATTTTGAGATTGATGTGTCAGCTTTCTATAACTACCCGACGCTAGTAAGTATGACTGAGTATATTTTAAAGCAGATATTTACAGAAGATGATGTTGACAAGGAAAAAGGATTGGATAAAAGTGACTCTGTGGACGATTTATTGCTCGAAATTAATTCTTTGACTGACTGAAAAAACTGCATGAAATAATCATAATTAAAAATGATTCGTATGGAGTGATTCTGAACGATGCTTTAATTTCTGGTATTGCTCCATTTGAATCATGATTAGGGAAACCCCACACCTGACTGAGGAAAAAAGCAGAAGCGCCCGTTTAGCGGTGCATGAAATTAGATGAACCAGATTTACAGTATTTGAAATTTAAGTGAATCTTATGTCTGTTAGCCGCGGACCTTTATACTTCCTTTGGGGATTCCCGGATATACATATATATCACAAAGATAAATACACATGTGTTAAATGAATTAGCCAAAAAAGAAAAAGTACTTTCTGTTAAAAAATCGAAAGTCCCTTCTTAAATATAACAGTGACTTAAGCAGGTACATTAGAAAACTTGGCTTATACGCTGGAGTGCAAGCTTTAATGGAGAAAGTCATAGCTGCTAAAAAAGGATCTGAGGAATATGAGTATAAAGGTGAAATTGAATCAGGATTTACAAAATAAAGCTACAAGCGTGAACAGTAGCGAAACCAATATTCGGGGAGATGCTCAAGTGAAAAAGAAATTAATAGGGTTCGACAGTGTAATGAAAGAATATGAAATGGGTGAGATGACCATCAAAGCCTTAGATGGTGTTGATTTTTCCATTTACGAAGGAGAACTCGTTGTCATTCTGGGAGCAAGCGGTGCCGGTAAAAGTACTATTTTAAATATCCTTGGCGGCATGGACACAGCTACTTCAGGAGACGTGTTTGTCCATGACAATAATATTACCGAATATGATGAAAAAAAATTAACGGCATTTCGTGCGGAAGATGTAGGTTTTGTGTTCCAATTTTATAATTTGATTCCCAATCTAACTGCACTTGAAAATGTGGAATTTGCTTCTGAAGTGTGCGAAGACCATTTAGATGCAAATGAAATATTAAACAACGTCGGGCTTGATGAACGCAAGGATAACTTTCCATCGCAGCTTTCCGGCGGGGAACAGCAAAGAGTTGCAATAGCAAGAGCCGTTGCAAAAAATCCTTTACTGTTACTTTGTGATGAACCAACCGGTGCGCTGGACTATAAAACTAGTAAATCAGTATTGAAACTTTTACAGGATTTAAATAAGGAAACCCAAAAATGTATTGTCATCATTACACATAATGCTGCTATTTCCCCTATTGCTGATCGGGTTATCAAAGTGAAAAGCGGAAAAATAGAGGAAGTAACTACCAATGAAGTAACACAGAGTATAGAGGGGATTGAGTGGTAGTGAAGAAATTAAGTTTAAAACTACTAAGGGATATAAAAGAGTCCAAGGGGCAGTTTTTAGCAATAATTTTAGTTATTGCGGTGGGCGCTTTTTTTTATGCCGGATTGGTTACAATAAGCAGTGATCTTAGTGACTATACCGAAAATTATTTTGATGAACATAATTTAGCAGATTTCAACGTCCATTACAGTGAAATTACGGAAAGCGAAATAGCTCCGATGCAAGATATCGAGGGGATCAATAATATTGAAGGCAGATATACGTTTGATGCGAGTCAGAATTTTGATGGATATCGTGCATCCTTGAAAATACATAGCATACCGCAGGATAACCAGATCAACACCATTGCTGTAACGAGTGGCAACACGCCATCCAGTGAAGAAGAGATCATGTTGGATTCCCGCTATGGGGAAGCTCATGATTATGCAGTTGGTGATATGATCACCATTAATACAGATGATGGAAGTTTTGATTTTATCATTAGCGGGTTCGGAGAAAATGTGGAGCATGCATTTAATATTGAGGACCCATCCCTTGTTCTGCCGGACCACAATACTTATGGCTTAGCCTATATCCATGAAGATCGAATAGAAGAAATTGCAGGCAGTTTTTATTACAATGAATTAATTGTAGATGCACAAGAAGCATATGATACGAATCAAATCAGCAATGCCATTGAAGATTACTCAGAAGCACTTCCTTACCTGTACCTGGTAAATAAAGAAAGAGCGGTCAGTTATTCTGCTATAAATGTAACCATTAGTAATAACGGATTGATGAGCACAGTTGCTCCACTAATCCTATTTATGGTTGCTGCCGTTATTATTTTTCTTACCATGTCAAGGCTTATTGATTCCCAAAGAAATCAAATCGGTATTATGAAAGCATTGGGAATTAAAGACAGTAAGATTTTACTGCATTATATGGGATACCCTATTTTGGTAGGTATTGTCGGCTCTATCGCAGGTTGGTTAATTACTGCTGCAACACTTGTTAATGTACTTAATTCAGTAATCGAACAAACCTATTCCCTGCCGAATTTTAATTTGTCTGTTTCGTATTATACGATATTCCCGTCAATTATCGTTTCTGTCGTTTTCGGGATCATTGCCTGCTTTCTAAGTGGAAGAAGTATATTAAAAGAACGAACAGCACAGGCATTAAGACCAAAGCCGCCAAAGAAAATGAAAAAGATTTTAGTGGAAAGAATTCCTGGTCTCTGGAAAAAACTATCCTATGGAAATAAACTGATTCTGCGAAATATTTTTCTGAACAAAAAGAAAGCCTTGGCAAGTTCTGTTGGAGTAATTGTATGTGTGATTCTATTAATTACAGCTTTTGGTTTTGAGAGTTCTATGCAAACTATTGCTTCACAGATTAATAAGGTTTATAAATACGATTTTAGAGTGGATTATAAAGAGGAGATATCACCTGAAACTGTAAACCTGCCGCCGGATGTTGACAACTATTTTGCATTGGATACCATTCCTGTCGAGTTTGTAGATTTCACGGATGAGAACAATGCATCTTTGGTTGTTACGGAAAAAGAAAATAATTTAATTCAATTCTTCGATGATCAGAATAACAATATTGCATTAGATGATACGGGCGTGCTGGTGCCGAAATCTTATGCCGATATATATGAAATTTCAGAAGGAGACACGATAAAAATTAAATTAATTGGTCCTGAACACCAAGGACAGGAACTCGATATTAACGTAGCCAAAATATCGACGCAGTATACAAATCCGTCCTTTTACACTACACCGGAGTATCTCAGCAGCCTTGGTGCTGATTACAATCCGTCTTCCTTATTGGTTCAAGTGAATAGTGGTGCAAATACGGACAGTGTTCAAAGTGATTTTGAACAGGACCCTGCTGTTGACAGGATTTCTGATAAGAGTGATATTGAACAATCAGTTGATAATATCATTGAACAGAATAATCCGGTGTTTATCATATTCATTCTTTGTGCGGTTATATTATCTTTTGGGGCAATGTATACCATTTCCTCCATTAATATTTACGAGCGCACACGTGAGCTTGCTACATTGAAGGTGCTGGGTTATCAAAAGAATAGGATTAACAGTATTATTTTTGTTGAAAATATCATTTTGACGTTGATTGCAGTCATTATCGCTTTGCCAATCAGTGGTTTCGCATACGGTTTGGTTGTTCAGGCATTATCCAGTTCCAATCAGCAGATTCCTGAAAACCTTGGTTTGGTTACAATTGGGATTGCAGTCTTACTGACATTTGCATTAACGATCATATCGAATCTGCTGCTCAGACGAAGAATTAAAAAAATTGATATGATTGAATCGCTGAAGAGCGTGGAGTAGGATTATTTAAACTTTTGTCAGGTGGAATAAACCTTCTGGCAATGTATTTAACAATTTAATTGTTTGTTTAATTTTTACCGGACTTTTTGACTACCTCTTTAAGGATTGGGGATGAGATTATGGGAGAACAGGTTGATAAGTATAAAATTGCCCTGAAAAAGGCTGCAAAAAAAATAGAAGATCTTTCCAGTGAAATAAATGAACAAAAAAATAAAGAGTCTATTGCCGTAATTGGATATTCATGCCGCTTTCCCGGCGAGGCTGTTGATCCGGATGGCTTTTGGAAAGTGCTTGAGAATAGCATGGATACTGTAACAAAAATAAAAGAAGACAGATTTGACTATAAAAAATATTATAGTGAAAATCCGGAAGATGAGGGGAAGATGATCACCCAATATGGCTCCTTTTTAAAGGAGGATATAAAAACATTCGACAATACCCATTTTAGGTTAACGGCACTGGAAGCAAGCTCTATTGATCCGCAGCACAGACTATTATTGGAAGTCAGCTGGGAAGCTATGGAGAACGCAGGATTGAATATCGAGAAGTTAAAAGGAAGCAGAACCGGTGTATTTATTGGAATAAATTCATTTGAGTACGCAAATGCAGAATTGTTCTCAGGAAATACTTCTGATATTACACCGTATTCTACAACAGGAGTCTCGCTTAGTTCTGCTGCAGGCAGAATATCATATTATTATGACTTTACCGGACCTGCTGTAACCAATGATACTGCTTGCTCTTCATCTATTGCAGCTTTAAACGCTGCTTTTGAAAGTTTGAGGAATCATCAATGTGATATGGCTATTGTCGGTGGTGCGAATTTATTGCTGTCCCCTGAATCGTTCGTTGGACTATCCAAATATAGTGGTCTCTCCAAAGATGGCAGATGCAAACCGTTTGATGAGGCAGCAGATGGGTTTGGAAGAGGAGAAGGATGCGGTGTCATTGTTTTAAAGCGAATGGGAGATGCAATGGATGCTGCTGATGATGTTAAAGCTTTAGTAAGGAGTGTTGCATTAGGACAGGACGGGAAATCAAATGGATATACTGCCCCCAATGGTCTTTCCCAGCAAAAAGTTATGAGGCAGGCATTATCCAACGCAGGGTTAACAGGTGAGGATCTAGACTATGTAGAGACTCATGGTGCCGGAACGCCCTTAGGTGATTTGATAGAAGTAGAGTCCATTTCAGAAGTTATTAAAAATAAGAAGGACAAGCTGTTAATAGGTTCTGTGAAGTCAAATCTCGGCCATTTGGAGGCTGCCTCAGGCATGGCAAGCCTTATTAAGGTTATCATGGCAATCGAGAAGAAAAAGATACCGGCAAGTATTCAATTTCACAATCCCAATCAGAATATTAACTGGAATAAAACAAAAGTAGTCAGCCAAATGACTGACTGGCCGGAAACTGGCAATGTGAGAAGAGCAGGGATTAATTCATTTGGCTTTAGCGGAACATTAGCAAATGCAATTATTGAAGAACCTCCTGAAATTTATATAGAAGAGAAGCAGGATATACTGCCGGAACATATCATGACGTTATCGGCTAAAAATGAAAATGCACTAAGAGATTATTTGGGTTCAATGAAAAAGTTTCTTTTAAATGAAGAGAAAAATATTGGGGATATTGCTTATACTACGAATGTAAGTAGATCATTTCTGAATCACAGATTCGCTGTCATTGGAAAAACAAGAGAAGCGTTTGTGGATAAGATGGAGCATGCTCTAAATAACCCACAAGGCATTTTATCAACAAAAGGTAAAAAAAATAACGCCAAAACTGCCTTTATATTTACCGGTCAAGGCTCTGTATATAAAAACATGGCAGAAGACCTTTACCTGACGTCAAAACCGTTCAAGGAAACATTGGATATATGTAATAAAGAATTTAATAAAATGCTTGATATATCGATATTGGATGGGATTTTTAGTGATGATACGGAACTGATCAACACCCCTATTTATTCCCAGCCCATCATATTTTCAGTTGAGTATGCATTGACAAAACTCTGGGAAAAACTGGGCGTTAAGCCTAATGTTGTGGTTGGGCACAGCATTGGAGAGTATACTGCTGCATGTTGTGCCGGGCTAATAAGCTTCAATGATGCAGTCAGAATGATTGGTCAGCGCGGAAAAATGATGGAATCAATTGATATTGAAGGGAAAATGCTTGGAATTCTTACAAATGAGGAAAATGTACAGAACGCTATTAAGGAAAGTGGTTGTAATAACGTTTCCATAGCTGCTGTCAATGCACCTGAGAATGTTACTATATCCGGTCCAAGTCAGGAAGTGGATATGGTTGTTTCTGCAATACAATCGAAGCATAGAGTTTTTATTAATCAACTAAATATTGCGCACCCGTATCATTCTCCAATGATGAAAAAGTATGAGGATGTTTACAGCAGCAGTATAGGTGACATATTATTTGCTGATCTTCATGTTGATATGATATCAACTATCAGCGGGAAGTTAGAGAATACTGATTATTTGGGTAATAAAAGTTATTGGGTGGAGCATCTTTCAAAAAGTGTAAACTTTCATCGTGCTATTTTGGAAGCAAGAAGGCTTGGAGTAGAGGTATTCATTGAAATTGGTGGAGATGCCACACTGAGCGGACTGGCAAATCAATGTATCGATGATGAAGAAGCCATGTTTCTTCCTTCACTAAGGAAGGGATTAAGAGGATATGAACAACTATTTGACTCCATTTCCAAGCTATATGTAAAAGGGTTTGATATTGACTGGAATTCTTTTCATGACACTTACGTAAATAAAAAGGTGGAAATTCCGAATTATCCATTCCAAAAGAAAAAACTTTGGCGCGAGGTGAATAGTATGGAAAATTTAACCCAGCCACAGGAAAAACAAAAGATACCATTAAATAAAACAGATGAAATGCCTCAACATGAACAGACAGACCCGACAGAGGAAAAAGAAAAGCTGAAATCAGAGATTAAAAAAATGATTCAAATGCTGACATGGCTGGAAAATGATGAAATAGAAGATGATTTGAATTTATTTGAGCTGGGCTTTGACTCATTAGTTTTAGTATCTCTAAATAAACAAATCCACAGTAAATATAACTTGGATATATCTTTAAATGATTTTTTTGCGGAGCTGGATACGGTTGAGAAGATTGCAGGATATATCTTTGACCATACAGACACCACTTTAATTATTTCCGAGGAGACAGACACAAAAGTGACTCCCGAAGCTACAGTTGTTATAGATGAGGAAGATGAAGAAGCCCAGACAGCACATGCAATGAATAGCAGCTTAGAGAATGCTCCACTTGACAATATGGACACTATACAGGATGTATTCAATAAACAGATTCAAATAATGGATAGACAGCTTGAGATTATCAAAAATATGACGGGATCAAGCGGACAGGTAACAATTGATAAGAGGAATTATCAGAATGGACAGAAAAAAACGTCAGCGCCCACAAAAAATTTAAATACGAGCAAACAAAAAAACACTGATAAAACCAGCTATGTTCCCTTTAAAAAGACCAATATTGAAGAGACAACGCGATTAGATGATCTAAAGTTAACATACATAAAAAATGTGGAGAAGAAGTATATAAATCTTTCTGCTAAATCGAAGGAAGCGACACAACACTACAGAAGTGTATATGCAAATAACAGAAATGTAGCTGGATTCAGGCCAGTATTTAAGGAAATGATATACCAGATTGTAGCTGAAAAAGGATTGGGTTCCCGAATCCGTGATATAGACGGTAACAGCCTGCTTGATTTAACGATGGGGTTTGGTGTGAATTTGTTTGGCCATAATCCGGATTTTATCAATAAAGCCTTAAAAGCAGAATTGAATAACGGAATGCCTTTAGGACCAATGGGAAGACTGGCAGGAACAGTCGCTGAAAAAATAAATGAACTTACAGGTGTAGAAAGAGTTGCTTTTTATAACTCAGGGACGGAAGCCAACATGGTAGCTGCTAGAATAGCCCGAGCTGCTACAGGAAGGAAAAAAATTGTTGTTTTTGCAGGCTCTTATCATGGAACTTATGATGGTTTGCTGGGCTTACCTTCTTATAATGAGGAAGGAAATCCAGTTTCCATTCCGCTGGCACCCGGGATTATGGATAGTATGGTCAGTGACCTTCTCGTTCTGCAATATGATGATGAACATGCATTGAATTTTATTAAAAATAATGCTGATGATATAGCCGGCGTATTGGTTGAGACAGTCCAAAGCAGAAAACCCGATATTCAGCCTCGTGATTTCCTTCTGAAGTTAAGGGATCTAACGGAGGAATTTGACATTGCATTGATGTTTGATGAAATAATTACCGGATTCCGTATTGCGCCGGGAGGAGCTCAGGAATACTTCGGAATTAAAGCAGATATCGTAACTTATGGAAAGGTAGCTGGGGGCGGAATGCCCATAGGCATTGTATCCGGCAAAGCGAAATATTTAGACAGTATAGACGGCGGAATGTGGCAATATGGAGATCAGTCGGTTCCACCTCGCGAAAATAAAAGAACTTTTGTTGCCGGAACTTTTTCACATCATCCTATGGCTATGGCTGCAGCAGCAGCGACACTAACGCATATAAAGAAAAATAAAGACCATATGTATGCGGAGCTTAATGGTAAAACAGACCGTTTTGCTGAACACATAAATGCTTACTTTGAAAAAAATCATATACCGATGAGAGTAGTTCATTTTGGTTCTTTATTTCGGTTTGTTTTTCAGGGAGATTTTGAAATATTCTTTTATGGATTACTTGAAAAAGGAATTTATATTTGGGAAGGAAGAAACTGTTTCTTTTCAACGGAACATACAGAGGAAGATATAGATGCAATTATTTCGGCAATTAAACGAACCGTGGAGGAAATGAGACAAGCAGGGTATTTTGGAGAATTGCCTCCACAGAAGGAATCAGACATTATCACACCTGAAGAAACAAGTCATCCACAGGTTTATCCAATGTCTAATATGCAAAAAGGTTTATATGCCCAAAGCATAGTCAGCGAGGACGATCCAAATACCATCGTTTCCGCATTAAAATTTACTGGAGAACTTGATATCCCTAAATTGGAAAGAACTATTTCTGAAATCATGCATCGCCATGAAAGCTTAAGAACACAATTCTATGTAGAAGATGGCCGGTTTAAACAGGAAGTTTTGCAGCATGTTGAATTTAACATAAAGAAAATGAAAATGAACGGCGAGAATGCTGATGCGTTGATACAGAAAGCTGTCACATCTTTTGACTTAAGTACAGCACCGCTTTTTAGAATTACAGTAATAGAAGACGGAGATAGCGCGGGGTTATTAATCTTTCATTTTCACCATACCATAGCAGACGGAATTTCAATGAATATATTTGTACAAGAAATAATCCAATTGTTTAGAGGTCAGAGTTTGCCACCTGTAAGGCATCAATACAGGGATTTTATTGAATGGGAAAAAAAGTATTCCGATTCTCATGAAATGGAAAGGGATAAAAAATATTGGCTTGATAAATTATCCGGAGCGAGAAATGTATTACAGCTGCCTGCTGATTTTCCACCTAATAAGGAAGGGGATTTCTTTGTCGCAACGGTTAAAGAAAAAGTGTCTTCCAATGTGGTTAATCGCCTGAAAAAAGCAGCCGGTAAACATCAATGTTCTGTATTTATGCTGTTAGTTACTGCATGTAATATTTTGCTCAAAAAACTTTCAGGCAGTGAAGATATTTTAATAGGAACACCAGCCTCAAATAGGGGTGGAGGATCGTTTGATAATAGTATAGGGATGTTCACGAATACGATTGTATTGAGAAATTCTCTTAAGGATAAAAAAAATCTCAAGGAATTGATCATGGAGGTAAAGCAAAACAGCTTGGAATCCTATCCACATCTTAATTACCCATACCATGATCTAATCAGCCAAATTAATGAAGATATAAGTCATAAAGACGCTTTAATCAACACGATGTTTATATATGAAAAAACAGATCAAAGGTCACTAAAAATTGACGACTTGGAAATAAGTGCTCATGACTTTAAAACACAGTTTTCAGATTTTGATTTTACAATGGAAGTACTTGAAGAGAATGGTGCGTTTGACATCAGTTTGACGTATAAAACCGGCCAGTTCAAAGAAGAAACGATGAAGAGGTGGGGACAATACTTTAATAATATTTTAGAGATATTACAGCACGATGAAAATAATCAAATGAAGCTTGAAGAGATTGAATTAATCGACGCCGCAGAGAAGGACACATTGCTTCATGAGTTCAATGCCGATGCCGAACTTTTGGAGCCTGAAACGAGGACAATTTGTCAACTGTTTGAAGCACAGGCGGAAAAGACACCAGATAAAACAGCAATTGTTTTTGAAAATAATCATATGAGCTACCGGGAATTAAATGAGAAAGCCAATCAGCTGGCAAGGCTACTGAAGGAGAAAGGAGCAGGTACAGAATCAATTATAGGGATCATGGTAAACAGATCCTTGGATATGATGATTGGAATTTTGGGGGTATTAAAAGCCGGAGGAGCCTATTTGCCAATTGATGCGGATTATCCGGCAGAGAGAATTCGTTATATGCTTACAGATAGCGGCTGCAGCATCTTACTGACTCAAAAATCATTACACGAAAAATTTGATTTCTCCATTCAGCAAATATGTATGGACGAGGAGAATCTGGAGAATAGAGAGAAGGAAAATCTCGATATTGTCATATATCCTGATAATATGGCTTACCTTATTTATACATCCGGATCAACTGGAAAGCCAAAAGGTGTCATGATTGAACACAGGAATGTAACCAGTTTTGTACATGCGGTAACCAGTAAAATGGATATAGATGAAACGGACCGTGTTTTATGCATGACTACGTTCAGTTTTGATATTTTTGGATTTGAGTTATTTGTTCCTATTACAAAAGGTATGGAAATCTACCTTTTGAACAACAAAGAGCAAAAAGACTTACTCCATTTAAAAGCCTTTATCTATAGAAATAAAATAAACATTCTTCAAATTACTCCATCAAGAATGAAGATGGTTATTGACTCTATAAAGAATGATGATATTAATGGCAGCCATCTTCAAAGCTTAAGGACAATATTAATCGGCGGCGAGGAACTGCCTTATAAAGTATATGATGAAGTGAGAAAAATAACGAATGCCAAAATCTATAACATGTATGGTCCTACAGAAGCTACGATCTGGGCTACGATGAAAGAATTAAATGACAGCACAATTACCATTGGAAAACCGCTTTCCAATTGCAGGGCATTAATACTGAGCAACAATAAAGCCATCCTCCCGTTAGGGGTGCCGGGCGAACTTTATATATCGGGGGAGGCAGTGGGAAGGGGTTATTTTAATAAGGAAGAACTAACCTCTGAAAAATTTGAAGAAAATCCATTTATACCTGGCGAGCGTATGTATCGGACGGGTGATTTAGCCAGATGGACAGAAGACGGTAATATTCAATTTTTAGGCAGAATGGATAATCAGGTGAAAATAAGAGGTCATCGAATAGAACTGGGAGAAATAGAAAACCAGCTGCTGAAAGATGAGCGAATAAAAGAAGCCGTAGTAATTGATAAGGACATCGGTCAAGAAGATAAACGTTTATGTGCCTATGTCGTTTTCAATGAGAAAATACTGCTTAAAGAATTAAGGGAACTAGTTGCCAAGGCCTTGCCGGACTATATGATGCCAGCGCATTTTATACAACTGGAAAAACTGCCGCAAACGTTAAATGGAAAAATAGACAGGCTTTCTTTGCCGGATCCATCAGGGAAAATAGAGACGGGAGTAATATATGAAGCACCTCAAAATGAAACGGAAGAAATGTTGCTGGATATATGGATGAAGGTTTTACGTGTAAAGCGGGTAGGGATAAATGATGATTTCTTCAGCTTGGGCGGGGACTCGATAAAAGCCCTTCAGCTGGTTTCGAGATTGAAGTCTGCATGTTTTGATTTGGATGTCGAAAAGGTTTACGATCATCCGACAATCAAGGAATTGGCCAAAGTTTTTGTATCCAAAAACAAGCACAGTCAAGAAACTGTAACAGGAAAAGTAAACCTCACACCAATTCAGCTAAGCTATCTTGACGGGGAATTAAAGCAGTACAGCTTATCTCAGTCCGTGGTCTTATATACAGAAGATGGGATTCAGCTTGATTCAATCAAAAAGGTGTTTGACAACGTAATGGTCCACCATGATGCATTAAGGATGGCGTATAAGTCGTATGGAGAAAAAATTATGCAAATTAACCGGGGGCAGGAAGGTAATCTATATGATTTGCATGTATACAACGATTCAAGCTATGAAGAAATGTTGGATAAATGTAACGAAATCCAGGATAGTATCAGCCTTGATGCAGGACCATTGGTTAAATTGGGTTTATTTAAAACAGCAACGGGAGATTATTTCTTTATAGCTATCCATTCTTTGCTCATAGACGATAGATCATGGGAAATTCTATTGGAAGATTTGGAAAGTGGTTATGCCCAGGCAATGAATGGGGAAGAAATTACGTTTGGGAAGAAAACTGCATCCTATAAGGAATGGTCGGAAAAATTGAATGAATATGCCGATTCCCATACGATAACAAATCAGTTTGCTTACTGGAATGAATTAGAAGAAGTAAATATAAAAAAACTGCCAAGAGACGCCAGATAAGAAAATGGATAGCAAATAGCAGGACAGGGAGGGAAGGAAACATGGATGTGCAAATTAAAACGTCATCAACTCGCAGGCAGCAAATGTTTGAATTCGGTAAACAAAATACCAGGCAGCTGGAAAAGATGAATAAAGCGTACAACACGGAAACGAGAGAGCTTTTACTGGTAGCTCTGGCAATGACAATCAGCAATTGGACAAAAGAAGAAAAGACATTAATTAATGTTGAAACGGATGGCCGGCAAGAGAGGCTGGAAGGTATAGATGTCACCAGAACAATCGGGTGTTTTTCAACGCAATATCCAGTGATTCTGACAAACCATGTTAATATTGCGGACACCATTAAAAACACAAAAGATATGTTGCGAAACATCCCCGATAGTGGAATGTCTTATGGACTGGCTAAGTATTTATCCGAGGAAAAATTGAATGTTAATTTAAAGCCGGAAATACAATTTACCTATCTATGGAGGGGAAATCCCCGCAAAAATGACAGTATGTTTCAAGCAGTTAAGTTAAACAATGGCCAGGCATTCTATCCATTGACTGTTTTAGGAGTATTCACAGAGGGAAGCTTAAAAGTTTCCTTCACCTACAGTAATAAAGAATTTAACGACGGGACAATGGAAGGCTTAATGAAATACTACAAAGATTCTCTCGTTTTAATTATGGATCATTGCCTGAAAAAAGAAGATAGTGTTGTTACGACTTCTGATCTGACCGATGGAGATATCACTTTGGAGGAACTGCAGGCTTATCAGGACAGTCTGGGTAACATTAAAAGAATTTATCCGCTGGCACCGATGCAGGAAGGAATGCTTTATCACACTTTGCTCGAAAAAGATGATCCTTACAACATCGTTTCGAGTATACAATTAGAGGGTTCGGTCGATGAGAAAATCTTAGAACAAGCATTCAACAAGGTGATAGACCGGCATGATATTTTAAGAACCGTTTTTGATTACTTTTCTTTTAAGCAAAGTATGCAGGTTATTTTTAATAAGAGAAAGGCTGAAGTTGAATATCTGGACCTTACAGAGCAGCATAAGCAGAAAGAAAAACTTGTTGATGATTTAATTAAACAACAGAAACAAGAACGATTTAACTTAAGTACCGATATGCTAATAAGATTAACCTTGGTTAAGACAGATGAAAAGCATTATTACATCATTTTTAATGCCCATCATATTCTGATGGACGGTTGGTGTTTCGGTATCATTGTACGTGAGCTCTTCAGCATATATAACGAATTGAAATATGGAATCCCGGCTGATTTGGAGGATGGAAAACCATACTCTGATTATATTGCATGGTTAAAGACCAAAGACTTTGAAAATGCGAAGGATTACTGGAGATCCAACCTGGAAAAAATTAATCATCCTGTTAAAGTGCCATTTGGCACAGAGAATAAAAATAATGAAACAGTTAAACAAGAATTAAGCTTGACCCTTGATAAGAAACAGACAGGATCCATGGAGAAATTGGCACGAAAACATAAAGTAAGCCTTAATACGGTTTTACAAAGTATATGGGCCATTCTTCTTCATAAATACGGAAATAATAGTGATATTGTATATGGCTATGTTGTCTCGGGAAGAAGTCCCGAATTAGAGGGAGCAGAAAACATTCTTGGGCTATTTATCAATACGGTTCCCCTAAGCGTAAGAGTGCCAGACGATACACAATTTACAGAACTGATGCAGGCTGTAAGAGGGAGAATTTTAAAAAACAGCCAATACGATTATTTAAGCCTGGCAGAGATACAAAACGTCAGCCGGCTCAAAAACGATCTTATAAATTGTCTTTTTGTATTTGAGAACTTTCCATTGGATGAAGGTGAATTAAAAGAAGAAATTGAACGAAATAATGAGTTGACACTGAACAGTGATAACCATTCTATTTTTCGCAACACAGTAATCGATGAAACTAACTATGACTTCACTGTTGTGGTGACGCCGAATAAAGAAATGGAGATAAAGTTTTTATATAACGAAAAAGTGTACAGCACAGAAGATGTTTCCAAAGTAATGAATTCCTTTGAAAATTTAATGGATCAAATTATGCAGAATAGTATGGTGAAGATACAGGATATCCAATTGGATAATCCGGAAGAAAAGCATAAAATGCTCGTTTCCTTTAATGATACAAAAACTGCATATCCAAAAAATAATACAGTGGCGGAACTGTTTGAAAAACAGGTCAAAAAAACGCCAAACAATACAGCGGTGGTCTTTGAAAATAAACATTTAACATATGAGGATCTAAACCGGGAGGCGAACAGACTAGCCCATACGCTGAAAGAAGAAGAAATTGAAAAAGAGCACATAGTAGGCATTATGGTAGAGAAATCCCTCGAGATGGTAATTGGAACATTGGCTATTCTAAAAGCTGGAGCAGCATATTTGCCAATTGATCCCGCATATCCAGAAGACAGAATAAACTACTTGCTGCATGATGGCAATGTCAAAATGGTATTAGCTGATACAGAGAATCGGAATGCGCTTTTAGTTGTTCCGAAGCTGCTGGATATTACCAAAAATAGTGCCTATACCGGCAATATAAATGACCCTGAAATAATAAATGATGCGACGAGCCGGGCATATGTTATCTACACTTCCGGAACAACAGGAAATCCCAAAGGAGTAGATATAAAGCATAAAAGTATTGCCAGACTGGTGAAAGAAACGAATTATGTTGATATAAAAGAGGATGACAGGCTGCTGCAGACAGGATCGATTACGTTTGATGCCTCCACTTTTGAAATTTGGGGACCTTTGCTGAACGGTGCTGCACTTTATCTTGCAAATCAGGATACCATACTGGACTATGACCTGTTGGAAGATTTTCTGAAAGCAAATAAAATCACAACTATGTTTTTGACTCCTGCATTGTTTCATAAAGTAACGGAAGTAAACCCGAAAACTTTCAGTGAATTAAGAACCTTGCTTGTTGGCGGTGATGTATTATATCCGAAATATGTAAATAGAGCATTAAAAGCAGCTGCTGGTCTTACGATTATAAATGGGTATGGACCAACAGAAAATACAACATTTTCTACAGCATACCGTATGAGTTCTCCTGTGAACGAAGAAAAGACAATTCCGATCGGTTCTCCGATTTCGAATACAACGGCATATATTTTAGACAGTAATTTCGAATTAGTTCCTATTGGAATGGAAGGAGAACTATGTTTATCGGGTGATGGGCTGGCTGCAGGTTATCTGAATAAGGAAGAACTGACAAAAGAGAAATTCGTTGACCATCCTTTTTTGCCGGGTCAGAAGATGTATCGAACCGGTGACAAGGCCAGGTGGCTGCCTGATGGAAATATCGAATATTTAGGGAGAATGGACCAGCAGGTGAAAATAAGAGGTTTCCGAATTGAGCCTGGAGAAATAGAAAATGCGCTGTTGAAGCTTCAAGGGGTGAAGGAAGCTGCGGTAGTATCCAGAGAGGAGCAGGATGATAAGTATCTTTGCGCCTACTACAGCTCAGAAACAAATTATGATCGTGAAGAAATGAAAGATGAGCTGAAAAAGCATTTACCTGATTATATGATTCCTGCCTGGATTATAAGGATGGAGTCATTGCCGCTTACGCTTAATGGGAAGATAGACAAAAAACAACTGCCGCTGCCAGGTAAACATACGGAGACAAATTTCCATGATGATGCACCAGGAAATGAAGTGGAGCAGGTCATTGCCTCGGTTTGGAAAAGCGTACTGGGCGTTAATAGAATTGGAATAAATGAAAAGTTTTTCAGTTTGGGCGGAGATTCAATTAAAGCAATACAAATTATAGCCCGAATCAGAAATGAGGGATATGATGTTGAGCTAAAAGATTTAGTTGGAAACCCAACCATTAAAGAATTAAGCGGAAATGTTAAACAGAATGACAGAGAAATAGATCAGGGGGAAGTAACAGGTGAGGTTGATCTGACACCGATTCAACAATGGTTTTTTCAACAAAATAAATTAGTGAAGAATCATTTTAATCAAGAACTGATGCTTTTTAGTGAAGAAGGCTTTAATCAACAGTGGCTGCAGCAAGCCTTTGAAACTATTATCAAACATCATGACATATTAAGAGCAGTATTTACAGATGGAAAGCAAAGAATTAAAGAAACATCAGAAAAGCTCTATGACATGGTTGTGCATGATTTAACCGGAAGAGACGTCAATAAAGAAGAAATCAATGACTTATGCAGTGATATACAGGCAAGCATGGATTTGGACAAGGGCCCATTAGTCAAATTGGGATTATTTAAAACCGATAAAGGGGATCATCTGCTGATAGCAATTCATCATCTTATTGTAGATACCGTGTCATGGAGAATTATCGTGGAAGACTTTGATAGGATTTATAATGGGCTGAAACTCAAACAGGAGATAGTGCTTCCGGCAAAAACCACATCTTTTAAAGAATGGTCGGCGAGACAAAAAGATTTTTCCGCAGGTTATCAGATGAAGAAGGAGCTTGCGTATTGGAAGAACTTAAACGCTTATGATATGAGGAAGCCGCAACAGATTAAGGAATCCAAAAAACTTCATGGGCATACAATGAGCACCAAAACAGCAGTTTTAGACAAAGGTTTTACAGATAAGCTGCTTACGGAAGTAAATAGAGCATATTCTACGGAAATAAACGATATTATACTTGCCGCTTTAACCCTTACTTTAGGCAAATTTAATCACACCAATCAAATCGTGCTGAACCTGGAATCTCATGGCAGGGAGCCAATCGTGAAGGATGTAGATATCACAAGAACAGTTGGATGGTTTACAAGTCAGTACCCGGTAGTTTTGAGCAGTTTTAAACATTTGGGAGAACTGATTGCGGGGACAAAAGATACATTGCGGAAAGTCCCGAATAAAGGGATAGGATATGGTATTCTGAAGTATTTAACGGAATATGATTTGGGAGAAATAATTGAACCGGATGTAAGCTTCAATTATTTGGGACAGTTTGACCATATTATATCCGGTGAAAACTTTACATTGTCTGAGATATCCGGAGGAACTTCCGCCAGTAAAGACAGTATACGATTGTATCCATTGGATTTTGTTGCTTTTATTGCAAACGGGGAATTTAACTTGACTTTGAATTACAGCAGCGAAGAATTTAATGATACAAACATCGATCAACTGTTACAAGATTATATGAATAACGTCAAGTCTATCATTTCTCATTGTGTATCGAAAGAACAAGTGGAGGTTACCGTTTCAGATGTTACAGACGAAGCAATAATGCCAGTACAATTACAGTCTTATGAAGATGCTATGGATAATATTCAAAGCATTTACCCGCTTTCCCCAATGCAGGAAGGACTGATTTTCCATTCTTTATCGGAAAGTGGAGAGGCATACCATGTCAGTATGCAGCTTTCATTAACAGGAGACCTAGATGTCGAGATCCTGAACAAAAGCTTTCAGGACTTGACAGCTCGTCATGATGTTTTTCGAACGAGTTTTGACAGCAGCAGTTTTCATGAGAATATGCAAGTTGTATATAAAAACAGAGTTCCGGAACTGCAATATTTTGATATCAGTAAGATGAAAGGAAACAAGGAACGCTATGTCCACAAATTATTGCAGAAGGATAGAAAACGAGGTTTTGACTTATTTAAGGATATTTTAATCAGGCTGTTTGTAATAAAGCTTGATGAAAAGGAATTTAGTCTGATCCTGAGCAACCATCATATTATTTTGGATGGCTGGTCCTTTGGTATCATTACCCAAGAGTTATTTCAGATATACAACAATTACAAGGTGGGTGCACCTCAGTTTACGGAAAAGGTGGTTCCTTATCAAAAATATATTGAATGGCTGAAGAAACAGGATGAAGAGAAGGCGGTCGGTTTTTGGAAAGACTATTTGACCGGCTATAACAATCATATTGAAATACCTTTTAAAAAGTCATCTATCAGTCAGGGAAGAAGCCAAGAGGTCATTTGGAGTCTGGGTAAAGAGAAAACGGATCAATTAAATGTATTTGCAAGAACTAACAATGTCACAGTCAATACGATTTTACAAAGTATTTGGGCAATCCAGCTGCAGCGGTACAATAACGTTAGAGATATCGTATTTGGGTTTATTGTTTCCGGCAGGACGACAGAAATTAATCAAATTGATGAAATGGTAGGCTTATTTATCAATACGATACCATTAAGAGTAAACACAACGAAAGAAAAACGATATACAGAAATAATCAGGAAAATGAAAGCTGATTTAGATGAGAATGAACCGTATCGTTATGTCTCTGTGGCTGAAATTCAAAAGAATACAGAGGTTAAATCAAGTTTAATCAATACATTAATGGTATTTGAAAATTATCCCATAGATAAAAACTTGATTAATGACGGGATACTTGAAGACGCGGGTTTACAAATTGGCGAATTTACGTCTATTGAAGAGACAAACTACAGCTTCAACCTGAAGGTAATATCTGGAGATGAACTTGTCATCGCGTTTGATTATAATGACGGCATTTATGATCAGAAGGCAGTCAGTAAGGTAAAAGATCATTTTGCCGGTATTTTGGATCAAATAATGGAGAATCCTGAACTTGAAATTGATGAACTGGAATTGCTGGAGAATGAGGAAAGAAACGTTTTATTGGAAGATTTTAATTCCATGAATGTTCCTTTGGACATGAAGGCTACAATTCAAGGATTATTTGACTATCACGTGAAGAAAAACCCGGATAAGCCTGCAATAGTATATGATGGCCAAAAAATGAGCTATAGCGAGTTAAATAAAAAGGCAAATTCATTGGCTAAGCTGTTAAGAGATAAGGGAATTGGGCCGGAGACCATTGTGCCGGTGATGACAGACAGGTCCTTTGAAATGGTAATTGGAATACTTGCTGTATTAAAGGCAGGAGCAGCATATTTACCCATCGATTCAGAATATCCTGAAGCTCGCATCAATTATATGCTTAGCGATAGTGGAGTTCAAATGTTGTTAACCACCAGAAAATCTCTGCAACAAAGAGAACTTGCCATCAGTGAGTTCATTTATTTGGAAGATGAAGAGCTGTATGCGAATGAAGTGGAAGAAATAGATAACAAAAGTAATTTAAACAGCTTGGCATATGTTATTTACACGTCAGGGACTACCGGGAAGCCAAAGGGGGTCATGCTTGAACAAAGAGGGGTCATTAATCTGACAAATTGGTTTAAGCAGGAACTTGAAATAAGCGGAGATGAAAACATATTACAATTTGCCAGTATGGCATTTGATGCATTTTCTTGGGAATTAAACATGACACTTTTGCTTGGAAACACATTTTATATACCGGAAAAGGATGTAATTACAAGTCCGGATTTATTCAATGATTATATAAAAAGCAATCAGATCACGACAGTAACTCTGCCTCCATTTATCGCAGCCGAGCTTGATGCGGATAATGGCCTGCAGAAAGTAATCGTAGCCGGCAGTGAAGTGAAAGAGAATCAAATTAGCCATTTATTGAAGAAGATGACAGTTATTAATGCATATGGACCGACAGAAGATACAGTTTGTACAACCTTTTATCCGCTCTCAGATAAAAGTAAAGGAAGCATACCGATTGGAAGGCCGATATCAAACCATCGTGTTCTCATCCTGGATGAAGATCATAAGCTGGTCCCTGCCGGTGTTGAAGGTGAATTATGTGTATCCGGAGCTGGTGTAGCCCGCGGATATCTGAATAACGAATCCCTAACAAGGAAGAAATTTATAGAAAATCCTTATAAAACAGGCGAAACACTTTATAAAACAGGGGATGTTGCCAGGTGGATGCCGGACGGAAATATAGCGTATTTAGGAAGAATGGATCATCAGGTTAAAATCAGGGGATTCCGAATTGAAATGAGTGAAATAGAACAACAGATGCTGAACATATCATCCATATCCCAAGTTGCTATAGCGGATAAAGAAATAAATGGGATGAAATATATTTGTGCTTATTTTGTATCGGAGGATGAAATCAGTGTTGCTGATTTAAGAGAAACATTGAGGAAGACCCTTCCAAACTATATGATACCGTCTTATTTCATCAGATTAGAGTCTCTTCCATTTACTATAAATGGAAAGGTGGACAGGGAGAGACTTCCGGATATCGAAACAAATATACAAACCACTGCTTCTAAGGATGAGGAAGTTCATGAAGCCGAACAAACGATAAAGGACATTTGCAAAAAGGTATTGGGATTGAAACAGATTGGCGTGCAGGATAACTTATTTGAATTGGGAGCAGACTCCATACGAATTGCCAAGATATATACGGAGCTAAGAAAATTGAACTTTGACATTTCCATTAAAGACCTTTTTTACTATGAAACGATAAGGTCCATTTATTTAAACTGTATAGCTCCGGACTCATCGGCAGTTCAAGCGGAGAAAGAAAATGCAGAAGTTGTCTATACGGGAATCAATGAAATCAAACGACAACTGACAAAACAGATAAATGAATTTAACGATATGATATTGAGTGTGGAAGCAACCAAAGTATTTCCCACATCTTCCATCCAAAAGATTACGTGGGAGACAAATAGGACGTACAGCGGTGCAATTATGAAATTTAATCATGAGGTAAATGTGAAGCTGCTGAAAAAAAGTATCGTTAGTGTGATCAATAAACAGGGATTGCTGAGAACCAAATTAGTAATGTCAGACGGGAAAATGGAAATGAAAGAACACGGCATGCCGGAGCATCTAAATATACCTTATGTAAACCTGGAAAACACAACGGAGAAAGTGAAAAAACAGGCCATAAATTTCATCGTGGACAATCTATATCAGGAGAACTTGGAAAGCAAAGAAAAAATGATGCATCAGCTTCTGTATAAGGTGATTATAGTTAAATTAGATCGTGCAAAGTACAAAATTTATATGCCTTTTAATCATCTCATATTTGATGGAATGAGCATGGAGATCATAAAAGCAAATATTAAAAAGGCATATGCTGACAACGGTGAACTTTTGGAAGAAGTTACCGGATATGATACCTATGTCCGCCAAGTGCTCTCAGGTCCAAAGGATATATCTGAAGAAGAGCTTATGGAAAAGTTTCGTCTTAATGATTTTTCGAAGCGTATAAAATTGTATAATCAAGCATTTAAAAACAAATCTTTTAGAAATACCACTATATCACTCGAATTATCGGAAGACATTTATGAGCAAATCAAAGAAAACGCCTGGGAAGTTTCCTTAAATATTTTCCAGGTCATTTTGGAAAGCAGCTTTGATATGGAAAAAGTACCTTTTGTCATGATGTATCAAGACAGAAAAAATAATGTAAATAATTACTACAATACGGTTGGAGAGTTTCTTGATGTATTGCCATTAGTAATAAAAAAAGGTGAAAAATTTGATATGGAAAAAGTGCATGACTTCATTAATTTGGCATGCGGAAAGAATATTAATTTTTCAACACTGTTGGAGAACAAGGACTTTGAGAAGCAGTATAAAAGAATTAGTAAAGCTTTAAAAGGTGTCTATACAAACGCGATTCAAGTACCAATATTTAATTTTTCAGCTATCTATGATTCAAAAGCAGAGGATGAAGCGCTCGGGGGAGAACAAGGCGATTTGTCTACAGAAATTAATGTGGCGCTTCACGAGGGAGGATTGAAGATACATTTATTTTGTGAGGAGGATAAGAAGACAATAATTAGAGAAGCCCTTCAGAAGTATGTTCATCATCTAGGCAGCATCATTACTATGAAACCGAAATAATACAGTTTACCTCAGAGGAGAAGAATAATGGAAAGAAGACAAGGAAATAAAAAAGTTGTTATGATCTTTCAGGGAATCAGTGCCAATTATAAAGAATCAATTGCGATGTTGAACAGTACGCAGCTGGGTGAAGTGAAGAAACTATGCCATGTGGTGAATGAAAAACTATCATATGATCTATGGTCATATATTTGTGACACGGACATTTATACAGAAGATAACCCGGAGCTGGATTGGATGGCAATTTATGCTGCAAACCATAGTATTTATCGGTCCTATCTTTCCTTCGGGTATATACCGTCTATGTCTTTAGGCTACAGTATGGGTCTAATTACAACTGCAGCCTGTAATGGAGCCATTTCCTTTGAAGATGGATTGGATATTCTAAATGGAATAAGCAGGTATAGGCGAAAGCATTCCAAACAAAAAGAAAACATGGCTATCATTATTGGAAGGACAGAACATGATATAGCGGAAACAATTGTGAAAAAGAATCTGTCTGAGTGTGTTCAGATCTCCATTGTGAATAATGATGACTGTGTTACCATCTCAGGAGTAGATGAAGCAATAGAGGAGATCGTTGATCTGAGTATGGAGGCCGGAGCTCTGCAGGCTTCTAAACTGAATTCGCCTATTGCGTTTCACTCCCGATTTACTAAAGATGGTATAGAAGACTTAGAAGCAGTAATGGCATCTATAAATTTCAGAGATTTAGAGGTTCCTATTCTTTCTGCTTACAGTCAAAAATTACTTTATAAAGGAACAGAAGCAAAGCAGGAAATAATCAAAAATATGTACAGTAAGATGGAATGGATGAAAACATTGAATAATGCTGCCGAAAGAGGAGCTGAAGTATTTGCTGATGTAAGTACGGACGGCTCTTTAACCAAGCTGTCAAGGCTTGTTGTGGATGAGCATGAATTCATTACCTTAAATAAATTAAATCGATTATTGGACAAGTTAAAAATATGAAAAGAGGGTCATGAAATTGAATGATACAAAATTAAAGATTCGGGAATTTTTGCAGCAGTTTTTTGGCGATCATCAGTTGCGTGATGATGAAGATTTGTTTTCTACAGGTTATGTTAATTCGCTTTTTGCAATGCAGTTGGTCATGTTTATAGAACAGGAATTTCACATTCAATTAAGCAATGATGAACTGGATTTGAGTAATTTCAAATCGATTGACACTATATCCAATTTTTTAGAACAAAAGCAAGTTCAATAGTTCTTAAGGAAGATGAAAAAGTTACTAAAGTAAAAAAAGGTAAGGGGGAAGAAATGGAAATACAACTGACAAATAACCAAAAAGAATTAAAAGAGCAATTCAGAAGGTTTGCAGAAGAAGAGATAGCTCCCTTTGCGGCTGAAAGTGACAGAAATGAATGGCTGTCAGAGGAAATCATGGATAAAATTCACCGTTCAGGTTATCTTGGTTCCATGATATCGGAAGAATACGGAGGAAAAGACTGGGATCCTATCACGCTGGGTCTGCTAAATGAAGAAATAGGAAGAGTATGTTCATCTACAAGAGCAATGTTCACCGTTCATGGCATGGTGGCAATAGCAATTGAAAGATTTGGAACGGAAGAACAAAAGAAAACGTATTTACCGCTTATGACAGATGGAAGCCTGCTTGGTGCTTTTGCATTATCGGAACCCGGTGCAGGCAGTGATGCCAAAAGTGTTACATGCGAGGCTGAAGTTAAAAATGACAGTTTCATGATTAATGGCGAAAAAAAATGGATAACAATGGGACAAGCGGCTGACTTATTCCTGGTGGTAACCAAACTCAACAACAATCCCACCGTATTTCTCGTGGAAGCAGATACGCCGGGGTTAGACATTGTTCCCATGAGTGGGTTAATGGGCAACAGAGCATCTATGCTGGCAGAATTACATTTTGAAGACTGTGTCATTCCAAAAGAAAATATGATTGGAAAAGAAGGTATGGGTCTTTCCCATGTTGCTTTGAATTCGCTGGATTATGGAAGATACACCATTGCCTGGGGATGTGTCGGCTTGGGGCAAGCATGCCTGGAGAAGAGCTTTACTTATTCCGGAAAAAGAAAACAGTTCGGTGCATCCATTAACAAAAATCAATTAGTTCAAAAGATGCTAACAGAAATGATTGTAGAAGTTAAGGCTGCTCGGCTAATGTGTTATTATGCAGGTTATTTAAAGCAAATGAATGTTGCTGAATCCATTATGGAGACATGGAATGCCAAATATTTTGCTTCTAAAATGGGTGTCAGTGCAGCGGATAAAGCAGTGCAGATTCATGGAGGAAACGGTTTTATCCAAAACTACGATATAGAAAGGTTCTATCGTGATGCTAAAATAAATGAAGTCATTGAAGGGACTTCCCAGATACATGAAGTATTAATTGCAGCTAATGCCAATATGGGATGGATTAGCTCCTAAAAAGAAATGAGTAATATAAGGAGCATAGGTAAAACCACCTGCTTGGCAATGTACAGACTGTGTCTTGAGCTCTCCCCGGCTTCTGCGGGGAGGCATGATTAGGGCGAGTGACGTGGATTAAGTGGAGCCGCCTTCTCTGAATACGGGTGAATTATACCATGACTGCATTTTTGGCTAATGTAATTATCCCGGTACGTTTTCTTTCCATGTTGTAGTCAGGCACGAGATAAAGTTTATTAAATTATTAATTAGTTATATAGTTTAATGAGTATCCCTTTTGCTCAGAATAACTTTTCTTATGAACGTAAACAGGCAGAAATTCAAAGGTGAATTGTTCAGAAGCTTAATTACTTTGTGTGCCTCAACGGTAAGAACACTGATTCTGAGCTAGTGGGATAATCACTTATAGTTTTAAGAAGTGGTTCAAAAAGTCCGGTAAAAATGACACTTCGACAGGGGAGCTTCGACTAATTACCGACACGTCTTGGGCCTACGCTGAAATGCTTGCCCCACCGTAAAGATTTGTGTCGAACGTCGAATTCACCACATTTTGTGGTAGCTCGTTGGCTTGACGCTACTCATGTATCTAAATGCATACATTCCGTTCCTTGGAAAAGAAATACGCTTTTCCTGCGTGCGAAGTAAATGAACAGAAGCTTATCTTATGCTCAAAGCTACGCCGCGATCTGAACTTCTCGGTTCTTTTTATCATCCTTTTTATAAGAAAATGGGATTTTTGCGGTGTCTGGTAAGACATGGGGGTTTTGAATACGCACTTTAATACATAAATACAGCTTTTAGCCAGTGAAAATTAATGGAGGTGTCTTTTTCATGGGGGTTGTAGACTTTTCCCAAAAAAATAAGCAGGAAAATATAAATATGTTAGAAAAAATGGCAAATCATGAGCAAGTCATGTTCTGTAATGATCCTAAAACAGGACTGCAGGCAATCATTGCTATTCACGATACAAAGCTTGGCCCCGCACTTGGGGGAGCAAGAATGTATCCCTATGAAACGATGGATGACGCGTTGGAGGATGCTTTGCGTCTATCGGAGGGTATGACTTATAAATGCGCTGCTGCAGATATTGATTTCGGAGGCGGAAAAGCCGTTATTATTGGTGATCCGGAAAAAGATAAAAGTCCTGCTTTATTTCGTTCGTTTGGTCAGTTTGTAGATTCATTGAATGGCAGATTTTATACTGGAACAGACATGGGAACAACCATGAATGATTTTGTACAAGCTTCAAAAGAAACCAATTTTATTACCGGTATTCCAGAAGCCTATGGCGGGGGAGGAGATTCATCCATACCAACTGCACAGGGTGTTATTTACGGATTACAGGCGACGAATCAGTATCTTTTCGGCGAGGATCGATTGGAAAGTAAAAGCTACGCCATTCAGGGATTGGGCAAGGTTGGCTATAAAATTGCGGATCATTTGTTAAAGCTGGGTGCAACTTTATTTATTAGCGATGTAGATAGGGGAATTCTTGATAAGTTTAAAAATAAAACAGCTGTGAATGGGGGGTCAGTAGAAGTTGCAGGCAAGGAAGAGATATACAGTACAGATGCTGATATTTTCATACCTTGTGCGATGGGCGGAGTGATTAATGATCAAACAATACCACAGTTGAAGGTGAAGGCCATTGTTGGCTCAGCAAATAATCAGCTTTATGACAACAGTCATGCAGAGTTGCTTGATAAAAAGAATATCCTTTATGCACCGGATTATATTGTTAATGCCGGGGGGTTAATTCAAGTTTCCGATGAATTGTATGAACCAAATAAGGAGCGTGTATTATTAAAAACAAAAGCTATTTATCATTCGATTCTTGAAATCTACCGCCAAGCAAAGCTCGATTGCATTACTACGGTAGAAGCAGCAAACCGCAAATGCCAGTCAAGAATGGAAGAACAGCAAAATCGGAATAACTTTTTCAATCGGAAACACAGTCCGAAATGGGATATTCGGGGATAGGGTGAAAATCCATTTTAATAAGGGTGGGATTAGAGTGAAAGAGAAATATCCTCAATTCAGGATCGTGGATGAAACAGGACAAGTTATAACAGAAGATTACGAGCTGGAAATGCTGGTGGAAAAATCAAAATCATACTATTATCACATGTTGCGTATCCGGACTTTTGACCGAAAAGGGAAAGCATTGCAGCGTCAGGGACGGATTGGAACCTACGTGCCATTTGAAGGCCAGGAAGCTTCGCAGGTTGGCAGTGCATTGGCACTTCAAACGGACGATTGGCTTTTTCCTTCCTATCGCGATCATGGAGCGGCATTAACCTTTGGAGCTGATATGGATAAAACCCTGCTTTATTGGAATGGCCGGATCGAAGGAAGCCTCCCTTCAAAAAAGAAAAATATACTTCCTGCATCAGTTCCGATTGCAACTCATCTTCCCCATGCAACAGGCGCTGCAATGGCTGAAAAATATAAAGGCAATCAAAATGCTGCTATTGCTTATTTTGGGGATGGCGCTACATCGGAAGGTGATTTTCATGAAGGATTGAATATTGCCAGCGTTTTTAAAGCTCCGGTTGTCTTTTTTAACCAGAATAATGGATTTGCTATTTCGGTCCCGATGGAAAAGCAAATGAATTCCGAAACCATTGCCCAAAAAGCAGAGGCTTATGGAATTCCAGGCGTACGGGTAGATGGAACAGATATTTTTGCAGTTTATTTTACCGTGATGAAGGCACTTGAACGGGCTCGGCTGGGGAAGGGACCGACACTTATTGAAGCTGTGACATGGCGATTTGGCGCACATACTACGGCGGATGACCCAACGAAATATCGTGACCAGGAAAAAAGTGACCAAATGCGGGATGCTAAGGACCCTTTGCTGCGGCTTGAACGATTTATGAAAAAGAATAATTTATGGGAAGAGAAATGGATCAAAAAAATACAAGCAGATATTGAGCTGGAATTAAATAAGGCAATAGAAATGATGGAGAACTATGGTGAAACTAATATAGCCGATATGTTTGATTATGTTTTTGAACAGCCGACCTGGACTATTCAGGAGCAAAAGAAAATGCTGATGGAAGCGGAACATGATTGACTGTTGTCGGGTTAAAACCAGGGGGTAATAGCTATGGTTTATGTCGCACTTCTTCGCGGGATAAATGTGGGCGGGAAAAATAAAATTGATATGAAATTACTTCAAAAAACATTTGAAAGAGCAGGTATGAAATCTGTTGTGACATACATTAATTCAGGTAATATCATATTTACACAGGATAGCCTTTCAAAGTTAGAAGTTTCACATATTCTAGAAGAAGCAATACAAAAAGATTTCGGATTACAAATTAAAGTTTTAATTCGCACTTTTGATGAGTTCAAGATAATAATGAATTCTCTACCGGAGTCATGGAAAAATGATCAGCATATGAAAAGTGGTGTTATGTTTTTATGGGATGAAATTGATGATAAGTCAGTAATTGATAAACTGCAAATTAAACCTGGGATTGATTATGTTAAATACGTAACAGGAGCTATTCTGTGGTCGGTTGATAAGGAAAATGCAGCCAAAAGCGGGAAAATAAAACTCGTTGGTACGGATTTATACAAAAAAATGACGATTAGAAACGTCAATACAACCCGTAAAATATACAAACTTATGCAGAAGACAGTTTCAGGTTAGCCTGATGTAAGCTTTAAAATATTCAAAAATGAAAAAGTAGGTTGTCCAAAGAAGGGTAACTTGGTATAATCAAACGATTGTTGGGTGAGCACACGCTGCACTTGATGGGATTTTAGCGTCGATTGGTCTAGAGAGTAGTCTCCGCGTACCACCTGTTACAGCACATCAATGGCGTTGCTGCAGGGTTTTAGACTGGATGTGCAACCGGGATACTGATGATGATTGCTTTATACTCTATTAATCTGCACATTATGGGACAGCCCACCTCGCCGATCTTAAGTAATGGGGAGGTGATTCCCGAACTTCAAGGAGAAACATTAATCGAATTTAGGCATCGGGTTATTGGAGCGGTTCTTTTCATATTCACGCTTCTGTTATTTTGGAGAGTGAAAAAGGAATACAGGGAAAAGCGTTCAAGGGTGGTGGCCAATTGGATGCTTGGTCTATTGACTTTGCAGCTGATTATGGGTGCCATCGTTGTATTTTATCATCTGCCGGCCATCGTGGTTACGGCTCATTTATTGATGGCGATGATCTTTTTGGCTATTTTAATGTGGTTTTGGCGTTATCCTGTAGGGAAGCTTTCATTTGGAACATCGTAATCGAGGCATGGATAACATCAGCTGAATGAGAGTAGGGGGATTAGCCCTCTACTCTATACTTTCTTCAGTCTCTTTTCGCACAAAACACATTATTCCTGCTGCTAAATATAACAGGGATTGGAACAGAATGCCCGAAAACATCAGCCAGCTGCTTATCACAGCTGCTGCGATAAAAAGTCCACCTGAAAGGCGCGGTCTGCTTGAAAGTTTAAGCAAGGCAATCAGCCCCAATAAAAAACTGATAAAAGAACTGATTACGGGAATCCATAATGCACCAAGCAATAAATACATAAAGCCGCTCAATACATCATCAAAATACGCTTCAACTCCCGACCATCCAACTCCAATGTTTATAAGCAACAGCAATAGTCCCAGAGCAACAAAAAATATAAAATCAATGGCAGTTCCGATAATACCTAATATTAATTCTGCAGTCCGTTTCATTCAACAGCCTCCTACAAGGTTTCTCTACTTATAATATAGCAAAAATCAACAGATATGAATAATAGAATATGATACACATATTGAAAATGCAATGCACGGACGGATTCCAATGAAAGCATTTCAAATTAAGATCGAACTAATTGATTCAGACCCTCTTGATGGACAAGGTGATGATATTCTTGGGATGATTTTGCATCATTTGCCAGCAGTACAAAGGCGTCCGGGTTACTTGGGTGAATTTCCAGTGCTTCTTTAATCAGTTTCTCTTTTTTCTTTGCATGTTTTGGCCCTTTTATTTGTTGAGCCTTATCCAATTTCTCCTGCGCAATATAGCGGGGCTCGTCGGAGGAAGGGGATGGAATTTCTTCACTTGATAATAATTGATCCAGAAACGTATTCATTTCTTCCTCTGATTTAAAATCCTGCTCCTCCATGATTTTTTGGATATCGTGAATAGTATTTTCGAGGCTTGTAGTGTGATCTTTGTGAGGAGGGGTTTCATGTAAAATAATCCACGGAATCAATCCGCCCATGTATGCATCCTCTAGTGCTTCGCTATGATATAAATCCGGCAGGGGATGTTCAAAGTAAATATTTTCTATTGTATCCTCGTAGTTTGTAATCGTATATTCTAATAGCATTTCGTGGAGGTTTTCCAATTCCGTATTGTACAGCTCAGGACTTAGTTCAACCACATTCGAAGCTCCACAGCATTTTTTGTAGTTTTTCCACTCCCGCATGGACATGGATCGTTTCTTTTCGGATTGTTCATTTTCACACACCCCGCATAATAAAGTTTGATAGTTTTGGTATGCAGGAAATAATGGATTTTCACAAGTGGCACAAGGGGACAGGTCTTCTGTCCCAATTGCTCGTTCATGTGTGGACTGATTCGAGTATTCCTTGCCAACTCTACAAATGGTAAAGGGCTGTGATCGTTGGAATGCTGATATATTATCATGAGCGCTGATAAATCCAAGGGTATCGGAAGGCTGATATTCAGCCAAAAGAAAACGGTAGATTTAATTTTATTGTACCAATTCCCAGGTGGGACAGCTCACCTGATCCTGTGTCCCAACGCTTCTAAAATTTCTTCATTATGCTGACCAAGAAGGGGAGCGGGTCTTGTCAACTGACCCGGTGTACCGGAAAATATAGCGGGGAATCCGAGTGTTTGCATTTTGCCTCCAATTGGATGATCATATTCCAGTACCATATCCCGGCTTTTTATATGTTCATTCGTCAGCGCTTCATCATAGGATAAAATAGGACCTGATGGAATGCCGTGTTTTTCCAGCAATTCAAGCCAATAATCGCTATTTTCGTGTTTGAATACCCGCTCAATCTCCATTTCCAATGCTTCTCTATTTTCTGCGCGCAGGCTGTTGGTAAGAAAACGTTTGTCTTTCAGCCATTCCGGTTTATCCACGACATGCTGGCAAAATATTTCCCAAAGCTTCTGATTGCCTGCCCCCACTAATATATAGCCATCTTCTGTCACATATCCCTGATAAGGAGCGGAAACCCGGTGGGCAGTGCCATTGCGTGTAGCTACTTCGCCTTTTCCAAAATACGCGGCAGCTTCCCAAACGGTCCAGGCAAGCCCGGAGTCCACAAGGGAAACATCAATGTATTGCCCTTCGCCATTTTTTAACCGGTGAATATAGGCAGATAAAATCGATTGGATGGCTGTTTGGGCTGCGGCAATATCATGAATCGCGATGCCAACTTTTACTGGCTTACCATCTTCTTCCCCGGTCATATCCATTAATCCGGAAAGGCCTTGAGCCATAATGTCAAACCCGCCTTTATTTTTGTAAGGGCCAGTCTGGCCGTAGCCCGAAATGGAGCAATAAATAAGATTCGGGTTGATTTCTTTTAATATGTCATAATCGATGCCGAGTTTTTTTGTTACACCGGGGCGATAGTTTTCCACAAACACATCTGCGGTTTTCACTAATTTGTATAGTGTATTTAATTCCTCTTTTTCTTTTAAATTCAGCTGCATCCCGCGTTTGTTCCGGTTGACCATCATGTACATATAGCTTTCATTATCAATGTAGGGGCCCATCGAACGAGTGTCGTCCCCGTTCGGATATTTTTCTATTTTAATGACATCGGCTCCCATGTCTCCAAGGACCATTGTACAATAAGGCCCCGCCAACACTTGTGATAAGTCGATTACTTTCATGCCTTCCAGTGCCTGTTTCATGTATTGTGTGCTCCTTTCTATTAGTGGCAGGGCAGGGAGGGTATGGTTTAATTTCCTTCCTTGATCACCGTTACCTGTTTCGCTTCCTGAATGCTGCTTGCACCAGCTAGTGCAAGAGATACCCGTGTGTCCTGAATGAAATTAGCTAAAACTTGTTCCACACCAGCCTGACCTGCTATTGTCAACCCGTAGACATAAGGTCTTCCAAGCAATACTGCATCCGCTCCCAGGGCAAGTGCTTTTACAACATCAGCTCCACGACGAATTCCGCTGTCCAGTAAAACAGGAATTTGACCATTTACTTCATTTGCAATTTCCTGCAAGGCATCGAGACTAGATATAACCCCATCCAACTGCCGTCCGCCATGATTGGAAACAATAATCCCATCGATCCCCATTTCGATGGCTTTTTTGGCATCACAAGGGTTTAAAATACCTTTAAGCAGAATAGGGAGGGATGTTTTTCTTTTAAGCTCTGCAATATCCTGCCAATTCAATGTTGGATGATGAATATTCTTTAAAATTTCTTTGATGACTGTTTCGTTATCATCGTCAGCCAGGGTAGATAAAAACACTTCATCTGATACATAGTTTGCTTTTCCGTATCCTTCTTTCAATGGAGAGAATTTGTTTTTCATGTCTGTTTCCCTCCAGCCAAACATAGGCGTGTCTATTGTTAAAACAATCGCTTTATATCCGGCATTTTCCGCCCGCTCCACCATGCTATAGGAGATCGATTTATAATTGGACCAGTAGAGCTGAAACCATTTTGGGTTATCAGCGCTAGCCGCAGCTACTTCCTCAATGGCATAGCTGGAAACGGTGCTTTGAATAAAAGGCACCCCTTTAGCTGCAGCTGCTCTCGCAACGGCAAGATCCCCGTCACTGTGACATATTTTCATCATGCCAACAGGTGCAAGCAGAAATGGATGTTCATATGTTTCTCCAAATAATTGTACATTCGTATCCAGGCTGGAAACGTCATTTAAATAAGTGGGCAGGATAGAATATTTTTCAAAAGATGCTTTGTTCTTCCGCAGCGTTTCCTCTGCACCTGATCCTGATTGAATATTTCCAAATACTGCCGGATCTAATTTTTGTTTTGCTGCTTGTTCCAGATCTTTAAAGCTGAAGGGAACAGCAGATGCTGAAGTTATATTATCAAAATAGGCATCCCTGTTTTTTGTAATGGACAATCAAATCACCTCTTTATTCAAATAAAATTTGGCTTTCTTTTATCGAGAAATGCTTGAATACCTTCCTTGTAATCCGCTGAACTATAGGAATCAAGCACGACCTTTTCAATTGCTTTCGTTTCCTCAATTTCACCATCAATGATTGACTGGATTACTTGCTTAATACCTGCATTGGCAACAGGGGATTTTTTCAGAATCTGATCGGCAAATTCCAGTCCTTTTTCTTCCAATTCTTCTGCAGGATGCACCTGGTCAATTAAACCGATTTTATTTCCTTCTTCTGCAGTTATCAGTTTAGCAGTGTATAAAAGTTCTTTTGTTTTTGCTGGGCCAATCAGATTGTACAGCCGCTTTGTGCTTGTCAGATTATAAACGATGCCGATATTTGCTGAAGTAATGCCAAGTTTGCTGCCGGCTGCTGCAAACCGGAAATCACAGGCATTGGAAAGTTCCAAACCGCCGCCAATGGCAAGTGTTTGAATGAGGGCAATCGTTGGTCTTGGAAAACGGTATAATTTTTCGATCGCTCCAAGGGCAAAATCATTGTACGCTTTGGCTTTTTCGGCATGCAAGCGGACTTCGAGAAATTCCGTAATATCCGCTCCGGCCGAAAATGCCGTCCTATCCACTCCCTTTACGATAAGCAGTTTTACGGTTTCATCATCTTTTAGTTCATCAAGCAAGTTTTCCAGCTGCTGAAACATGGAAAGGTTAAAGCTATTCTTTTTTTCCGGCCGATTAATGATGATCGAAGCAATGGCTCCGTTTTTTTCGATATACAATTCGTTAGACATAATTAAAATCCTCCCGTTAATCCTTCTTTAATCTAGCTGCAAGCCTGTTTCCAAATGATTGAACACCCTGGACTAAAATGATTAATATGATGACGGTTGCATACATGACTTCTGCTTCATAGCGCAAATGTCCATAACGGTAGGCCAGATCCCCAAGTCCTCCGGCACCAACGAGACCGGCCATGGCTGTGGCACCAATGAGACTGACCGTGGCAATGGTAAGCCCAAGAATAATGGACGGCCGGGCTTCCCGAAGCATGACATTCCAGATAATCTGCCGCTTTTTAATCCCCATCGCTTTATACGCCTCGACAACACCTGCATCTACTTCCAGTAAAGAATTTTCTATCAATCTGGCGATGTACGGGGCTGTATAAAGGACGAGCGGAACGATGACCCCTTGGACGCCAATGGTTGTGCCAACAAGGAATTTCGTGAAAGGCAATATGAAAAACAGTAAAATAATAAATGGAATGGAACGTACTATGTTAATCACGAGATTCAGAACTTGATAGACCCATTTGTTTTCCAGTGCCTGGCCGGGACGCGTCAAAACAACTAAAATACCTAAAGGGATACCAAGTAAAATGGCCAGTACAAGGGCGATTGACACCATTTGAAACGTTTGAACAGTTGCTTCCCATATAATCGGCAGCCAATCCTCCATAAATTGTCCCATGCTAGCTTCCCTCCACTTCTTCTGTACGGACACCTTGCGCTTCTAAAAAGGCAAGTGCTTCGCTTGTTTTTTTATGTTCCCCAACGAGATGGATCACAAGATTTCCGATAATACCGTTCTTTAATTCCATAATATTTGCTGTTAAGATATTAGGCTGCACATTAAATCGTTGGCTGACTTCTGCCAAAAGTGGTTCTCCCGCGTTATCCCCAACAAATGTCAGTCTGGATACCGTTCCTTTGAGTTTTAATTGCTCAATGAGGGAGTCCGATAATTTTCGCTGGGAAATGGTGTTTAAAAATTTCTTTGTTGTCGGCTCGATTGGATTTGTAAATAAATCAATCGCTGTTCCCTCTTCAATGATGTCGCCATCTTCCAGTACATACACATAATCACATATTTTTTGAATGACATTCATCTCATGGGTAATAAGCAGAATAGTAATTCCAAGCTCCTGATTAATTTTCAGCAATAAATCAAGAATGGAATTTGTTGTCTCCGGATCCAGTGCACTTGTCGCTTCATCACTAAGCAGGACTTCCGGTTCCTGGGATAAGCTGCGAGCAATGGCCACCCGCTGTTTTTGCCCGCCGGATAATTGAGCGGGATAAGCATCCTTTTTCTCGGATAAGTCAACGATTGCCAAATATTTATCCACTTTTTCTTTTACTTCTTGTCTGCTGTAGCCTAAGAGCCTTAACGGGATGGCTATATTATTAAAAACGGTAGCAGTTTTTAACAGGTTAAAATGCTGAAAAATCATGCCTACCTTCTGCCGGGTGACCCTTAATTCCTCATCCGTTAGTGCAGTCACTTCCTTATCAGCAATATACACTTTCCCGTCAGTAGGTCTTTCCAGTGCATTCACAACCCGAATTAACGTACTTTTCCCAGCACCACTGTAACCAATCACACCATGAATTTCCCCTTTACCAACACGAAGATTTACTTTATGGACCGCTTGAACGTCCCCGTTTTTAGAGGGGAAGACTTTTGATACATTCTCTAACCTAATCATATTGACATCCTTTCACTGAAACATAGGGAGTTCTTTTGTTACAGAGCATACGGCTTCCGGGATGAAGCAAGGGGGAGGGGGACCGAAAAGATCGATTCGCTGATAAAAAGCTCCGACCCGCTGATAACCCCAAAATACCGCTAAAAAACACGCGACAATAACTGGCCCACACCCCCCGCCATGGCAAATGCCCGGGAATTGCGGGATCCCAATGAGAACCTCCTGCTCCCGACCTATAAACTTCGCTGCATATTATGAAAATACTATTACTCTTCAAAATTACTCATCCCAGCTCGGAATAATAGACCCATCAAATTCTTCCTCAATAAACTCCCTTACTTCCTCAGATTGGTATGCATTGACAAATCGTTCCACCGTTGGATCATCCGCATTCTCTGGACGAACTACAATATAATTCACATATGGCGAGTTGGTGGATTCGAGCAGAATAGAATCATCTCGAGGACTTATGCCTGCACCAAGCGCGAAATTTGTATTGATGGCAGCAGCATCTACTTCACTTAACTGATTCGGAATCTGTGCTGCATCCAATTCAATGAATTCCAGTCCCTTTGGATTTTCAATCACATCATGAATGGAAGCTGTCTCTGCTTTTTCTGGATCCAGCCCGATAATTCCTGCTTCTTCTAAAATGAAAAGTGCCCTTGACCCATTCGTTGGGTCGTTCGGTAATCCAAATGCTGCACCATCCGGCAGATCATCAATATTTTCATATGTTTCGGAATACACACCCATCGGATTCAGAATTGTTTTGCCGACAGAAACAAGGTCTGTACCATGATCCTCGTTAAACGCATCAAGAAAAGGTTGATGCTGATAGCTATTTACATCCAAATCTCCTTCATCCAGAGAAGTGTTCGGCAAAACATAATCAGAGAACACTTTTAGTTCGACCTCCAGGCCATCTTCCGCCGCTACATCTGAAACCACTTCAACTATTTGCTCATGCGGTCCAGCGGTTACACCGATTACTAAACTGTCCTCATCCAGTGCTTCACTATCTGCTGAACTGCTTCCGCAAGCGCCAAGCACTCCTGTCAATAATATAAGACCGTAAATAAATACTGCTTTCTTCATTTTCCATTCCTCCTGTTAGATATTTTGATAAACAAAAAGCCTCTCTTTCCGAAAGAAAAGAGAGGCTTGTAAATACATTACAGTCGTCCTCTCTTATCTTCCAAAACATCACGTTTTGCAGGATTTAGCACCTTGTTATGCATTACACATACCGGTTGCCGAGCGTCATCGGGCCAGTCCCTCAGCTACTCTTGATAAGAGATTTGCTTATTCGATTATCAACTATTAATGTATACGATATATCATATTTTTGATTTCGTCAACTGTTTTTTTGAACTTTTGGATGTGTCAGCAGTTTTAAAAGGTTTTCAGTTGTGCCTGCACAGAATGATAATAGTATTTTTCCTTCAGCTTATGCAATCAATATTTCTACTTTAACCCCTTTTTATAGGGTTAAGTATTCGTTAATACTCACTATAAATATATTAAATCGCCAATACTTTATTTATCTCTCAACACCTTAATCAAATTCATCACCAGCTGCGTCTGTTCCGTTAAAAGCACGCCGGCATTTTTCATGCATGCTTCAAGGGAGAGCGGCTTATTTGTAATGGAAAAACACCCGGAAAAATGATCACTTAATGCATCTAAATTTCCACCGAGGCTCCCGGAAAGCAGAATGACAGGTACATCGTATTTTTTTGCGAGAGAGGCAATATAACCCGGTGCTTTTCCATAAAGTGTCTGTTCATCACTTTGACCTTCCCCTGTGATCACCAGGTCAGATTCACGAATTGCTTCCTCTACACGGCTTGCTTCTGCCACAAGCTTGGCACCTGAGATGAGTTCAGCCCCCAGTGATAACAACGCAAATCCCAGTCCGCCAGCAGCACCGGCTCCGGCTTGGTTCATCAAATGCTCGCCAATTTCATTTTCCACAAGACGCCCAAAATGTTCCATCGCCTGATCATACGCTTCCAGCTGCTCGTGTGCCGCTCCTTTTTGCGGTCCATATACATAGGTTGCACCATGTTCTCCGCAGAGCGGATTATCGACATCTGATGCCACTTTAATGGACATATCTTTAAGCCTGTAATCCACCCCGGAAAAATCAATTGCGTCCACCTGGTGAAGATCCTTTCCAAAAAACCCAACTTCCTCACCATGAACATCAAATGCTTTCAGCCCCAAAGTCTGCAGCATTCCCAGTCCGCCATCATTTACCGCACTCCCGCCAAGGCCGATGATGATTTCCGAGCAATTTTTTTCCATGGCATCCTTAACAGCTTCCCCAATACCAAAAGAGGTCGTATGATCCGGATTTCGCTTTGTTTCAGGTACCTGTGTAAGCCCTGCAATGGCTGCACATTCGATAATGGCAGTTTTTGATTCCGTTATTGCATAAGCAGTAGTTACTTTTTCTCCCAATGGTCCTGCAGCATTTAACGGGATACTATCTCCATTTGCCGCAGTAAGTAGAGCCTCCATTGTTCCTTCTCCGCCATCTGCCATTGGTTTTTGAATAACTTCCGCTTGTGGCATTACTGCATCAATTCCTTTGACAATATTTGCTGCGGCTTGAACAGATGTAAGGCTTCCTTTAAAAGAATCTGGTGCAACAACTATTTTCATAATCGCGCTCCTTTCCGTCAGTATTTCCATAACCATAATATACCTCAAAAATGTCCTTCTTACATAATAGGAACAAATTCAGGCAGAATAACAAGATGAATGACAAGGAGGAATGAACATGGGTGAAATAAGTCATTTTAAAGGCGGGGAAAAAGCCCCGAATAATGGCATTTATATTGAAGTTGGCAAAGAAGGTGGTGGGATAGAAGAGCCAAGGCAGGTGGAAATGTCAAAGGGAGATAAGTTTCCAGAGACTTCAAATAATGACCGCCTTTGGAAAAACAAACGAAGTCTCTCTCATCCAAGTCCGCAAAACAGCAGACATACATCAAACTAAAGCAGGCAGACAAGTGTCCCCGCCTGGAGCAACAGTGCCTTAAGGAGTACAGTACTTAAGGCACTAATGCTGTAAAGACAAGGTAGATTTTCGTCTGATAAACTCCTGAACTTCTTTTGCACTGAGTCCTAACGATTTTGCCTGCTTCACTAATGTGATCCACTCCGGATCCATTTTTTTCAATTCCGTAGTATAAACATCCTTCAATATAGTAGCCCCCTTAAATTCATGTACTGTATTGTTATTTATATGATACAGCAGGTTAAGGAGTATTTCTGTTAACTACTTCACGAATCGGTATAATTACCAATTAATTTTAAAAATTTCTGATTCACATCGATTGTTTTCCTTCCACGGCTGTGAATAAATCCTTCTTTTTTAAGCTGAAGCATATTTGTTGATACAGATTCTCTTGTAACACCAAGCATATTTGCCAATTCCTGGTGAGATAAGGGGATGGGGATGGTTACAAAGGTACTGTCTTCTTTGCCGTAGGTGTCTGCCATGGAAAAAAGTAAATGCTTCAGCTGTTCTTTTACATTTCCGGTAGCAATAATTGCAAGCATTTTTTCACGATTCTTTAGTCTGTCGCTTAAAAGCTGCATTGCTTTTGCCAATAGTTCTGGATACGTCTGAATCAGGATGTTGAAATCTTCTTCGGAGATCGAACAAAGATGAACATCCGAAAGTGTCTCCACAAAAACTTGCTCCGTCCCCAGCGAAAAAAAGCTGACCGAACCATATGTGCTGTATGGGCCAAGTAGACTTAGGGTGAAAATACTCCCGTCTTCTTTCATATCGTAAATCCGAACAGCTCCTGTTTTTACAAAGAAAAGTTTTTTCTCAACCGATTCAGGTGTCTGGATGATCGTGTTCTTTGAAATATCACTATGTGCGATCATGGAGCCTATTTTTCTAACTTCATCCACTGGTAAGAACTCGAAAAAGCCAATTTTTGAAAGGTACCACATTTTATCTAATGTTAGATCAAAAGCCATGTATGGTCACCTGCCTAGAACGTTTATTGTTTTAATTTTACCACTCTTTCACTGTTCAGTGAAAGAGGAATTTTTAATGATTTTACTGTTCATGATACCCCTTTCTCTTTATTTTTTTTAACAACTGCCATGGTACATCGCGAAACACAAATCAGTTTATTTTCTTCATCGGTAATTTTGATATCCCATACCATTGTTGTACGGCCTTTATGTAAAGGAGTCGCCGTCGCAGTAACGACCCCATCGCGTTTTCCTCTTAAATGATTTGCATTTATTTCCAGTCCAGCTGTGAAATGGGTTTCCTGATTGATGTTTGAGGCAGCACCAATAGACGCAGCAGTTTCCGCAAGCGCCACAGATGCCCCGCCATGTAACAATCCCAATGGCTGAATGGTTTTCGGTCCAACAGGCATATTTAAAACAACACGGTCAGGGGTGATTTCTTTCAGTGTAATCCCAAGTGCACCTATTAATGTTTGATCAAGATCGATTCCATGTAGTAAGTCTGTATGTTTCATTTTTTTACCTCCTGTACTTACCAATTTTAAAACAAGACCAAATCCCCGCGTGATTTGGTCTGTGATTTTCTTCCTGTATTTGTTATGGCTATTTTGCTATATCAAAAAGAAATATCTTGATTTCGCCTTCTTCCTGATTATTTAAATGGAGTGCTTCAATTTCAAAATCAAGTGCTGCCAGCTGCAGTACATTTTCAAAATCAGCCATATTTGCCTGGCTGTCAGCTACATTATAGTGAACTTCTGCGACTGCATCATTTACGGTTACATCAACGATATCTATCGTTTCACCAATGCCGGATTGGTATGGGGCATCGTCTCGGACAGTCTGCATCTTTTCAATGGTTTCTGCAAAAGTCATTTGTTCTCCGCTTTCATTTGTCATTTCTTCTTGCGCTGCAACCCCACTGATATACGTTGTTTCTCCATCAATTTCACCATATACGTAAAATCCGCGATTTTCCGGAGCTTCCACTTCCATGGTTTCCATGGTGCCTGTCTGTCCAAATTCTATGCCCTTTGCCTCACCCGTATAAAATGCCAGTGTCTCGATACCGTAGAGAGAACTGATGTCATAGAGTGTTTCTGTTAAATACAATTCCTCAGCAGAAGCCATAGATTGCAATTCATGATTTTCAGTAAAATGCAGTGAGGCAACAGTTCCGTCGATGGTAATGCTCTCGAGTGCCTCAAGCTTATCCGTTTCTTCACTCACTTTTAACGCTTCCATGAATACTTCTTCCAAAGGCAGCTGTTCATCCAAGCGGTGAATAGAGAAAGTGAGCAATGCTTCATCGACTTCAAAATCTCTGTGTCCCTGAATCATTACACTGCGATCAATTGTTTCTTCTGTAATGCTTTGTTCCTCTTCATTGGGTTCTTCAGAAGCGGTCTCCTGTTCATCAGCTGGTTCACTTTCAGAGGTTTCTTCTTCATCATTTTCAACCTCCGTTTCTTCGGTTTCTGTTTCGTTTTCATTCGCTTCTGGCTCTTCTTCGGTCTCATTCTGCCCGCATGCTATTAATAAAAATAACAGGCCAATCGTGATCAGCAGCATATATGTTCTTCTCATGTAAAAAACCCCTTTTGTAAAATATCCATGCTTGTATCCTCTTACCTTATTATACCATAAGGTGCAACACCGGGATGGCTCTTCTGTTGCTGCCAATGTTTTTTAGGCTGTGCTGAGTGAAGTAGGGCTACCGAGATAAATCGCCTCCCTCTGCGGCCGCCTTAAATTGCACTGTATTACTCCCTATACCAATTTTCGAAACGGATGAAAAGACAGCCTCAAAAACAGTACGAGAAAAATCACCGCAGAAAAGGTAAATAAAACAGGTATTGGCAGCCACTCCGCCCATAGCCCGGCAATGAATAGGCCGAATGGCAATGTCAGTTTCATGAACATGGAGGAAGTGCCTGCTACACGCCCCTGGAGATGATTCGGTGTAAATTCCTGCCTGATCGTAAAATAAACGATATTCGACAATATGGTTGAAAAAGTCCTTACAGCAAGTGAAAGGCCAATGAGCCACCACGTCGGTGCAAAAATTAGCGTAGTCATTGCTGCCACATCGATAAAAAGGCAGGATGTAAAAATAACCCCTCTCCCAAATCGCTTTCTTATCCGGCTGATGACCAAAGCGCCAACAAGCCCTCCAATTGCAGAAATGGAAAACATAAGACCTATCTGAGATTCGGTGGCTTGGAGCTGATCGGTCACATAGAAAACAAGGACCCCAATCACCAGACTTGATGTAAAATTGATAAACAAAATAGTGATGGTTGGCGTCAGTAATGTTTTATTCTGAAAAAGCTCCTCAAGTCCTTCTTTCATTTCCCGCTTAAAATTATGTTCTTCTTTTGTCCCGGTTTTAGCCTCAGCAGGCAGTTGAACAAACTGGATACAAAGAAATAGTATAAGTAAACATATAGCGTAAATGGTCAATATCGATGAATAGGTGAACACCATAAGCAATGAACCTGCGAGCCCTGGACCCACCGTCTGTATCAACGTACTGACAAAGCTCAGCCTGGCATTGGCTGAAGTTAATTGTTCCTTCGTCACAATCTGCGGTAAAACGGAGTGATGTGCATTGCCAAGGGTATAGCCGGCGGAAGATAAAATAAAACCAAGCATATATAAATGCCAAAGTTGAAGTTCATTTGAAATAAGAAGCAATACGATTCCAGCAGCAGATATTACCTGTATGAGACTCGTCCATTGCATCATTTTTTTCCGGTTAAAGCGATCAACAAATACACCGGCAATCATCCCAATCAAGATATTCGGAAAAAAATCAATCGCCCGCATCGCACTCATTGCGAGTGCTGATTGACTCATACTGTAGATGAGCAGAGGAATCGCAATAATATACATTTGTATGCCAAAACTGGAAATGGTAGACCCGCTCCAGATTAGCATAAAATTTCTGTTTTTCCATAATGTTGGTTCTCCGGTTTTTGTTTCTTTCACTGCATTTTCCGCCATTTTCACACACTCCATTTGTTATACTCACTAGCTAAAGTGTAAAATGAAAAAAGAGGAAGAAAAAGTGATGATAATTTTAAAATGAAATTCACCTTTTAACGATGGCGGGCAACGATAATGAAATATATGGAATATGCACGCTTGTTAATCAGCAGCTTTCCTAAAAATGAAAAAACAGAAACGACTATTTCAGAACTTGCAAATTTGTTTCATTGCTCGGACAGACATGCCAAAACCATCATCCATTATTTAAAGGACAATAATTGGCTAAAGTGGGAGGTGCAGCAGGGAAGAGGGAAAAAGCCCAAGCTTATGCTGCTTTATGATATAGAGGATCTTTTGTTGGAACAAGCAATACATAAAGCAAAATCGGAACAATACCATGATGCATTTCAAGTGATTCAGCAGCTGCACCCCGCGCATCAGGAAAAATTTAAATTATGGCTTCAAGCTTCATTGGGGATATCAAAAATTACGAACGAAGCTGCGAATGTAGATGTCTTGAGATACCCTTTTTATGATACTGACTTGACGATGGATCCCCTTTATTCAAAATCAAGACATGACGCCCATATGATGCAGCAGATTTTTGACCGGTTGGTTGAATTTAATGCGGATACAGAGCAATTAGAACCGCGGCTTGCCCATCATTGGGAAAGTCGGGATGGGAAGCATTGGATTTTTTATTTGCGAAAAGGTGTTATGTTTCATCATGGCAGTGTAATGACGAGTGAAGATGTGAAAGCTACCTTTCTCCGTTTCTCGGAAAATAGTCCAATAAGAAGAGATCTATTGGAAATGGTCGTGCTGGATGATACGACCATTGCATTCCATCTTGATAAGCAGGATTATTTATTTCCCCATTTGCTGGCTGGACTGGGTGGCTCCATCGTTCCCGTGGAAATGATAGAAAAGGAGAGGTCATTTCAGAGAGCCCCAATAGGAACTGGCCCCTATATGCTGTCAAAATATAATGAAGATGTCATTCGTTTGGATGTTTTTCCTGACTATTATGGTTACCGTCCTTGGCTGGATCGCATTGAAATCATTATTACACCGGAGAAATTACCGGCAAAACAAACTCATCCATTGCTGCTTGATCAACCGGATAGCTCTTGGACAGAAATAAAGATTCAGGAGGAGGGAGCAGATTATATTACGTTTAATTGCAGGAAACCCGGGCCCCTGCAAGATGTGAATAACCGAAAATGGTTAAGTTCAGTGCTTGACGCACAGGAGTTTTGCCTCAAAGAAAGGGATGAAACAGTTGCCCACAGTTTCATAAAGGAAAAATCAAGCAATTTTCCCGGACAAAAAAAGACAACAACTTCAGCGAACACAACATGGAAGCTTCATATTGCCGCGCAGCAAATACGGGAAGGAGTTAACCATGAGAGGGAAGCCCTTATCCTGCAGAAGCAGCTGAAACGTGCAGGGATTGAGGCGACCTTGGATATCGTAGACTTGGAAAAACTTCAGCAGCCCTCGGTGTTGCGTCAATATGATCTTGTCGTGGCAGGACTTGCTCTATCGGAAAACAGACTGCTATCCGCCGTGATTAGTATACTCACAAGTCAACTGTCCATTTATTCTTCTTTGACGAACGAAATGAAAGTGTCAGTAGATAAGCAGATTGCCGCTATTAAAAGCAGTCCGCATACTGGCAGGCAATGGGAATTGTATTTTCAGCTGGAAGAATATTTAAAGGAAAACGCCTGTATTTTCTTTTTGAACCATCGCACACATACGATCTACGAACCAAAGGACAGTGAATTTGAGAACATAGCGCTTGATAGTAATGGGAGAGTAGATTACCGCAGCGTGTGGAAGCGAGCTTAAGGGGGCATATAATGAAAGGTTCAGTTTAGCTATAAAATTAGCCCCCTTTGTTGAGTATCAATAGATTCTTACTACAAGAATATGATTTCTGACACCTAAGGCTGCCTTATATTATTTAAAATAATATTATAATAACTGGCTGGGATAGAACTCTGAGCCAGCATTGAAAATACGAAAAATCTACCACAGTAGCTCCGGAAATATACGTAGACTCCTGGGACTGCGCTAAATGCTCGCCCCACCGTAAAGATTTGGGACTACGGTACAGTGGTTCCTCGTCCCACCGTAAAAATTTGTGGGAGAAAAGGCATCGGTGAGACCCCCGGGCTTTAATAAGGAAGGCCGACTAAAACCGCCCTTTGCGGGCAACGTCGGCATATCCCTTGTCGGGGCAAGGAGGCTCACAGCCGCCCACGGAAAGCGAATTATATTTCCGGAGCGGGTCATAAGTTTAATATTGTTCGGATTTTGTTTGCTAAGATAGTTTTATCCCAACCTCTTACTTCTGTATAGCAAATGATAAAATGGGGAGTGGTGGACCATCTGGCTATGTTATTTAACTATATCCTCATGCTAAAATGATTCATTGCCAGCGTACACACCGGCCCCTCTTTTCCTCCCCAAATAAACAAGCAGGTAGGCAATAGGTGTATCAATTAATGCTATCAATAATTTAAAAACATACTGCGTTGCTATCATACCGAGTAACACATTGCCAGGAATAGTTCCCCAAAAAGCGATCGTTATAAAAATAGTAGTGTCAACGAGCTGACTTGTCATGGTTGATAGATTGTTCCGCAGCCATAATTTCCTTTTCCCGTGCTTTGCCTTCAGCCGGTGAAATATAGTCACATCCAGATTTTGACTTGCAATATAGGAAATCAAGCTGGCCAGAATGACCCGGAAGCTTCCTCCTAAAATTTCTTCAAATTGTGCTTGTGATTCGAATACAGGGGCAGCCGGGAGCTGAATAGTAATAAATATAAAAATAAGTGCTGCTATTTGTGTGATAAATGCTGAATGCACAGTTTTTCTAGCAGCTTTTTTTCCATATAATTCACCGATCACATCTGTAAGCAGGTAGGTAACAACATATACAATGACAGCAGCCGGTAAAATAAATCCCCATATATCAATTAGTTTGACGGCTAACACATTGGAAATGATTAAAAGACCGACAAACATCGTGCTTAAGTAAATATACAATTTTCACTTCTCCTTTTCCTTGCATGTAAACATGGGAATTTCCCAATGGAAGTACAGACAGAAAAGGAACAAGCAAGCCCTCTAAGGTTAGCGATTATCGATTTTTTCAGGATACAGATCATGGTTCATCATCCGGTGATCTGCCATTTTCTCAAACTTGGTTCCAGGTTTCCCGTAATTGCAGTATGGATCAATGGAAATGCCGCCCCTTGGCGTGAATTTGCCCCAAACTTCAATATAGCGCGGATCCATTCGTTCAATTAAATCATTCATGATCGTATTTATGCTGTCTTCATGAAAACCACCATGGTTCCTGAAACTGAAAATATATAATTTTAAAGATTTGCTTTCTACCATTTTTATGTCCGGTATATAGCTAATATAAATCGTCCCAAAATCAGGCTGTTTCGTCATCGGGCAAAGTGTGGTAAATTCAGGAATGTTGAATTTTACGAAATAATCCCTGTTCGGGTGCTGGTTTTCAAATGTCTCCAGCAATTCCGGTGCGTAATTGAAATGATATTCTGTATTTTGATTGCCGAGCAAGGTAATATCTTTGAGTTCTTCCTCATTTCTTCCAGTCATTGGTAAACCTCCTTTCATGAAAAACTAAAAAAACCACGGCCTAAGGCACATGGTTTATAATCGCATCATCTGTCCTTAGTTTTTTATAGAGGGTTTAAGCTAAGAACCTCTTCTGTCAGGTCACTAACAGATATTATTTTACTTGATTAAGTATATTAGGGCGTGGTTGGATTGTCAATGGTCTGCTGAATTTTGAAGAGCTGCTCATCATCTATTAAAAGTGACTCGTTCCATTCCCAAACTCGCTTATGTTTCGTAAAAGTCCCCCCCTGAGCCTGAAATAGATCGAATACATTTTATCCCTATTGATTAAGATATAGTGCTTTCTAGCTATTGACTTGTATATGCAAAACAAATATACTTTAATAAATATACGTAAAACACATATACAAACGAGGTGTATATCTTATTATATATACATACCATGCCCGGAGGTGACGAAAATGTCTGATCATTTTGCATGTATTGCGCTGGATGTAGTTGATTCACGCAAGATGGCAGCAGCAACACTTGAAAAATTACTAAGAACACTGACAGAGGATCTAAACAGCAAATATGCAAATGACATGCTGATGCCTTTTACTATTCGTAATGGAGATGAGGTGATAGGCATATTTTACCGTTTTGCAATGGGCTGCAAGGCATTGGAGCATATTTTCGAGAAAACGGGGGGATTTTCCGTTTATGCGGGGTGCGGTTTTGGTAAAATGAATACGATGCATCATATTGATGTGCATACGTCCAATAGTCTAGCTATTATTTATGCGATGGAAGCAAGGGATCAGTTCCTCAAAAATAGTAAGAAAAAAGCAGCCATATGGAATAAGGATTTTACCAACAAGGTTTTTTTCTATGCAGAAAACTTTCCTTATCAGGCAATCAATAGCCAATTTTACACATTGCGTTCCTATAAGCAGAAACGCAGTGAGAAGCAGCGTCAAATCATTGCGGAAATGAACAAATATCCGCGAAAAACCTATGAGGAAATCGGTAAAATGTTCAACTATAAAAACCCGCGTGCAAGCATAAGCAATCATTTGTCAGCGGCCAATTATGAGCTGGTCAATGAGATGGAAAAGAGTTTAATGGAATTGCTGGATATGCTGCAGTATTTCTTGGAGCAGGTGAAATCATGACGTATTTTCTATTATTAAGTATTGCACATTTCACCGCTGATTTCCTCTTCCAATCAAACAAACTGGCAAAACAAAAGAAAGTAAAATCAACTAGAATAATAGCTTTAGCGAAGCATGCAGGCGTCCATTTGCTAATGTACATTTTACTCCTGATACCATGGCTAATATGGGGAAAACAATTTAGCCTAGCATCAGTATTTATTTTTTTAGTTATCGTTTTATCCATTACGATCACTCATTTTATTATTGATTTGATCAAAGAAACTATTTCAGAAAAAATTACATCGCAAAAACAGCATGCGCTCATTTTTGCAGTGGACCAGCTTTTGCATATCTCGATCATTATCGTGATCCTACGAACTTTTCAAGTGGTGAATTTTACACTGTCTGAACTGGCAGGAGGGATTTATGAATTTCTCTTTCACGGTATTTCCCTGACACACCTGGAAACTGTACTGGCACTTGGTATTTTACTTATCATAGGGACCTACGGGATTTCCTATTTCCTTGCCATTGTCCTAAAGAACCTGGCACCTGAGGATGCCATCATCAGTACAAAACAAGAAAGACAAGAAAAGGAAGAGAACAGCCAATTGACAAGCATGACAACAACAACGGAAGTTTCCTTTGCCTATCCCAGACAGCATAAAAATATAGGACGCTATATAGGCATGCTGGAGCGAATCCTGATTATTATTCTCGTCGTAAATCAGGCGCTCACAAGCATTACCATTCTAGTAGCGATCAAGTCGATCACAAGGTTTAAGCAGTTTGAGGACAAGCGTTTCGCTGAGTATTATTTGATTGGCACATTGTTCAGTATTGTGATTGCTATTTGTATTGGATTTTTAGCTTTGCGCATCATTTAAAAACGGGAGCAGGAGAAAAATAATGTTTTTAATCTAGGCACATTAATATTTTCCTTTAGCAATGCGGTATGTTTTCCAAATATAATAAAAGGGCACTATTAAAATAATCAAGGTAAGGATCAATATTCCTGGACCCAGACCGCCTTCCTGCTCCATGGCAGTTTGGATCGTTCTATAGAGCAACCAGCTGAACATCAAGCTTATCATTAAATTAATCAAAGCCATCATTCTGGCTGTGTTTCTTTTGATTTGCTTAAGCTGTTTTTCAGTCAATGCTTCTTTTTTGATAAAAGGCATATTGACAAATTGCATCGTTTCTTTTGGCTCCTGATTGATGATTAAAAAATAATTAAGCACGAATGCCTGGGATAAAATAAAACCGTATAAAACAAGCATGCCAATAAGGATACCTTTTCCGCCCCATGCATCCGGTTCACCGGCGATGTTGAAATGATGGGGAATTTCTTCAGGCAGCTGTCTGTACTGAAAAATGACATAAACCGCTGTCAGAAGCAAGATGATAAAAGAAATTACATCAACAAAAGGGGAGTAATATGTACTTATTTTTTTCCACAAATCATGTCACCTCTTTATAGGGAAATCCTTGCACTCGCGGGAACTTTGCAAGAATTATTATAACATGAGGGCAGTGGTTATGAGACAATTATTTAATTAAATGGATACACTGCAAGGAGGAAACCATGAATCTCAAATTGCTATATAGTATTATGCTGCTCACGCTGACATTGAAAGTACCATTAAGTACCATGTTTGATGTAGAAGCGTGGGATGCAGCTAACGAAGGACATACACCAATGGTGGTAGATAGCCACATCGATACGCTGATGAAAGTGGTGGAAGATGAAACAGGGCTGCCTGCAGTTGATATTGGCGAGGAAACCGATTTCGAAATAGATATACCGAAGCTGCAAGAAGCTGGATTGCATGTGCCGTTTATGGCTGCTTTTACTGCTGGTCACTATGATGATCATGCAAAAAATATCAGCGATACCCTGGCACCCATTCATGCTCTATATTGGACAGAAAAAAATAATAGCGAGTCGTTTACCATTGCCTCTACATTGGACGAAATCAGGCAGGCAGTTAAGGATGAGAAAATAGCTGCAGTACCTGCAATAGAAGGAGCATATTCTTTAGCAGGAGAGCATGCTCTAGAACTTTTACATCAATACTATGATTTAGGCATTACCACGATCGGATTTACCTGGAACTACTCCAACGCACTTGGAGAAGGGGCAGACCGTGTTTATAATGATAGAAATAATACACCTTCCGATGGCGGATTGACGGAGTTAGGCGAAACCATCGTGAAGGAAATGAATCGTCTCGGCATGCTCGTTGATGTTTCCCATATGGATGAAGGGACATTCTGGGATGTGCTTGATGTGACCGAAGAACCGATTATCGCAACTCATTCCGGTGTGGATGCGCTGCACTCCCACCCAAGAAATTTAACCGATGACCAGCTGCGGGCACTCGCTGAAAATGGCGGAGTGATCGGGATTGTATTTTATCCGCAGTTTTTAACCGAGACTGGTGAGGCAACAGTTGGGGATATTGTGGATCATATTGATCATGCTGTAGAGATAATGGGTGTAGATCATGTTGCGATAGGCTCTGATTTTGACGGGGCAACACTTCCTGCAGATATGCAGGATTCCACTGATATTTCGATGATTACGGAGGAATTGGAAATTCGAGGATATTCCAGCTTTGATATTATGAAAATCATGGGCGGAAATACATTAAGGGTTTTGCAAGAAGTACAGGAGGCTGCTGATCCTGAAGTGAAAAATGAGGCAAAGGAAATTGCGATATATCCTGATGTAGAAACGGGGGATGTCGTCGAAAGCCGAACCCCGGTGTTTAGGGCAGAGATTGATAGTGAAGGACATATTGATGAAAATAGCTTACGGATCATTATAGATGGCCAAGTACATGAACCGGAATACGATGAATCTTCTTCTACGGTAAGCTTTCAGCCTGATGAAGCATTGGAGGAAAAATTCCACGTTGTTACATTCGAAGTTACGAGTGAAGGCGGTGAAGTGAAAAGAGAGAGCAGGATATTTTATATAGAGTAAAGTAAAGAATACTAAATATATAACTAAATTTGGAAAGAAAAAAGCAGGTAGATAATATGTTTCCCTTTCTATTTTCTTGTTTCTCTCTTAAAAATTCATGTATTCGTGAAAAAGAGTATATTTAAGTATGATTAATAGAACGAGAAATTTAAGAAATATAACATTGGTTAGCGATGGAGCAAAGCACACTGCCGAATTAATTCAACGTGTAAATTCTATCGGACGCTTTCACCAGTCAAAGAATCACTGGAAAGATGTATTTAAAAAACCAATCTGTCAATTTATTAAATAATTCTCCCCTTTTAATTCATATAAAGTGAAAGAGGTTGGGACAGAACTCTGAGTAAGCATTGAAAAGACGAACAACACAATAGCTCCGGAAATATACGTAGACTTCTGTGGGAGCAAAGGCATCGGTGAGACCCCGCAGTGCGACAGCACGAGGAGGCTCACCAGCCGCCCACGGAAAGCGAAGTATATTTCCGGAGCGGGTGATGTGCACAAAAGTTTGGATTTTCGTTTGCTAAAATGGTTCTGTCCCAGCCTCTGATTAGATTTAGTTTGTCGTGTTTCTAGACTGTTATCATTTAAAAATGAAACGTTTTTACTTCGACTGTATATTTGGATATTACCTCATCATCTATTTCATATCCAATCCCAGCATTATCAGGAACAGGAATAACACCATTTTCAACGATCACCTCAGGCTGAATAATATCTTGTTTCCAATATCGGGAAGACCCAGCTGTATCACCAGGTAAAGTGAATTGAGGCAGTGTGGTCAAGGCAATATTATGTGCCCGCCCGATACCTGCCTCGAACATCCCGCCACACCAGACAGCTACTCCATGCTCTTTGCAATAATCATGTATGCGCTTCGCCTCGGTTATTCCACCAACACGCCCAATTTTGATATTAATAATTTTACAGCTGCCAAGCTCAACTGCCTTTCTGGCATCGTCCAATGAATGAATGCTTTCATCCAGGCATATTGGTGTAGTCATTTCTGACTGAAGTTTTGCATGATCTACAATATCATCATGTTCAAGCGGCTGCTCGATCATCATTAGGTTTAAGTCATCCAGTAGTTGAAGATGTTTAATATCACTTAATGTGTAGGCAGAATTCGCATCTGCCATAATAGGAGTATCGGGGAAATGTTTTCTTACTTCCCGTAAATAATCTATATCCCAGCCTGGTTTGATTTTTATTTTAATCCGCTTATACCCTTCCTGGATATAATGATCAACTGTTTTAAGCAAATCAGTAACAGTGGGTTGTATCCCGATGCTGATCCCGACATCAATTTCCGATTTTGTACCACCAATTGCTTGGGCAAGGGGGATATTTTTACTTTTAGCATACAAATCCCAAATGGATCCTTCCAGAGCTGATTTTGCCATATTATTTCGTTTAATTGGTTTGAAAAGTACAGAAACATCATCCGGATGATTAATATTATTTTCCTGTAAAATGGGTATTAAAAAATCCTCCATTACATGCAAATTTGTATTTACCGTTTCTTCACTGTACCAGGGAGTCGAAAATGCTACGGATTCACCAAATCCACGATTCCCATTATCATCGATTGCTTCCGTAACGTAAAACGCTTTATCCTGAATTGTTCCAAAGCTAGTTGTAAATGGGTCAATTAATTGCATATTTAATTTGTGTAATTTCAATTGTTTAATTAGTATAGTCACGATAATAATCTCCTTCACGATAAAAAATTCAATTTTCCCCCGTGCTGAAAATTTTAGAGCTGTGGGTCAACTAGTAAAGTAATTTAGCCTTGACCGGTTCGGGTACCCAGAAAAAAATGTCAACATCGACATTGCCTTGTGTAATTTTTACTGTAGAAGGAAGAATAAGAGTTATAACCGTTTCTTTATAGGCAAATCTTTTCGGTGGGAAGAGCATTCACGCACTACCAAATCATTTAGGAAAGCCGAAATTTTTGCAGCTGCAACTCTTATCCAGCTGGTATGGTCAGATGCAGTCCATATGTCACTATCCTGGGCGCCTGTACCTTATTTTCCCTTTTTATTTCCAATGAAATAATTTGAAAAAACGTAAGGTGTTATAGAGAATTTTCCACATTCTGAGCCTCGTTCTTGTCGCTATTGTTCATTTTTGCAATTCCGATACCTGTATACCCCAAAATAATCGCAAACAAAAATCCTATATAGCACAAAATGGCCCATGGAGCATAACTAAGGGTTGGCACACCTAGTGTTCCTGCCATAAAAACGCCAGCTGATGACCAAGGTACGAGTGGTACGACAACTGTTCCCGAATCTTCTAAGGTTCTTGACAGGTTTTTTGCATGTAATTGATATTTTGTATAGGTATCTTTATAAATTTCCCCAGGAACAAGGATAGAAAGATAAGAGTTACCCGTGACTAATGCCATTGTAATACAGGAAAAAACAGTGGTTAACACAAGGTCGCCAGTCCGTTTAACTAGTTTCATAAGGGAGCTGAGGATCACTTCAAGAGAGCCGGATGTTGTTATAATGCCGGCAAATATGAATGCACAAAATGCAATCAGGACTGGACCTGTCATTGATTGCATACCACCCTGTGTTACCAACTCTGTCACTTCGGGAATAACATTACTTGCATTAAATCCTGTGCTATTCACCATGGATATATCAAATCCTACAACAGTTGAAGCAAAAATATCCGTTACAGAATAACCTTGAATAAATTTAGCCATGAAAGCCGCAACTAATGATGAAAAAATGATAGTTGGCAAAGTTGGCTTTTTACGGATTGCACTATACAAAATGATAATTGGTGGAATCAGTAACCAGAGACTCCAGTCGAACATCTCAGTTAATGTTTGCAGCATCAAATTCATACTTTCAGGTGTTGACACATCACCTCCTGACAAGTTAAATCCTGCAACTAAATAGATTAACATACTGACAATTGCTGCAGGTATTGTTGTCCAGAGCATGTGGCGTATATGTTCATATAACTCACTTCCTGCTGCGATAGGTGCTAAATTCGTTGTATCTGAAAGCGGTGATAATTTGTCACCAAAGTAAGCACCAGCTACAATTGCACCTGCAGTTGCAGGCAAATTGGCCTCAAGACCGGTAGCAATACCAATGAGAGCAACGCCGACTGTTCCAACTGATCCCCAGGAAGTTCCTGTGACAATGGCAATGATCGATGAAACGACAAAGGCAATAAGTACAATATAGGAAGGATTTATAATTTCTAACCCATAATAAATAAACATCGGGATAGTTCCTGAAATCATCCATGTTCCGATTAGTATACCAATCGATATGAGAATAAGTATCGCTGGCATGGCTTGTTTTATTTTTTCTTGAACGCCTTCCATCATGTCCGTCCATTTCAAGCCTAATCTTATGGCAATGAATCCAGCAAATATTGATGACAGAATTAATAATGGTTCTGGGTTTAGTCCATAAACCCCGAAACCAATCGCGAGCAGTAACAACATGACAATAATTGGTGAAAAAGCTTCTAATAAATTTGGTTTCCTTTTCATATATCCTGACTCCTTATTTAGTATTAGTTTTCTCAAATTAAATACGCATGATGAATTCAGGGGGACTCCATGGTCTGTTTAATAATCTGTAACTTTAATGTTCAAATGTACCTTTGACAATGACTTCTTTATCTTTCATCATGTGTTTACCTTTAGCAAAGACATCTTTGATTTCAAGGCTATTCTTATCCAAAATGAGTATGTCAGCATCAGATGATTCCTGAATCCCTCCTTTTTTATGTAATTGAAGTACATTGGCTGTGTTGCTAGTTACGAGCCGCAGTATTTCTTCCAAAGACAATTTCTCTGTTTTTACTGCTGCAATAAGTTCATTAAATAAAGTTCGAGTGCTTGCTACGCCATATCCAATGAGTATTCCATTGTCATCAAACTTAGGCAGACTGCCATTTCCATCAGAGGAAACCGTTAAATGACGCATTTCACCTCCGTTTCCCTTAAAGTAGCTGATCCATTTTCCGGTATTGTTATCAGCGGTGATATCTACATATACTCCTTTATTCGATAACGCAATAGCATCCTTCATTAATGTTTCATTTCTCATAATATGAGTTGCATATAAATTTGAAGCATTAATTTCATATTTTTCTAGTAACTCGTGTAATGGAGCTAGATAGTTTTTTCCTGGTCCTGTATGAAAATGGATAACACCTGCTTTCCCGCTAATTAGTCCTCCTACAGTTGCATCCGCTGCTAATCTTGCGAGTTCATGCATAGATGGCTGCGATGAGCGAAAATCAGAAATTGCGATTTCTCCTGTTCCAATAACTTTATCGATAAGAATAATATCCTCTTTTACGGAGGAGGTAATGGTGGGGGTGGGAACGCAGTAATTCCCTGTATATATATAAGTACTAATACCTTCTTCCTCAAGCCCACGTGCTTTAGCGAGTAGTGAAGTCATATGACGAGTGGTACCGTCTGTTCCTAATAGCCCCACGGCGGTTGTAATGCCTGAGCGAATTAAATCACTTAATTGGATTTCTGGTGTACGAGTTGCAAATCCTGCTTCCCCACCGCCACCTATGAAATGTACATGCGGGTCGATAAAACCTGGAACAACTATTGATTGATCTGCATGAATGACTTCAACGTTTACGTTTAATTTCATCAGAAGTTTTTCATCAATGCTGCCTACTTTTATAATTTTATCCCCGGCTAACAAAATAGATTGTTTTCCGACATACTTAGGTGTGTAAACTTCGCCATTTTGAATTAAGGTTATCATGAAATCCCTCCGACAATTTATAGGAATATTAATTAAATTTCCTTTCCCAGTATGTTGCAAAAAGTATGCCAACTTGAGGTCGCTTTATGGAGCAGAATATTAAAAAAATGGGTGGATTTTTAAGGTTTTAGTAAACCTAAAAAAACACCCAATAAATTAAAGTTTATTTAAAACACTAATACCTAAATCAGTAATACTTGTCCCCTGTTTTTTTTGTCCAATATGGACGCAATCGTATTTTTTCAGGACATTAAGTTTGGTTCGCAATTGGTTTTCAGAAATGGGAATATACATCATTGATTGCAGGGAAGCCCGGCCAATCCCTGATGAACGTCCTTTATTTAATGATAAACAGTGTAAAATCTCCTTGAATACAGGTAACTCATCTTTCGATTTCAGCAGTTTGATGATTTTTTTTGCATTGGCAGCATCATCCTTTATTTCTCTTAATGGTAATGGAAGATCATCAACAGTTATTTTTTCCCCATCTGCAGAAACAGATAGATAGGTAATGGTACTTTCCAATTCACGTATGTTTCCAGGCCATCTATAGGCAGAGAGTTTCATTAACATTTCAGATGAAATCTCCATGCTAATATGATTCTTTTTCATTATGTAATCTATTAGTATACCAATGTCCTCTCTTCGTTCTCTAAGTGGAGGGATGTGCAATGGCAGTTGGTTAAGACGGTAAAATAAATCTTCCCGAAAAGACCCCTCAACAATCATTTTTTGAAAATCTTTATTTGTAGCGGTTATCAGTCGAACATTAATCGGGATTACTTTATCACCACCAACTCGCGTGATCTCCTGCTCTTGTATAACGCGAAGTATAGCTGCCTGGATTTTTGCAGGAGCATCACCTATTTCATCCAAAAAGAGGGTTCCGTTATGCGCAAGTTCAAAGAAACCGATTTTTCCACCTTTGGCTGCACCGGTAAACGCTCCCTCCTCATAGCCAAACAATTCACTTTCAGCAATTGATTGAGGAATACCGGCAAAATTCACAGCTACGAAAGGTCCGCTCTGTCTCGATGAGAATGAATGGATAGATTGTGCAAACACTTCTTTTCCTGTGCCGCTTTCACCTGTAATGGTTATAGCATAATCACTTCGAGCGAGTTTTTTTGCCAGATCTTTCGTTTTTTTAATCGAGTTGGAATTTCCGATGATATCCTTGAATGTATATCTTGTAACCAACCCGGATTCTCGCTGTTTTTTGCGAATTTCCTGTTCCATACGCTGCACATGTGAAACATCTTGGAAAATAATAACGAATCCAGAAAAAACATTGTCGAGCATAATTGGATTTAACGTGGTCAAGAGATTTAACCCTTGATATTGAATCATATGTCGGGGAATCTGTACCCTTTTTTTTATAACTTCTTCGACAGGAAAATTTGCTATTACTTCGGTGTAATGCTTTCCATTCACTCCCTCACGTCTGATTCCTAAAATATTGCTTGCTTCTGCATTAAAAAAAGTGATTTTCCCGTATTCGTTGCCAAATATGATACCTTCCTGTGCAACATCCAAAACTGCTTCAAGCTGTAAATTTAAATAACGACCATTTTGAAGTGAATGAGCCAACCTCTTGCCAATGCGCACAAAGTTTTTCACAAAATCTATAGTCATATGATTAGATTTTTCGAACGGTAAATGAAGGAACTTTGCAATTTCAAATAAGGTAGATAGATCCAGACTTCTATTCCCTAAATCAATCACTCTATTGATAGTTTCAGGAACAAAATCAACCAATCCATGTGTTATCGCCACATCTACATTTATAGAAGGTAATGGGATCATATCTGATGAGTAAGCAATCAGACTTAAATAATCAAACCCCAGTCTATTCAATAAGTCTACTGATTCATGTGCAACTCTTTCATCGTTGCTGACTAATAGACAACTTGTATTTTGAGGCAATCCAAATAATTGCTCTAATTGATTGAAATCAATGGAACGGTTAGGGATGATACATGGTATATTTATGTTTTTCTTCTTTATAAAATCCCGATATAGTTCGTCAGTACCTGCCAGGATAAGATCAATTTTATCCAGGTTTTTCATAGCGTAAGCAAAGTGATTACTTTGCAATTGAATTTGATCGCCAAATATCTCACGTATATTTTCTCTGAATGTTTCGTACAGTCCTATTTCTTTGGTCAATATTAAAATAGCAGTTTTTTTCAATGTTCTACCTCCATATTATTAACTAATCTTCCGGTAATCGATGGGACGGGTGGTACAGAAGATTCCGAAATAAACCTGATTGGACGAGGTTTTACGCTGTATAAGAATTGAGGTGATTTTATCGCAGTGTAACTGGCTGGCCGACAAAAACGCCACGTCCTGGGACTGTGCGTAAATGCTCGTCCCACCGAAAACCTTTGGGACTACGGGACAGTAGTTTCTCGTCCCATCGTAAGGAATTGTGGCAACGTCTGCATGACCTACCTCCTGTAGGCCTAAACCCCTACTGAATGAAGTTTCACTTTATTGAAATCAGCTGTTGTTACATGTTAGCGTAATTATCGATTTCAGAAAATACCAACATATAATTATTCACTATTTAAAATTTTGTATTCAGTTTTATTTGCCGCACTGTATTTTTAAAAGTTCTTTGAAAAATACCTATTAAAAAATGCCTCCATTTTAGTAGAAAGAGATTTTATCTTTTCAAGAATTATAACATTATTATGTTTTTATCAATATTGAATACTATAATGAACTGTTAATCTTTTATTTAGTGACTTTAAACTATTATTTCTTTCCATTTATTATAGTTGCATATCATTTCATTAATATAAGTTAAACTTTTGGTACATAAAATATACTATTCTGTCCTTCAAGAGGTACCCCTGCCAATAGTTTTATTTTGTTGCAAAGGTGTACATTGTTTTGTGTTTCCCTCAAAAGTCTCTTTTATTATGGGAACAAGTGTTCTATAATGAAGGCGAGTAATATTTGGACAATTTGTTTTGGCAAGTATGCCACCATTTGGAAACGCGTTTCGAAAGTAATTACAAAGTGGGTCCAAAGATGAGCTTTTTGGACAAGGAGGTATGAATTAATGACTGAGAAGAAACGCATGACTTTTGAGGAGATTTTTGAGCAAAATGAACGCAGGATTTATTATCATATGCATAAGCTGCAAGTAAGGGATCCGGAGCAGGAATTTTATCAGGAAGGTTTGATTGCCATGTGGAATGCCTATGAAAAATATGAGCCAGACAGAGGCCCGATGGCAACTTATTTTAATTATACGATCCGTAATCGGATGATTGATTTAATAAGGAAAAAAGAACGTGATCGGGAAGGGTTTCATCAATTTGCCGAAGAGATGATGGTGAAAGAAGGGGACGGAAATTATTATAAGACAGGTAGTAAATCTTACCCCATTGTCCAAGGATCAGAACAGCATACGTATGACGGCGCGTTTTGGGGTGAAATCCGCTCTGCCTTGAGCGATAATCAGTGGAAATGGGTGAGGCTGTTTGTAATGGAAGGTATGCCGATAAAAGAAATTGCCGAAGAAGAAGGGGTCTCACCGGATGCTGTAAAAAGCTGGGGCAGGGAAGCGCGGAAAAAGCTGAAAAAGAAATCGGACGACTTGACTGATTATAAATATTAAATCGGTAAAGGGAAGCTGAGTTAGACCCGGGCTTCCCTTAGAGTTATTTGCAGAGGTTCATATCAGGTATTGTTTTCTTTTTTCGGATATTCGAAAGTAAATTCATCACCAATAGCTATTTCACCGGTATTTATTTTTACGTTTGCCTGGTGACCTTGATGAAAGGAAGGACCATAATTAATGGATGCACCGCTTGAGATGTGGTTAATTTTTTTATAAAAAATCCGGTTTACTTGTCCTTGATTTTTCATGCCTGAGCCTCCTTGCGTACAGTTTATGCAACCGGGACAACCTGCGTATAGATGGATAACAGGGGAGCGAACGAAATGTACGCATGTGCAGGCACTGGATTTATAAATCGCTATGAATCTAGTATAATTGGATTAATAACTATGAAAGAAGCTCATTCTTGAGAGGAGAATATAAATGAAATTTTTCCACACGGCTGACTGGCACTTGGGAAAACTGGTGCAAGGGATCTATATGACGGAGGATCAGGATTACATATTACAGCAATTGATGCAAGAAATAGAAAAAGAAAAACCGGATGCGATAATTATTGCCGGGGATTTATATGACCGGGCGGTACCGCCCATTGAAGCGGTTCATTTGCTGGATTCTTTTTTAGATAAGGTGGTTATGCAGTTGGGAATACCGGTGCTTGCTATTGCCGGAAACCACGACAGTCCGAGCAGACTCAATTTTGGTAGCAAAATTATGAAGGACAGGGCCTGTCATATTTCCGGAACACTCGTACAAGAGATGGAACCGGTAGTTCTGCACGACGAACACGGGGAAGTTCATTTTCATCTTGTTCCTTACTGTGATCCGAGTATGGTGCGGCATGCACTTCAAGATGATGAGATTCGCAGCCACAATGATGCGATGGAAAAAATCGTAAACCATATCCGGGAAGGAATGGATCCTGAAGCACGTCATGTTTTTGTCGGACATGCTTTTGTTACACCGTACGGGGAAGAAAAGGCAAACACAAGTGAATCGGAGCGGCCGCTTTCCATCGGCGGATCCGAATATGTGGACGCACACCACTTTACCCCTTTTCATTATACGGCGCTTGGGCATTTACATCAGGCGCATTTTGTATCGGAAGAAAAAATCCGCTATGCAGGCTCGTTACTGAAGTATTCAGTATCAGAAGAGCGTCATAAAAAAGGGTTTTATATTGTGGAGATCGATGAAAGTGGTGAGGCAGTAATAGAAAAACGTCTGCTGGAGCCAAGTAGAGATATGAGAACAGTGGAAGGAACGCTGAATGAATTGCTTACACATCCGGTGAACGAAGATTATGTATTTGTTCGTTTGACGGATGAAAAGCCGGTTTTATCACCGATGGAGAAGGTAAGATCTGTGTATCCGAATACAATGCATATCGAACAAGTGATGAACAACATGGCTTTTCACGCAACTGACAGCCATACTTCTCCTGCTCGCACAGAAATCAGTGAACTTGAACGCTTTCAGGAATTTTATAAAAAAGTAAAAGGGGTGGAAGCAACAGAGGAAACGGAAGCGATTTTTAAAGAGGTTTTGGATGATTTACTGAAAGAGAGAAATGAAACTTCGAAAATCGAGGAATATACGAATGTTTAAAAGAAAGGGGGATATACAGTGAGGCCACTTACATTAACGATGACGGCATTTGGGCCGTATAAAGATAAAGAAACGATCGATTTTAATGACTTGGACGGGCATAGTCTTTTTGTCATCTCCGGAAATACCGGCGCAGGGAAGACGACGATTTTTGATGGTATCTGCTTTGCATTATATGGCACGGCCAGCGGACAAGACCGGGAAAATAATGCGATGCTGCGGAGTGATTTTGCCGAGGATGGTACCAATACATCTGTAGAGCTTATATTTGAATTAAAAGGCAGTATATATCGGGTGCTGCGCCAGCTTGGGCATATCAAACAAGGAAATAAATCTAAAACCGGTGAAGACTATGAGTTTTTTGAAATAACAACGGACGGGGAAATTCCTTGTGTTGACAGGCAAATGGTTACCGAAATTGATAAAAAAATAGAATCACTCATCGGATTAACGAAGGATCAATTTAAACAAATTGTTATGCTGCCGCAGGGTGAATTCCGGAAATTATTGACATCAAAAACGGAAAACAAAGAAGAGATTTTGCGCAGGCTGTTTAAAACAGAGCCTTATAAGCATATTACAGAGAAACTGCGTGTTAAGCAAAAAGAGGCTAATGATGCATTTAAGCAAGCAGAGCAAAATCGGTATAATATAATTCATGATATTCATGCTTCGCTGCCGGCGCGGGAAGGGTCTCTCATTTTCCAGGTGCTTTCCTGGGATTATTACAATGTGAAACAGATTAAGGACGGGTTGGCACAAGAGACTATTTTTTATGAAAAAGGATTGGCGATGGATAAAGAGAACTATCAAAAGGCCTACAAGGAACATGATAAAAAACAAACGGAATATCATCAGGCAGTCAGGTTGAATGAACAATTCGATGATTTAGAGAAAAAAGAACATAAACTAAAAACCTTGAACGATCAAGTGCCGATATTTACAGAAAAAGAAAAACAGCTAAAAGCCGCAGAACAAGCGAACTTAATTTTGCCTTATGAAAAACAGGTGGATGAGTGGATTCGGGAGGAAATGCAGAAACAATCACAGCTGAAACAGGCAAAAAATGCGATGAAGTCAGCAGAAGAAAATCTGGAAAGCGTGCAAAAGCGCTATGTTCAAGAGGAAAACAGGCAAAATGAACGGGAGAATGTAAGTAAAGAGCTCGATCGCCTGCAAGATTTTTTGCCGATTGTCGAGGAAATAAATGCATGGAAAAGCAAGCTGCAAGATCTTGTAGTACAAGGCAAGAAAGCATCTGGGGACCTTGACAAAGTGGAGCAGGAGCTGGAGAAAAAAACAAAAGAGGCAGAAGCATACAATACAGAAATTAAAAGTTTGGATGCCTCTGTTGGCCAATTGCCGGATAAACAGGAAAAATGGGAACGTATCCGCGAGCAGCAACGAATTTTTAAGGAATATATTGATTTAACAGAGCAGCATAAAAAAGCGGAAAAAGAACTTCATACAAGGAAAATTCAGGCAGTCCAGGCGAAGGATACATACACAAAAATGGAAAATTCCTGGCTGGCCAATCAAGCGGTGGTCCTGGCAACTCATCTGCATGACGGAGAAGCTTGTCCTGTTTGCGGAAGCCACGATCATCCACATAAAGCAGTGCATGAGGAAGCGAGTGTTACAAAAGAACAGCTGGAAGCAACAAAAAAAGAGCTGGATGAAAAGGATAGCGCATACCGTTCGGCCGAGGCAGAACTGAAGACAATTCACCGTCAGCTTTCGAAATCTGAAAAGGAAGTGGCGGAATATGCTGTCTCTCCTGAAAAAGTGGAGGGAACGTATAAAAATATTTTACAAGAAGAAAAAACGTTGGCAACAGAAGTGAATCAATTAAAGGGAACCCGTCAGAAATTAGATTCCTTGAAAAAGAAATTTGAACAGGAAAGTGAAGCTTTAAAGCAGCTTGAAAAAAACCGTGAAAAATTCAGGGAAACACGTGATCAATTGCGTACGGATTATAAAGTTATGCAAGAAGGGTATAAAGAAAAAACAGCTCCAGTTCCAGAGAGTGTACGCGAGCTATCTGCTTTACAAAGTGAAATAAATAAAACAGAGAAATATAAAGTGGAGCTTGAGAAGGCATGGGAAAAAGCTCAAAAGGATTTGGATCAAGTAAAACAACATTATACAAAATGCGGATCAGACCTGGATCATATTGCTAAACAAATGAAAGAAACGGAAGAAAAGCATGAAAAGGCAACACAGCAATTTGAAGCAGCATTGCAGGAACATCATTTTCCAAGCAAAGAAGCATACAAACAGGCTAAGATGAATGAACAGGATCAGCAAAAAGTGAAGAAAGAAATTGACAACTTTAAAGAAGAAAGAACCGCACTAAATCGAAATGTCGAAGAGCTGCAAAAAGAATTAAAGGAAAAGGAAAGAGTGGATGTTTCTACCCTGGATAAACAGTTAAAACAATTAAAGCATGCCTATGAAGCCGCTTTTGAAAAATGGAAGCTTTCGGAAAGATATTATAAGGACGCTGGAAGATTGAAAAAGGATATCACTGATACCGAGAAAAAAGTGCTTGAAAAAGAAGAGGCATTGCGGACAATCACTGATTTGTACGATGTGGTTCGCGGGCAAAACCACCAAAAAATATCCTTTGAACGTTATTTACAAATCGATTATCTCGAGCAGATTATCGGGGCAGCAAATCTGCGTCTGAAGCGGCTTTCTAATGGACAGTTTTACTTGATGCGAAGTGATCGCCAAGAATCTCACGGAAGACAGAGTGGACTTGCCCTTGATGTGTATGATGCCTACACCGGCCAGACACGGGATGTAAAAACATTATCCGGCGGGGAAAAATTCAATGCCTCCCTTTGTCTAGCGCTTGGCATGTCAGATGTCATTCAAAGCTTCCAGGGAAGTATTTCCATTGATACGATGTTTATTGATGAAGGTTTTGGCACATTGGATGAGGAATCACTAAACAAGGCCATTGATACGCTGGTTGAACTGCAGCAATCAGGCCGTATGATCGGCGTTATATCCCATGTTCAAGAGCTGAAAACAGTTTTCCCGGCAGTATTGGAAGTGACAAAAACGAAAGCCGGTTCTAGCAATGCTCGGTTTATTACAAAATAAATTTACTCGTTTTTGGAATAATAATCACCAAGGAGGGTGTATGATGAGCAAAGGTAAAAAGAAAAAGAATAAATCGAAAGAAGCATTAAATGATATGAAGGACGATAAGAAATATCGTCAAAACCGACCGCCGAGGTAGTGGAAAATCTTTATATATAAGGGATCCCGTTACCTATCACAAACATGAAAAATACAACCAAAAATGACCATCAATTATGCTAATCTGATGGTCATTTTTTTGTTTGCTTAACAATGCTTTTGGATTCAATCAACGCTCAAAAGTAGCTGGCCTCAGCATGAAAGTTGCTCATCAACGCTCAAAAGTAGCTGGCCTCAGCATGAAAGTTGCTCATCAACGCTCAAAAGTAGCTGGCCTCAGCATGAAAGTTGCTCATCAACGCTCAAAAGTAGCTGGCCCCAGCATGAAAGTTGCTCATCAACGCTCAAAAGTAGCTCGCCTCAGCATGAAAGTTGCTCATCAACGCTCAAAAGTAGCTGGCCTCAGCATGAAAGTTGCTCATCAACGCTCAAAAGTAGCTCGCCTCAGCATGAAAGTTGCTCATCAATTCTCAAAAGTAGCTCGCAAGCAAAATAATTTTTCTCCCTGTTCCACTACCAATATTGGCATAGTATTCCCATCCAAGCTTACTCCGTCAATTGACTCTTCTCTTTCACTTCCTGACCATCTTTTACATAAACCCTTGGAATCCGCTTTCCAATCAAACATGTCGTTTCATAGTGAATCGTTCCCATTAATTCCGCAACTTCTGCCATCGGAATATGCCCGGCGTTTTCATCACCAAATACACTAAAAATTGTATGATGATCAACATTTTCCATTCCCGTTACATCAATCATAGACTGATCCATGCATATCCGGCCGACGATTCGTGCTCGTTCGCCGTTTATCATCACATCGCCCCGGTTTGACAACAGCCTTGAGAAGCCGTCTGCATAGCCAATCGGGATGGTGGCAATTTTGGAATCCTGCTCCGTTGTAAAGGTACAACCGTAGCTGATGGATTCATGGGGCTCTAACGTTTTCAAAAATACAGGTTTTGTATTTAATGTCATCGCCTGTGTTAAATCAATAATTTCTTTCATAAAGTCTTCCGGATATAGGCCATACATGGCAATCCCTACGCGGACCATATCCAGATGTTTGGACAGGTGTGCGATAGTGCCAGCACTATTGCAGCAGTGTTTTATAGGCACATCGATACCATTTTCCTTCAAATAATCCGTCACTTCTAAAAAAGATTCAAACTGCTTGTCTGTATAAGCAGTATCTTTATTGTCGGCATTGGCAAAATGAGTGAATGCCCCTTCGATAACTACATACTCAGATGACAGGGAGCGGGCAAGCTCGAGAACATCTTCCTTATTTTTCAGCCCAATCCGGTTCATACCCGTTTCCACTTTAATATGAACACGGATCTGTTTTTGCAGGTCGTTTGCCAGTACTTTTACGGCTTCTGCAGCTTCCGGTGAAAATACGGTTAATGTAATATCATGCTTAATCGCAGTACGAATTGCTTCCGGTGGGGTATATCCCATCACCAAAATAGGTGCCTCTATTCCTGCGTCCCGAAGCAAAACGGCTTCATCCAGAATAGCAACAGCAATATAGTCCGCTCCGGCAGCTAATGCTTCATTTGTAATTTCAACTGCGCCGTGCCCGTATCCGTCCGCTTTTACAACGGCCATGTATTTTGTGTTATCTCCTATATGTTGTTTGAATGCTTTCACGTTTTGATATATGGCATCCAATGAAATTTCAGTCCAAGTACCCCGATAACTTCCGTATTGCATATTTCATCCTCCTTCATGTGCCAATCAACATCGTGCTCCTATTATAAAATAGATTTCCCATCAAATAAAAGCTTAATCCTTTCTTTTTTCAACTCTAAAAAGTACCCCTCAAACATATGTGAGAAGGGTACTTGATTGGAAATCTAAATTATTATTTTTTTGCATCTTTCACAGAAACATAAGGATAATCCAAGTCATTTGCAACAGCTTCGTATGTCACATGACCGTTCATGACGTTAATCCCGCTTTCGATTGCCGGGTTATCCTGAACTGCTTTTTCCACACCTTTAGTTGCAATCTGTACAGCATATGGTACTGTAACGTTTGTCAGTCCAACGGTTGCTGTTCTTGGGACAGCACCTGGGATGTTTGCTACTGCGTAATGCAATACATCGTGTTTTTCATAAATAGGGTCAGCATGTGATGTTGGATTGTCCACCGTTTCAAAGTTTCCGCCCTGATCGATGGCCACGTCTACAATCACGCTGCCAGGCTGCATGGATTTGACCATTTCTTCAGACACAAGTTTTGGTGCTTTTCTCCCCGGAATTAATACAGAACCTACAACAAGGTCTGAATTTTTAACTGCCTCTCCGATATTAAATGGATTGGACATGAGTGTTTGTACACTTGAACCGAAAATGTCTTCCAGTTCGCGAAGTCTTGCAGGGTTCAAGTCAATAATGTTTACATTTGCTCCGAGTCCCAGTGCCATTTTTGCCGCGTTCGTTCCAACAACACCGCCTCCGATGATCGTAACAGTTCCACGGCTTACTCCCGGAATACCACCAAGGAGAATTCCTTTCCCTCCTTTGGACTTTTCCAGATACTGTGCACCAAGCTGTGTGGCCATTCTTCCGGCAACTTCACTCATTGGTGTAAGCAGCGGCAATGTTCGGTTAACCGTTATTGTTTCGTATGCGATGGCAGTTACTTCATTTTCAACAAGTGCTTTGGTCAGTTTAGGCTCTGCTGCCAAATGCAAGTAGGTGAATAAAATTAATCCTTTACGGAAAAAATCAAATTCAGATGGGAGCGGCTCCTTTACTTTCATGATCATGTCCGCTCTTTTCCAAACGTCGGCTGCATCTTCCACAAGTTCTGCCCCGGCTTCTTTATATTCTTCGTCCTGAAAGCTGCTTCCCAGTCCTGCGCCTTTTTCCACGAGGACAGTGTGATTGGCATTACGTAAATTAACAACCCCGGCAGGCGTCATCGCAACGCGGTTTTCATTATTCTTTATTTCCTTAGGTACACCGATAATCATATAAATCTCTCCTTTTTCCGTCTTTATCCCTATCGTATCGCTTCTCGAGTAATTTTACCTTATGGAAAAACATAAAAATCACATGGCCGCTTTGTGTTTTTTCACAAGTGAGCTCACCTATATATTTTCCATAATCAGTTCGAGGTAAACAGCTGTTTTTTGTACAGGATCTTTTACATCAAGTCCGCTGACCTCTCTAATCCGTTTCAGTCTGTAATTCATCGTGTTTGGATGAATAAACAACTGTTTTGCAGCCCGGTACACATTGGAATCCTCCTGTAAAAAATAGTGTAACGTTTTCAACAATGAAGTCTGGTTTTTTTCATCATAATGCTGCAGCCTCCTTATATATTTGTTTTGCTGACCTTGTTTTTTCCATATGTTGTGTAGTTCATCTATATATTTGTAAATACCCAGGTCTTCATAAAGGAAAGTATGCTTTAGGTTCGGAAAAATACTTTTTAGATAAATTGCATGCATTGCTTCTTTATAGGCATTTTTTATTTGTGCAGGACTGTCGTAAAGAAGGCCGGATGCGCCATTTATATGCTCCAGTTTCAGCTGGCTGCTAATTTTATTTATAAATTGATCCATGAAATCATATAGCCAATCGGCAATATCTTCATTTTGCATGATGCGAATGAGTAAAATAAATTCATTCTCATCAAAAATCCGGAAAATGACTTTTGCCTGTGTTTGTGTTTCTGCTAAATAATAGGCATGCTTCTCTATTTGTTCGGTTATGTTATCGGAAAATCTAAAAATAACGACGGTGAGTTTATCTTTGAGGTCCACGTTGAAATGTCTTTCCTGTTTTTGAATTACTTTTGGGTCTTGTAAATTTCCCGTGAGCAGCTGCCAGAAAAAGTCTTTATAGCTGTCATCAGCTTTTCTTTTCCCTGAATGTCTGGCAAGCAACAGTTTTTTTACTTGTCCTGCCGCTTCCTTTAAAAGGGACAACGCATCTGAACTAAGTGTTTTTTTACCCGTATGGATCCAGATAAACCCAAGCACTTCATTCTTTTTCCAAATGGACATGGCTACCCGGTTTCCCAGGCCAATTTCTGTTATTTTGGGTATATAAACAGGCTCATCACTATCAATTAATTTTGGCATGACTTCTGCTTTCCATAGTCCATTAATTATTTTATCCGGCACTTTGCGGTTCATGATAGTGGCAATTCTTGCTTCATCAACATGCTCACTATGTTTGCTGTAGGCAATGACATGATGGTTGGTATCTTCTATCGTAATAGGACAGTCAAAAATATCACCTATATAATCAGCAAGCTGATCAAGTGACTTAAATGTCTGGCTCAAGTTAAAACGATAACCCTGCCTATTTGCAGATTCTTTCATTAAATCATTCCTTTTTTCGTCTTCATACCAGATCTTTTACAGGAAGTAAAGCAAATGCTTAGCAAGTTGGCTTGCTTAGCATGGTTTAATTAACATTATTCGACATATTTTAACATGTGGTTTACAATTATCATGGAACTGGATTGATGAAAATCACAAATTCCCTACTTTTTATTTTAGTATATTCACAAACAGATTTCATCTTTTAACATGTATAATGGACATTATCATCAAGGGGGAACTGGAAATGAAAAAAACATGGAAAATTGCAAGCGCTTTTACCGGGATTATCGTGGGGGCAGGTTTGGCATCCGGGCAGGAAATATTACAATACTTTACAAGCTTTGGACTTCTCGGTATCTTGGGCGGTATTGTTACGACTGCTTTATTTGCTTACACAGGAATGATGCTAGTGTATCTAGGCAGTCGTTCACAAACAAATTCACATAAAGATGTGATCTATAAAATCAGCGGAAAATATTTGGGCACTGTTATTGACTATGTACTTATTTTTACTGTGTTTGGTGTTGGGGTTGTTATGATCGCGGGAGCTGGAGCCAATTTGAATCAGCAATTTGGCATGCCGCATGTTGTCGGAACACTCCTTATGACGATTATTGTTCTCTTGGTCGGCATGTTGAAAGTCAATCGAGTGGTTGCGGCAATAAGCAGTGTGACACCATTTCTCATTTTATTCGTAGTCATTGTCTCTATTTATAGTTTTGTTACGATGGACAGCTCATATGCAGCACTCAATGATGTTGCCACAGGGTTTGATACGACATTGCCAAATTGGTTTATTTCAGCGATTAATTATGTTTCTTTTAATATTTCGGTAGGGGCAGCCATGGCTATTGTCATGGGTGGCGATGAGAAGAACAGAAAGGCCGCTGCAACTGGCGGTTTGCTCGGTGGTTTAATGCTTGGTGTAATCATTTTACTAAGTCACTTGGCGATTTTTGCCAGAATTGAAGAAGCTGGTCAATATGAGATGCCAATGCTTGGTATTGTAAACAATATCTCTCCTGTGCTGGGTACCATCTTTGCCATCGTCCTATTCGGTATGATTTTCAACACGGCAATCAGTATGTTCTACTCGTTCACCGCAAGATTCGTATCGGTAGAGACAAAGAATTTTAAAATTTTCCTGGCTATAACAATGGCCGCCGGATTCCTGCTAAGTTTTGTAGGATTCACAGATTTAGTCGCATATTTCTACCCGCTGATCGGTTACCTGGGACTGGTACTCATTGGTGTGCTTATCGTTGTACCATTTAGAATGAAAAAAATGACAGCTTTAAAAGAAAGAGATCAAGAGTAAAAAGGACCCGCAGGTACCAATCTGCGGGTTTTTTAGTTAGAAGATAAGATGGGCGATAATAAGAAAAATTAAAGATAATCCCAAGTAAAGGTGAGCCATTCGTTTTTTCCCGGTGGGCCTGACGCGGCGCATCCAACCTGTAGTTACCACGCCAGCCAAAATGAGGGAAGCAAATAATCCGCTTAGAAATTTTCCGTTACCCCATTGAAAACCAAATCGATGTATAGCGGTGGAACCATGCATCAAAATGACGAGTAAAGCGGCCGTGCCGGTCCAGCGATGAAAAGGCATATCCTTTTTTATGAGCTGGGCTATTTTTATTTTATTTTTACGGTCAGGAGAATCACGGATCGTTGAATACATGGCATGGCGTGTCCAATTAAAAAGAATCAGCATCAGTCCAAGCAAACCAAGACTGATATGAATCAGCAAATTTGGAAAAGAATAGTGAGTAAGCACATTCCATAAAGCGAATATCAATATAAATAGATTTATAAAATACCACTTGTTCATCATTATCCTCCATAAGTTTCGGATACGAATTTATGATTGTGGAAACTATATCATGTTTAAATGGTTACAGAAAGTGAGATAGCGCATTGTTTGAGAGGCAGGAATATATGTGAGGGAGAAAAATAAGGCAGGCTCGGCATAAACTTCCGACACCTGCCGTGATGCAGACTGCTATATATAGAACATTACTCCTTATGCCAATCAGTTGTTACATCTACACCTGCATCCTTCAGCAGATTGTAGATTGGGCAACGCTGCTCTACAGTTTCCTTTAACTTAAGCATCTTTTCATTACTTTCTTCTGTCGCCAGGGTAATACTTATTTTTACAGTCTGAAAATAGGTTGTAACACCTTCGACGCCTTTAAAGCCTCTTGGGTCCAGTGTGCCTTCTGCTGAAAAACGCGCTCCGTTATATTTGAAGTTCTGCTCTTTAGCAGCATAGTTAATGATAATTGAGGTACATGCGGACACTGCGCCGAGCAAATATTCCAATGGATTTGGTCCCTCATTTGTACCGCCAAGCCTTTCTGGTTCGTCCACGATAAACGGGGCGAGATCACGTACCTGAATCTGGCTTTTAAGACCGCCTGCTGATTTTCCTTCTGCCCGCAGTGTGGCAAGTGGTTGTTGTGTCATAGCTGCTCCTCCTGTCGTTTGGTTCATACCCTTTTACTTTAGAGAAATTGGATTTAATTGTACAATAAAACATCTCAAGAGATGCATTTAGAAAAAATACTCCTTGTGACGGCATAGAGGCAAAAAAAGAGCGGGAATAATAATCACTTTTTCCCGCTCTTTGTATTAGTTATAAAACTTTGGAACCCTGCTGGAAAATACCGGCACATCTTCTCTTATTTTCGGTACAATGGAAAGGTTAATTGCCGATGTGATCGTTTCCTTTTTCGTAGGATCGCCTAACGCTAATTCATTGCCCCATGGATCGATCACCATGGAATTTCCGGCAAATTCTGTTTCATCGCTGAAACCAACAGTATTGCAAGAAATAACGAATTGCTGGTTTTCAATTGCGCGAGCCAGCTGTAAATGCCGCCAGTGATTTTTCCGTGCTTTCGGCCATTGCGCCACAATATGAAGCACATTTGCTCCCTCTAGGGCCAGCTGCCTTGCTAATTCCGGAAAGCGGAGATCATAACATGTAATCAGACCCATTTCGATGCCATCCAATTCAAAAACCTCTGTTTTTTGCTCCCCGCCATTCAGGTAATGATGTTCATTCAGCATGGGAACGAGATGAATTTTATCGTATTCATAAACAAGTTCACCGTCGCGGTTAAAGACGAAGCTGCTGTTAAATAATTTGCCGTTCTTTTTGTTGCCAACTGATCCGCCGATAATATTGATACTATGCTTTTTGGCAAGCTCCCCTAAAAATGCTTTCGTTCTTTCTCCATTTGTGTCCGCTTTTTCTGCTAGTGAGTCAAGCGCGTAGCCAGAATTCCAGAGCTCTGGGAGCACGATAGTGTCCGGATTCTCAGTTTGAACCGTTTTTTCTGTCCACCTGAGGATTTGTGCTTCATTTGCTTCCGGGTTGGCGGGAATAATTTCCGTTTGAAAAATAGCATATTTCATGGAATTTCTGGTTACTAAAACCTATAAATACTATCATTTTAGTTTTTTTTAGTATATTTTCGCCCCGAACCAGGTAAGAGGACTTCTGCGACGATTCTCACGTCGTTTCGTCAGGAGAGGGATTAACAACCCTCTGTCATGAACCTATTGTTCAAGACAACCCACGATGCTCTGTTAGAGCCAGCATGCTCACAGCAGACCATTCCTTCCATTGGTCAGTCTGCTGCAAGTGGTTTTAGTACCAGGACTACACCTCCTTCAGTTGTAATTCATGATTCGTTATTTTTAACGTCTTATGGACGACGTTCCACAATTTCCATTGGTGGTTTTGTTTGGCAGTTAAGTGCCTCATGTACAGACATTCCATATTTTTTACTATATTTAAATCGCCCTATAATGGAAGTATAGGCTGGATTTACCTCTTTCACTTGCATCCCATTCCTCAAAGCACGGGATTTTATTGTTTTTTAAGTTTATTTTTTGCGAATGTTTGGACCAACCGATTGAATTTTTTGTTGGTACCATGGTCTTGTTTTAATGTTATAGCTTCTTAAACAATGGCTCCAGCATTCCATGAAAGCATGTAATCCATCATTTCCTTTGCCAATTCTCCAGAAATGTTATTTCTTTTATTCGATGAAACATGTTCCATTTCATGATAATAAAATGATTTATAATCAAGAAGATTTCCTTGTCTGCTCACAATGGAAACAGCTACCCTGTCAATGTTGTTGACATCAATGCCAGCAACAATGTCAGACGTGATTTTTTCTTTGAATTTTAGTTCGCAACCGGTTGTTTCCGAATCATACGTAATATGAACACGATATTTTCCGTTTTTTCGTTTTAATTCAATGGAATAAACGTTATATTCTTCCATTGCCTTCTCTTTTGGTGTAAAGCCAGTAATGTTGGGCATGACAACATTTATTATTTCGCTGAAGTATTTATCAGATACGCAATTTAAAGCGCATTCTTACGTTTCTTTTACCATCTGCAGTCAACAAAGGATTTGCCACTTCTAAATAAAATTCATTTTCCTTTCATCGAAAACGATTCGTGCGTTTAAGCCTTTTAAACAGGTTTTCAGTGATGCTTTATTGGGTGTATTTCTTCCTGTTCGGTAATCCTATTTTTTGTTCCGTTTTTTCTATCTTCTTTTGAACATTTTCTATGCGTGAAGGTAACAGCTCTTTTGACTGTTAATTATTCCTTGTGCAAACAGTACAGCTAAAAGGCTGTCTAGTTGTTTTCCATTAATCGTACCAGAACCAGGCACTCAAAGCCAGATAAAAAAAGTATGTAATTCAATATTGACAGCGTTTGATAATTTAATATTCCTGCATGTAAATACCATTTTTGAACCGTGTTTTCAGCATTTTTGGGATGCGCAATTTTTCTGAAACCCTGTCATACTGGCATCAATAAGCACGGAGAAGAAGAACAAGAATTATTTATTTCTGTTGCAGGTTTTGGCATGTATAATGATACTAATGTTGAATAGCCAGTATGAAGGAAACAACACTTTTAACTGGTGTATTTGATCGAATAGAGGATGGGGACAGGCTGCCATGCTTATGGAAGAATTACAAAAAGAGTGGTTTGTGCCAGTAAATATACTTCCACCAGGCAGTAAAATTAATATGTGGTTTGATGTTGAAAAATGCTCCACAGCAACAAAAGAGGTGTTAGAGAAGGTGAGGAAGGGCAGGGAAAAATAAGGGGACCCAAGCCTGCCCCGTAACACGCTATTCATTAAAATATTTTTTCAGCCCTTCGATTAAGCCATCAGCTGCTTTTTCTTCATATCCGGAAGTTTCTATGACTTCCAGATCCCGCACATTTGTTACAAATCCGAGTTCAAGCAGGATAGCCGGTTTGTTATTATGATGCAGCACATGATAACCATTTTGTTTAGCTCCCCTGTCCACAAGGTCAACTTTTTCCTGGATGGATGACTGGACAGTTTCAGCGAGTTCTTTTGCTATATCAGAACTGTAATAAGTTGTAAGTCCTTTTGCTGATGGGTCTTCATTGGCATTATAGTGAATGCTGATAAAAACATTGGCATTACTAGCGTTGCTGATGTGCACTCGTTCATCCAATGAAACATAGGAATCATCTTCCCGGGTAAGGGAAACAGCAGCACCCTCGTCTTCCAGTCTAGCAGCAATGGTGTCGGTGGTAGAAAGGTTCAGGTCTTTTTCTTTGACGTTATCCAATCCAATCGCGCCTGCATCTATACCGCCATGTCCAGCATCGATAATAAAATGATAGTCGGACAAAGATTTTCCAATGTCGAGACCCGCAATTTCAGTAGATCCTGACATAAGTCTTTCTTCTTCCACATGCTTCAATTCTGTTGAAATAGTATTTCCATTTTCATCTATGAAAGTGGTAGATTTTGATAGTTTCGTATCTTCTGTTTCATCACTTTCATTCTCTTGTTTTTCAACGGAGAAAAGGAAGTGCAGCCCTACCCAAATCTCTTCTCCATTAAAAAAAGATTTTCCCCAGCCGTTTTTTTCTTCAAAAATAGTAATTTTACTCCCTCTATCCAGGTAACCAATCGTATTGCTGTCCTGTTTCGGTGCATCTTTCATTTCCAGTGATTCAGTACCTACTATAAACATATCCCCGCTGTCTGCATGCAGTGCCGCAGGGGGAATAGACAAAACGATAAATATACCAGCAAATACGGCAATTATTTTTAATATTTTCATATTCACACTCTCCCAAAACTAGATTGTTAGTATACAAGGCTTGCCAGGTTTAATAGAAAATATACATGAACATTTAAAACTCTGAAATATTTTAAAAAATTACTTGAAAGGTCATATAGCAAGCTTCTAAAAGCCTTAATGAATTTGAATACCGCATGAAAGGTTACATAGAAGGCTTCTATCAGCCCTAATAAACGTGAATAGCGCAAGAAATGTCACATAGAGAGCCTCTATCGACCATAATGAAGTTAAATACCGCAAGAAATGTCACATAGAGAGCTTCTATCGACCGTAATGAAGTTAAATACCGCAAGAAATGTCACATAGAAAGCTTCTATAAACCCTATGGAACTTGAAAATCTTCTAGAATATAATATAGAAGGGAAAATGAAAAATTCGTATGATTTCGCAGAAAATGAGAAAAAAGAACAAATAGATGAATATAGAAGCTATTCTGATTTCTCCCTTAAAGTACCGGGAAGAAGCTGTTTGTTTAGATGGGGGAAATGGCTGAAAGGATAAAAAATACGTGTTAAAAGGCTGTCCCCGACATGTGGACAGCCTCTAATGATGTATATATATTTGCCATATTTTTTCTGTATTACCTAAGTTAGTTCACCGAAGTTCGTTTAGCGCTGTAAAGTTTGAAACAAAGAACCGTCCTGGTGTTTCATTTTCTTTTCACCGGTGGCACAACTTCTTCCGGAATGGGAGACACATAACTTTTGCCGCCGAGCTTTTCATTTAATTCCTGTTTTGCTTTTTCAATCAGTTCTTGATCCTGCATGACCTCCACTGCTGTGGCTGCGATTACTTTACCTGCATGCAGCATTCCTTTTTGACCGATAGAAGAACCGCCTTGAGCTACTACTTGCCAAGTATGAAGAGAGGTGCCGTTAGCCATCGTTACTGCATGAGCTTGGCTAGTAGGTGTAACATTGCTCACATCCGCAACGTCTGTAGAGGCGAAAGCTTCCTCATCGATTAATGGTAAAATTGTATCGGATAACACCTGATCCTTCATACTTTTATGCCACATGCTATTAAGTTCTTCTGCACTTAATGTTTCCTGAATTTTTTCAGCAAATTTCATTTCTTCTTCGGTAAATTCAGGCGTTCCAAGTTTTTGATAATTATCCAGCATGACATGATCAATGGTTCTATTTTTGATTAAGTCTGATGTTCCGCTGTCAAATTCTAGCTCCATTTCTGTTTCCGTCATGAGCGCAGCACCTTCAGCAATTTTGATTATACGCTGATATATTTTTTCAACTTCATCCACTTTGGGAGCACGGATTAAATAAAGTACTTCTGCATCTGACTGGACAACGTTTGGTGAATAGCCCCCTGTATTGGTTACGGCATAATGTACTCTTGCCTGGGGTATGATATGTTCGCGTAAATAATTGACGCCGGTATTCATCAGTTCAACAGCATCAAGCGCACTTCTGCCAAGATGCGGTGCTGCAGCTGCGTGAGCGGATCGCCCTTTAAAGCGAAAATAAACCTGATAGGTGGCAAGCGCGTTCATGGCACTTACTGCATTGGCTGGGGCTGGATGCCAAGTGAGTGAAAAATCGACATCATCAAACAGACCGTCACGCACCATATATGCTTTGCCGTCTCCATTTTCTTCTGCAGGACAACCATAAAAACGTACCGTTCCCGGTATATTGTTTTCTTTCATGAAATCTTTGACTGCTACAGCAGCAGCGAACGCACCTGTACCAAGCAAATTATGTCCGCAGCCATGTCCATTTCCATTTTTAACGATAGGCTTATGTTCAGCAAAACCGGCTTCCTGGCTGAGACCGGCCAGCGCATCGTATTCTCCTAAAATGGCAACGATCGGTTTCCCGCTTCCATAGGAACCGATAAAGGCAGTAGGGATGTCTGCCACCCCCCGCTCGACTGAAAAACCTTCTTCTTCCAGACTCCTACATAGAAGATCTGCAGATTCAGCCTCCTCATAGCTTTTTTCTGCAAACTCCCAGATTCTTTCACTAATCGCAATAAACTTATCCCGCTTATCCTCGATCATTTCATCAATTCTCTTTGAATGATACATACATAACCACTCCTCACGCTGAAACATAGGGACGGTTCTCCATTTTTAAGGAGACTGAATTTTGAAATAAGTAAATGAATCATTTTCTTTTATCTCGATTTTAATGAAGTTTCCCAGTTTGATAAAAAATGCCTTCTGCTTAAATCAAAGCTCTCATAAGTCTGGTTAAACCAGGAAAGGGGAGGGAGGTCGATAAACTAAGTTTATCATATACATCATCGAATTAAAATACAGGGAGATCCTGCTATTATACTGCAACAAAAGAAAAACGAAATCGTTGCGCTAAGCAAAACTCAAAAATCTAAAACCAATGAAATCACGGCCAACATAGAGTCTAATAATGATATGGAATGCTTAAAAACCCTTTAAATTAAGGAAAAGATTGAAATTCTATTATTCGGCACAGATCAAAACATCCTGATATTAATTTTATGAACATTTTATGATGAATCAGCTAAAATTAGAATTTATACCCAGGACGTGACTTTATTCTTCTTGGGCAATCAAAAATTTTGCTGGTAAGAAATTGCATATAACTAGAAAAAAGTACAACAAGCAGTTAGAATCCGCTAGTTGTACTTACTTTTTTGACGCAAAACTACCGATTGTCCCCTTAAAGAACCGTCCCCGTGTTTCATGTTTACTCATTCACGGATGGGAGTTTCAGGTCTTCAATCTTCTTTTCTGCATAATCTTTTTTCAAAGTCAATCGCCAAATTAATCCTGTGCTTACTATCCCCATTAATCCAATAATCAAGGTCATTGCGATTGCCGGCAGCCAGCTGGAAATAATGAGAAAAACACCTGCTGTACTAACCCCAAGAATGGTAGCAACTGTATACATCCCCATATACGAGCTGCGTCTGTTATCAGGTACGCTATTTGCCAGTATTGTTTGCAGAATAGGAGCATACATAATTTCACCTATGGACGCCACAACCATTGCTATCATTAGTAAAAATGGTAAGATACTGTAACTAATCACGGTATAACCAATAAAAAAGAGACACATTCCGGCTAACAAAACAAAACGCTCATTACAACGTCTCAACAGCCAGGTAATGATCATGGTACTAAAAACAACGATAAGTGTATTGGTCGTTTTTAACATACCGACAAGATTTATGCCGTCCACCTGTAGCGAGAGAAAGGATAAGAGCTGAACTGGTTCGTTAATCGCTTCAACTAGGCGAACTCCGATATAGTTGGTCAGTTGTTCTTCCACGGATACGAGGAGCAATGTAGCAATTGTCAGTATGAGAAAGAACCGGTGGGTAAGTATTCTCTTGTATGTTTGCCATAGTTGGCTTAATTGTTTCCTGTTCTGTTTACTTCCAGTTAAAGCGGGTTTTCCCCGATCTGGAATGTACGTTTCCTTAATAAAGAAAAAAGTAATGGTTAGCGAAACGAGTGTGCAAATAGTGACACCAATAAAGAGTTGAAAATGGTAGTCAAAAAACAGGAACGCACCGATCATACTACCAATCGCAGCAGCCATATTTCTTAGCCAGTAAGAATATGTATAAATTATTTTTCTGTTTTCCGGTTGGCTAACATCAATAATCAATGCTTGATAAACAGGGGTGGCTGCTCCGGTAGCAAACTGAATGAAAACAAACAGAACAAAGGTAATGAAAGGCAGTGTATACCAAGGTGAGTTAACGAAAGCAGCTCCTAAAAATCCAAGGCAAACAATGGATTCGCTTAGCAAAATCACGCTTTTTCGTCCGATTCGGTCAGAAATAAATCCGCCTATTACTGAACCAATAACGTTTGCAAACATCACACCAAGAAATAAAAAACCAGTTATAAAAGTCCCCAGCTGATCGGAGAAAAAGATGATTAAAAATGGGATGACGGACATTGTTCCTATGGTGGTCAAAAATTGCAGAAACAAACGAATTCGTATTACCGGATGAAAACGAAATAATTCCATATGATCCTCCTTATTAATGATTGATTAATCAATCGTTAGTATATCAAAAGAATGGACCTATTAATTTATAGGTCCAAAAAGTTGAAGTACAGATGAATTAAATTTCTCCCACATATCACTGTACCTGGCGTCTGTAGAATTTAAACGCAATCCAATCAATAGACTTGTATAAACCGTAGCCAAAGGCAATGACTCTTGCTTCATAAGTAAACCTTTTTGCTGTCCGTTTATGATAAGTCTGCTGATTTTTTCCCTTAATTGATCGTGAAATTGATCGAGTTGTTCGAATGGTTCAGGAAAACGATGCGGTTGACCGACGACCATGACAACGAGTGTCAAAAAATCTTGTGCTGCGGAAAATAGTGTAATGTGTTTTGTAATTGTCTTTTTTAATTCAGCAATGGGATCTTCCGCCTCAGCATTAAAATCGAGCATCTGTTCAGAATAGTTACTCAGCGGTTCGACAACACTAGCGTAGAAGAGTTGCTGTTTATCTTTAAAATAGGTGAAGACATTTCCGAAACTCACTTCAGCAGACGCTGCTATTTTTTTAATAGTTGTGCCTTCATAACCTTCTGCTGCAAACAGGCTAATTGCACTATGAAGAATGTTTTCCCGTCTTTTTATCATGTTTAATCGTTGTTCTTCCGATAATGCCATGGATAAAACCTCTTTTGTCAATGAGTGATTAATCAATCATTAGTAAAAGAATAGCAATTATTTATTCGGATGTAAAGTGATTTTTTTCTTATACTTGGGACGAAGAAATTTTTGCAGGGTCAAATCACTTCTTTGGGACTGCGGTACAGCGGTTCCTCGTCCCATCGAAAAGAATTGGGACTGCGGTACAGCGGTTCCTCGCCCCATCGAAAAGATTTGGGACTCTGATACAGTAGTTCCTCTGCTTCAGCCTGAGTCCCTCATCTTAATATTGAACTGATAATATGCTTGGAATTCCACTGGCCAAATGAAAATGTCGTGATGGGATATTTTTTTGGAAAGAAGCGCTTATGAATCTCGTCTGCAGATAGACCTTGTTGGTAAAGGTCAAGGACTTTGTCATTCAGCTCTTGTAAATATTCCAGTTTATCCTTAAGTTTTTTCCTTCCATCTTTAAGGTATCCCGCATGACTGCAGAACACTTCGTCAAAATCATAAGTCAATACATGTTGAATGGATCGAATGATTTGTGGAATGGATTCGTCTTCCATCACTACCCTTGTTTTCGTTTGTACATACAAGTCGCCGGAAAATAGCTGCCCAGTTGTTTTGTTTAGCAAGGCCATATGATCGTAGGAATGCCCAGGTGTGAAAATGCTGATCCACTCACTGTTTCGCGTTCGAAATTGTGTCGGAAGAGGGGATGGGTTAAAGGCACTTCGTTTTCCCCAGAACATTTGGCGGTATAATGGATACTTGCCGTTTCTTTTAGCTTCATGGATGGATTTTTCGTTTATGTAAACAGGTACATTCAACTCTTCCTGAAACCAACTGGCGCTTCCAGAGTGATCTTCATGAATATGGGTGCAGTATAAGGCATCGATCGAATGACTCTGCCAAAATGGGATTAAAGCTTTTTGTAATGTAGCTGGTCCTGCATCGATAGCGATTCCATCGGTAATAAAACTGTAAACATTCATGCGAACGGCTTGAAATTTGACCGTGCCGTTTGCCATGTGGACATTATTTTTTGTACTGTGCTCTATATTTTTTTGAAAAAGCAATGCTATTTCCCCCTAATAGAAAAGTGAATGAGTAGCGATTCACTTATGTTGCCCTTACTATAGCAGTTTCATTTCTATTCGTCACTTTATGGAAGGGAGCCAAACAACCCGTAAAACCGGGTTGTCGTCAAGCCGTCGTATTAGAAGATAGCGGTTTATGTAACATGCTTTGCACCGGCAGGTTCCTCGGATTTCTCATCTTGCCATCCTTTACAGACATCCACCCAATCTTTTGCAAATGAATACATAAACAACTCATCACAAGTTAACTCAATGGCTGAATTTGTACTGCCACAAGCGGGAAAAACCTGTTCAAATCTCTTCATGGAAACGTCGAGATAAACATCCAAGTCATTTTCCAATCCAAATGGGCACACACCACCAACAGCATGTCCTGTTTGTTCCAGCACTTCTTCGGGAGAGAGCATCCGTGCTTTAATTCCAAATGTATGACGGAATTTTTTATTATCAATTTTGGCATCTCCTGCAGTAACGACAAGGATTGCTTTTTCTTCATTTCCTCTAAAGGATAGTGTTTTTGCTATCTGTTCAGGCACGACGCCAATTGTATCAGCAGCCTGCTGTACCGTAGCACTGGAGCTGTCATATTCCATGACATCAGCTTCCCGGTCCCATTGTTTAAAATGTTCTTTTACACTTTCTATCGACATGTATATCAGCCTTCCTTTTAAATCTTAGTAAGCATCATATCATGCTTTAAAATGGTAAAGCAATAGAGGGTATATCCTAGCAACTCATATTAAACCTGAGGTTGCAGTTCAAACTGACAGCACTAATATGACCATATTGACTTCTTTTTTGGGGAGCTTTAACAATGCATGCGCCAATAAATATGAATAATTCATGTATTTCGAGCCACATTATAAGTAGAAAGCAATTAAAGGATGGATGAATTTGAGAAAAAAAACCGTTATTAGTTTAGTCATTTTAATATCTTTGTTATCAAATTTAATGCTAACCAATGTCTCTGCTGCCGAAATTGAAAAAGAAGGTGACAGCGCCGAACATAATTGGGTCGAATACAGTACGAGCTTCGAAACCATAGAAGTCGGCACCCATGAGTATTCGTATTGGAAAAATTTAATCCGGCATACAAGAACTTGTCATATTTCCCATGTTATAAAAACGGTTGTATACTATTGCGATGAGCATGATCATACGAAGGTTGAAACAGAGTTAGTGGAAACGATTCATAGCGGGAACCATAATTAACGAAAAAACAGCTAACCGCAATTTTAAGCGGATAGCTGCTTTTTTTAATTGCCAAGCTGGATAAAAATACACACTTCGAAAATATAAGGGAAGTGAACACAGGGACTGGTTCATAGTCTTTTTCTCCTGCGCTGAATCATCCATGCTTCCAGCCCCCCTGAACCAAAGATTACACCGGTAACAATAAAAATAAGTCCAATAAAATGCGAGATTAGAATAGCTTCATTTAAGAATATGGCTGCTCCAATAAGGGAGAAGAACGTATTTAAATTCAGAAATATAGACGTTTCCGCCGGTCCCAACTGACTAATGGCATAGTTGTAAACCATGTGACCGACACCAGTTGCAATGACAGCAGAAAATAGAAATACAAGCCACACGGTATAATCAACATTACTTAAAGAGGCTATACCATTCGGTTCTCTCCACAGGCTGATTGAAAATAGAACGATGGAGCCAATTATTAACATGTAGCCGGTAAGCAGCCTTGGGTCCATTGTTTCTGCAGCCTGCTTGATGACGATAAAACTAAGTGCCTGGGCAAGGATCGCCAATAATATATATAAATCCCCAAGGTTTATTGTATTAATGCCCCCGCTGCCGGCCAAAACAGTGAAACTTATCCCAATGAACCCTAGAATAAAACCGGTAAATTGGAGAGTAGATGGTTTTCTTTTTAAAATAAGCGTGGCAAAAATCACAGTTAAAATTGGGCCCATCCCAAGAATCAAACCAGTATTGGTCGCACTTGTCATCGTAAGGCCGCTTGCTAAAAAATAGTGGTGCAGGACTACACTGAATACAGCACCTCCAGCTACATAAAACCATTCCTTACCTTTAGGCAACCTCACCATTCTGGTGGAAGCCAAAATGACAAATACAACCAAACCAGCAGTGAGAATTCGCAGGGAAGTAATTGTTATCGGCATAAAGTTTTCCACGATCACCTTAAGTGCAGATACGTTCATCCCCCATGTAAGCATGACAAAGATAACGATTAGGTAAATATTGCGAGTTTTCTTCTTCAAATCTTAAAGCACCACCTGACATAACTGTGGAATCGATTCATGATCCGGTATCAGTAGAATATAATGTATGCTAGTTTATCATATTTTCTGCAAAACGAGAAAAAACTAGACTTGGATAAGATAAGGGGTGAGCACTTTAGAAATAATTGTTGTTTTAAAACTTTATTATCATGTAATGTATATGAGGTGATGCGTTATGGAAAATGAAAGAAAGATCAGGAAACAAATTTACCTTGAACCTGAGCAAAATAAGCAAGTAAAACAATTATCCGGCCTAAAAGACAAAAAGGAAGCGGAAATTGTTAGGGAAGCAATTGACGATTATCTAAATTAGGAACAAGACCAACCCGAAAGATCCCTTGCTTGAACTTGTCGGTATGGTAAAAAGTGGTTCGAAAAATGGATCCACGAAACATGATGAGGATATTTATTTAACTGAAAATGGACATACAGATGAAAAGAAATAAATTATTTATAGACACAGGCGCTTGGATTGCTCTAGTCATGGAGACTGATCACTTTCACAACAAAGCTCGCACCTTTATGGAAAACCTCGATTCATCCATGAAACGATTTACTTCAAGTTATGTCATCTCGGAAATTTATACTTGGTTACGATATCGTGAAGGGTTTATATATGCAGATAACTTTCTTGACATCATCAATCGTTCAAAAGCGAGTGGTGCATTGGATGTTCTTATTGAGGATAGGGATGCACTTGAAATGGGAGGACAGCTATTGAAGGATTTTTCAGATCAGCGTTTTTCTTATGTTGATGCAACCAGTATGGCTATGATGAAAAAAGAAAGGATTAGCAAAGTATTTGGGTTTGATTATCATTTTTATCTTATGGATTTTGTAGTAGTTCCATATTAATGAAAATTGGCTATTCGAATTTTGGTTTGATATTGACAAGTTGATCTTAGATTCACATATAATAATCAAGATGTATCATTTTAATGGTGCTGGTTTGCTGCCATGTTTTTTTGTTTTGTAGTAATTTACCAGATTGCTGGTTGACGCTTCTGATTTAGTGGATTATGATTAAGATAATTGAATACGAAAAAATGGGTTGATTGCCAGCAAACTGCTGGCAATCATTAAAAGGGAAGTTCGGTGCAAAACCGGCGCGGTCCCGCCACTGTAAATGGGAGTTTTCTATTCATATACCACTGTCAATTAGATGGGAAGGTGATAGAAAACGAGGAACATGAGCCAGGAGACCTGCCTATTTTTTACGCCATTCAACCTACGAGGATAGGGAGGTGTGCTGCAGGCATGTGATTATGAGTTTTATTTGTACATAAATGTCGCTAACACATAGTTTAAGCATACATCTCTTCGTTCTGAAGGGATGTTTTTTTGTTGAGGAAATTTATCAATATGGAGGAGAATCTAATGGAGCGATACAAAGGGATTAATAGTTCATTCATTGTTTTTATAGCAACCATTTTATTGCTTGCTCAATCAAGTATTTATTCTATTCCAACTGTTTTTGCAGATACATTGACAAATGGAGTTACGATTACGGCACTTGATGAGGAAGGGGATTATGTAGTTGAAACTGAAGCTGTTTCTTTTGAAGAAGGGGAGACGGCATTTGATGTTTTGGATGATGTAGCGGAAGTTGATTATGAGGAATCGGAATATGGCCCATTTATTACAGGTGTTGAGAAACATGAACCTGAAGAAGGCCATTATTGGGGATTTTTTAATAATGGCTCATCATCTGATGTGGGTGCGGGAACATACGAGCTAGAAAATGGAGATAATCTATTATTTAAGGTGGTGGATGAAGAAATATGGCCAAATCCCACTATTGATGTAAAAGTATCTGCTGTCGACCTGGATGGTGAAGAAATACTAGCGGAAACTAACGTTGATATTGTTGAATTTGGAACTGCATACGATGCTTTAGTACAAGCGACAAAGCAAGAGGGAATCAACCTGGATGTAACAGTTGATTCTGACTTACTAACATTTGTCAATGATCTTGATGATAGACTGAATGATTCAGCTTACTGGGCAATGTACTTAAACAATGACTTTATGAGTACCGGCCTCGTTGGGTATCAAATGCAGGAAGGGGATCATCTGGAATTAGCTGCGGAGTTCATTGATGAGGGGCAGGGAAATGATGGCGACTCTGAAGATGAACAGGAAAGCGATGGAGAAACGGAAGAAGAACCAGGTGAGCCTGAAAATCAAAGTTCAAAAGAGATTACGCTAGAAGAATCTATTGAAAAATCTGCTGATTACCTGGTATCTAATGATAATGTGGGTTGGTATGGTTTTATTGCACTGAATGCATTAGGTAAAGAAGTTTCCCGGCAAACAGCCGAAAATTCGGTTGGAAGTGTTGTAAGCAATGAAGGGAACTTTGGGAATGTTACTGATACATCAAGAAATATTTTAATTCTAACTGCAGGTGGTAAGGATGCAACAGATATTGAAGGATATAATCTGGTTGATAAATTAACCAATCATGAAAGAATGGAAAACCAAGGGAATAATGGACCTATTTATTCACTTTTGGCACTAAATAGTGGTAATTATGATACAACAGAAGATGCAACATGGACAAAAGACCGTTTAATTCAATTATTGCTTGGTGAACAGTTGGATGATGGTGGCTGGGCATTATTTGGTTCTGCTACCAGTGTTGATTTAACAGGTATGGCACTGACCGCACTTGCCCCGTATCAAGATGATCCAGAAGTTAAAGATGCTATTGACGATGCGGTAAACTACTTATCTGAAGCTCAGGCTGATGAAGGTGGATATCCCGATCCTTGGCATGGGGGTGACTCAGCTCCGTCGATAGCTATGGCTATCATTGGTCTGGCATCTGTTGGTGTGGATCCTACAAGCCCTGAATTCACAAAAGAAGGTGGTAATTTAATTCAGCGTTTACTACAGTTCCAAAATGATGATGGGGGATTTAGTCAAAATGTTGATGGTAATTCCAATAATCCTGCAACAGACCAGGCGTTACTTGGATTAGCAGCATATAAATTTTTAAATAATGATGGATCAGTATTTCAGTTTAGCGTTATAGACGAAGATGAACTGGAAGATGGCGGAGAAAAACCAGAAGAAGAAAAACCGGAAAAAGAAGAAGAAAAGCCAGAAGAAGAGACATCGACCGGTAAGACAGAAAAAATTATTAATCCTACAATAACAATAAACAAGGATAAAAATGAAATGGTTGCGCACATAGATTTAGATGATATTTCAGACATAACAGAAAATGAAGTTATTGTTCAACCTGAAAATGCCTCTGATCAGCTGGTGTTTGATGTGGAAATAAGCAATACAGCATTAAATAAACTAGTTGATACGAATAGCGACTTGACAATTGATAAAGGAGATGTTGAAATACACATCCCGAATATGGTGCTACAACAATTCCTTGAAGAAGCAGGAGATCAGCAGGTAAATATTAAACTTGTAAGATACGAATCCAGTCATGCTTTAGGGCCTGTTTATGACATTACCATTACAGCAGGGAATAAAGCCGTTACCGACTTTAATGGAAATGAAATCACTTTAACTTTCCACATAGATCAGGAGCTCGCAGCAAATATTGATTCTGACAGAATAAAAGTATTTTATTTTAATGAGGAAATCGATGAATGGGAAGTAATAGAAAATAGTGTGTATGATCCTGAAACTGGTTTGGTAACTGCAAAAACAACTCATTTTACTATATTTGGTGTATTTGAACTTGGTACCACCACAGATGTTATACCTACTGTTGCTGAACCAGATCCAATTCCAACTACTGGTGAAGATGAAACAGGCGAAAATGGAAGTACAGGAATAAATACGAAAGACGGAGAAACTGGAAACAAGCTGCCGAACACAGCTACCAATTCATTTAACTTTATGCTGATTGGGCTGGCCCTGTTATTAACCGGAATCACCATCTTTATCGTAAAAAGAAGAATGCAGCTAAAATCATAATTTACAGGGTAATCCGGTCTTTCCGGATTACCCGATATTTGCGTGATAAAGGAGGGTAATTATCATGAAACGCCAATTTTTTATGGTCATTTTGGGAATTCTTCTTATGTTTATAGCAGGATGCACTACAGAAGAACCACAGCCTGATCAAGAAGCCCTAACGGAAACAGAAGAAGCTGCAGAAGTTGATGAAGCAGAAAATGAACGATCAAGCGCGCATGATATCATAGATGAAATTTTAAAAGATTATGAAGGTAACCAGGAAGAAGAAAAGGAGAATACTGAAGAGATAATTGAATCCGCCGAATCAGAGGAAGAAGAAAACGATACTAGTGAATCAAAAAACAAACCTGCAGACGAAGAAGAGTCTTCTGTTTCGAATGAAACAGCAAGTAATTCAAATGACACAAATAATACTTCAAGTGATGCTTCAAATGATAATAGTTCCAGTAATTCATCCAATACTTCTTCTAATGGAAATTCGGAGCAATCAAAAAATCAAAGTAACAACTCAAATGGGAATTCAAAAGAAGACGACAATGAGAATTCCAATGAAAAACCAAAGGAAGAGCCAAAGGAAGAGCCAAAGGAAGAGCCAAAGAAAGAACCAAAAGAACCGGAAAAAACAGTCACTGTATCTATACAAACCGGCGATGTAAAAGGAACAATTTTATCTGAAACAAAGGTTCCATGGGAGGATGGAGATACAGTATTGGATGTTACACAACGAATTGTACAGGAAAAAGGTATTCAAATGAGTGTCCGCGGTTCGGGATCTGGTGCGTACGTGGAAGGTATAGACAATTTGTATGAATTTGATGAAGGGCCAATGAGCGGTTGGCATATTCGTGTGGATGGGAATATGATTGACAGAAGTGCCGGTATATACCCGGTTAGTGAAGGGCAATTGATCGCTTGGAGCTACACCGTAAACTATCTGGAAGATTCTCAATGATAAGAGGAATACGTTCGTTCCATCCTTTCGTTTTATTTGTTTATTACGTACTTATCATCATTGGGTTAATGCTATACCAGCATCCATTATTTTTAGCAGCAGCCGTACTGCTTATCTTTTGCTTTAATTTTATGCTGGATAAAGGAAAACAGTTGAAAAAATGGGGGTGGATGATCGGTATCATGTTTACACTCATCATCCTTCTAACCCCGCTATTTAATCGAAGAGGGAATCATATTTTATTTTATTTCTTTGATAATCAAATTATGCTTGAAGCAGTGATCCAGGGTATCATGATTGCGCTCACACTGGCTGGAATTTTAGCCGTTTTTGTTACATTTAATATCGTATTTACTGCAGATAAATTTTTATTTCTATTTTCAAAAGTTTTGCCTCAATGGGCACTGCTCACCATGCTTTCCATGAGATTTGTACCGTTATTCATCAGGAAAATTAAGGATATGCAGCACATCCAGCAGGTTAAAGGTCTGTCCATTAACCAAGGCACCATTCGGCAACGAGCTAAAAATGGAATGCAGCTTTTGCAGATGCTTCTAACAGGTTCTCTTGAAGATTCCATTCAAGCGGCAGATTCGATGTCGGCCAGGGGGTATGGTTTACAAAAAAGAAGTAATTATCAGGCTTATGCAATGCAATCGAGAGACTGGGCTGTATTTGGATATTTGCTTGTTGTTTTCATATTTCTCTTCTTTGGGTGGGTACATGGTGATGGCGTATTGCAGTTGCTGCCTGTGCTCGAACCTGTAATCTTGACCGGAAGAGAAATTTTTTATTTCATTATATGGTTGTTTTTTATTGGTTTTCCCATTTTGGCAGAAGGGAAGGAGGTTCTGCATTGGAAATATTATCAGCAAAGAATGTAACGTTTTCCTATCCTGATTCAGAGGAACTTGCGTTAAATCACATTGAATTTTCCATTGAAAAAGGCAGTTTTATCGTGCTTTGTGGTGCTTCAGGCAGTGGAAAGTCAACCTTGTTAAGGCTGATCAAACATGACATTGCTCCCCATGGACAAAGGCAGGGGGAGATTTATTATAAAGAGAAACGATTGGAAGAACAGCCTGCCTTGATAAGAGCAAAGGAAATTGGGATGGTATTTCAAGATCCCGAAAATCAAATCGTCATGGATACAGTGATGAATGAATTATTATTTGGCCTGGAAAATATGGGATATTCCACAGAAAAAATGCGTAAAAAAATAGCTGAAATGGTTCATTTTTTTGGATTAAATCATTTATTGAATAAGAAAACAGAAGAATTATCAGGAGGGGAAAAACAGCTGGTTAATCTTACTTCTGTATTGTTACTTGATCCGGATATTTTACTGCTGGATGAGCCAACTGCACAGCTGGATCCTATTGCAGCGAAGGAATTTATTCATACATTGGAACGATTAAATGATGAATTTGGAATAACGGTTATCGTGGTGGAACATCGTTTAGAGGAGCTTTTTGCCATTGCTGATGATGTGATGGTAATGGATGAGGGCAGTATTTCATACATAGGCAAACCAGCAGATGTAACAAAAAAGCTGATGAATCACCCAACTTTACACCGATTTTTACCAAGCGCATCACAGATGTATTTGCATTTCAGTGGATTTCAACATTCCGGACATATTCCGATTACGGTAAAAGAAGGAAAGCATTGGCTGGAAAAACAGGTGATTTCTCCAGTGGACTTGAAGGAAAAACAGATGGGTCAAAAAGAAGTACTTCTTGAACTGAAAAATATTGACTTTCAATATGATAAGCATGTCTCTCCTATTTTACATGATTTATCACTTAATGTACACAGAGGAGAATGGCATGCCATCCTTGGTGCTAATGGAACCGGGAAATCAACGTTATTAAAAATTATCGCCAGGATGTTGAAGCCCCAGCATGGCTTCTTAAAATATAATGGCAGGAAAGTAAAAAAAATTGAACCCGCAGAAATAAGCTACCTACCGCAAAATCCGGCTCTTTATTTTATGCAGGATATATTAATGAAAGAATACAATACGATTGCAGATCATTATCAGATAAAAAGCGCAGACAGCAGAATTCAAAAGCTGCTCGATGCATTCCAAATAAGTCATGTAAAGGACAGGCACCCTTATGACTTAAGTGGCGGGCAGCTGCAAAAAGCCGCCCTGGTTGGAACTTTGCTCACGAATCCTTCTGTTTTACTGATTGATGAACCGACAAAAGGATTGGATCCTGATTCGAAAAGCAGGCTGGCAGCACTTTTGCAAACGTTGATAGATGATGGACTAACTATTATTATGGTTACACATGATGTTGAGTTTGCCGCAAACTATAGTACGACATGCAGTATGCTGTTTCAAGGACAAATTACCGTAACGGAGAACACAGAGAAATTTTTCAGGGAAAATATGTATTACACGACAGTAATGAACCGGATTACAAGAAAATCTCATGTTCCTTCAGTGGTAACGATGCAGGAGGCGGTGCAGAAATGGCGCGTTCAAAGGGGTTCTTAATTACGTTAAGTATCGTCATTTTTGTTGTGCTCGTGAGCGTTCCATTATTGACAGCACGTCATTATATGATATTCAGTTTACTCATTATGTTCGTATCTTTTATACCGTTCACGATTCGTTTTGCCCAGCAAAAATTATCCAGCCGCGAACTTGTTATGCTTGCGGTATTGGGTGCCATTGCCGCAGTAAGCAGGGTTCCTTTTTCTTCTTTACCCAGTGTGCAGCCAACAACCTTTGTTGTCATCGTTACAGGAATTGCGCTCGGTCCCCAAAGCGGATTTGTAGTTGGTTTACTGGCTGCCATCGTGTCCAACCTTTTTTTGGGTCAGGGGCCGTGGACACCATGGCAAATGTATTGCTGGGGAATGATCGGATTGATTGCCGGGCTGTTGAAGAATAGATGGCTTATGAAAAATAGAGTTGGTTTATGTACATATGGTTTTTTCATGGGTATATTATTCGGCTGGGTGATGAATCTCTGGTTTATCATTGCAGTGATCCAGGAATTTGACTGGAATGCAATCCTGCTTTATTACAGTGCCAGTTTTTGGTTTGATCTTGCCCACGCTCTTTCCAATGTGTTTTTCTTATTTTTGTTTAGTGTTTCCTGGATACGCATATTGGAACGTTTTAAAAGGAAGTACGGATTATTTACAGGAAACTAAGTAGGTAAGACATAAAATAATATTAATTTACTCTGATAAGCTGCTGGAGTCAATATTTTTTAATAAAAATTTATCGACAATAAATTCCGGTTCTGGTTACAACATATATTTATTGATGGTGTTGATACTCACTATATGTTGTGCTTTTTTGAAAAGGCGGTCATACCTCAACACTAACACAGTCATAATTTGTCGAACGAAATGCCAAAATCCAATTTTGGAACTGAAAAAACGTGTAAATTTGGTGAAAATCTTGCTGAAATGCATATTTTTCTTGTAAATTTATGTCGAATCCATCCCCGAATTCCAAAAATGGAAACTAGCCTTTTCGCCTATTTCATGATATAAATAGGATAATAGTACCATGATAGATGGAATATAATAGGTATATAAACCTATGTTATATATGAATGTCTATCTGATAAAGGGTAAATAGGATCACTACCTGCACTATAATTTCCGCGCTTGAAAAGGCTTTAACTTTTCACTTAGCAGCCCCGATTTATCCTCAACCTAAAGAGTAGTTCATCCCCGGACTGCTCTTTTATTATTTCTTTGAATAAGAGATTGCTAAAAATTCGACAATCTATTTCCTGGGAAATAATACCTTACAACAGTTGCTATTCCAATATAATTAGGTATCTCATTTAAATATCAAGTTACAAATACATATAAACTGAGTTATTTCACTGCTTACTTTTATATGGTAAAGTTAAGAGTAGAAAATAGATGCTGCAGGTTACGAACGAGAAGGCAGTCGTATCGAAATTGGAGTGCTACATGATCTCGTTATCTTTTATAAGTAGTGTTATTTTAGCAGTTTCGTAATTTTTATCAGATAGAAAGGAAGATAAACAATGACCCAAACAGAAAAACCTATTAAGGTATACAGGGGAGATTATGTAGAAAGCGCTCATGATGTTCATATCGCCGTGGTTTCTTCGGAAGGGGATTTGATGGCTTATTATGGAGACCCATACAGACTTACATTTGCCCGTTCCTCCATGAAACCATTTCAGGCAGTGCCTATTGTTGAATCTGGAGCCATGGAAGCGTTTAACTTAACGGATCGGGAACTATCTTTATTTTGTGCAAGCCATAGCGGGGAGCCCTTCCATCGAAACGCAGTAGCCGACGTTTTAAGGAAGGTAAGATTGGAAGAAAAAGACTTGCAATGCGGTGCACATATTCCGAGAGATATAGAAAGCTATAATCAATTAATGCGTGAAGGAAAGGAGTTAACTCCATTTTATAGCAACTGTTCAGGAAAACATGCAGGCATGCTTGCGGGAGTTCAGCAGCAGAACATGGATGTTGGTGCATATAGAGAGTTATCACATCCGTATCAACAGCAAATTATCGAAGTCATCGGCGATGTTAGCGGTTTTGCCAAGGAAGAGATTAAAACTTCTGTTGACGGGTGCGGCGTGCCTGTACATCGTATTCCACTTCATCAGTTGGCGCTTGCCTTTAGCAGGCTTGCTGCTCCGAAAGAATGGGTAACCGGAAACAGTGACAGAAGAGAGGCATTTAAAAACATCAGAGACGCCATGGTGAATTATCCGGAAATGGTTGCAGGTACGAAAAGGTTTGATACAGACTTAATGAATGTTTTTCAAGGGAGAATCGTAGCAAAAGGCGGAGCAGAAGGGGTACACTGTTTTGGAGATTTGAACACAGGCATCGGGGTAGCTGTAAAAATAGATGATGGCAATGCAAGAGGGACGAGTGTTGCCTCGATGGAAGTGTTAAGACAGTTGGAAATAGGTGATCCATCCATTTGGGAGCAGTTAGATGTTTATTATCATCCCCCTGTGTTGAATGCCAGAGATGAGAAAATTGGCGTCATTAAGCCTGCTTTCCAATTAGAGGTTTTACAGGAAATACATAATGAGTGAGAGGGTTAATAAATGAAAACAATAGGGTTAATTGGCGGCATGAGCTGGGAATCATCAAGTGAGTATTATCGAGTCATTAATGAAGAAGTGAAGCATAGGCTGGGTGGTCTGCATTCGGCTAAGTGCATTCTTTACAGTGTCGACTTTCATGAAATAGAAACGTATCAGTCAGCCGGCGAGTGGGAACAAGCAGGACAAATATTAGGAGAAGCGGCAAATGCTTTGGAAAAGGCTGGGTCTGATATTATCGTGCTCTGTACAAATACCATGCATATCGTGATAGATCTTATAGAAAAGTCTGTCAGCATTCCTGTGCTGCATATTGCAGATGCGACTGCCGGGGAAATCAATAAACAGGGCCTCCGGAAGATTGGACTGCTTGGAACGGCTTATACGATGGAACAGGATTTTTACAAATCACGTATAAAAGCGAATAATATGGATGTATTCGTTCCGGAAAAATCGGACAGAGATATGATCAATAAGATCATTTTTGAGGAGCTATGTTTAGGGGAAATCCATGCTTCTTCCCGCGCCTATTTTCAAAAAGTAATACGGGGTTTAATGGACAAGGGCGCAGAGGGGATTATCCTCGGCTGTACGGAAGTCGGGTTACTTATCAAACAGGAACATGTCGGGGTTCCTTTATTTGACACTACGGTAATTCATGCAATAGAAGCTGTGAATTGGGCTTTGGATGAAGGGTATTTTGCTTAGGGGGATATTTACATGTTACAACAAACTAGAACTTTACTTGCGATGATTGTCATTGGTTTAGCGCTGTTCAATTTATTATTCAGCAATTTAAATTTATTTCCATTTTTGTTGATAGCTGTTGCAGCATTAATGTTGGTAGTTGGGATTATTGAGTTTCAAAAGAAGAAAATTGCCTTTGGCATTGTTCTTATTATTATCACTGCTTTCCTGATTTTTGTAGCAATTCAGGGATTTTTAATCGGGTGAATTTCCAATCTCATCTAATAAGACTAATCGAAACAGAAAGGATAGATATGATGTTAATTCTTTCGGAAAAAGAAATACAAGAAAATTACTTTATGAAGGACGCCATAGCAGATGTAAAACAGGGAATTCATTCAAAAAAAGATGGCCAGCTCACCAATCCTCACCGGACTGTGATTGATGTTTCAAAGCACCAGGCATCCGCATTGTACATGCCAAGTGCAGACCTGGCGCAGGAAATTGCCTCAGTAAAGATCGTATCCATATTTCCGGAAAATCCGGCAAAAGGAAAACCAACTACTCAAGGTGTCTTAATGCTGACGGATGCTGCAACAGGGGAACATATTTGTATGATGAATGCTTCTTTTTTAACACGATTAAGAACAGGTGCTTTAAGTGCAATTGGAACAGAAAAATTAGCACGGAAAAACTCCAGCAGGCTTGGTGTCATAGGAACCGGGGGAATGGCTTTTGAGCAGGTGCTGGGAATGCTGGAAGTAAGAGATTTGGAAAACATCATGCTATTTAATCGGACAAAGGAAAAAGCAGTGCGATTTAAAGGAAAATTAATGGAGTATGGTGCAAACCAAATTATAGAAGTTGTCGAAAGTGCGGAAGAAGTGGTGAAGGCGTCAGATATTATATGCTGCAGTACAAGATCCAATGATCCTGTTTTTAATGGAGTAGAATTAAAAGAAGGCACTCATATTAATGGAGTGGGATCCTATTTGCCAAATATGAGAGAAGTGGATTTAATCACGATTCAAACTGCGTCCAAAATTGTGGTGGATGATTTAACCAGTGTGAAGGAAGAAGCGGGCGAACTCATTTATGCGGATAAGGAAAGTGATTGGAGTTTTTCAGATGTTTATGGAGAGCTCAGCGACTTGAATATGGTTGATGATACGCCCGTTCGTCAAACTCATGATGAAATCACCTTTTTCAAATCTGTTGGAGCTGCCTATTTTGATCTTTTTGTGGCAAAAGGTATTTACCAGAAAGCAGTGGAAAAGGGTTTTGGGAATCGGGTTGAGATGTAGAAAGAAGTTGATCGCTTTCTAAACTGCACTTCCTTTTTAACTCGTCTTACACCAGATGAAATGGATTGTCCAGTTCTTTATACAGCGACCATTGACGAAGTAAGTATCTGATAACTGGAGATAAGAGTTTTAACGAAGCAGGAGTAGAAAAAATGTAATATTAACAGCAACTGAACTTATTGGTAAAAGCTTGAGAGCAGTTTAAGTATTCCACTGCCTTTGATTGCAAAAGCTTTCTAAAGCTGCGAACTTAGTTTATCATTATACTAGATAAGAAAAACCTTAACACGGTTGACCAGGGAGTAACAAAACAATGAGCAAATGGGGACTTAGTATTGCAATAAGTGTATATGCACTTTTGCACTTTATTACATATTTTTATAAAAATGACATTCTATTGTTGTTTTTGATGTCCAGCGGTCTGGCGGTCTTTGTATTTGCTGTCATAAATTATAAATTCAGGAAATTTAAACTGCCATTCACATTATTTCTTGGCGGTTTTCTCATTTTCCTCTTATCAGATACCGATTTGCTTTACGGAATGACAGGCGGTCTCTTGCAAATGCGTGATGTAATCGGTTTGCTTGTCGTTGTTCCGATGATTAGCTGGGTTTTAAAAGAGGAGTTTTATTTGGAAGCAATCGTTGCTGTCGGACATAAAATGCTAGATTCGAGCAGGAAATTTTATGCGGGAATAACTTCCTTTACGCAAATCATTGCTTACTTTCTGTTATTCGGGGCGATTCCCATGATGTATGAATTTGTCACGATGATTTTAAAGGATGAAAGAGGAGAGGCATGGGAAAATTTTAAAGGGACTGCACTATTGCGGGGATTTGCATTATCCACGCTATGGGTTGTCAGCATTCCCAGCTTTGTATTTGTTGTTGATATCATGGAAGCTTCCTTATTTGTATCCATTTTGCAGGGTATGGGGATGGCGATTGTTGGCGTTATTATGGCAGTGATTTTTTCTTATTTTGAGGAAAAAAGCTATGGGGTGGATTTGACAGCTGGGCTGCAGAGCGAAATAGATGAAGTACTGGAGGAGTCGGTTAACTATAAGGAAAACAATAAGAATGTCATTGAATTTGCCATTTTGTTTGTATCCTTATTTGGGGCGATCTTTTTATTGTATACCCTTATAGATATTAAATTGTTAATCTTAATTCCGTTAACGATTATCGCTTGGACTTTGGTTTACTTTATCACAAAAGGAAGAATGAATCATTTTTTTGCGGATGGAAAAGCACATGTGCAGCATGAAATGGTTAATCAATCCTACCAGCTATCTGTGATGCTCGGTGCTGGCATGCTTATTTTTTCCCTGAATCAGACAAGGTTTGCTGAAACAGTGGTGGACGGCATTTACTCTCTGCAAGAGATGGTTCCATTTTTAAATCTGCTTTATTTTCTTCCTTTTATTATTATCATCCTGGGCTTTTTTGGTCTTGGTCCTTTAACTGTCCTTGTTCTGGTTGGCGGAATCCTGGGAAGTATTCATTTGCCATATGCGCCTGAACTAATCGTGTTGACTGTAACATCGGGAAGCGCGATTTCCATTCTGCTTTCGCCGTTGATTATGCCGATTATAACGCTGAGTGGTTCCAATGGATTGAATGGATTTACAAACGGGATACGGTTCAATTGGAAATTTGCGCTGGCGTTATATATTATAGTTCAGATATACGTACAGATGCGAGTTTATTTAGGGTAACTTCAGCATACAGGCTGCTTGCTGAAGTTACCAATCCTCCCTCAATACTTCTTCCAAATCATCCATTTCATCATCAGGAACCAATATATAAAGCAGATCCCGTGCCTGTAGTATTGTATCGGCAGTAGGCGAGATGGTTTCGCCGTGGCGGATGATCAGTATAATATTTGCCCTGTCAGGAATTGGAATTTCTTTTATATTTTTTCCAACAACACCGTACTTTTCGCTTATAAAATACTCCACAATTTCCAGATCCTTTTTGCCAACAGATAATAAATCCATCGTATGCAGCGGAATCCCATCATTTGAGGTGACGAGTCCAAGCTTATTTGCGACGGGTTGCATCGTTGTTCCCTGAACTACGACTGAAGTTAAAACAACAAAGAAAATAATATTAAAATACAGCTGGCTGTGTTCCAGTCCTGCAAGCATCGGAAAAAGGGCCAACACAATTGGTACAGCTCCGCGTAAACCAGCCCATGAGAGGAATACCTTTTCCTTCAGACTGAACTTCATCCCAATTACAGATATGAACGCAGCAATAGGACGAGCCACGACCATTAATATAGCGGACATCAACAACCCCTGTAAAATGATGGGGATAGAAAATAGGTCACCAGGTATCACGATCAGTCCAAGTATGAAAAATAAACCAATTTGTGCAATCCACGTAAACCCTTCATTAAAACGCAGGATGGCATTTCGTTGTTTTAATCCGGAATTCCCTATCAACAGTGCACTTACATAGACAGCCAGCAACCCACTTGCGTTTGCAAGTTCACTTACACTGAAAGCTAAAAAGGCAAAAGATATGGCGAGCAATGGGTATAATCCGCTGGAAAATAGCGTGATCCGGAACAATGCTTTACTGCCTACCTTTCCAATGGCTAGTCCAACGATGAATCCAATTCCCATTTGCCAGAAGAAATCCATGATCAATTCTATAATACCTGAACCTTCCATTGTAATCATGGCGATGAAAGAGGTTGTTAAAAATACGGCCATCGGGTCATTGGCGCCGGACTCCGCTTCCAAAGTTGCTTCGAGACGGTTTGTAATATTCCTTCCTTGAAGCATTGCAAAGACTGCAGCAGCATCCGTTGAGCCGACAATGGCACCCATTAGCAAGGCTTCCGGCCAGGTGAAATCAAAGATGAGCTTAGCTGCAGCCCCGAGAATGATGCTTGTAATTGCTACTCCTAATGTGGCAAGAGAAAGTGCGGGGAGGGCGACTGGACGAATGGTCTTCCAGTTTGTCTTAATACCGCCATCAAAAAGGATGACAACGAGTGCCATCATCCCGATCAGCTGTGCAATTGCCGGATCATCAAAAGTAACTAAACCTAAAAGATCTCCACCTACAATCATTCCTAGAGTGATAAAGAAAATCAGGGATGGAGAGTTAATCCGAATTGAAAATTGTACGCTTAGAATGCTGATAATAAGTATGATAGAAACCGCGAAAATGATCAGATTGGAATCGAGTAGTTCGTTGAGCATAGTACACCTCTTGTAGTGATTGCTAAGTTTATCGCAGTGTAACTGGCTGTAAGACTCCCACTTCAAGCATGAAGGAAACATGAAAATTCTAAGTGGGAGATCCAACAGCAAGTAACGGCCCGATTCGTTCAAGGGCCTTTAGGTCATACCCTTGCGTGCTAACATTTGTATGAAAACACTTATGAAAATTGCTCTAAAAAGACAACAGGAAAGCAGCTCTCTCAAATTTGATTTTTTGAGAAAATAAAATTGATACTTCACATGTAATTTAGAATCTAAGCTATC
>NZ_JBGOHB010000001.1:0-403753 GCF_041521345.1 Virgibacillus oceani | reverse complement strand
CAGTCTGGTCGTATTGTTATTAACTATATCTCCATATTTTTCTAAATGAATACTTCTATTTCGTTTAGAAATTCATTTTCATGGTAGTTGGTGGCGATGCGTAGCATAGCCATGGTTGTTTCAGTGGGGGATGAAAAGAAAACCCCCACTGAATGAAGTTTCACTTTATAATATTGTCGTGCATGGGACAGTCAAGTGTAGTAAGTGTCATTTTTATAAGAAGATCATTATACGCATAGACACCAATACTGTATATAAGTCCCAAATCCAGCATGTTAATTCCCAGCTCCGGATCAATCCTTCAAATAAATGGAGCGAAATAGCGGTAGTGGCGAGCTGGTTTTAAGCACAAATATAAGGATGCTCGGATTTCTGTTTACTAAAATTGTGTTGTCCCAGCCTCAACTTAACCATATTCTACAAAAATAAAATAACAAGGAAACCGACGATGAAACAATAGAAGGCAAAATATTTTAGATTCCCTCTTCTCATAACGTTGATAAACCATTTCAAAGCAAAATAGGATGCAATAATGGACGCTATAAATGCAACGGCATAAGGTATCATAAGCGTGTCAAAATCCGGATCACGAATAATATCCGTAACGGAAAGCACGGTAATTCCCAGGCTCACTGGTATGTAAAGCAGGAAAGAAAACCGCAATGCCGTTTCCTGCTTCATGCCAAGAAGCATGGCAGCAACGATAGTAGCACCGGAACGGCTGATCCCGGGGATCAGTGCAACTGCCTGGGCAAACCCAATAATAACAGCGTCCTTTACCGTCAAATCTCCATCATTTTTCCTTCCCCGCAGATTGCGGATGATCCATAGTGCAACTCCGGTGATCAGCAGGGTATAGCCAACTGTTGCTACACCGCTCAGTTGGTCACTGATGACATCTTCAAAAAGCAATCCGAGAATTCCTGTTGGGATAGTGGCGATCACCAAAAATACAATAAAGCGGAAATCATCTTTAGCGGTATCTTCTTTTTTCACTATGTATAACAGGCCATTTTGAATGAGCCGGATAATGTCTTTTCTATAAATGATTAATACAGCTATGAGGGAGCCAAAGTTTACCAGAATCTCAAAGGATAACCCATCAGCAACCAAACCGAAAAGATCCTGGAGAATAACTAAATGCCCGCTGGAGGAAATGGGGATTGGTTCTGTAAATCCCTGAATAAGTCCCAACACTAAATATTTAATCAATGTCCATAATTCATTCATCATTTCCATGAATAATTCTCCTTCTTCATTATCAGCCAACTGAGTCACCAACCCATGTATAGTTGAATAGTCTAGTTGGTGAGGGAGTTGATAAATTTGAATTCTAATCATAATAAAATGTATCATTTATGTAAAGAGCATATGCATTCTTACGTACTTGCCGAATTAGTTGATGGCACAAAAGTAGATGGAATCATCACAGGGCTTGATGATGAATATGTATATATGGCAGTGCCACTTGAGACCCATGAACAACAGCACACCCATGCTTACCAACATGACCATCAGCGATTCGGCTATCCGGGATATGGTCCTGGCTATGCACCCGGACCAGGCTACGGCTATGGTTACGGATACCCGCCGCGCAGGTTCAGCAGGCTTGTACTTCCATTAGCTGCGCTTGTTACATTAGCTACTTTACCATGGTATTAAAGGAAAAGGGCAAGTATGTCCCCAAAATCCTTGTCCGATTCCATCCTTAATGAAAATAGAACCCTTGCCCATTCAAATCCTTAAAGGCAAGGGTTGATTGCATATCAAAATTGTCCATTCTATTAACTTTCTTTTTCTCCCTTTAAAACTCCTTCACCGAGCAGCAATACTGCCAGGCTGACAATGATGATAAATGCAATGGTAGCTGATACATTGAACGGTTCTGCCGCCATACTTGATAGTACATATGATAGAACAACACCTATCAATGCTGCCCAAATGATTGTCATTACATAACGCATATCTTCACACCTCTATTTTATCGAAAAATCCGTTGTTCACACATAAATTAGTTTATCAAATTGCAGATAAAAAGAAAAGCATTTCTTTTCTGTTGAGGTACTGTATATTCAACTTTACAAGCCAGTTCAAATTTTTGTCACACATAATTATAGTTCCGGGATACTGTAAACTTGAGTGCAGATGGAAATAAATTTTTACTTCTTTCTAAGGAGGGTTTTATATGACTCATTTAGTAAATGACTGTAATCATTGGATCAGTTATCATCTCATAGAGGAATTTTTAAATGCCGGGTATAAAGTAGAAGGATTAGAAAATAAGGAAAAAGATGATTATTTATTAATGTTCTTTGGCAGAAACAGTAACTTTTCCATAACAGATGATTATAAAAAAAAACATTATCACGCAGTTATTTCTCTTCATCAGCCGGTGGACAATGTGAAAACTGAAAAAACATATATTGTAAACCCAATAGATAATCAGCATAAAATAGATGGCATAGCTTATATTCAAGTGCCGTTGCTTTTTGGTGAATGGATGCCGATGAACAAACAAGGAATGTATGTGAATAAAAAGTTTATCTCATTTGATTCCGAATATTTTTTAACCAAATCCATTTATATTAAGGATTTTACAAAAGTATTTGTACAATGGATGCAAAAGGGAAATAATAATCAGGAAATGGAAATCATATCAAAGAATGATAAAAGCGAACGTGTAAAACTTGAAAATTTGCTCTATCTTCGTGACAATGGACCTATAGAAGAACAGTTAAATCAAGTAATAGAGCATTATGCAACGTATAGAAAAATTTACAATCGTTAATAAAATGTAAGGATGAATCCATTTAACTTTCTCCTCCTAACGGTTTAAAATGGAAATATATCGTCCTTTTTAATTAAAAAGGACAGCATGGGGGTGCTTTTTTGAAAAGCATATTAACAGCTTTTGGAATGATTCTCATATTTTTTGCAGTAACAGGCTGTACTGACCGCCAAGGTGAAATTCAGAATGTTGGTATGCTTATTGATAGCACGATAGAAGAACAGGCATGGGGAGAAAAAGGGTATGACGGCTTAACTGCAATTGGTGAAACATATGATGTAAATGTATTCTACGAGGAGAATGTAAGTACGAAACAAGATATTATTCGTGCAGTCGATGAGTTCATATACGACGGCGTGAATTTAATATTCGGGCACAGCAGTATATATGGTCGTCATTTTGCTGATATTGCAGAAAATTACCCTGACGTGCATTTTGTGTATTTTAATGGCGGCTATTTTACTGAGAATGTAACCAGTCTTAATTTTAGTTCCCATGCCATGGGTTTTTTTGCAGGAATGACTGCTGGAGAAATGACAACAGCGAACCAGGTTGGGATCGTTGCTGCTTATGAATGGCAGCCTGAAATTGAAGGCTTTTTTGAGGGTGTGAATTTTCATAACCCTTCTGCTGAGGTACAAATGGATATCATTAATGACTGGAATGATACGCAGTCAGCGATCGATATATATGAAGATATGAAAAATAAGAACGTGGATGTATTTTATCCAACAGGGGATATGTTCAGCAGAACGATTATTCAGGAGGCCAGTATGGACAATTTATATGCGATCGGTTATGTAGAAGATCAAGCCGGGATTGGCGAAGAAATGGTTTTAACAAGTACCGTGCAGCATGTGGACAAGCTTTATGAATTAGCCGCGGAAGACTTTAATAATGGAGACTTAAATGGCACGATTAAAACATTTGATTTTCAGGAAGAAGCCATTACACTGGGTGAATTCAGCCCATATGTTACGGATGACTTCAAGGATGATATAAGTGAGGCCATCGATGATTATATGGACACAGGCCTGCTTCCGAATGAGAAATGATTGGTCATTCTGCTCCACGGCAGAAAGGCAGATAGAAATAGAGCCTTGAAAATAGGATCAATATACATTAAAATTAGTACCAACTCATAAGAATTGATAATAACATTACGTAATTAAGAGGAGATGGAAATATGCAAGTAGGTGTATTAGGTACTGGCCATTATATCCCATCAAAAGTAGTGACCAATAAAGATCTGGAAAAAATAGTGGATACAACGGATGAATGGATCAGAACGAGAACCGGAATTGAAGAGAGAAGGTTCGCCGGGGATGATGTGAAGACATCAGATATGGCGTTTCATGCTGCGGAACAAGCATTGGAAGATTCAGGGGTTCAGCCAGAGGATATTGAATTAATACTCGTTGCCACCGTGACGCCTGACACTGGATTTCCATCGGTAGCTTGCGTCATACAAGACCGGCTGGGAGCAACTAATGCAGCAGCCATGGATGTTGGTGCTGCCTGTGCAGGATTTATGTATGCCATGGTTACTGCCAAGCAATTTATTGAAACAAATGCATACAAGCATGTCTTGGTTGTAGGAGCGGAAAAATTGTCCCCCATTTTAAACTGGGAGGATCGTTCAACCTGCGTTCTGTTGGGAGACGGTGCGGGAGCAGTTGTGATGAGTGAAGTTTCAAATGAAAAAGGCATTCTATCTTTTGAACTGGGAGCAAATGGTGCGGGAGGAAGAGACTTATTTCAAAATGAAAAAGGTTATTTTGAGATGAATGGACGTGAAGTATTCAAATTTGCGGTAAGGCAAATGCCTGAGTCAACCGTTCACGTTGTGGAAAAGGCTGGTTATACCAAAGAGGACGTGGATTTTTTGGTGCCGCACCAAGCAAATATTCGCATTATGGATGCAGCCAGAGAGCGAATTGGTATATCAAGAGATAAAATGGCAGTAACAATAAACAAATATGGAAATAACTCCTCAGCCTCTATACCTATGGCTTTATCACAGTCAGTAAAAGATGGTAAAATAAAAGATAATGATTACATTGTATTAGTAGGCTTTGGAGGCGGCTTGACATGGGGTGCAGTTTCCATGCGCTGGGGCAGATAACGAGGCGTTTGAATGAAGGATAAGAAAAGAAGCTTTAGTTTTAAGCATTTTCTATCTCCAGCAATTGATGAAACTGACGCTTGTAAGCAGGCAGGAAGCACACGTTGTATATTTAATAGGAGGAAAAAACGGTATGGAAATAAGAAGAGTAGTCATTACAGGCCTAGGTGCTGTCACACCACTGGGTAATGATGCTGACACATTGTGGAAGAATGTTGTGGCAGGTAAATCTGGTATTGATTTTGTAACAAAAGTAGATAAAAACGAGTTTCCTACAAAGATTGCAGCAGAGGTAAAGGATTTTGATCCGACAGATTTTATGGATAAAAAGGATGCCAGGAAAATGGATCCATTTACACAATATGCAGTTGCATCTTCTAAAATGGCAGTCGAGGACGCCAAGCTTACGATCGATGATTCAAATGCACATCGGGTTGGTGTATGGATTGGTTCCGGTATTGGCGGAATGTCCACATGGGAAGACCAGCATGAAAAATATCTAACTAAGGGTGCAAGACGAGTAAGTCCGTTTTTTGTACCAATGATGATTCCCGATATGGCAGCCGGTCAAGTTTCAATTCAACTTGGAGCAAAAGGGATTAATTCCTGTACGGTAACGGCTTGTGCATCTGGTGCAAATTCAATTGGGGATGCATTTAAATCGGTCCAGCGCGGTGATGTGGATTATATTATTGCCGGCGGAACAGAAGCACCGATATCCAATATGTCGTTTGCCGGATTTTCATCTGCAAAGGCTTTATCCACTACGGAAGACCCGCATAAAGCAAGCCGGCCTTTTGACAAAGAACGCAATGGATTCGTGATGGGTGAAGGGTCAGGCATTATGGTGCTTGAGACATTGGAATCAGCACTGGAGCGAGGAGCACATATTTATGGGGAAATTGTCGGATACGGTGCTACAGGAGATGCTTATCATATTACAGCACCTGCTGAACACGGAGAGGGAGCGGCCCGAGCCATGCAGCATGCCCTTGACGATGCAGGGGTGAATCCAAATGAAGTAGATTATATTAACGCACATGGGACAAGTACAGCGCTGAATGATAAATATGAAACAGAAGCTATCAAAACTGTGCTTGGAGACCATGCCCAGGAAGTTTCTATTTCTTCTACCAAATCTATGATGGGTCATTTGCTTGGAGCAGCAGGCGGCGTAGAAGCAGTTATTTCTGTTAAGGCAATTGAAGATGGCATCGTCCCGCCAACCGTAAACTATGAAAATCCCGACCCGGATTGTGATTTGGATTATGTGGCAAACGAAGCAAGAAAACAGGATGTAAATTTAGTTGTAAGTAACTCATTTGGTTTTGGCGGTCATAATGTTGCACTAGTTTTTAAAAAATATGAGTAAGTGAAATGGCTGTTGAACAGGAAGGCCACTAAAAAGCTGATTAGTGTATGCTGATTGGCTTTTTTGTTTTGGCTTCATCTATTATTACTGAAAGAGTTGCTATGGTATGTCATTGTGAAGAATATACGAAATGACGTACTATAGAGTTCTGTTATGGCATGTCATTTGGCTAAATATGCAAAATGAGGTACCATAGGACTCCACCAGCGAAGTTGCTATAGTTGAATGTGTTTCCAATTCTACAATAAACGCATGGTAATACGTCTAATTCAAACAGCAAAAAAGAACATAAAAAAATAGGAGCCATTACTCATGAAAAATAGTGTACAAGCATATATTCTATTATAGAAATCATGGGTGGGTGGAAAATGGGGTATATATTTATATTTTTAATAGGGTTTGGACTAGCAGTTACAGGCGGAGTAACCCTCATTGCTTACATGAACTTTCTTCCTGCAGGGCTTTCCTGGGCTGATTATTTTATTTTTATATCTGGCAGACTGGAAAGTTATTTCCTGCCAATTGGTTTTATCCTCATGACTTTTGTCATTTATCGTTTTCCGAACAGCTCTTAATCTTTACGATCTTAGAATATTTTTCTAAATGATGGTCATAATGTATTTTAAGTTATGTTTTAAAGAGAGGGTTGTTTATGTTATACATGCACGACGTATGGGTGAATTGGTTTGAAGGTGAGGAGAACGGTTATAATGTCTGTTATTTTCACGAATGGCGAAAAGAAGACGGCATTGAACTTCTTGATCAGGTTCCCTTATTGTACATAACAGAAGAGTTGTACAAGTATATTGAAAATGACATGCATGATTTGCCTAAAGCGTTGCTGGATTCGATTTATAGGCGTGCGTACATACGTAAAGGACATGAAAGGTCTGTACTGGATTATGCCTGCATTGTAACAGACGGGAATGATATAGTCGCCTTTGATACGATTGGATACGAAATTCCTGTACGTAAAAGCCGGTTGATTCCACGGCAGGAGCAGCTGGTTTTTGATATGATTAGAAATGCAAAGCAGCAGTCCTTCAAGTTTGACGGTACAGACTATAAAAAGGAGTATCATTTGCTCTCACCTGAACCCGAGTTTATTTTTGGATTGACCAGAAGAGAACGCCAGCTGAAGCAGCTGCTTATGATGGGCTTGGATCAATTACGTACGGCAAATAATCTGGAAGAATTGAGATACTGGTTAACGGAATGGGATCCGAAAAATTACCCATTTATCCGTTCAATGAACGAGGATACAGTATGGGATGCATTATATAACGGAATAAAAGAAGGCTGGAGTTCGGCACATGAAGATTTATGCGGAAAATTAATTAAGGGTCAGCCGTTTTTGGAAAAGATCTGGGAAGTCGAAAATGGAAAAGAACAAAATGCATCAAAACAAAATTGAGTGAAAATGGGCGCCTTTTATCTGAAGGCGCCCTTTAAATAGGTTACTTTTTCTTTTGTACCCTTCCAAGTCCCATTGCCTTTTTCGCCTTTTTTACGGTTTTATTTGCGGTAATGGACGCTTTTTCCATGCCGTCATCCAAGATATTATCCAGTTCATCAGACGTCATTAACGCATCGTATTTTTCCTGTACTGGTTTTAAAATGTCAACAACGGCATCAGCCACGCCTTGTTTAAAATCACCATAACCTTTTCCTTCGTACACTGCTTCTAGTGCTTCTATTGATTTCCCCGTACAGCTGGAATAAATAGTCAGCAGGTTGGAAACACCAGGTTTATTCTCCTTGTCGAATTTGACGACTCCTTCTGAATCTGTAACAGCGCTTTTTATTTTCTTTTCTATTCTCTTTGGCTCGTCCAGCATGGAAATAAAGCCTTTTTCATTCGTATCAGATTTACTCATTTTCTTTGTTGGCTCCTGCAGAGACATAATTCGTGCACCAACTTTAGGAATACGCACCTCAGGTATGGTGAAAATATCGTTAAATCGGTTGTTAAAGCGTTGGGCAAGGTCTCTTGTCAGTTCCAGATGCTGCTTCTGATCCTCACCGACAGGTACTAAATCTGTTTGATAAAGCAGGATATCAGCAGCCATTAGCGCCGGGTAGGTTAATAGAGCAGAAGAGACGCCTTCTTTCCCTTCCGATTTATCTTTGAACTGCGTCATCCGCTCAAGTTCCCCGATATAGCTGATCGATTGCAGTACCCAGCCAAACTGGGTATGTGCAGGAACTTCCGATTGGATGAATAATGTCGATTTATTCGGATCAATCCCTGAAGCAAGATACAATGCAGCAAGAGAACGGATATTATTCCGTAATTCCAAGCGATCCTGCGGTACAGTAATCGCATGTTCATCAACGATACAAAAGTAGCATTGATAATCTTCCTGCAGCTGAACAAACTGCTGAAGTGCGCCTAAATAATTTCCGAGTGTTAATGTACCACTCGGCTGAATACCAGAAAAAATTGTTTTCATTTTATTTCACTCCATTTTTTATTGTATAGGGAAAGCAGTTGATTTTAAGCATAAAAAAAGCTCATTTACCCCCCGGGAAAGGGACGAATGAACCGCGTTGCCACCCTAATTATCTTAAGCTTGTAAGATCACTTCATTAATTATTAAGCTCTAAAGTCCAATTCCAATTTACCTTGATGCTTGTTTTCACCTGCCACAAGCTCTCTAGAGAATCAGCGGGAAAATTGTACTGCGCCTTTTTCATCGCCAGAGTTATATTGGGTTTTATATTATTATATATTTCATACTTTTAAAGTGCAAGTAGAAGTTCCATATCTGGTCTTTTATTGTTATATCTTACCTTTTCTATACTATTATGTCTATGATGCAGTTAAGGTCCGAGAACACTTAAATTCACTTTTATCACGTTCATATCTATTTCTATTCCTTGGAAGTTTGCAATAACGTATATATGAAGCCACACAATAAATGAATAGTACAAAAAAACCAGATCTGATGAAGATCTGGTTCATTCCTTATGATAGGTTATTTGTAATATCTGCCTCTGCCTGCAGTTGTTCGACAAGTGTCTGGTAAACTTCTGTTTCCTTTTGACCTACTAGCTCTTGTGTAAGTTGAGGTTCCATTTCTTCAAAAGATGGAATTTCTGCTTCATCGCCCTGCTGTTGCTCCATTGAGGCTGTATATGCTTCGTAAAGTTCCTCCAGCTCTTCTTCTGTCGGTTCCATGTCACCGGATTCACTGGCGATGAGTGCTTCTATTTTTACTTGTGTTTCAAGATCGGATCTTACCTCATCTTCAGTTAGGCCCTCTTCCTCCAGAGCAGCAAAGAAGTCATCCTGAGAATTTAATCCATTTTGTTCTACGAGTTCCGCCAGTGTTTCATCGACATCTTCCTCAGAAGCTTCAAAACCTTTGTTCTCAGCTTCCTGGATGATAAGCTCCTGACCAATCAGGGCTTCTGCAATTTGTCCTTTTAATTGATCCTGATCCACTTCCTGACCTGACATTTGGGCTTGCATCATTGCTTGCTGAAATTGTCCCACATATGTGGTTTCAAATTCATCCTTGGTTATTTCTTCTCCATTCACTTCAGCCACAACATCTGGGATGTTTTCCAAATCAGGTTCTGGCATTTCCGCTTGTTCAGTACCAGCTTCCGGTGCTTGTCCACCGTCTTCAGTAGTTTCTTCCTGTGCTTCTTCTGACCCCTCATTGTTATCTTCAGCTGAGTTATCTTCATCATTACCGCATGCTGCGATGACAAATACAAGTAATGAGAGGGATAAACTAAGCAACCATTTTTTCTTCATCGACGTTCTCCTTTCACTTATGATATTGGCAATTGTAACAGATTATTGTTCGATGTAAACCCTTCAATATACCTAGAAATTGCAGCCTCCACTGTAATAAGGAACTTAAATATTGTCATGAGCGCATTAGAGTAAATGATTTTACCAAATGTGTAAAAAGTATATAAATACTGTGTAAATTATATGATATTACTAGTACTGCGGATAATTATAGCTTGGAGTATAAGCAAAAGCAAGAGCATTTATATAACTGGAGGGGTGGATCGGGTTTATAGGATAAAAAACGATAGAAGGGATCTATCGGTGTAGAGCTAGAAGACTCAGCAGATAGAAAGGCTGTATACGCTGATTAGTACTTGAGAATGCCGTCCATCTGGTGAACTTCCCAGCTGATTTCTATTATAGATGATTTGTAATATCCGCTTCAGATTCGAGTCCTTCAACAAGTGCCAGATAAGCTTCTGTTTCTTTTTGTGCTACTGATTGTTGTATTAGTTTCTTCCAATTCTTCATCTGTTGGTTCGAGATCACCGGCTTCACTGGCAATCAGGGCTTCCACTTTTACTTGTATTTCTATCTGGGAAATTACTTCTTCTTCGGTCACGTCTTGTTCTTCCAGCGCCTCAAAAAACGCTTCCTGTGATTCTACACCACTTTGTGCCAGAAGTTCATTTAATGTTTGGTCTATCTCTTCCTCTGAAGCCTCCATTCCCTGTCTTTCAGCTTCCTGAAGGACTAGCTGCTGACCGATCAGCGCCTCAGCAACCTCTTGTTTTAATTGATCCTGATCCACTTCTTCACCAGTCATTTGGGCTTGCATCATCCCTTGCTGATACTGGCCAATATATGTGTTCATAAATTCATCTCTCGTGATTTCTTCTCCATTCACTTCTGCGATGACTTCAGGCACGTCTTCTACATCAATATCGGGTATCCCTGACTGGTCATCATCTTCCATTCCCTGATCTTCTGTTTCTGCATTGCTCTCTTCAGCTGAGTCCTCTTCATCCCCATTACATGCAGCCAATAAAAATACAAGCAATAGGAAAGCTAAACTCAACAGCCATTTATTCTTCATAGATGTTCCCCTTTCATAATCTGTCGTTATTGTACCAAAATATAGGAAGAAGTAAACTATTTAATCAAGGGGATATTGCCGGGATGATAAATATGAAGTGGGTAAAAGACTGTAATATAGGGGTTCTAGCATATGGTTTAAGTAATTGTGTATAAGATATATATATACTGTGGATATTTTATGAGAGTGCAATCACATGGTTATTGAGCGTGTAAAGCTTCAATATGACTAAGCAGTTCTATTGGGGGTTAGAGTAAATAAATGTTACATTTTTACCCCGCGGGGGTATAGGGTCTACGAAAAGCAGTTTTCAAAAAATGTGGAAGTTAAAGAGGGTGTGGAAACTATGGAACTTAAGCATCATGAACAGACACATAAGAATGACGAAAAAAATCAAAGCCACGAAGACCACCAGGGTCATGAGCAACTTAACCATGAAAAACAGCACAGCCATCATCACGAACATCACTCAGATCACCAGCATCATGGCAGTCACGGCGGACATGGCCATCACGGCCACCATGACCACGGTGACATGGTAGGTGATTTCAAAAAACGGTTCTTTTTCTCTTTAATAATTACGATTCCTATACTTGCTTTATCACCAATGATTCAGGGTTTTATTGGGGTTGATTGGCGATTTACCGGTGATATGTATATCTTATTTGCTTTGTCAACAATCATATTTTTCTATGGTGGCTGGCCATTTATTACTGGAGCTATAAGCGAGTTTAAAGATAGAAATCCGGGAATGATGATGCTCATTGCTCTGGCTATAACCATTGCATATGTGTACAGTTCCTTTGTGGTATTTGGTCTGGAAGGAGCACAGCTTTTCTGGGAATTGGCAACATTGGTTGTCATTATGCTGCTGGGTCACTGGATTGAAATGCGTTCGGTCATGGGTGCATCCAATGCACTGGAGCAGCTTGTAAAACTAATGCCGAATGAAGCGCATAAATTGGATGAAGGGAATGTAATTGACGTTCCTTTACGAGATCTGCGTAATAATGATCAGGTGCTTGTTAAACCGGGTGAAAGAGTTCCTGTAGATGGCACTATCGTTGATGGGAAATCAACCATTGACGAATCGATGCTTACAGGGGAATCCATCCCAGTGGAAAAATGTAAAGGAGACGAAGTAATCGGCGGTTCCGTTAACAGTGAAGGTTCCCTAACAGTTCAAGTAGAAAAAACCGGGGAAGAATCCTATTTATCACAGGTTATTACGATGGTGGAAGAAGCCCAGGAATCAAAATCGAGAACACAGGATTTAACGAATCGTGCAGCAAAGTGGCTATTTTACCTGGCTTTGGCTGCAGGGGTTGTCACATTAATTATTTGGTTAATACTGGGATACGCATTCGATGTTGCAATCGAACGAATGGTAACAGTCATGGTTATAACATGTCCACATGCACTGGGATTGGCTGCTCCACTTGTAATAGCCGTGTCGACAACGATTTCAGCTAAAAAAGGATTGTTAATCCGTAATCGTGCGAATTTTGAAGGAGCGCGTAATCTTAATGCAGTTGTTTTTGATAAAACCGGAACACTGACCAAAGGCGAGTTTGGTATAACAGATATTGTACCTGGTGAAGGATATAGTGAAGATGAAATCTTAAAATTTGCGGCAACGGTAGAGCAAAATTCTGAACATCCGATAGCCAGCGGAATTGTGAAAGCTGCAAATGAAAAGGAAATTATATTAGGTGAATTGACGGATTTTGAATCGATCACAGGTAAAGGTATTCAGGGAAAAGTAGACGGAAAGAAAATAAATGTAGTCAGTCCTGGCTATGTAAACAGCAATAATTTGAGTTATGACCAGCAGCAGTTTAATCAAATGTCGGAAGCAGGAAAAACAGTAGTCTTTATTCTGCTTGAAGATGCATTGATTGGAATGATAGCTCTGGCAGATATAGTTCGTGAAACAGCAAAAGAAGCGATTGCTGCTTTGAAGGAAAATGGAGTACATTCAATTATGCTTACGGGCGATAATGAAAAGGTAGCGAACTGGGTTGCTGAACAATTGGGAATGGATGAAGTCTACGCAGAAGTTTTGCCGGATGATAAAGCTAACCAAGTGAAGAAAATTAAAGAAAAAGGCTGGAAAGTAGCGATGACAGGTGACGGGGTAAATGATGCACCGGCATTAGCAACAGCCGATTTAGGGATTGCCATTGGAGCGGGGACAGATGTCGCGATGGAAACAGCGGATGTTGTTCTAGTTAAGAGCAACCCGAAAGATGTTATTGAGCTCATGAATTTGTCAAAGAAAACGTATCGTAAAATGGTACAGAACCTGTGGTGGGCATCAGGGTATAATATTGCCGCTATCCCACTTGCAGCTGGAATGTTGGCTACGATCGGAATTGTGTTAAGTCCTGCAGCAGGGGCTATACTGATGAGTTTAAGTACAATTATTGTAGCGATTAATGCAAGGTTATTAAAAGCATAGGTAATGAAAAGAAACTACAACATAGTCAATAAATATGAGAATGAGGCTGGGACAGAACCATTTTAGCAAACGAAAATCCGAACAACATTAATCTTATGACTCGCTCCGGAAATATACTTCGCTTTCCGTGGGCGGCTGGTGAGCCTCCTCGTGCTGTCGCACTGCGGGGTCTCACCGATGCCGACGCAAGCCCAGGATGTGCGAGTGTCGGCGTTGGTCACAGGACGTGACCGAACTTAGCCGACCTCCCACAGGAGTCTACGTATATTTCCGGAGCTACTGTGGTGGATGGTTCGTATTTTCAAAACTACTCAGAGTTCTGTCTCAGCCTCATTCTCATTCAATCGTTACCCGGTGACAAATGATCCAATTAATTAACCGTATAAAATAATCCAACTACAAAACACATGAAAATCTGTCATATAGTGGAATATAAAATGTAGCAATGTTTATTGCATTTCAATATGTTATTATATGAACATATGTTAATATATGAATGAAGGGGCAGTTTAATCTGCATACCCTAGGGAGGTAGTATATATAGTGGAAAATAAAGACGCAGAGGAAATGAAACAGAAAAATGAAATGGATGAGGAAACGCTTTACCTGGTTTCTCAAACATTTAAAACATTAGGGGATCCAACAAGAATCCGTATCCTTCATTTACTTTTTCAAAATGAGTATTCCGTTAACACAATAGCAAATACACTAAATCTGAAGCAGTCTGCAGTATCTCATCAGCTGCGGCTGTTAAAAAGTTTGCGCCTGGTCAAATACAGAAGAGAAGGGACTCACTTTTTTTATTCACACGATGATGAACATGTCATCGATATATTAAAACAGGCCATTAACCATGCTAGGCATCATTAAAAAACTTAATGGAGGTGGTATCATTGGGGTTGGAACATGATCACGGACATAGCAGCAATAAAAGCGCATTAAAAATAAGTTTTTTTATCATCGCCTTTTATATGATTGTAGAAGCAATCGGAGGGATTCTTACAAATAGTCTGGCACTCTTAGCCGACGCAGGACACATGCTGAGTGACGCTATTTCTTTAGGGGTGGCATTGATCGCATTCACGATGGGAGAGAAAGCGGCTGACTATTATAAAACATACGGATATAAACGATTTGAAATACTGGCTGCTGTTTTTAACGGAGCAACATTAATCGTCATTTCCATCTTTATTTTCTATGAGGCTATTCGTCGGTTCATGGATCCCCCGGAAGTTGCTTCGACTGGCATGTTAATTATCGCCTCCATTGGATTATTGGTAAATATTCTAGTTGCATGGATACTCATGAAGGGTGGCGATACGAAAGAGAACCTCAATTTACGGGCAGCTTTTCTGCATGTTTTAGGTGATTTATTAGGATCAGTTGGTGCAGTTACCGCAGCGCTACTGATGATGTTTTTCGGCTTGGCCTGGGCAGACCCATTAGCAAGTGTCATCGTTGCTGTTTTAATCCTGATTAGCGGCTGGAGAGTATTAAAGGATGCTATCCATGTATTAATGGAAGGAGCGCCGAAAAATATTAACCTGGATGATATCATCCAAACGATCGTAAATATTGATGGCGTAAATGACATTCATGATCTGCATGTCTGGACGATTACTAGTGGTAAACATGCTTTATCATGTCATGCGGTAGTAAATGGTGAAAAATCAGTAGAGGAATGTCAGGTTATATTGCGTACCATCGAAGAAAAATGGAGGAAACAGGGAATAGGGCATATAACTATACAATTGGAAGCGAATAATCATCCCCATGATGATATTTTATTATGTCAGCATGCTGGAAAAAAATATTAGAAAAAATTTACTATGGAGGAATATCTATGTCTGCCATTTTAGGCCATCATCATATGTCTATGATTGTTAAAGATGCAGTAACTACGAATAAATTCTATAAAGAAGTACTAGGTTTACGAAGGGTGAAGATATCTGTTAATCAGGACGATCCTAGCATGTATCATTTATTTTACGGTGATTTAACTGGCAGTCCGGGTACAGAGCTTACCTTTTTTGAGATGCCTGCAGTGGGCAAAACACACCGTGGAACAAATGCCATAACACAAATCGGACTGCTTGTCCCGTCAGTTGAAAGTTTAACTTACTGGAAAAATAGATTTGAAGCATTGGATGTAAAACATGGTGAAATTACAACGTATGCTAACCGGGAAGCACTTTCATTTGAAGATCCTGATGGATTGAGACTCATTTTACTCAATAAAAAAGATGCTAATATTCCTGGCTTTTGGGAGCCTTGGGACAAGTCGGATATTAAAAAAGATCATCTTATTTTAGGTATTGGATCAGTTGAAATAACGGTTCGTGATATCAAAAGTACAAAAGACGCGTTACAGGAAATATTTAGATATATCGAAGTGAGCGCTTCAGAGAAAGAAATTATCATGCAGTCTATTGAAGGAGAAATTTTTGGTGAGATCGTATTAAAGGAGGAAGCAGGCTCCGTGGAAAGACCTGGAAGAGGAAGTGTTCATCATCTGGCCATCCGGGCCAAAAATGAAGAAGAACTCCGCATGTGGGAGGAAAAAATTAAGGAAAAAGGATTTGTATCCACCGGGGTTATTGACAGGTACTATTTTCACAGTCTCTACTTCCGCGATGCCAATAGAATTATGTTTGAAATTGCAACAGATGAGCCAGGATTTACGGTGGATTCGACCATTGAAGATTTGGGGAGCAAATTGGATTTACCGCCATTTCTGGAAGATAAACGTCAAGAAATTGTAGATAAATTAAAGCCAATCGAGTGACAAGAAGCACTGTGATTAAAAAAAATGATATATTGAATGTATCAACACAGGGACAAGTAGCCTGAAAAGGGTTGATGCATATGTATGATTTGTTTAATTAAATCAGCGGTCTGTTGAGCGGGCCAATCAATGAGCTGGCATATGATTTGAGCATATCCCTGTCTTATTCGCTTTTTTGGAGGCGATGTGGGAGCGGTTGTTCGGTGCCAGCTTACCGGTAATGTTAGTGAGATTACCATTTACGGTAGATCACTCACAGAAAAACTTCCTTGGCTGCATGTAAGTTTATTTGTGCTGGGCAAAATAACTGTGTTTACGTTATTAGGTTTGATTATCTGGCTTGTTGGAAAAGAAGCATACGTGTTTTTATCTTATTTATTTCCATATTTTCGAAAAGTGATCGGCCCAATGCTTTTTTATTGGTTTATTTATGGTAGGTTTTCTGCGATTTAGATGGCCATCAAAAAAGAAAACATCTCCAACTGTGAAAAAAAGCAATGACAGCTATCTGGGAAGCTATTTACTCGGCGTGAGTCTCACTGTTGCTTTTTGTCCAACCATGTTTGTTCTCTTCTTTATGACGCTGATTCCTGTGGTAGTAACCTCCTCATACGGAATTATACTGCCTTCTGTATTTGGGGTCGGCACCTTGCTTCCATTGTTAATAATCATCCAGCGGTGCAATACTAAAGAAAAACAGAAAAGTTGGAGCTATGGTGCAAAATGGTTGGTATATTGGACACGATAAATGTATTGTTTTTTACAAGTTACCGGGAAAGCAACATTTATTATTAACAGGAAGATTTAAAACAAACTTATTGACTTAAATACCATAGGGGGGTATAGTATAAGTGTAAACAAAAATAAAACAAGGAAGTGATACTGGTGGATAAATTTTTACATGATGAACCGACCGTGCCAAGAACAGATTCAGAAAAACAGGCAGTGGTCAATCGTTTGAAGCGGATAGAAGGACAAGTGCGCGGTATTCAAAAAATGGTGGAAGAGGACAGATATTGCTTAGATATTTTAGTGCAAATCAGTGCCATTAATGCAGCACTGAAAAAAGTAGGGTTTTCCCTTGGAGAAAGGCATGCAAAACATTGTGTTTCCAGTGCCGTGACATCCGGAGAAGGGGACGAAGCAATTGAGGAACTGCTTGAGGTGATGAAGCAGTTTTCAAAATAGGGGGTGAAAAATCATGAGTGAAGCAAAGCATATTACTGTAGGAGTTACGGGGATGACCTGTTCCGCTTGTTCCTCCAGAGTTGAAAAGGTATTGAACAAAATGGATGGCGTGGATGCGCAGGTGAATTTAACAACCGAAAAAGCGACGGTTGATTATAATCCGGATTCCGTCACAGTGGAGGATATCACCTCGAGAATTGAAAATATGGGTTACGGGGTGCTGATGCAAAAAACGGAATTTGATGTACAGGGAATGACTTGTGCAGCATGTTCCTCACGAATTGAAAAAGTATTGAATAAACAGACCGGTGTGAAACAGGCAAGTGTCAACTTGGCTACAGAAAGTGCCATAGTGGAGTACAACCCAAAGATTCTAGAGATTCCAGATATTATCGGCAGAATTAAAAAGCTTGGCTATGATGCGAATGAAAAAAGTGATTCAGGCGACGCGGCAGAAGATCAGAAGGAAAAACAGATAAAAGATATGAAATTCAAGCTTGTGCTGTCTGCACTGCTTTCGTTCCCCTTGCTCGTAACCATGCTGGATCATCTATTTGGGTTAAGTATACCAGCTGTTTTGATGAATCCTTGGGTTCAATTTGTTCTGGCAACGCCCATCCAATTTTATATTGGCTGGCAATTTTATACAGGAGCCTATCGAAGCTTACGGAGCGGCGGAGCCAATATGGACGTTCTCGTTGCACTCGGAACAAGTGCAGCCTATTTCTACAGTTTATATGAGGCATTTTTAACGATTGGAAATCCAGGCTATATGCCTCACTTATATTTCGAAACAAGTGCCATTATTATTACACTTATTTTGTTTGGGAAATATCTCGAGGTTAATGCCAAAAGTAGAACGAAAACAGCGATTTCCAAATTGCTTAATTTACAGGCAAAGCAAGCTCGTGTTATAAGAGATGGCCAGGAACAAATGGTTCCAATAGAAGAGGTTCGGACTGGAGATCATTTATTTGTAAAACCGGGTGAAAAAATACCGGTAGACGGTATCGTTATAAAAGGAAGCACTTCCGTTGATGAATCGATGATCACGGGAGAATCCATCCCAATTGAAAAAAACGTGGACGCAGATGTTATAGGTTCCACAATGAATAAAAATGGAACAGTGGAAATTGAAGCAACAAAAGTAGGGAAGGATACAGCACTCGCTTCCATTATAAAAGTGGTGGAAGATGCACAAGGATCGAAAGCACCGATCCAGCGGCTTGCTGACGTGATATCGGGATATTTTGTTCCAATCGTAGTAGTGATCGCTATATTAACATTTACTATATGGATCACCTTAGTTTCACCGGGTAATTTGGAGCCGGCACTGGTGGCTGCAATTGCCGTATTGGTTATTGCGTGTCCATGTGCATTGGGTTTGGCTACCCCAACTTCCATCATGGTTGGCACCGGGAAATCCGCTGAAAACGGAATATTATTTAAAGGCGGGGAGCACTTAGAGCAAACCCATAAACTGAATGCTATTATTTTTGACAAAACAGGTACGATTACAAAAGGAAAGCCGGAAGTGACCGACTTTACAGGAGAAAATGAAACACTGCAACTCCTAGCCAGTGCGGAAAAAGGTTCGGAACATCCACTTGCTGAAGCAATCGTAGCCTATACAACAGAGAAGAATATTGAAATACTCGATACGGATGATTTTAGCGCTATACCCGGACATGGTATAAAAGCGGATATTTCCGGAAAAGAAATACTTGTAGGAACAAGAAAACTAATGCGTGATCATCATATTGATATAAGCGATGCAGAGAAGGAAATGACTGAATATGAACTAAACGGTAAAACAGCGATGCTCATTGCACTGGATGGAAAATTCAGCGGTATTGTTGCAGTAGCTGATACCGTTAAAGAAACAGCAAAGCAAGCAATTAAACAGTTGAATGAACAAGACCTGGAAGTGATCATGCTGACAGGTGATAACGAACGAACTGCAAAAGCTATCGCCAAGCAGGTAGGTATTGATGAAGTGATTGCGGAAGTTCTGCCGGAAGAGAAGGCGGACAAAGTGAAGGAAATTCAATTTCAGGGTAAAACAGTTGCTATGGTTGGAGATGGAATTAATGATGCGCCGGCCTTGGCAACAGCTGATATTGGAATAGCAATCGGAACAGGCACAGAAGTTGCTATTGAAGCTGCAGATGTTACCATTTTAGGTGGAGACTTATTGCTTATACCAAAAGCAATCAAGATGAGTCAGGCAACCATCAAAAATATTCGTCAAAACCTGTTTTGGGCATTTGCCTATAACAGTGCAGGTATTCCAATTGCAGCTGCCGGATTGCTTGCACCTTGGGTTGCAGGAGCAGCGATGGCATTTAGTTCAGTGAGTGTTGTTACTAACTCTCTTCGTTTGAAGCGGGTTAAGATATAAAATTACATTTTTGAAAGGGGAAATAGATCATGAAAGAAGAAACATTAGATGTGAAAGGAATGACATGCAATCATTGCGTGATGTCTGTAGAAGGGGCACTGAAGGACTTGGAAGGTGTTTCAGATGTTACGGTAAACCTTGATGAAGGAAAAGTGGATATTAAATATGATGCTGATAAAGTGTCGAAGGATAAAATGACTGATGCAGTAGAAGATCAGGGTTATGATGTAGAATAAAGAAAAATTTTGCCATGGACAGGGTAAAAAAAGTTTAATATAAAAAATTAGCAGGGTATTTGAAAAATTAACCTGCTATTTTTTTGTGCTTTTTGTAGAAATAATAAAGTACGGGGCTTAGTGATCAATTAATTGAAGCGGGTGGAAACTTCGTCCACAGAGAGGCTTACAGGCGAGATGATAATTAAAAAATGGAAATCATTATTCGACAAGAAGTTTGCTTTTTTGATTTAAAAACAGGTTGTTTTCCGTTATACTAGTTTTAAATAAAAATTGGGAGATTGATAGCCGTGGGGATAAAACATCACAAAATTGCTGCATTCATAAGTACTATCCTGCTCGTTTTGCTTGTGCCTATTACGGCAAGTGGAGAAGAAGAATCAACAGCGAGCTCACATAAAGAAAGGCATACAGCCATAAAACAAATTGATACACATCAGGTCATAAGCCGTTTTACATATGATTCAGGCTATACTTTTGAATACCCGGATGCGGTTAGAGGGATATACGTAACCGGTCATTCCGCGGGTGGGAGCCGCTTTGAAAATCTGCTGAATTTAGTGGAGAACAGTGATTTAAACTCTATGGTTATCGATGTTAAAGAAGATCATGGCCACCTTACATTTATACCTGACGAGGAATCACCATATGCAGATATCGCTATGAGTTATATAGATGACCCGGAACAAATGATGGATGCTTTAGAAGATAAAGGGATATATCCAATAGCCAGAGTAGTGGTTTTTAAAGATAATGTCTTAGCAGAAGCAAGACCGGATTTATCTTTTTCCCAAAATGGTGAGGTATGGGTGAATAATAAAGAGGAAGCTTTTGTCAATCCGTTTGAAACAGAAGTTTGGGATTATAATGTGGATATCGGCAAAATGGCTGCTGAAATGGGCTTTCAGGAAGTACAGTTTGATTACGTACGCTTCCCAGAAGGGTTTGAGCATAGGGATGAAGAATTGGAATATACACTAGGCGATTACGAAAATGTGGAGATGGATAACGTTAAAATGCGGGTGGAAGCGGTAACGGATTTTGTCGCATACGCGCGTGAAGAATTGGCCGACTACGATGTTGATGTATCTGTTGACATCTTCGGTTATGCTGCGACATTGGAAGAAACACCTGGAATAGGTCAGAATTTCTCCAGGATTTCTGATAATGTGGACGTCATTTCTTCTATGATATATCCAAGTCATTGGACACCTTACTTTGGTATTGAGTTTCCGGATAAGGAGCCATATAAGCTTGTATCAGAATATGCCAAAGTTGAAAATGAAGTGTTAGGCGCATTGGATGACTCGCCGGTTTCCAGACCATGGCTGCAGGATTTTGAAGCACCATGGCTATATGACGGAGCACCTCAGGAATACGGTAAAGAAGAAGTGGAAGCACAAATAAGAGCACTGTATGAGAATGGGATAGACGAGTTTTTATTATGGAATGCAGGCAATGTGTATACGGAAAATGTGGATTATAAAGTAGGACTTGAGGAATAAAAAATCTGCAGTTTAATCCAGTTATATAAAAAAAATAAATATGGATGCTATTATAAAGAAGTCGGGTGAAAGGCCAGGCTTCTTTACTTTTTAGATTAAAGCGACTGCGGAAAATAATTGGAAATAGCGTTGTTCCGGCTTCATGGGATGGGGATGGGAATGGAAGAGATTTGGCCGAGAGAGTTGCCGCCACGGAAGATGAAACGAAGAGAATCAGCTTAAAGAATCTCACTTCCACCGGCTTTCTACCAATATCATTTAATAAATTTCACTAAGGAAAACTCCGTGTATCCATCTAATTTGATGCAAATCGGGGTTATTTAATGTGTGCTACAGTTATCATCATATAATACCCGAAAATGGTTATAGTATTAATAAATACGCAATTAATGGGATTTCACAAACAGTTTCTTATTCGTTATACTGTAGCAGACTACGAAAATTTAAGGAGTAGATCAATGAATTGGTATGAAAAGCTGAATAAGTATTTTCCAGTAGAAGAAATGAAATCAAGAGAGCATATGGAAAGGCTTTTGGAAGAAAAGGGGGACGTGTACTATAAGGATGAAAGTCCTCAACATGTTATGATGTATGCTGAATTTGATTCATTTATCTTTATAGATTATGTGTGGGTCTCATCAGAAACAAGAGGTCAGGGTATTGGACACCAGCTGATTGAAAAATTAAAAGTAAGAAATAAACCAATTATCCTAGAAGTCGAGCCCATTGACTATGAAGACACGGATTCCGAGAAAAGACTTCATTTTTACGATAGAGAAGGATTTACACACGCTCAATCGATCGGATACAATCGCCGGTCGCTGGCAACGAATGAGGAAACGCCTATGGAAATATTATACTGGTCGCCAAATGAGGATGCTGAAGAAATAATTTACGAACAAATGAAGAAAATGTATGAGGATATACACACGTATAAAGATGAAGAAATTTACGGGAAGTCATACCAGCCGGTGGATGAAGTTCTGGTATATGATGAAGACCGTGAATGTGAGGACATTCTTAATACTGTAAATGCAACGGAACGAGCATAATTTTTCCGAGGCTGGGACAAAAGTATTCTTATCAAGGAAAATCAGAACAATAATAATTAGCGTTTATAACTCGCTCCGGAAATATACTCCGCTTTCCTTGGGGAGTGGTGAGCCTCCGACGCACAGGACGTGACGATTGTCATCGACCTCAGGCTAAAGCCCTGGGGGGTCTCACCATCTCCTACTTCCCACAAATCTTTACGGTGAGAAGAGGAATCGCCGTACCGTAGTCCCAGGAGTCTACGTATATTTCCTCCGGTAGGTTCGTGCATTGTTTGTATTTTGATTGGATTACTTTAGATATGTCCCGGCCTCTTATTATATAAATCATAGCCAGTAACAGGACAGAATAATTATTCATTTTACTGAATGTTAAATAGCCTAAAATATTTTCTTTTATTTTCAAATAACAGGTTTAATTAATAATTAATAGGGTAGATTACAACTAACGAACAAAAAAACATTTCATGAACTTTTGAAAAAACCTTAATTTTATTGGAAATGCACTATCATTTGGTTGACAAACATAGTATAATGTACATAGATGCTATTTAAAGTTATTTTAATCTAATAAGCGATGCAAAAGTTTGTGAAATGAATAAAAGCTATCGAGGAGTGAAGCTATTAATGGTAACACTTTATACCTCACCAAGTTGTACATCTTGCAGAAAGGCAAAGGCGTGGTTAGAAGAGCACGATATTCCTTTCCAGGAGCGTAATATTTTTTCTGAACCATTAACATTGGACGAGATAAAGGAAATTTTGCGTATGACAGAAGATGGTACAGATGAGATTATTTCAACACGTTCCAAGGTTTTCCAAAAACTTGATGTGAATATTGATCAGTTGCCGATGAAAGATCTTTTCCATCTGATCCAGCAAAACCCGGGTTTATTAAGAAGACCAATTATTCTTGATGAAAAACGCCTGCAGGTTGGCTATAATGAAGATGAGATTCGGCGCTTTCTTCCAAGAACAGTCCGCACGTTTCAACTACGTGAAGCCCAGCGAATGGTTAACTAATTTTAGAAAAACGCAGATCACTGAAGAGGATCTGCGTTTTTCTTTTGGTTAAAACTTCCTGCAAAATTTCACCTGTGCCCTTGCCGCAACTATTCTAACATAATCAGACAGGAAGATTAAAAGTTTAGACAAAGCTGATATCATGTGGATTTCATTCTTTTTGCTATAAACAAATGAAAACCGGCCATTAGAAAGTTTAATTTTCTTATATATATATGATGACAAAACCGCTAAAATGGGTTAAAATGTGTTACTAACCATTTCATATATAAATGACGGTTTTTTTCATTTAAAATGAACTTTTCATTTTCTAGGCATATTCATTTTCATTTTGCTTATGGTATCATACAATAGCAGTAGGAAAGGACTTGTAGTTTCAAAGAGATATATGATGAAGGAACTTCAAACAGTCCTCCGAAGCTATAGGAATGGTTAGAGGCCTGCAATTTTTGGGTATTGAACTATAAGACAATTTGTAACCATAGATATAATTTTAAGGGTGAAACTTATCTCTTACCTAACCTTTAATGAAGGGAGAGAATGAACAATGGAAATAGAGAGAATTAATGAGAATACTGTAAAGTTTTATATTTCTTATATGGACATTGAAGATCGAGGTTTTGAACGAGAAGAGATATGGTACAATCGCGAACGTAGTGAACAATTGTTTTGGCAAATGATGGATGAAGTAAATTATAAAGAAGATTTCAATGTAGAAGGTCCGCTTTGGATCCAGGTACAGGCAATGGAAAAAGGGTTGGAAATCATTGTAACGAAAGCCCAGGTTTCCAAGGATGGGGAAAATCTTGAACTTCCATCTGAAAATGAGGAAAGCGATGATGGCCCTGTAGAAAAAAAGATAGAGAATATGCTTGAAGATAAATTTGGAAAAAACAAGAAAAAGAAAGAAAAAGATGACGATGAAAACTTGTGGATTATCGTCAGCTTTAATAATTTTGAAGACGTTATTCAATTAAGCCATTATTTCCACGAAACAGATGGAACAAACATGGAAACACTATATTATTATAGTGGTAAATATTACTTGTATCTGGAGTTTTCTCAAACTATTTTGGATGATCATATTCAAGAGAACCTGATTAGTCAGGTATTTGAATTTGCGGAAGACTCGGATGTAACCATTCATTTCCTTGATGAATATGGAAAGGTTGTCTTCAAAAATGATACTTTTTCCCAAGTCAGGTCTTATTTTTCTGCACATGTCTAGACACTCGGAAAAAGAGTGTTTTTTCTTTTTTGGCAGTTAAGTAAGAACTTTCTTACTGGGGCTACGGTACAGTAGTTCCTCGCCCCACCGTAATGATTTGCATAAATGCGACTAAGGTTGTCACCTAAAGGTTTGGTGACAACCAAGTTTTCTAATAAAAAATTATTGTTTTATGAAGGAAATGCACCTCCGTTGTCGAAATAGAATAATGGAGGTGATTTTTTTGCTGCAGGCAATGACAAAAGATGGGATACCAGTTACACTAGCCATGCTGACCAAGGCACAAATTAATCAATTAAAACAGGATAGGATCTTATTTTACTGCCCGGCATGTAAACAGGAAGTAATTATAAAAGCAGGCATAAAAACGATTGCTCATTTTGCGCATCGTTCAATTGCCGAATGCCCGTCCCATGAAGGAGGGGAAAGTGTTTACCATGAAAGAGGCAAACTTATGCTATATCAATGGTTAAAAAGTCAAGGGCTTTCCGTTCAGCTGGAGATTTACTTGCCGAATATCAGGCAACGGCCGGATCTGCTTTTAAACATTCACAATAAGAGGATTGCAATTGAATTTCAATGCGCTGTCATTTCAATGGAAGAAGTCAGAAAGCGAAATGCAGGCTATAGGGCAGCAGACATAACACCGATTTGGATTTTGGGAGGAAACCAGCTGCATCGGATAAGTGACAGTCATTTTAAGTTAAACCAACATCAGCTTCCATTTATTCATCAATTTTCTTCAAACGCTATACCTTCCTTGTTTTTCTTCTCGAATGAGACTAGACACTTTATAATAATTCAGGATATCTTCTTAACTGGAAAAAACCTGGCAATAGGTAAATTCTCTATTCAGCGAATTGATAGGCTAACTTTTAAAGATATGTTTAAGGAACACGCTTTAATCCCGAAAGACTTGTGTATATTGTGGGAAAAAGAAAAATACAAACTCCGCTTAAAACAGCCTCACCGGCTTTTCGGTCAGGAATTAGCCTGGCATCAATGGTTGTATTTAAAAGGAATTCACAGAGAATTGCTACCTTCCATTATTCACCTTCCAGTTAAACATCAATTTAAAATGAATACACCACCTTGGAATTGGCAAAGTAGACTGTTTTTGGATATTATTGATCCTTTGCCCGTTGGCCGTCCTTTTTCTCCCCGGAAGATAAACCATCTGTTGCGCTATCATCATTATCCTGCCGACAGTTTTCCTTTAATCCATACCAATAATAGCCCGGTGAGTGAATATCTCGATTTATTGTCTCGCCTGCGTATCATTATACAAACTTCTGACGGTAATTTTATTAAAAGAAAATCAGTACAGAAACCGGAAACGGTGGAACAGGCAATAAAACAGGATAAACAATTAATGCATGTTTTATTAAAACAAAATAAAGGCATGATTTCCCATTAATTCGTTATACTAAATAAAGGGAAGATGTTATATAAAAGCAAAAGGAGGAGTTTTATTTAATGAGTAAAGCAAAGGAATTACCGAAGCGCAATGATTTACCCGATGATAAAACTTGGAGACTGGAAGATATTTTTGAATCAGATGAAAAATGGGATCAGGAATTAAAAAGTATGCAGGAAGATATTAAAGAGTTCGAGAAATACCAAGGGAAATTAAGTGAATCAGCTGATACATTATATAAATTGTTAAGCCTGCAGGATGAGCTTTCCGAGCGGCTTGGAAAACTGTATACATACGCACATATGCGTTATGACCAAGATACAACGAATGCTTTTTATCAAGGGCTGAATGCACAGGCTGAATCACTTCTTACCGTGGCATCCAGTGAAATGAGTTTTATTACACCAGAAATTCTGGCAATGGATGAGCAGAGACTGGAAGCGTTTTTTCAGGAAAAAGAAGAATTGCAGCTGTATAAAAAAACGTTGGATGAAATTACACGGCAGCGTCCGCATGTTTTATCAAAAACAGAGGAGGCGCTGTTGGCACAAGCTTCAGAACCAATGTCTTCCTCTTCAGATACATTTGGCATGCTGAACAACGCGGATCTCACTTTTCCAGCAATCAAAAATGAAAACGGGGAAGAGGTGGATCTTACCCATGGCAGGTATCTTGGATTTTTGGAATCTGATGATCGGCGCGTCCGGAAAGATGCATTTAACGGAATGTACGAGACATATGGGGAATTTATCAATACCTTTGCCTCCACATTGAATGGAAATATAAAAAAAGATAATTTCTATGCAAAAGTGCGCAATTATGAATCAGCCAGACAGTCTTCATTGGACAACAATAACATCCCGGAAAAAGTCTATGATAATTTAGTGGAAGCGGTAAATGAAAAACTGCCGCTGCTGCACAAATATTTAAGGCTCCGCAAAAAGGTATTAGATCTTGATGAATTGCATATGTATGATTTGTTCACACCTCTCGTAAAAGATGTTGATATGAAAATACCATACGAAAAAGCACAACAGTATGTTGTAGAGAGTTTTGCTCCGCTAGGCGATGAATATGTAAACATAGTAAAAGAAGGTTATGAAAATCGCTGGATTGATGTAGAAGAAAATAAAGGGAAAAGAAGTGGTGCGTACTCTTCAGGTGCATACGGGACGAACCCGTACATTTTATTAAATTGGCAGGATAACGTAAATGACATGTTTACGCTAGCGCATGAGCTGGGGCATTCCGTGCACAGCTATTATTCCCGAAAACACCAGCCATTCCGCTATGGAAATTATTCTATTTTCGTAGCAGAAGTTGCTTCCACAACAAACGAGGCATTGTTAAATGATTACATGCTTAAATCTTTGGATGATGAAAAGCAGAAGCTTTATATTTTAAATCACTTTTTAGAAGGCTTCCGTGGAACCGTGTTCCGTCAAACTATGTTTGCCGAGTTCGAGCATGATATTCATGTAAGAGTCCAGGATGGGGAGGCGCTGACTGCTGATAAATTCACGGAAATTTATTATGACCTAAATAAAAAATATTTCGGGGATGATGTTGTTTCCGATGAAGAAATTGGACTGGAATGGGCAAGAATCCCTCATTTTTATTTCAATTACTATGTGTATCAGTATGCGACCGGTTATTCTGCCGCAACTGCATTGGCCAGTCAGATACTTGAAGGAAAAGAAGGGGCGGTTGACCGCTATTTGGATTTCTTGAAAGCAGGAAACAGCGAATATCCTATTGATGTGCTGAAAAAGGCCGGCGTTGATATGACATCAAAACAGCCAATTATTGACGCCCTGGATGTTTTCGGGCAGAAAGTGGATGAAATGGAAAAACTATTATCGAAATAAAATATGTGAAAAAACAGGAGACCCTATTAGGGGTTCTCCTGTTTTTTACCTCATTCTTCGCAAAGTGCGCTTCTGATTGGCAAATGAGTACATTGTTAAGTAGATGGCTATGAAAAATAGTGGCAATGTAATGTAGAGTGGAATCAATGACATTAAACCAAGAATGTTTAGGAAAAAAGAAAATAACGCCAAAACAAGAAAAAGAAATGGGTAGATTTCCTGCATGTTTTCTCACTCCTTGTCTGCTTTTCGGCAGGTAAACAGATGTCATTTTTTTTGGCCTGCATAAATATGGCAAAGGCTCAATCCATGGATAAATTGATGATGGGTCAAGTTTTTAATCATTTAATACAAGATATGAAACCAAAATATAAAATAGAAGTGACACTTTTGTGAACTATTGCACATAGTTATTGAAAACCGGGATTTTCCCTGTTATAATTAATTTGTAAGTTGAAACAAACAAAACCCTTTTGTTTGATCATGAAACTTTCTCCCATCCCCCTTTGTTTAATACAAAGAGAGATTTTAAGGATATACGCTGCCCCGTATGTCCTTTATTTTTTTGCCTTGCATTACTTTCGGGAAATGTGTCACGGTTTCGGTGAAGCAAAAAAGGATTATTATCAACGGCAATCGATCAGCCTAAAAAAACTAACTGCAGCGCGAATTACCTCTTTGCTATTTCTTTTGCAAGAAGTAGGCTTATGCAGACGGTTCCCAAATACTTGGAGCTTTTTCAGTGAAAGGGGAGTGATAATGTTCCAAATACAATTGGCTAAAAGCCCGAATGCCTATGAAAATCCTCTAATTAAGAAGTTACATAAATCCCTCCAAATCTGTCGCTGCTCTTCTCAACAAAAAAATAAGCCTAACAGCAGGCCTAAACTCATTTAATATATTTCCAAAACGTTCCATACTTCACTGGAATCCGTTTTACTTTTTGTATTAATTGAAGCTTTTTCATTTCTCTTTCTGTTTTTGCCATCGTCCAGTCATACACAGCGGCAATTTCATTTGTCCCAACCATACCATAATAGTAAAGAAAACCTTCTAGTGGTGGTTTTTCTGATGGAATAATCGGCTTTTTTAATATTTCTTCGAGGATGTCCACATAAATTTCATATGGGTATAATCCGGATACTTTAATTCCTTGTTCATCAATGGACTGATTGAAAAAAACGATGGATGGGATGTAGTCAACTTCCATTTCCTGTGTCAGCTTTAAATCGCATTGAAATGCTTTTTTGGCTGATGTGGAAAACAAGTCATTTTCAAATTCACTAACATCTAAATTAGCATCTGTCGCACAATTTATTAATACTTCTTCGTCCGCAATATTTTGTTTATATAAGAACGCGTTTTCCTGAATCTTCCTTAGAAAAACTTTTCCCGCTTTTTTTCCTTGAAGTTCGGCTGCTTTAATTGCCAGCGAAGCCATCCATGGGGATGAAACCGGGTTTTCTATCCATAAATCACCGTCACAGCTCATTCCAGTTCGTTTGGCTGTTTTTTCCCAAATATCCCTGATGCGTTTGGGCCTGTCAAAAGAATCGTTATTTAATGAATTCAAATGGCCGCTGACTACAGGGTGAATTGTGAAAAAACGTCCATATTCAATTTGCAATTTTTTTAGAAAGGGTTCCAAAGACCAACATTCAGGGCAAAGAGGATCAACGAATACATACATTTCAATCGGTTTTTGTACATAATTGAAATAGCCATATTCTGCCGATGGGCTTTTGTAATAAGAGCTTTTCAGCTCCTCTAGAGTCCAGCTCACATCGATGCTCCTTTCTCTTATTCCGGTGTGTTCATCATATGGTTTGCGGTCATTGTCAATTTTTTAAATATAGCAGTTCGCATTGGTTCTTCTATTTCTGCTTCTTCCAATGCCTGTTTCATGCATTCCAGCCAAGCGTCTCTCCGGGGCGGTGTGATTTCAAATGGCAAATGTCTTCTTCTCATCATAGGATGCCCTCTTTCCTCAGAAAAAAGCTTTGGCCCGCCAAAAAATTGCGTTAAAAATAATCGTTGTTTCCTTGCAGTCTCGGTTAAATCTTCAGGGAAGATGGGGGTGAGCTTTGGGTGTTTGCCAACCCGTTTATAAAAAGCGGTTACGAGCCGGTCTATTGTCGCAGCCCCACCAATTGCTTCATATATTGTCCCGGGTGTTGTCTTCATGTATAATCCCCTTTTTAGGTAATGTATATATTGTAGCAACGGATAAGAAGAGTAGCAAATAATCTGATTGTAAACGAGACATTATTTAAAATGTTGAAAAAAGTCGTTTGATTTTATTCGGTGTTCTTCTTCTAGGAATATTATGCTTTTCCAGTAGATCTTCAAAGACTTTCCTGCCAGCTTCCTCTGATGTTGCTTCCAGTTCCAGCTCGTAATCGGTCTTTCCGTTATATATGCTGTAATCAAGTACAAGTAAGACACCCTGGTAGCGGATCTCTCTCCTTTCCGTTTTCAAACTGCCATAATAGATGAGGTCTTCAAAAGAAATATTTTTCCTCAACAATTGCTGATCGATTTCTTTTTTAAAAACAGGCTGGTTCTCTATCATTTCCTTTGCTTCCTGTCTGGTTAAAGCTTCATGTGTCTCAAGCAGGCCAACCTCTCTAGGTTCTTTTAATGTCAGCGTATAAGTATCATTTTTCTCCCGAATTCTTAATGCGCTTTTGTGTGCTTTTAAAGCAAGATCTTTTGTTTCAAAATAATAGTTCGTTTGGGTTTCACTGCTTGATGGAAAAGGTAACTCATTTAATAAGCGGTTAAATTCATTTTTTGTTAACAGATTTTTAAATTCAATCTCAACTTCCTGTGTCATAAGTACCTCCAAAGAACAAGAATAGGGTATTATTGATTATGGCAAATATAATAACATTAGGCAAAGATTAGCTATTATAGTATGATAAAAAGAGAAGGTTTTGGCAGTGAACTTCAATAAAACTGTCTTTCATTCCTTGTTTCCGAATTAGTACAGGTGGTGTGGAAAGTGAATTGGGAAGCTAAACTGGCACCTTATGCACAAGTCGTGGAAGAATTAAAAATAAAATTAAAGGGAATACGTAAACAATTTGAATATGTATCAAAAAATTCACCGATTGAATTCATAACCGGCAGAGTGAAGCCTGTTTCAAGTATTTTGGAAAAAGCGGAAAAAAGAAATATACCATTAGATCAGATAGATCACGAAATTCAGGATATTGCTGGTTTGCGGGTGGTTTGTCAATTTGTGGATGATATTTATAAAGTAGTGGAAATGTTACGTGAGCGCAATGATTTTGCCATTATTGATGAACGGGATTATGTATCGCGAAAAAAAGAGAGTGGGTATCGCTCCTATCATGTCATTATCGAATACCCGGTAGAGACGATCTCCGGTATGAAAATCGTGCTTGCCGAGCTGCAAATTCGTACGCTGGCAATGAATTTTTGGGCAACAAATGAGCATTCTATAAATTATAAATATAAGGATAAGATCCCTGCTGACATAAAAAACAGACTGCAGCGGGCTGCTGAAGCGGCATTTAAACTTGACGAGGAAATGTCAAAAATAAAACATGAAGTACAGGAAGCACAGCGAATTTTTCGCCGAAAATAATCAGGAGCAAAAAGGGGATGAAAAGGTTGAAATTTAAGGTTGTTTCCAGAGGAGATAAACGGTCAAATGAAATAGAAACGACGATGAAACAGTATTTAACGAATTTTGACCTGGAGTATGACAGGGAGGAGCCGGATCTTGTTATTTCAGTGGGGGGAGACGGGACATTTTTGGAAGCCTTCCACAGATATATCCACCGTTTGGACAAGACCGCATTTATTGGCGTACATACAGGACACTTAGGCTTTTATGCCGACTGGACCCCCGATGAAGTGGAAAAATTAATCATTGAAATCGCAAAGACACCATTTCAGGTTGTAGAATATCCGCTGCTGGAAGTGATTATTCGCTCTACAACAGGAGGTAGTGAAGATCGTTTCCTTGCTTTAAATGAAGCAATGATAAAAACAGCCGATGGTTCGGTTGTTTTTGATGTGGAAATAAAAGGGGAACATTTTGAAACCTTTCGTGGTGACGGGTTATGTATTTCGACGCCATCCGGCAGCACCGCATACAATAAAGCATTAGGCGGCGGTATTATTCACCCTTCTATTGAGGCAATCCAGCTTACGGAAATGGCTTCGATCAATAATCGGGTTTTCCGGACGATTGGTTCGCCATTAATTTTGCCAAAGCATCATACGTGTTTGTTAAAACCAACCGTGGACCGAAGCTTCTTAATAGCAATTGATCATTTCACAACGACATATACCAATGTTAAATCCATTCAATTCCGAGTTGCCGAAGAAAGAATCCGGTTTGCCAGATTCAGGCCTTTCCCGTTTTGGGACAGGGTACGTGATTCCTTTGTTGGTGATCAAAAAGTTGACTGAACATCAGAAGAAAGTGCAGGAAAAGTTATGGAATGGGTTATAGACAAAGCACATGACGGGATGATGATTCGTGATTATTTACAATCAGTACACGGGTTTTCCCAGCGAATAATAAAGGCGGTCAAGTTCGATGGCGGTCATATTACTGTAAATGCATCTTCGGTTACGGTACGATACCGGTTAACTTCGGGCGATAGATTGAATGTACAATTCCCCCCGGAGAAAAAAGGTGCTCACATGCTTCCGGAGGATCTTGACCTTCACATTGTATATGAAGATATGGATATTCTTGTCATTGACAAACAGCCGGGAATTCCGGTGATTCCTTCGTTTCAGCACCTAACAGGAACCGTTGCCAACGCAGTTCTGGGCCATTATGAAAAAAAACAAATCCCGTTTACCATACATACGGTAACCAGGCTGGACCGGGATACTTCCGGTCTGATGCTGATTGCCAAGCACCGCTACAGCCATTCTATTTTGGCAGGCTTTCAAAAGTCCGGATCGATTAAACGGAGTTATCAGGCTATTATTGAAGGCAGGCTTTCGGAAAAGGAAGGAACGATCGACCTGCCTATCGGAAGAGAAGAAGGATCCATTATAGAGAGAGCAGTCACGGCAAACGGAAAAAGCGCAGTAACTCATTATAAGGTAATCCAGGATTTTTTTGATTGTGCCCTTATCCAGGTTCAACTGGAAACAGGCAGAACGCATCAGATACGTGTTCATTTTTCCCATCTTGGCCATCCGCTCCTGGGTGATACGCTTTACGGTGGAAAAGCCGGTCAAATGAACAGGCAGGCCTTGCACTGTGATGAAATTAGTTTTCCGCATCCAGCCACAAAGAATATTGTTCGGTTCGAATCATCGCTTCCAAATGACATGGAAAAAGTAATTAAATCAAAGCCCTAACTAAATAATGGCTGTTGAAAGCTCAAAACGTTGTAAATAGGAGAACAAGAGTTTTAACACTGACTGGAAAAGTTTATAGGTAACATGACGAAGAAGTCTTATCGATACCTCAACGGGTTGATTTGTGCGAAAAGGACCTCGAGGCGCTTTATCGAATTCTTCAACGGGATGTTTTAGTGTGAAGAGCTCCTCGAGAGTAGTTCCATAAATCATGACGAATTCTGGATATGCATGAAGCGTCGCATAGAGCAGTTCTAAAGATCCTAATGACTTCTGAAAAAGTACCTAATGTAATTTCGCCCTGGTTGTTAAGTAGCTGTTATTATTCTGATCAAAATATTGCCAGAATTTAATTCGTTAACTCTATTCCACGGGGGGAAACTTTTCCGCGATAAAGGGCTGTTTGGATGGTACGGAGGTGGTTTCTTCTTCTGGTAAACGAAATGCTGTCAACGTATTGCCAAACACACAACCTGTATCAATATTAATCGTTTTATTCAGTATTCTTGGTTTTTTGACAGGGGTATGACCGTAAACTATCCACTGGCTTCCTTTATAATGCTGGGTCCAGTCTCGCCGTACTGGCCGTCCATCAGTATGTTTTTCTCCTGTAATATCACCATAGAGGACGAAGGTTTCTACCCTTTTATCTGTTCGTCCGATGAATGATTCTTTTATGCCTGCATGAGCAATAACGGCTGCTGTTTCCGGGAGCTCCAGGTAAAGTGGTGCCTGTTCATATAGCTTCATGAATTTTTTGCGAAGTGTATTTTTCTCGCCTGCTTCCAGCTCTTCATATTCAGCCACGGTAGTTTCCAAGCCATTGTTCACCTTGACAGGGTTTCCATGAAGAAAACGGTATAATTTATTGCAATGATTCCCAGGTACATAATATGCATTTTTGTGGACAATCACCATATCATAGACAAGACGAATTACCTCGATGGAATGTGGTCCCCTGTCGGTAATATCACCAAGAAAAACGAGTGTTCTTTGGTCGTTATGTGTGTAACCGTCAGAGGTTCGGTGGTATCCTAATTGTTGAAACAGTTCATGAAGTTCATCTAGGCATCCATGAATATCTCCAATAACGTCTATTTTCATTGCAGCGAAAACCCCTTTCATCTGTGATGGAGTTAAATAAAGTAAAGTTCGTGATTATTTATATTATATATCTTGTCTGTTTTCTCGCAACTTAATCTGCTTATATGACATGAAGCAGAGAATTTACTATACTAAGGCAGTTAAAAAAGTGATAGAATGAGCTTTAGGCACTGTTTGGTGAAAAGGACGAGGGGGGTGAGAGGACATGGAACCAGCAAACAAATATGATGAAAATTATGAAGTACAATATGAAAAACATTGGGTGAAATTAAATGGTGCATTAGAAGAAGATAATATGGAAGATTTCCGTGTTGATTTTCTCGATATGCATCCCTATGATCAAGCGGTATTTTTTTCAAAACAGGAAAAAAGATACCGCCTGCAAATATATACTTATTTATCTCCTGAAGAAATGTCAGAGATTATGGAAAGCCTGGATTTGGAAGAGACAATAGTGTTTATCCCCGAAATGGATCCAAGGTTTGCCTCCATGGTACTCGCGGAAATGGCAGTGGATGACGCGGTTGATATCTTAAACGAACTGGATAAAGATAAGGTAGCGAGTTATCTGACCATTATGGACAAAGAAGCTGCAGAAGATATTAAACATTTGCTTCACTATGAAGAAAAAACTGCCGGCAGCATAATGACGACCGAGTTTGTCGCTATCTATAAAAATCAGACAGCCAGTCAAACAATGCAGCTTTTGAAGGCAGAGGCACCGGACGCTGAAACAATTTATTATTTATATGTGTTGGATGAAGTAAGACGGCTCGTAGGTGTACTCTCATTGCGTGATCTAATTATTGCAAAGGAAGATACATTAATTGAAGAGATTATGAGTGAAAAAATAATAGCCGTTTCAGTAGCGAAAGATCAGGAAGAGATTGCCCAGATGATGCGGGATTATGACTTTCTTGCTTTGCCAGTTGTTGATTTTCAGGATCATTTACTGGGGATTATCACGGTTGATGATATTTTGGATGTTATGGAAGAAGAGGCAAGTGAGGATTATTCCAGGCTTGCTGCAGTAACAGAAACAGAACGGGTAGATGATAATGCATTCAATTCCGCAAAAAAAAGACTTCCATGGTTGATCATCTTGCTGTTTTTAGGAATACTGACAGCCAGTTTAATCGGTCGTTTTGAAGAGACGCTTAGTCAAGTTGCTATATTGGCGATATTCATTCCGCTTATTGCCGGGATGGCAGGGAATACGGGAACGCAGGCACTGGCTGTGGCTGTTCGTGGTATTGCGACCGGTGATTATGGGAAGCAGGGTAAAACAAGACTGATTTTTAGAGAAGCAGGAACCGGACTTATCACTGGAACAGTCTGCGGAATTGTCATTACCTTTGTTATTTATTTATGGCAGGGAGATATCTTTTTAGGTCTGCTTGTCGGTTTTTCGATTTTGGCAACATTAATTGTTGCTACTTTGGCCGGCTCACTTATCCCTCTGCTGATGGATCGCCTGAATATTGACCCGGCTGTTGCCTCAGGGCCGTTCATCACAACAATTAACGATATCATATCTATCCTGATTTACTTTGGTATGGCCACCACATTTATGAGATTTTTAATATGATTGACACGGGCGTTTCTTCTGTAAAAGAAGAAACGTTTTTCTTTAAAAAAGCACAATGCAACAGGAGAACGGTCCCTTTGTTTCTCTTTTGAACGTTTATAAATTTGGGTCATATACTTTAGGGAGGACGTCATGTAAAGGAGAGATTATGAATGGCAAAGAAAAAATATGCGAGGGATCCGATGCTATATATTCAACAGCCTGATAATAAACACCCCCGAGCTTCGATGCAGTATAGTTATAGAACTAAAAAAAATTCATTCGCCAGTGAAAACGGAATTTATTCGAGGAGCCGCAGCTTTTTTGACGAAGAAAGAGAAGCGCGTCAAAATGAAGAAAATGTAGAGCTTGAGGAAGATGAATCAGATGAGGAGAAGGAGGATAATCCAGCAGAAGAAAATAAACGAAAACAGTTTAATGAACGTACGCTGGAGGAAAAAATAAAATATTTTGCAGACACGCCTGATTACGTTCCGAGAAAAAAATGTGAAATTAAAACGGAGCATAAAACGTACCGAGGAATTATTGCAGAAAAAGACGAAGAGCATGTATTTATTCGGGTTGGAAATAGAGCGAGAACTGTGAAAATCGCTATAAATGAAATAAAAAACATAAAACTTCTAGGTTTTTCTAAGAATTGAAGTAAACACCATGGAAATTATATTCCATGGTGTTTTAATAAACTGCGATATACTGCTTAATTTAGTGAAACCAATCCTTTCATGATATATGAATAGTGAGAGGTTTCATTTCTAAAGGACTAGAACTAGTTGATTGCATTTATAGCTGGCAGACATGTTACGTGACAGAAGCAGTCTAAGTCCACGGTCATACAGATTCCAGTAGCGCGTAATGGCTTTGTATCCTGATCCGCAGGGCTTTTCGGATCTCTCTTGTCATCTTTAGGGTCTCTCAATAGTTCAACCACTGCACAGCAATCATCATCTACTTTTTTGACACGGAAGAAGAAGCTGCCCATGATATCACCAATATGACCCGGAAGTGCGCCAAATCCTTTAAATGGCTTGCAGTCCCCTTTACAATAAAGAATTACCGGTACAGTATCCAATCCGTTTGCTGCATCAGTCTCTCCCAGTAAATCACTGATGGACTGTTCACAGCTGGTATCACAGCAATTTTCTACTACATCATGCTGCGCATCAGAAATTTCTCTTAGAATATCACATACACAATGTCCAGTGCCATGCTCTTTTCCACACCCCATGAATTATTACTCCCTTCAAGTTGTATTGACTTAGTTGTCTCTAATAGAGTATGTTCGTGTACCATGTTTGTGTAGGCATACATAATAAGTTACCTGTATAATTTTTTGAAAAATTCAGGGCTGATGACCATATCGAAATAAATAATTTCACATAGACTATAAACGATAAAAATTATATGGGAGTGATTCATTCATGTCTGATAAAAAACAAGTTATTCATGTAAAAGACCTTGTTATTAAAGCAGATAATGTTGTTTTAGACACACCGGAACGTCGCCGGCCGCCGCGTCACCTGCTTTTTGGTTTTCCGGGAGAGAGACGAGATGAAGAAAGTGAATCATCAAGCTCCAGCTTTGATTTAGAAAGCAGTGACGAAAAGGGAAAAGATGAAGATGACAAAAGACCATTTTCGTGGATATAACATGAATTATTTTAAAGCAGCTGCAAGTTAGGCTGCTTTTTATTTTGAGGCGAGATTAGGGAACGTGATTCTAAACAGAACGGAGAAGGTATAAAATGATAATTACCTTCGCCGTCTTTTTTCACGATAAAGTTTAGCTTTTGTCACATCGTTATCTTCTATTATCGACTGGTGTGTCTTATGATTTGTGAGTTCTTCTAATTTCCGAACCGCAGACTCAAATTCTTCGTTTGAAATTTGTTTCGTTGCTAATAATGAACACAGCATAGCAAAGGCAATTGGTGTAGTATCAACTTTAACACTTACATCTACATCAGAGTTTCCGCTTTCACGAACTAAAGATTTATTTGCTTCCATTTCAGATGATAACATATTTCTAAACTTTTCCAATGAGTACAAATTATCCTTTAAACCTTCCATAACATACTACCCCCTCTAATTTATATTGAAGTGGGATGGAATTTCCCACTTCGAATATTCATCAGCCCATTTATCAATCGAATTCCTGTTCTTGCTCTTGCTCTTGATCCGACCTTGCTTTTGAACGGACGCGTGAATTGGAGTCGGAATCAACTTCAATATCTACATAAGAATTTCCACTGTCTACTACTTTGGCAATACTTGTGCTGCGATTTCTGTTTTTTAATTCGTTTTCATTATCGTTTTCGTTTTCTGACTTGAGATCACTTTCGAAATCGACATCCGCTTTAGAATCTGCATCAGACTTTGAATCCGAATCGGATCTTGATATGGAAAAACTTTGATTTCCATCTTCATCAAAAAGTCTTTTTTTCCTTTTACTCATTTTATTCCCTCCCTCTTACTGTGATCTAAAATTATTGTATTCACATTTTCTCTAAAGGGAGCGACATGTGCCTTAAATCATTTGTGGAATTTTATTATTTTGATTAAGGAGGAACTTTCTATACTAGGTATTGGTGTAGAAATGTCCACTTCAGATTGATTATAAATACATATTATAAAAATAGTTAGACATTTTCTTTTAATATATGGATAAAGGATGGAAATCGCTGAAAAAACTATGTCGGGAGAATCAATACATGATGCTGAGGGGGAGTATAACAGAAAAATGTTTTTGTATTGCACAAAAGTTCCGCACTATTCCATTTAGAATTCTTAATCGTCACACAAATCTCCCTTAGTTCTTCCACAAATCTTTTCATTTGTAAACCATCGGATCCAATTTAAATATTCATTCATACTTTAATAATAAAAAACTTATATAAAAAAGATTAAATTTTCATTAATGGGGGTATATATAGGTAGTGAGTATATATATTTTCCAATAGAACATGGGGGGGAACCGACATGGGCTATATTTTGCCAATCGAACATCATACCTATATAAATTATCAAAATCGAATTACAAAGCAAAGGCTGAATCCATATTTTATTGAAGGGCCTTTTCACGTCATCCTTGAGGAAAAGCATCAAAAATTATCCAGTGAATACGATCGTATAAATTACACATATCAAAAAACTTCCAAGCCAAAGCCTTTTGGACAGAAGGAAGTCGATATGAGGTGGAAAGGAAAAGGGAAATATTTCAATGAAAAAATATAGTTAGAAAAAACTCTGGCATCACTTTTCAGTAGCGAGAGGTTATGCATCCTCAATTATTCAAACTTTTGATGATTACGATTAACAAATGGCAAAATGAATAATTTTTTTCCTTTATTGTATTCTGCATAAAACACATCTTCCACATTATCAAAATCTTGTTTTTTCAGCTGTTCTATAAGCCATTCCTCTGTAAGGTTCTTTTCCTTCAAATTATCATAAATAACTTCGCCGTCATTAATCAATGTGGTGGATAAATTAACTTCTTCCGGAGAAATCTTCATGTCACTCTTTGTTGGTGTTTGAAATGGGGATTTTTTTAAAACAGAGACGGTACCATTTGTTTCCAAAAATGCATACTCCACCTCTTCCAATGAAAAGATATCCTTCGCTCTCAACAGGAGCTGCAGCTGATTTACATCAAGATTATTTTTTTTCATGACGTCACGAATGAGTTTTCCATTATAAATGACAATGTCAGGACTGCCTTCCAGTAATTTACGGGTACGTTTATATTTCTGGGTAATGATTTCAGTTAAGTATAATAACCCTCCCCAAAGAGATACAACAAAAGCAATTTCCGGGATCCCTGCCTTTTCATCAAACAAAGCGTTTCCGACAAGTTCACCAAGAATTAACGCAGAAATAAAATCAAAAGGCGTGATTTGGTTAATTTGTGTTTTACCTAGTATTTTAGCGAGTGCGAATAGGGCAACGAAGCCAAATAAAGTATCGGCAAGCATGGATAAATAACCTGTCACAGTATCAGCTCCTTTTAACGGTCAGCTCTTAGTTTAACCGCTAAAGGCAATACAATTCATGATTTCACTAATACCAAGATGAAAATAGGAAAAACCTCTTCACCCTAATAATGGGAAGAGGTTTCGAAGCCAATCAAAATATTATAATTCTTTAATCATCGTAACATGCGGGATTCCAGCATCCATAAATTCACCAGAAATGGTTTGGTATCCGAGCTGACTGTAAAAATCCTCCGCATGTGTCTGCGCGTTGAGTTTTGCTTTCTTATAACCTTTTGTGCGTATCATTTCTTCCATCGCATGAATCATTTGCTGTCCAAAGTGTTTACCTCTATACTCTTTCATCACACAAATCCGTTCCAATTTTCCATACTCACCGGCAAACCTGAGCCGGCTGGCCGCAACCGGGGTGTCTCCGGCTTCATATCCAACAAAGTGAATGGCTGTCTTATCATGTTCATCAATTTCTTCTTCGGGAGGAACTTTTTGTTCCTCTACGAAGACAGTCATACGGACATGATAAGCATCATCAATTTGCTGTCTTGTATTTGCAACTGTTATATTCACATTTATTCCTTTCCAAATACGAATGTTTCATGTACAGTCCATGAGCCATTATCCAATTGATATAATAATTGAAAACGGTCAACTGTATCTTCAAATTGGATATTTTTCATTTTTAATTGGCCAAATACATCGGAATATTCATCATGTGACAATTTTTGAGCGATGGTAATGTGCGGAACAAACGAATGCTCCTGATTTTTTGGGAATATACCTTCCTGTAACCGCTCAGATAGATCCTGTAACACCTGAATCGGTTCCACTTTTAAATAAATTGTATTTGTTACTGGTGCAAAAGTACTCACTTTATTTACATTAATTGTAAAAGGTTCTACCTCATTGGCAATATTTTTAAGTTCTGCTGTTATTTCTTCGATAAGTTCATCATCTGCGTCAAATGATTCTTTTAATGTTATGTGTGGCGGAATTAATGCATAGTGAGGATCGTAACGCTTTCTATACGAATTTGCTTCATCCTGAACATATTTTGATGGGAAAATAGCTATTCCGACTTTCATGATAAAACCCTCCTTTAGATTTTACGTTTAATGGATCATGGACTATGATTCCGCAGACAAAATGAAAATCTGGTTGTATTAATTATCTATTATAACAAAAATTCGCTTATAATGAGAGAACTTTTGGAAGAAACATGGAGAAAACCCTCCAGTTTCAGGAAATTTCCTGGAAAATACAATAGAAGAACCGTCCCGCTGTTTATAAATGACCAAACATTGTTTTCAGCAGGTGTTTCATATCTTTCTGCCAATATTTCCATGTGTGAATACCATCTTCCAGCTCGTGATATTCGTAGCTGCCGCCTTTTTCGAGCAGCAGTTTGTTTAATTCTCGATTTGGTGTAACGAAGTCCATGGTTTGATTATCCGTCATTTTCACTTCTGTTTCTGCTGTGCCGATTGTGTGGTAGATATCCATGGAATGTAAATTATCCGTGTTTTTTACTTTCTCCAACACCGTTTTATCTACATACGGTGATTGCATAATTACTTTACCAAAAGTATTAGGGTATTTTAAAGCAGTCATTAGTGCTAGTGTTCCTGCAAGTGAATCTCCCATGAGCGCTCTCGTATATCCCATATTATAGGTTGGCAGCTCATCATCCAGCAGAGGTACTACTTCGCGAACTAAAAAATTTGTGTATGCTTCATTTTGTTCGCCGGTTGGATGATATTTTTTTCTGCGATCGTATCTGTCCTGGTAATGGATGCCAACAAACACGGTATTGGTTATTTCTTCTGCGTCATGTAATCGGTCGCTTAATGTGGCGACTCTTCCCATTTGGAAATAATCATTCCCATCCTGCATAATACATACCGTATATTTATACAGGTCGGAAAATTTCTCCGGTTTAAATATGTTAATAGTCATTTTTTCATCAAGATACTTACTGTTTATCTCTCTATCCACCATTGTTCCTTTTCTGCCCATTTATAACACTCCAAACCTAAACTTTTACGTTGTTTTCATCCTATTTCCATTATAAGCATAATCAGTTAGCTTTATCTAATAATTGTCCTCTGTATAGGTCATAATAGTTGCCATGTTCCTCCAAAAGCTCTTCATGTGTACCTTTTTCAATAATCTCTCCATGCTCCAGCATGATAATTTTATCTGCTTCCTGTATCGTGTTCAGGCGGTGGGCGATCACAAAGCTTGTTCTTCCTTGCATCAATCGTTTTAATGCATCCTGAATTTTTAATTCCGTAATCGTATCAATATTACTTGTCGCTTCATCCAAAATGAGGATGGCGGGTTCTGCAAGCAAGGCGCGAGCGATTGTCAAGAGCTGCTTTTGCCCCTGGCTGATGCCGCTTCCTTCCTGATCCAGTACGGTATCATATCCATTGGCGAGGTTTTCGATAAAATCATGGGCGTTTGCATCTTTTGCTGCTTGAATCACTTCTTCATTTGTTGCCCCCAAGCGGCCATAACGGATATTCTCCCGGATGGTGGCATGGAATAAAAAGCTGTCTTGTAAAACAAATGCCATGTGCTGACGAAGACTGGAACGTGTCATGTTTTTTAAATCTGTCCCATCTAAAATTATCTTCCCCGCATCATAGTTATAAAAACGTGAGATTAAATTGATAATCGTTGTTTTCCCCGCGCCAGTATGTCCCACAAAGGCAACAGTCTCTCCCGGTTTAGCTTCGAAGCTGATATTTTTTAAAATAGTTTCATCCTGATATCCGAATGATACCTCTTCAAAAATGATATGTCCGTTAGTTTCCACCATTTCCTTTGCATTCGTTTCATCAGTTTCTTCCGCTTGTTCATCAATGACATTAAATACACGTTCTGCACCTGCTACTGCTGCCAGCAGCATATTAAACTGATTGGAAAGTTCGTTTAACGGGCGTGTAAATTGCCGAGCATATTCGGTGAAAATAACGATAATGCCGACGGTGATAAAGCCGTTAATGGCAAGAATACCACCAACAAGTGCTATTAATGCAAAGCTGAGGAAGTTCAGCATGTTCATGACTTTCGGAATAAATCCGGAAATCGTCAGCGCCCAAAATCCAGAACGGTTCAAGTTATTATTTCGTTCCTTAAATTCCCCAATTACACGATCTTCCTGGGAAAAAGTTTTTATAATATGTTGGCCGGATACAATTTCTTCCACATATCCGTTTACCTCACCCAAGTCGTTTTGCTGGAGCTTATATAAAGGGCCGGTTCTTCTCGTAATCCAGCGCATGACAAGGAACATGGCAGGAATAATCGACATTGTAACAACGGTGAGCAGTGGACTCAAATAAAGCATCACAGAAACTGTACCAACTAAAGTTAATACACTGGAAAAGATCTGGATGACCGACTGGTTTAAGGTATTATTCACATTATCAATGTCATTGGTAATCCGGCTCATCAATTCACCATGCTGTCGCTTGTCAAAATAGGAGATCGGCAGTTGGTGAAACTGATGAAAAAGATCCTCCCGCAGTGAATGCACTGTATTTTGGGCAATGCCCACCATCCAAAAATTTTGCAGGAAAATAGACAGGGAGTGAAGCAAGTAAACGATAGACAGCCAAATAATGAGCGTCACAAGTCCTGCGCTTTCTCTAGACACAATATAGTCATCTACAGCCATTCCGATCATAAAAGGTCCCAAAAGTGCCATAGCTGAGCTTATTAGCACCATAAAGATTACCATCAGCAGTTTTGCTTTTTGGCGTGCTAAATAGGACCAGATGCGTTTAATTGTTCCTGCTGTATTTCTTGCTTTTCTTTCCTTTTTAACATTAATCTTATCCAGTGGAATTTTTTCGTATTGAAAAGGTTCTTTCATCTGGTTATTTTGCATATGCATACTCCTTTCCAAACTGGGATTCCACAATTTGTTTATATAGTGTGGACGTGCTTAACAGTTCATCATGTGTTCCGATATCCAAAATTTTCCCGTTATCCATAAGTAAAATACGATCAGCACTTTTGGCAGTCGAAATTTTTTGTGTAATGATAAATGTCGTACATTGATAGTCCTGAATAGCTTGAAGCAGCCGTGATTCCGTGGCTAAATCAAGGGCACTTGTACTGTCATCAAGCATGATAATTTTTGGTTTGCGGATTAATGCCCTGGCAATAGATATCCGTTGTTTTTGGCCACCGGATAAATTAACTCCTTTTTGGCCAACTTTTGTCTCATACTGATTAGGCAAGTCCATAATTGTATCGTGAATTTGTGCATCTCTTGCAGCCTTCACAATATCTTCTTTTGAAGCGCCATTTTTCCCCCAGGCAATATTTTCGGTAATCGAACCAGTGAACAGTAGCGGACTTTGCGGGACATAGCCAATACTTCCCCGCAGCGTATCCATTTCATAGTATTGGATTTCCTTTCCATCCACAAAAATTTTTCCTTCTGATGGATCATAGAGCCTTGGGATAAGCTGGAATAAAGAAGTTTTCCCGGAACCGGTTGATCCGATCACAGCGAGTTTTTCTCCGGCATTGACCGTAAAGGATACATCTTTTAAAGTCATGTTATCTGCAGAAGGATATTTAAAAGAAACTTGCTGATATTCCACTTTTCCGTCTTTTACCTGAGCATTTTCATTCACTGATGTTTGATCCGCCGTGTCTGTATTCAAGGTAAGTACTTCACTTAAACGATTGGCAGATGCTTTCATTCGTGAAAAAGCCATGATAATAAACGTGAACATGGAGATTGACATGGCTACACGCATGGCGTAATTGACAATCGTTACTACTTCCCCGACCGATGTTTGGCCGGCAGTTGCCTGCACGTTTCCAAACCAAATAATAAAAATAAGACTTAAATTCATCACTAATAATAAAATCGGCATGGAAGATTCCACAAAACGAAATGTTCTGCGGGTACGGGCGGCTAGCTCCGTATTAGCATCCATAAACCGAGCCTCTTCATGATTCCGTCTGAAAAAAGCTTTAATCAGCCGCATTCCGGCCAGGTTCTCCTGCATGATTCGGTTAACGTTGTCTACGCTGCTTTGTACTTTATCAAACATGCTCCTGGCAACTTTCAGGACCCATAGAAGAAACCCGATAAGCAGCGGTACAGTTACGAGAAAGACCAGTGCAAGACGAGCATTTACAATGAACGCCATAGTCACACCGCCGATCACGATCAGCGGAGCTTTGGACATAATCCGAAGTGCCATAAAAATGGTGTTCTGAATTTGCCGCACATCATTTGTAAAACGGGTCACAAGTGCGGACGTCGGATACATATTTAAATTCGCAAACGAAAAAGCCTGTATTTTTTCAAATAACTTTTCCCGTATATCCCGGGCAAATCCCCAGGCGGCATGGGAGGCATAAAAAGAATTAATAATTCCGGCGATAAAAGCAATAAATGCAAGCCCAATCATAATACTGCCCCACATGATGATGTTGTTGATATCCTGATTGACAACCCCAGCGTTGATCATCATTCCCAAGAAAAAAGGGAGCATTAGTTCAACCGCCAGTTCCACAAGCATTAAGAGAAATGCAACACTAGCAGGAAGTTTGTATGGCTTTAAAAAAGAAAAAACAGTTTTCACAAAGACCCTCCATGCTTTATTATAATAAGGTATATTTTATTATAATGATAAACGGATATTTAATCCAATCTTTTATTTCGGGTTGCGAAATGATTTGTGGGATAGGGCTGGAACCCTTAAAATGTTGGAACGCTGATAAATTATGGAAAAGTGCTGATAAAATGGAAGAACTCGCTGATAAATCCCAAGAAGCGCTGATAAAATTGACGAAACTTAATTAAACTTGCTCCGCAATAACTATATTTTAAGAGAAAAAAGCAGAGAATCCCTGAAAAATAGCCAGTTAAGCAGGATAAATATGGTGCTAAGAGGGTGCACTCCAGTTTTTTCTATTGACATAATCGCACATATTTTATATATTAAATCTAGCAACAATTTCATACGATTCCGTAGCTCAGCTGGGAGAGCGCATGCTTGACAGGCATGAGGTCGTTGGTTCGAGCCCAATCGGAATCATAGGCAATTAGACACATTCCATATTTAGGAATGTGTCTCTTTTTGTGTCAAAGGTAGTAATTATGTCTCATTTTTATTATTGCTCAGATTGATAGAAAGAAATAACATGTATTTATTACTATTTTTATTGTGTTTTTATAAATTTCATTAATGTATTACAGACCTTCTCCCTAATTGTATTGTGTAACTCATTAGTACCTATTGTTCAATTTTGAATTCCTCGGTTATATATGACGAAATTCGTCATTTTTCTCATCGTTTATCTATTATAGTGATGATAACAGCTATGACTGTCTTGGTAGTTTGCTAGATGTAAAACCAGGAAAGGAGGGCAGAGGTTATCAATCTTATCAACAAACTGTCGAGCTTCAGCGGGACAGATCGGTTAGTATAAATTTTGAATCGAGCAGATTTCACAAGGCGATAATTATCGGAACTTTCGAACATGAAAATACAGTTAAATCAGTAGCCGGAGCAGCAAAATTTGAAAGAGAAAGATGCCAGCAGACAGAAGGCAGCATGTTCCTCCATGAGAAGTGAAACATTGGTATTGTTCATTGCAGGAGGGAAATATGGAGTGATCTAAGAATTTTGTAATCTTAGTGAAGGGAAAAGTGCTCTAAGGGTAGATTTAGTCTATTACACTATCGGGAGGTAAAGAAGATGGGAATAAAAAAGCAATTGATTACAGCTTTTTCAATATTTACTTTAGGAATTGGATTAATCGGTGGAGGTACTTTCGCATATTTTAGTGATACAGAAGTAAGCAGCAATACGTTTACTGCGGGTACATTGGACTTAAGTGTTGATCCAACAACGATCATAAATGTTGAAAATATCAAGCCTGGAGATTCTTTCTATCGTAATTTTGAACTTACAAATGAAGGAACGCTAGACATAGAAAAAGTTTTACTGGAAACATCTTATTCCGTAACAGATGCAACAGGAAATAACGGGGAGGAAGATTTTGGAGAACATGTAGAAGTGGAATTTTTATATAACAACAATAACTTGGATGAGATTATATACGCAACGACAATTGCTGAATTAGCTGAAATGACGCCAGAGGCCATTAATCAGCATATCATGTATCCTTGGTACGGTGAAAAAGGACTGCCTGTCGATTCAGCCCATGACTTTATTGTCAAATTTAATTTTGTGGACAATGGGAAGGATCAAAATGTTTTCCAGGGTGATTCACTTGAATTGACATGGACATTTGAGTCATTGCAAACAGATGGTGAAGAAAGATAACTCATTAATAGAGGAGGTTCAAAAAGTCCGGTGAAAATGACACATCGAATTTCTTCGTTGGCTTGCTTTTCCGTTGCTCACGTATTAACTGCATACGTTCCGCTACTCAAAGCTACGCTGCCTCGAACTTCTCGGTCCTTTTCATCCTCCTTTTTGAACACGCACTAATAAACAAATTAAATGCAGCTACCCAAAGAAGGTAACATGTGAGGAACGATAATCTCAATATGAATGGGTGAAAATCATGCGGTTTGTAAAAAAATTATTAATGCTGTCTTTTGTGTTTCTGCTAACCTTTCAAACTTTGGGATCGGTAGGATATGCCGGAAATACCGTGTCAAGTAGTCCAAACAATGTTTCAATTGAAAGTAAGGAGATTCCACAATCATCAAAAGAAGATGAACCACAGACACTTACAGGAATAAAACAGAGTGAACAGATAGAAACAAAATCGGAAACCGAGCAGGTTGGAAAAGGTGTTGAATTTACCACATTTGAAATGCTTGATGCTCGTGGATGGATCAATGGAGAAATGTTAGAGATTGATCTTGGGAATGAAGCTGTTTCTCTTGACCTTTTAAATTCCGGAAATGCAGTTGCAGCTTCAGAACCAATTTCTGAAGTAACCAACCGTGAAGGAGCGATTGCCAGCGTAAACGGAGATTTTTTTGATATCAATGCTACTCAATCTCCGTTAGGTATTGGAATTAAAGATAGTGAAATAATTAAGGGACCTAATAATGGCAGAGAAATGTCAGCAGGTGTTACAAAGGAAGGGATTGGGGAGATAGCCAATATTTTCCTGGATGGCACAATCACATTTAATAATCAAGAACATGAATTGGAATCCTTAAACCAAAATACTATTCCCGTAGATGGAATAGGTTTATATAATTCCTTATGGGGACAAGCATCCAGGGAAGGTGTCATTCATGGAGATCAGAATGTTTATGAAGTGATTATTGAAAACAGGGAAGTTGTAGAAGCCGGCAGTGAAATTTCTGATGGTGAAATAGCAGAGAACATGAATATATTAATCGGTCGCGGGAATGGCGCAGACACATTAAAAGAATTGCAAGTTGGTGATTCTGTTACGGTTGAATTTGAACCTAAAACAAATGAAGATGGGGAATATGAATTTGCCATTGGCGGAAATCCGACACTTGTAGAGGATGGTGCTGTACAAAATGTCGATGACGAAGCACTTGCGCCTAGAACGGCTGTAGGATTTTCCCAAGATGGCGGGACAATGTATCTCGTTTTAGTAGATGGCCGTCAAAGTTCAAGCAGAGGAATGACATTACATGAAATGGCTGAATTAATGAAAGAAGTTGGTGCATATCAAGCATTAAATCTTGATGGCGGGGGTTCATCAACACTTACCTCCAGAATGCCGGGAGAAAACGAAGTGGAAGTGAAAAATAATCCATCTGATGGAGTGGAACGTGAGGTGCCAAATGGTATTGGCATTTTCACTGCTGAAGGAAATGGTCAACTTGCAGATCTGAATGCTGATCCTGTAAATCAAGATGAAAATGCTTATCGTGTTTTTCCTGAATTAACAAGGAATTTTACAGCGAATGGTTTTGATGATGCTTTTGATGCTGTGGCTGTTGAAAATATTCAATGGGAAGTTTACCCAAGTGAGTTTGGAGCATTTAACGATCAGGGGGTATTCACTGCGAGTAAGCAGGGGTTAGCTTTAGCCAAAGCAGAAGAAGGTAATGCTGAATCAGAAAGCAGAATTCAGGTTTTGGGAGAAATAAAGAGAATAGAAGCAACTGAATCCAGAATTAGTACTGTTCTGGAAGAAACAGATCGTTTTTCGGTAATGGGTTTTGATGAGAATGGTTATTCTGCCCCTATTGAAACCCAAGATATTCAATTAGATTATGATGAATCTGTAATTAGAATTACAAGTAATAATGACGGGGGTTATACAGTAACTCCAAAGATAGACGGAGCAGCAACTACGATTACAGTCACTGTTTTAGATAAAGTGTTCTATCTGCCCGTAACCATTGGGTTCCAGAAGCAAATGGTTTCAGATTTTGAAGATGCTTCTATATGGAGTGCCCAAAGATTTCCAGCTGAAGTAGGAGCTTCTATAGAAACAGTGGAAGGTTACGAAGGAGATGCCATTCAATTAAATTATGATTTTAGTACAACTACTGCCACCCGTGCAGCATATTTGCAAGCAACCCCTGACGTGGAGCTTCCGGCCAATACACAAAGAATTGGTCTTTGGGTTCACGGAGATGGAAACGGAGCCTGGCTTCGTGCCGTACTCAGAGATGTAACTGGTACTCAATATGTAATAAACTTAGCTGATGAAGTCGATTGGACAGGGTGGAAATATGTTGAAGCTCAAGTACCAGAAGGTATTCAATATCCAATCAGTTTGTGGAGAATTTATCCTGTAGAAACAGATCAAAACCAACAATATACTGGAAGTTTAATTTTTGATAATTTGACTGTAGAAGTTCCGCCTGAAGTTGAGATGCCTGAACAGGGAAAACCGGAAGCGGATCCGCTTATTATTCAAAATGATGAATTTGACGAGAATCAATGGGAATTTGCTGTTATTGCAGACACGCAATTTGTAGCAGCTAACCCTGACAGTGAAGCAATGGAAAGAACGCGTGAAACTTTACAGGAAATAATAACTGCTGATCCTGAATTTTTGGTCATAAACGGTGATTTTGTTGATACTGGATACCCGGAAGATTTTCAATTAGCCAAGCAGGTTTTAGATGAAGAAATTGGGGATCAGTTCCCGGTTTATTACGTGCCAGGTAACCACGAAATGGCGGGAACGGGGGATTTAGATAATTTTGAAGCGGTCTTTGGAGATACGCGACAATCATTCGTTCATAATGGTGTACAATTCATTATGATGGATTCATCAACCGGAAGTTACAGGGTTTCTGATTTTCAGCAATTAGTTGAATTACAGTCCACTATAAGTGAGGCTGCACGAAATCCAGAAATTCGAAACGTAATTGTATTTTCACACCATCCAACAAATGACCCGATGACAACGGCTAATAGTCAATTAAGTGACCGAAAAGAAGTTGCCCTTGTAGAAGAATGGCTGTCTGATTTTAGGATGATGTCTGGGGGAAAAGGAGCAATATTTATTTCTTCCCATGCTTCCATTTTTAACGTAAACCGTGTGGACGGTGTACCCTATTTTGTGACCGGATCGGCAGGCAAAGATCCTTATGGCACACCAGACAATGGAGGAATCCTCGGTTGGACTATGTTCGGTGTTAAAAAAGAATCCTCATTATTACGAGGTATTCAAGGTCCGGATGCGACGGATTGGGTAAGAGCAAAAGTAAATCCATCACTTGAAGAGATTACGATTGAAGCACCTGAATTCTTAGAAGCAGGTGAAACAGTTGAAGTAGAAGCTACCGGTCATCAGCCGGGAGCTATTAACTTCCCGCTCAGATATCCAGCGAGTGTTAAATGGTCAGGAAGTGACAATGTATTTGTGGGTGCCAGTGAAGAAATTGAAGATGTGATTGGATCAGAAGAATATACAGCGGTATTTGATTATATCACAGGTAAACTTACTGCCATACATCAAGGTGAAATCACATTAAAAGTCCAATCCAATCAACTGGATTCTGAAGTTACAATACAGATTAACGATTAATGATAGAAATTGATTTTTTAGAAAGGCCATTTAAAACTTAATGGAATTTGAGACAGTTCAGCTGACTGTTAATATAAGTAATTTGATGGATTAGGGGGAATTTCCCCTGATCCATTTCTTTTTTGGCGTTGTGTAGCCCACTTTGATTCCCAAATAACACTAATTAATTCCATAAACAGTTTCCTTTCACTTGATTAATCCATAATTTTAGCTTAAATGAGAAAATTCACTATTAATATTAAGCAGTTTTTACTATGGAGCTATTGCAATAACAGTACAAAAGTTCTGTTTCTTAAGAAAAGTATTTTATTTCCACAAAATACTTGGTATGATTACACCATAATACTTCATAGATTTAACAGTACACTTTAAAAAGATGGGGGATAAGTTGACTAATGAAATAGAAATTAAAAATTCCTACATTAATTGTTTAACTCCACAGAATAGGATTACATAATTAATAATGAATGGTATTCCCTCTTGAAAGGACAAGTATGTTTAGATTGCAACCCTTTCTATATCCACCACCTGCAGAGATCCTATATCGTATTTTATCCCTTATTAGTGTCAGAAACTATGAATCTAGGAAAAAGAAAAAAGTGAATCTCTAAAAATAAAAGTAGGAGCTGGAATTATTGAAGAAAAAAACATTCTTTTTGTTGTCGATAAGTTTTCTCCTTTTCGTCACTCCTAATTTAGGTGCAGAAAATGCTTTTGCCAACACGGATGGCCAAGAAGGACAACTGAACCTTAATGGTCAAATTCCGGAAACTGCTCTAGATTCGACAAACATTGAGGTTAAAGATGGCATGACGCAACCGATTTATTCAACAGATGATGTGATTCTTGAAAATTTATTTGTCGAAACAACAGTTGATAGTGATGGTGACGGAAAATTGGATCAAGTTGAAATTGAAGTCATGCGCCCGAATACTGAATCGGGTATTCAGGTGCCGGTAATATTCGAGATGAGCCCGTATCGGGGTGGATCAAATGCTATTGAATATTACGATATTGAACACGAGCTTTATGCTGTTGGCGAGCATCATATTTTTTCCGATCATTTTGATATGGGTGAACGTATAGAGGAAGGAACGATTAATGCACAGCTGGGTAGTTATGGAGATTATTATATCCCGCGCGGTTACGCTGTCATTTTAGGATATAGCATCGGTGCCGGAGGATCGACGGGTTGCCCGACTACCGGTGGCGAGAACGAAATTCTTGGCACGAAAGCGGTGATTGACTGGCTAAACGGCAATGCACGGGCATTCACCGAAGATGGTGAAGAAGTTACTGCCGATTGGTCAACCGGTAATGTTGGTATGACGGGCGTTTCATATAATGGTACACTTCCAAACGGTGTTGCTACTACAGGTGTTGAGGGGCTGCAGACGATTATACCGATCGCCTCCATAAGCAGCTGGTATGACTACTATCGTGCTAACGGTGCTGTATCCGGGAACCCTTCATGGGATGCTGACCTTTTGGCAGAGTATGTTTTAACGCGGGATAACCCGGAAGTGTGTGATGATGTATTGGCAGAGATGGTTCAAAATCAAGATCGACAAACAGGTGACTATAATGATTTTTGGGAAGAGCGTAACTATGTGCCGAATGCAGGAAATATTGAGGCCAGCGTCTTTGTTGTGCATGGTCTTAATGACTGGAATACGAAGACGAAGCATTTCTCGCAATGGTGGGAGGCTTTAAGTGAGAATGATATAGATCGAAAACTGTGGCTCCACCAAGGAGATCATGAAACGCCGAACGCTAATGATTGGCAAAAAACACAGCATAGATGGTTTGATTTCTGGCTCTACGGTATTGAAAATGGCATCACAGATGAGCCACTTGTTGATGTTGAGAGAGAAGACGGCACATGGCATCAACAAGATGCTTGGCCAGAAGATGAAATGACCGAAAGAACGCTTCACTTGAAGGCTGGAACAGAGGGTGAAAGTGGTATTCTCAGTGGTAATTCCATTGTGCACAACCCATTGGATACTGAGAATTTTTTCGACAACCAATCTATGAGGGATTATGGAATCATTGGCGATATTGAAATAAGCAATTCAGATCGTTTAACCTATCTCTCACCGGTATTAACGGAAGAAGTTCGAATCAGCGGAACCCCTGAAATAACAATAGAAGCAAGTATTGACCGCCCGGTGACAAATCTGACTGTATTACTTGTAGATTATGATGGAGAAAGTCCGGAGGTTATCACACGTGGCTGGATGGATCCCCAGAATTTGGAGTCATCTTCCGAGTCGGTCCCTCTAACTCCAAATCAGGAATATTCGTTCACATGGGACATGCAGCCGCATGACTATGTGTTTGAAAGTGGAAATCAAATCGGGATCGTTATTGATCAGAGTGACTGGGGTCAATTTCAAAACACAATTCGTCCAGAGCCTGGTGCTGAGCTTACAGTAATTCCTGCACTCAGTGAGTTAACACTGCCAATTGTAGGGGACGATGATACATTAACGGTGACAGCAGGCAGTATGGAGTCGCTAATTGAGCGTTTTGAGGAAGAAGGATCGTTCGAAAATCAAGATGCAGCTCATTCCTTGAAGATTCATTTAGCTGCGGTGAGTCGTTACGAGAATCAAGAAGATTTTGACAAAGTTATCCGACATATGGAGCAAGGCTTTAAGTATTTGCTTGACCATCAGTTAGACAATGAATTGGTTTCTGAGGAAGCGTACAATACCTTGATGGATCATACCGATTACCTGATAAAAAAATGGAGATAAGCTGGCCATGAATCGAAGAAAATATCCAGGTCTTTGGTCGAGGCAATTCAATAAGGGGGTGAGGAAAAACACGTGGTTATTTTAAGGGGAGATTGTTGATATTTTCATAGATTGGCCACGGAGAATGAATTGATTTCTGAAGAGGCGGGTTAATAGAGAAATGGGATTGATGAAGACAGTTTCTGTGGTATGTAAGAACATGTCACAGAGAGTATTGTAATCAGACAACGGGGTGAATATTATTAAAAAATATCTATTAGTGATGTTATCGGGACTTTTAATTGGCATAGGTATGGCTGCAGAGCAAGGAAGCACTATCGTCTCGGCAGAAGAAAATGACTTGAAAGCCAGGGATGTAAATGTTGTTCCGCTTCAAGAAACCGGGCCTGCAGAAGAACGATTGAATCTGATTATTTTCGGAGACGGCTATACGACCGATGAGATGGATAAATTCCATGAAGATGTGGACCGGAATCAAAATGTACAGTGGAGTGTGGAGCCATTTCGCAGCTACCGAAATTATTTCAATGTGTACATGGTGGAAACACCTTCTATAGATTCTGGAATCAGTTGTGATCCAGATGATGAAAATATCCGTCGTGATACTGTTTTCAATTTACAGTATGCAAGAACCTGTCCAGCTGCTGAACTGGCACGAGGAGTTACGTATGGTTCCGGTGGATCGGCAGCACGAAATGAGATCCTCAGAGAACATGTGGCACCTGAGTTGGGTATTCCCGCAGGGGCACAGAATATTCAGACGCTAGCACTTGCAAATACTTCAACATATGGCGGCATAGGAGGTACGCACGCTACCACAACTGGCGGAAGTCCCCAAGGGCCGTTAGTTTCAATACATGAACTTGGACACTCATTAGGTAATTTGCGAGATGAGTATGCATATTCGAATCGGGACGTACCTGGAGGTGCTTACCCAGATGAGGAGCCAAGCTCGTTCCATCACACAAGAATGAGTGCTGAAGAGATGATAGAGAACGAAGCTAAATGGTGGCGTTGGCTGGGTGAAGAAAGTGAGTCTGGAGGGATCATCCGAGCAGCAGATCCGGATGGCTATGAAAGTGGAAATCTACACAGCGAGAACATCTGGCGACCTAGCGAACATTCGATGATGAGGCATACCGGTTTCTACTTTGACCAGGTGGGGCGTGAACACATGACCCAACGAATCACGGGAATGCGTAATCGCGGAGAGATGCCGCTGTCTTCAACACCTGAAGGGGAAGTGGGCACTGATGATGTCGTATGGGTTGAAACAATGTATCCAAGATTTCATGAACTGAATGTAACCTGGGAAATTAACGGAGAAGAAGTGGCATCGGAACAGAACAGTCGCTTCTTGGAATTGGCTGAACTTGGTGTGGAGGATGGAGACACCGTGAAAGTCATGGTGCTGGATGAGACAGAGTTCGTGCGTGATCCGGAGTTTCTGGAAGGACCGAGAATGACCCAAACCCGAAAGTGGACAGTGGGTGCGTTTTTGCCGGAGAAGGAAGTAGACGTACAATTTACTAAACATGCATCAACAGAACGTCCCCTTGCACATGATGAAATCGCTTACGTTGAAACGGCTAACCCAAATGATCGAGTGCTGGATGTAACTTGGGAGTTAAACGGCGAAGAAGTCATGGATGCGCACAACAGTCGGCTGTTTGACTTGAGCGCTCAAGATCTTCCTGAAGGTGCTTCCGAGTTAACTGCCGTTTTGAGTGACCCTAAAGAATCTAATGGCGACTCAGATACGGTTACCTGGACAGTTGACAATGGTATGCCTGAGGCACCAAGAACACTTTCCGAGCCGCTTACTTCATTATCAGACGAAGATGATCACAATGTGTACTTCAATGAGTTCGATATGTCACTCGAACCTGAAGATGATCAAGAGGGATTTGTGGTCGGTGAGCTTCGTTTGAATGGAAACGGCTGGTACAACTATTATGGATTCCCTGAAGAGACCATTGATGCTCCATTTACATTCTCTCATTCTGGTACTGACATCAAGGCACTCACCTACGGAAACCTTGGCACGGGCGGATTGTCGAAAGTAACTTTTGAGCAATCCTACACCGAGGATGATCCAGGTGGAGCTTTTGTACCTGGTTTTGGCACACATACCATTGAGCATCGCGCTATTGATGCTTCCGGAAACATCGGGGAAGCAGATGAGTTCAATGCAACCGTACTGCCTGGTGAATCACCTGCATGTATCGAGACTATTTCCGGCGATCACAATGGCCGATTAGTTATAAGCGAAGGTATCATTTGTCTAGAGGATGCTGTTGTAAACGGTGGTATCACGGTAGAAGATGGTGCTTCCCTCGTGGCTTTCAACAGTTCAATCAATGGCGGTTTAAATGCTGACAATGCAAATACGGTACAAATGTTTGGAACGACTGTGAGCGGTGCGTCTACGATCAATGAAACAGCCAGTGACATTACGCTTGCAGGGAATGAATTTAACGGAAATCTCACGCTTTCTGATAATGTTCAAATTTCCGCTAATGATCAATATGGAGCGTATGGACCCATTTTTGCAGGAAACACGCTCGATGGCTTATTGGTGTGCGATAGAAATAATCATGACGTGACCGATTTTGGTGCTGTTAATGAATTGAACGGTCCTGCGATTGGACAATGTGCAGAACTAGGGGTTAGTGTACCCAGCACCCAAAATCTTGTGGAAGAACTTGAAGAAGAGGGTGAGTTCTCAAATGAAGCAACCATTCGCGCCTTGCGACTGCATTTAACTACAGTAGCTCCTTATGAAAACCAACAAGAAGGAGAAAAAGTCGTAAAACACATGGGTGGCTTCCAAATTTTGCTTGACCATCAACTCGCAAACGAAATGATCTCCGAAGATGCATATGACAGACTAAATATTCAGGTTGAAGCATTAAAGGACGTGTGGGGATAGATTACAAGAGTCTCTGTGGCAGAACAAAGGACTGTCACAGAGAACACTTAAAAATGGGGGATAGATATGAAGACAAAAATTTCATATTTAATGATTTTGTTTGTTTTACTTTTGTCTGTGTTTACCGGGGGAAATGGCTTTACAGTAACAGAACGATCCACTGCATTTGCAATGGACAGTGACATCCCTTTGAATGGTCAAATTCCGGAAACAGCTTCGGATTCTACGAGAATAGAACTGGAAGATGGTATGACTTCACCGATTTACTCAACGGATGACGCGATTATTGAAAAATTATTTGTAGAGACCGAGATTGATAGCGATGGAGATGGCGAACTGGATGTTGTATCTATTGAAGTGATGAGACCAGATACTGAAACTGGCGTCGAAGTCCCGGTTATTTTTGAAATGAGTCCTTATCGTGCAGGAATAAATCCGATCAATTTTCATGATGTTGATGTGGATTTGACACCGGTTGGGAATCTTCAAGCAGTCCCTTATGCAGTCGAAACACAAAGTCAAAATCTTGGTCGATTAGGAAATTATTATGTACCGCGTGGCTATGGTGTCATTCTTGGGGAGAGTATTGGATCTGGCAACGCAACGGGATGTCCTACTACGGGGGATGAAAATGAAATCTTGGGTACGAAAGCAGTCATTGATTGGCTGAATGGAAATGCAAAAGCATTCAATGAAGACGGCGAAGAAGTCAGCGCTGACTGGTCAACTGGAAATGTTGGGATGACCGGAGCTTCTTATAATGGAACGCTTCCAAACGGTGTTGCTACTACCGGTGTCGAGGGACTCAAAACGATTATACCGGTGGTTGCGATCAGCAGCTGGTATGATTATTTTCGTGCCAATGGAGCCGTTGTAGCACCGGGAGGCTACCAAGGTGAGGATGCGGATAACTTAGCAGAAGGTGTATTGACGCGTGACAACCGTGAAGTTTGTGAGGACTTGATAACAGAATTATACGAAGAGCAAGACCGAGCGTCCGGTGATTATAACGACTTCTGGGCAGCGCGTGATTATGTAAAAGATGCAGATCAGATTGAAGCCAGTGTTTTAGTCGTTCACGGTCTTAATGACTGGAATGTGAAAACAATGCAATTTGCCCAATGGTGGGAAGCGCTCGGAGACCATGATGTTACTCGTAAAATGTGGCTGCATCAAGGCGGGCACGGCGGGACATCCGCCAATAACTGGCAGGACACGGAAAACAGATGGTTTGACTATTGGTTGTATGGCATCGAAAACGGCATTGTGGACGAACCCATGGTAGATATCGAACGCGAGGATGGCAGTTGGAATCAGGAAGCCGACTGGCCAGCGGTCGATATGGAGGAGATTTCACTTCATTTTAATAAAGCAAATGAAGGAAAGGGCGGAACACTCAGTATAAACGATAAAAACGGAAACGGTACAGAAATTTTTACCGACGATCCGATGATAGAAGCAAATCAGCTAGCGGCAGATCCTCAATTAAGCGATCCGAATCGTCTGGCTTATTTATCACCGGCACTCACCGAAGACGTTCGCCTGAGCGGGATACCGGAAGTGAAAATCGAAGCGAGCATTGATCGGCCGGTTGCCAATTTAACGGCATTGCTCGTGGATTACAGCGGCACTAGTCCAGAGATTATATCACGCGGGTGGATGGATCCGCAAAATAGACACTCGTCTGAACAATCGGAAGCGATCGTTCCTGGTGAAGTATATACATTCCATTGGGATATGCAGCCAAAGGACCATGTATTTGAAGCAGGCCATCAAATTGGCGTGGTCATCATGGCCAGTGATTATGAATATACTATTCGTCCACCGGGAGGAACGGAAATCACCGTACTGCCGGGTAACAGCGAGATCATTTTGCCGCTCGTTGCAGATACGGAATCTATCAATATAAGTGCAGCCAGCTTGGAAAACCTTGTTGCCCAATTTGATGAAGAAGGCGCATTTTCAGATGAAGAAGCCGTTCGTGCTTTGCAACTTCACTTAACAGCTATCGGGCATTATGAATACCAGGGAGAAGCAGAAAAAGTGGTTCGGCATATGGATGGTTTTCAGGTTCTGATTGACTATCAGCTGAATGAGGAATTAATTTCTCATGAAGCATACGGCAGTCTGCAGGTTCAAGCAGAAGTACTTGCCGATCATTGGGAATAAATCGAGGTCTTGGAGTGGAACTGTAGCAACCGATGAAAAAGGCGGTTGCTACAGCAAGGACCCATGAAAGAAAAAGTAACCAAAGAAGTTTAAAGCAGCAATATCTTTTCATTTGAATATACACACGAGCCCAATCAGAATCACTAGTTGAAAGCAGCATTAATCTTTTGTGTACCAAGGGATTAATGCTTTTTAATCTTTTTTGAAATGTGATGATTTACGCCCTAATCCTTTATACACCCCTCCAATTCTGCCTAAACTCCTTACAGTTTTTCATATCTCGGTTTTATATAACTTTATTGGTTTTAAAATCCACAGATGGTAACAACAAGCGTCATTTGAGCACCCATATCAACCAAAAACAATACAATTGTTCTATCATTATTATTCTTTTAAGACTTTAACAAGAGCCTAACCTAAATACTCCTTCTTGCATATAGTAAAGCAGTAATTGAACAATTTTAGGATAACCTATCTAGAGGTGAAGCCATTGATTGAATCTTATTATCTTCAGCTTTTTTTTATCGGTAATTTTGTCGTTGCAACATTTCTGTATGTATATTTGTATAAAAATAGAAAATTAATAGGTTTTCAATTAGGTATGAATATCGCTTTAATTTTAGGTGGTATCATTGCCATCGCTTCTGGAGTGCTTTTAATGGCACAATTTCCATTTCATTATACAGAAGTAACGATTACGACAACACTCATTGGAATTATTGCAGGTAGTGTCTTTGGAGCGATGTTTGATTATCAAACTTTCTTAACAGGATTTACGAATGGCCTAATGATGGGGATTATGTCTCCTATGATTGGAGCAGTAATCGATAATAATTTTACCTTTATCTTTTTCATGGAATTTACCTTAGTCATGGTGGTCATCTTAGTTATCATCTCCATGAGGGGATCGTAATGGAGGATTTGATATGGTTTATTTTTTAATTAGCTTGTTAATTTTAAATATTTTATTTGCCATGAAGCTTTACCGGTCACTTCGTATAAAAAAATTTTTATTTACAGACCGCTATTCGATGACAATCGCTATGAATTCTTCGATGATTATCCCACTTGTTATATCCATGTTGCTTGTATTTCTCTTTCCATTATCTTTTACTATCATGTCCATTTTTTCTGTGTTTTTCGGTTCGATAGTAGGTATCCTTTTTGGCGCCTTAGGAAAACCGCATTCCATACTTACTGGTGTGTCGTCAGGCATCATAGGTGGACTTACTGGTTCAATGGTTGGTGGTGTCATTCTTGACCCATCCCTTTGCGGTCTACCATCCTTAAGTAACATCATGATAACTCAAAACATGTTGGTTTTTAGTATACTTTCAACATTTCTTTGTATGATAAGCTGTTCATTAATTAAATATTCTTTAAAGGTGTGAATAAGATGATTAGAAAAAGAACGAAATTACTCCTATCCTTTTTTATCATCCTTTTAGCAGGTGGATTACTTTACTATTTATTCTCCATGCAAAATCAGCTGCCAGTCATAAAGAAGATAGAAAATATAAAATTGGATTCTGTTTTAACGGATGATTATAATTTGCACAATAAAAAGATTAAAATAGTTGCATTCATGTTTACCAAATGTCCTGATATTTGTCCAATGACAATGGTTGATTTATCCCGATTACAAACAGAGCTAAAAAAGACGGACTTATTCCAGAATGAAGTGCAAATAGTGACCATAACGCTTGATCCTGAATTTGATACTGAAAAAGTATTAAAGAATTATTCCGAACGTTTTGATGTTGATCCAAATGGTTGGTTTATGCAACGTGGGACAATAACTGAAACTGAAGACGCCGCAAAACAATTTCAAATGACTTATCAGAGAGATGAAAATGGAATGATAACGCATGGAACAAATATGTATCTAGTTGATGGAAACGACCGCATCCGCGCCGTTCATGAAATGAACATTATGGGAGAACCTGTTGATTTAGAAGCAATGATGGAAAATATAAAACGACTCACCAAAGAATAGGCAATGTATTGCTTATTCTTTTTTAGATGAAAAGAGAAATTGTTGTCTTTCAGGACAATCTCCCAGTACATACTCCCTCACATTCATACAATATTATTACAGAAATGCAGAAAGGGGCTTTAGTTATGCAGGATGAGATCAGACATGAAGAATACGTAAAGTTACTTCTGGAAAAGCGGAAACAAGAAATTATTAAATCCGATCCAGTAAATGAGATTAATCTTATGAGCGGGGAGGGCTTAACCTCCCCTATTAGTAGTGTTTCATTAGAAGAAACCCGTATCTTACAGGAGTATATGGAACAAAAAAATTTATTCCATACTACCTCAGTAGATACAAACAAGAGAAAGGTCTTAACCTTAAGGAGGTTTTTTCAAAAGAAGAGAAATCAGCAAGTTATCATATATGCCAATATAGCAGGTGAAATAACTTTATATAAAGGAAAGGTGAATGCCATTGGAAGAGATTTCGTAACAATAACCAACTTAAAAGACCGGATCTGGATACCTTATGACCATATTGATGCTGCCAATATTCCGTATGGTATCCCTAACTATTCAAATACCCACCAACATTATCTTTATGATAATGACCTTAGGAAAAAATTACTACTGAACTTTGGTGAAGTCGTTTCACAAAAAGACGCACTTATTCAACAATTTCATTTTGAATCCCTCCGAACTAATTTAGCTAGATGGGAGAATACATGGGTGAAGGTTAAGCTTTCTAATCATGAAACTTGTTATGGAAAGATAAATAATTCATCAGAAAACACACTCAGAATTAAACATTTTCGAAAAGCACACGAAATTCCCTTAGAACAGATTGAAGCAATTGAAACAATTCGTCTCTTTCAAATATTCACGAGGTTAGTAAAAATAGGCTTAAAGTTTTAATGAATTGGGTTATTACAACTGTCTCATTTAATTAAGGTGAATACAGTAATACAGAAACCTATTTAAAGGGGGCTATCGTATGAGTAAATGGTTTTCTGAAAATGATGAGCAATTTTTTGAGGATGATTTATTTCGTGAATTTCAAGATTTAATAGGGAAAAATATTCTAATCGTTACGCAATCACCACAGCTTAATTTATTAGGTCAGACTTTTCGTCCGATTTTCACTGGAGAGGTAAATGAAGTGGAACCAGGACATGTTACACTTTTCCCTGTCATTATTAAAATAGTAAATGCACCATTTTATAATTTCCCTTTACCTTTAAGTATACCTTTTGAGCGAATTGCTGTATTCACCCCAGATTGGGATCCAGATAAAAGGTTCCCATTAACTTAAGAGGAGTGTAAATATGAGTAATAATAAAACATTTACAAATGGTCAAAATGTACCTGTTAACATAATTCATGATGAAGCAATTATACAACGTTTTATAGATGGTATTGGTAGTAAAGTATTTGTCCTTATTCCAAACTTTCCATTTATATTTATCGGAACTATTAAAGAAGTTATAGATGATCATGCAATTATTTTTGTCGAGACAACGTCACAAGCTCCTTTGGAGAAACGTGAATGGAATATTCATATCCATTCCATTGAAGTATTTTATATTGAACGGTCAGGTGGACCTAAAATTCCCGAACTGAAAGAATAAGTAAAGAAAGGAGGAAAAGAATATGAAACGATTTTTTCATGTAGTTGCTATTCCTATTCGCATTGTTGTCAATACCTTTGGTGACCATAATCCAACAGGTGCGATGTATGTATTAAAAGAAAACGAAGGAAAAGTACGTTCAGCAGTACGAAAAAATCCATTTACTCCTGTTGACCTTGTTGAGCCGCTTGTCATTCGAGCAAATGAGGGAGATATTGTTGAAATAATATTAGAGAACAAACTGCCTTATGCAGCAGGGATGCACTTTTCTGAAGCGGATTATGACGTGTTAAAGGCCGACGGTTCTTATGTTGGTTTTAATCCTAACACTTTAGCAGAACCTGGAGAGAAAATAAAGTATACAATTAATGCTACACTTGAGGGTAATTACTTTTTTTCTGACTTAGGGAACGTCTCCAGTACTGAAAAAGGATCAAATACGGATGGTCTTTATGGAGCACTATTAGTTCAAAAACGTGGTTCTACTTGGACAGATCCTGTTACAGGTGAACCACTGAAAAGCGGTGTATATGCGGATATTCATAACCAATTATTACCATCTTTCCGTGAATATGCATGGATTTTCAATGATGAAATGGAAGTGGATGATCTAACTGGCAATCGCCCAATAAATCATGTTACTGGTCAGGAAGCTGATTCCTTCCATGGTGTAAATTACCGCTATGAACCGGAGTGGCGCAGGAAGCAATTAATTGACGAAGGAGTTGTAGCTCCTGAGGCAGATGGTGAAGAAGTACACCATGATTCCTGGGTGTATGGAGATCCTGCCACACCGATTTTGAGAGGGTATGTAGGAGATCCGTCTATCATTCGTGTTCTTCATGGAGGCGTAAAAGAAACTCATGTCTTTCACTATCATGTTCATCAATGGTTTCGCGATCCATTTAATCTTAATACTGAAATATTGGATGCACAAGCAATTAGTCCACAATCCACTTATAATGTTCAACCTTTATATGGACTAGGAAGTCTCCATGGGGCTATCGGTGATGTTATTATTCATTGTCACTTGTACCCACACTTTGGTGCAGGTATGTGGGGAATGAATCGGATTTTCAACACCCTTCAAGATGGGAGTCAATGCTATCCGAACGGAGAGCCTATTATAGCATTACAACCTCTTCCAGACCGACCAGTGCCACCAAAACCAACGAAAGCAAAACCTGGATTTCCTAACTTTATTCCTGGTAAGGTTGGCTGTAAAGCACCGAGACCACCTCTTGGGATAATTAATGGAAGAGACATGACCGAATTAGAGGAAAATGCAGCTATTCCAAATGCCAGACCAGGAGCAGTATTTGCTGAACCCGCTTTGGAAAATGCGATTGTAAAAGAATTTAACATTTCTTTAATTGAAGTGCCTATGGTATATAATCGTCATGGTTGGCATGACCCTAAAGGTAGAATGTATGTATTTGATGAAGATATCGATGATATTCTATCTGGTAAAAAAGAACCTGAGCCACTTATATTCCACCAAAATGCTGGTTCAAGTATACGGGTTAATTTCACCAATCGAACACCACATATACTTGACGGAGATGCATTTCAACTTGTAACTAGAACCTACGAGAATGCTATGCATATTCACTTTGTAAAATTTGACGTCCTTGTAACTGACGGTGCAAACGTTGGCTGGAACTATGATTCAGGTGTACTTCCTAAAGAGACGATACGGTATGAATATTATGCTGATGTGGAACTAAAAGCATGGTTCTTCCATGACCATTTATTTGCAACCGTTCACCAGCAACATGGTGTGTTTGGTTCGGGAGTGGTTCACCCACGATTTTCAACACTCGTAGATTCAGCAACTGGCAAAGAAGTAAATCGAGGTTCTCAAATTACAGTAGAAAACCCGCTTATTCCTGATTACCGTGATTTTGCATTAATGGTTCATGATTTTTCCCTAATTTTTGACAAGGATGGAGAACCTTTAAACCCACCTAACTTTCCAGGTTCATCAGATGATCCAGGGCTCTTTGGAGTTAACTATAAGAATGAACCTTTGCGTTTTCGTCTAGGTAAGGACAAGGACCCAGCATATTCCTTTAGTTCCCATGTCAATGGAGATCCTATAACGCCTATTTTAAAAGCTTATGAAGGTGACCCTATTCGCATTCGATTATTACAAGGAGCACAAGAAGAATCTCATAGCTTTAACGTCCATGGCTTAAAATGGTTGCCTGAGCGTGGAGATCTTCAATCCGAAATGGAAGACCAACAACATATTGGAATTTCTGAATCTTTTACCTTTGAAACCTATATTCCTCGAGCTGGGGATTATTTATGGACATTTGAAACAGAAGAAGATCTTTGGAATGGATTATGGGGATTAATTCGGGCATTTGGTGAAGAAGTGCCGGATTTAATACCTTTATCAGACCGTCCACGTCCACCTAAACGTACGAAACCCTTACCGAAATGCACAGGTAAACCTCCTAAAAAATCAAAACTAAAACTTGATCTTTTTCCAGATGCAACAAGGTTATTACGATATAACGTCGTAGCTTTCCAGACCCCGATTATTTACAACAAACGCTACGGTGAGCATGATCCATTTGGTATTGTATTTGCATTAGAAGAAGATATGGAAGCCATTATAAAAGGAGAGAAAAACCCTGAACCACTCATAATTCGGGGGAATGTTGGAGATTTGGTTGAAGTACGATTAAAGAGTTTTCTGGAATTTGATAAATTTGAATTTAAAGATGGAATTTACCCTTATCCACGAGTTAAGGAGCAGGCCTTCTATCCACCTTCATTACGAATATCCTTACACCCACAAATGCTTGATTATGATATTCAGAATTCAGCGGGTGAAACGGTTGGGTTTAATCCTGATCAAACAGTGGGACCAGGTGAAGTAAAAGTATATCGTTGGTTTGTAGATGATGATCATGGTGTATGCGGACTTTGGGATATGGCTGACATCAGAAATCATCGCTCACAAGGAGCTTTTGGAGCTTTTGTCGCAGAATCACGCGGAACAGTATGGCTAGACCCATATACACTGAAGCCAAAGAAAACTGGATCACATGTAGTTTTAAGAAATCCTTTCCTTCCAGATACCCGTGAATTTGTTATGTTAATGCACGATGGTGTTCGATTAAGGGATGCTGCTAATCAGCTAATCATCGACCCATTTGATGGAGTATTATTAGGAGCAGATGAAGAAAACGAAGAATTGGCAGACACGTATGATGATGGTTCCAGAGGATTTAACTATCGTACGGAAAGACTAATTAATCGGTTTAATGAATACCCGAATTTAGGTGACTTATTTAGCTCAAAAGTATTTGAAGATCCCTCTACTCCTTTATATGAAGCCTATGCTGGAGACCCAGTAACAATCAGACTCGTAACTCCTGCTGAAAGAAGGCGTGCCCACACCTTTCGATTACATGGCCATTCTTGGCGATTTGATCCAAAAGATACTGATTCTAGAGTCCAGTCTTTTGTTGGAGTGAATGTTATGGGCAAACGAGCAAATCTTGAATTATTAAATGGGGCTGGTGGTTTTTTTGCATTTCCTGGTGATTATATGTATCGTTCCGGAAATATTCGTTGGGATATCGAACTAGGAATGTGGGGAATTATGCGTGTTCATAGAAATCGAACGAAACATTTAAAATTCTTGGATTATTAAGTCAATATCCTTTTTTTAAGGAGAGAAAATATGAAAACACACACTTGTGAACGCTGTCCTGAATTTACACCTGCAGGAACATCAAATGATTTTTGTATTCCAGATTACTGTTGTCCAGATAAAATAGAACAGCCACAGCTTACCTCGCCAACTTCCTGTATGCCACAGGAACAACTTGAGGAACTAGAAGAAAATATTGCCCAAGTAAATCAAATATTATTAGATCTAGCACTTTCAGGAAAAAGAGATAATAATCAAATATTCCAAAGAGCATTTGATGCGTTAGTCGGGAAGAAAGTAACGATTATCATTAATTGTCCACGATTAGACGGGGGGAGGGGTTCAATTGAACGAATAGGTAGAGTATCTTTAGTAGGCTTTGATTTTGTTGCAATAAGGGATAAAGAGAAACAAATGATCATTATCCCATTCCAAAAGGTTCATAAAATAAAACTGTCTGGAAGTTATGCGGAAATAGTTAATGAAAATGAAGAGGAGTTGGAAAATATTGATCCCTGTTTAAGAAGAAAAATTACATTCCAATTTGGAAAAATCGTCTCATCCTCTCCAGTGCTTATTCAAAACTTTTTCAGACTTAGGCTAGTAAACTATCTTCTTTTACTTGTGGATAAAAAGGTTGGAATTCGCTTCGAAGATGAATTTATAAATGATCATATCAATCATGTCAACCGAGAAAATGTTTCCTTTTGTTCCAACAAAAATAAAAGTGATAATTTAATCAATAGTATTTGTTATATTGTGGTGCCTAACAAAAAAAATAAGAAAAGACAGCCATAGCTTCATGTTATGGTTGTCTTTTCTATTCTGGATTAACTACATATTTTTTATCTAGCAGATGATCAAATAAAATTAGTGGGGTAAGGACATAAGTTGAAAACCAATTGAATATGGGTGAACAAGATTTATTAAAATTTAATTTCATATGGTTTTAAAAGGATATTGTTCCAGTGTTTTTTCATAATCAACTTTTACGATGCTAATTACAAAACATTAATCATCTAATTTAACAGACTTTATGGAGTCTATAGGTATAATTAATGTTCTGTGATGCACTCCTGTATCCCTATGGCTGTGATGTTTAATTACATTTCTTTGTGAGAGTGACGTATGAGCGCTTTTCTTCATTTTGATCTCGACAAAATCAGACCCAACAAAACAAATTTCTCCGTGAACTTCTTTGTTTTCTTCTAATCTCAATTTTACTAAACATCCATGAAGCTGACGAAGTCTAAAATTCATTCCTCCCTGTAGCCCACCTAGACGTAATCTGAAATTATCGTCACATAAAAATCGATCAATAAAACAATTGTGAGATTTGTGATGATTACGATGGCAATGACAATTGTAATGGTGATTATGGCAATGACAGTTGTGATGGTGATCATGGCAATGACAGTTGTGATGTTGGTCATGGCAATGACAGTTGTGATGGTGATCATGGCAATGACGGTTGTGATGTTGGTCATGGTAATGATCGCTGTGATGTTGGTCATGGCAGTGACAGTTGTGATGATCGTGGTCGTGAAATTCATGGAGATGAAAATCGTGTTCTCTCATTTTCCTAGACTTATTATTACAAGTAATGTTTTGACCTTTTTTCCATCTTATCGCAGAATTTGTTCGGGTTGAAGTGGAATATTTGGACATTTTTTTACCTCCTATCTAACAAATCCATTCACTAATTAGGATATGTTAGTTCTATTCACTTTGAAAGGTACACATGTCTTTTTCCTTTCCCTGCATACTATAGAATGGAATAAACAACTAGTGAACTTATTGGCAAAATCTATAGAAGTCAGGGCAATAGTATTTTAGGGGAAAAGAAAAATGATAAAGATTTATTAAACTAAGCCGTATATGACAATGGACTACTGGCATCTTTGTTAAAAGTGAAATTTGCAGCTAAGAAGATAAAAGATGCAAATATAAAGCTTTGTATTCATTCAAAAGTCGATCCAAAAATCTTTAAGACTTCTCACTATAAAGAACACATTATGATGGTGATAGATATGTGGAAGTAGGTTTAGCTACTATTGCTGCCCCCGCCGCTATTATAAAAGGGCTATCCATAGAAACTCTCTCTTATCTTTTCCAAAGAGAAAAAATGACTCTTAAATATTTTCTAGTTGTGGCATTTTTAATCAAACTCTAGAAAGTATTTAAAGCACTGTTAGTTAAAAACGCTGGGAACGAAATTCTCCATTAATTACTTCAACAACTATTGGTTTAGGGGATTAAGAATCTTCTTTGTGTATATAATTTAATAGGGCGTATAGCAAGAGCTAATGGGATAAAGATGTTTACCTAAATCAGGTTTTAGGTGGCATTTAAATCGGCAATCGAATTAAGCGCTTTACAGAAACAGGAGCTTAATAAGAAACAACAAGTGATGCTTTTAATATTCAACCCTTTGTATTTTCAGACTAAACAAGTCAAGTCCCATTGTTTAATTATGTTTTTTTAGTCTCCACATTTTTGTATAATATAAGGAAAGGTAAGGGAAAATTGCGGTAACGTAACGTCTCCAATACTTTATGTTGCAGAAGCAATGAAAATAGGGAAATTCCGTTTTATGGTGCCTGCAATTTCGTGTGGATTATCTTTAAGTATCATTAATTTATAACAGGAAGGGACAGAAATGGTTTGGATTTTGACGTGTTCCTTATTCTGTCTAGGTTTGCATGTTTTTGTGAATAAAATGGAAATTCAAGATGAATTGATTCCTAAGTGAGAGGGAATGTAGAGATAGAAAAATTGATTTTAAACCCTAATTAATGAATAAATGGGCGTGATACCTGGCATCAGAACAGATGGGGTATCACGATTTCTTATTTTATCCTTTTACGATCCTCAAAAATAAACTCCATGAGCCTTTTATTTCTCAGCCTGAAATAAGTTCACTGATTTTGAATTCCGCTGATGGTCCCGTCAAGCGTCATTGGCGCGTTCATATCAACCAAAAATAATACAATCGTTGCATCTTTAGTTGCTGTAATTGGCGGAAGATCCTGTTCAAGGTCAGTGACAGCTTCATACTTTCCAAGGGTTAGGTCTCCTATTGTGATTTCACCCTGCATTACATAGAGAAAAGGTTTAAGACCTTCATGAACAGGAATTTTCAGTGTTTTCCCGGCTTTTGGGTGGGCATCAAAAATATAGGTATTTTGTCTAACTGTCAGAGGTGCATCAATTCCATCCGGATCTGCCATAAGATACCAGTCATCATTAGATAGCGGCTTTCCATGAAATTGAATATTTGGTGGGAGGTGTGGGTCACAAGGCCTGACGAAAATTTGCAGCATTTCGACGTCCTCATTTTTTGCCTTTTCTTCATGCCAGAAGCTTTCTCCGGCATTCATGAACATTAATCTGCCTTTTTTAATTGCATCTTCAAGTCCAGCCGAGTCTTTGTGATAGGAGATCCCTTCCCAGACATAGCTTAAAATTTCATCGTTCACATGATCATGCATTTTAATTGTTAATCCATTTTTCATGAAGGCATGATCGATATTGGAAAGAGGGCCAGAAGCAAAGTCTTCTGTATCCGTTTTGCAAATTTTTCCAGGGTGGATTCTTTTGATTGTAAAATATCCTTTAGGTGGCTCTGTATGATTCCCTGCATCAAGCTTTCTAAGCATTATTTCTCCTCCGTTCTGCATCTTTTATTGTAAATTATGGAGGAGAAAAGAGAGGATGGCAATGAAAAAGTTTGGTGGGTATTATGAGACTCCTATAGCTTTTGTTTTACTTTTTGAATGGAATTCAAAGCTCACTGAAATGACTTGGGGTGAAGCTACCCACCTTGAATAAGTCTCTGTATCCAGTCTTTCATATCAATCAATCGATTATATCCTGGATTTGAGTCTGTACCCGTTACAATCAGCGGCACAATAGCATTACTTTCGTGCAAGGAACCATGTGAGCCGTCTCCCGGGTGGTAGGTGTTCCTTCAGCAATAAACTCATACTCTGGTTTGGCATCTGCCACAAGGAAATTTCCTTCATGCGAATGCATTACACTGTACAGCCTGGCGAGTGCATTTCCAAAAAGGAAGATTTCGATGAAAAGATTGCCTCTAATCTGTAAACAGATCCAGGAATTAGATTTAGATTGTTTCTTTATGGAATTTATATTCTGGACATCATACGAAGTGAAAGAAGGATTAATAATGGAGTTTTTCGTCATGACTTTCAATATTCGTCATAGAAAGAATAGCCTGGATGAGATTGCAAACACTATAGTAAAAAGTAAGGCAGACATTATTGGACTTAATGAGATGGGTAAATAAAATGATAAATCAAGGAAAGTCCATGGGGTAAATAATCCGATAGTTCAGTGAAAATAGGCCGAATTCAAATTCAGCCAGATTCATTAATTTCGGAGGAAGTATCGTCAAAAACATGTCATATCTCATTGTTGATTTATATTTTTTCAGCCTGTACTTTTTGGTATAATATAAGTAAAGATAAGAAAAAATTGCGGTAACATGACGTCTCCATACTTTAAATTCCAAAAGCAATGAAAATGGGGGAAGTCCCGTAATAAACTATGGCTGATACCCAATTCAATGTGGATGGTAAAATGAGATGAATTGGGACAAGCATGGTTCTGGTTTAATGGTGGCTGCAATTTGATGTAGGTTATCTTTGGGTATCATTAATTCATAACAGGAGGGGACTTAAATGGTTTGGATATTGACGTATTCCTTATTCTGTGTCTGTCTGCATGTTTTTGTAAATAAAATGGAAATTCACGATGAATTGATTCCTGAGTGAGAGGGAATGGAGATAGATAAATGTGGTGACAAAAACCCAATTAATTAATAAATGAGCGTGGTACCTGCCATCAGAATTGGTGGAGGTAACACGCTTTTTTATTTTAAAAGGGTTTTTGGGCAGTTGTCTCCGGCATGTTATCTGTTGTTCAACTTGTTACTGCATAATGCCAAGCACCATTTTTCATTTCTTTTGTGATCTGCTGCCTGTTTTCCAGATAATCAAGATGTCCGATTACTTCCGACATCACTAAAGAAAATTGACTGACATAAACCTTGCCATAAATAGATTGGGCTATTTCACTTCCCGTTCCAAAACCTTCCCTAATACTTTCAATTACTTTTCCTGCTTTCCTGTCAATACCGGCCAATCGCTTATGAATCAATTCATTCGGTTCTTCTATAACTTTGCCATGACCTGAATATACGCTTTTCACATTTAAGTCCCGGACAGTCTCCAGTGACTTTTTATGCTGACTTACAGTTGGAAGGCGTCTGCCTGATGGATCTGGCTCAATTAAAGCATTACTGGAAATGTGGTTAATTAACAAATCACCGGCAAAAAGGTCTCGTTCCTTTTCATCAAACAATGCGATTTGATCCGGGGCATGCCCTGGTACTTTTATAATTTCAAAATTCTCATGCTCATTCCCGAGTGGTGTCACATCAGGTTTTATTGATTTTGAGCTATTTTTTTCAATAGCCTTTTTCAAATAAGCTGCTTGTATATCTCCTGTCTTGCCACACCCCATTTCTTTGTAGAGTTCCGCAAAGAAGTCCAATCTCATCTCGAGAAAATCACGATCCCTTTTCAAACGGGGGATGGCTTCCTCGGAAGCATATACAGGGATGGAGTGGTTTTCGGTAATCCAATTGACTAGCCCAACGTGGTCGACATGATTGTGAGTTAGAACAATTTCTGAAAGATCCTCCAAAGAGAATCTATTTTTCTGTAGAACGGTATGTAATGCCTTTTTGTTATCATCATTGTTTAACCCGGCATCTACCAACATGAGTGATTTCCCAGTTTCGACTAAATAAAAGTTGACTGTTTTTAAACTTGAAGTTACATCTACTATAATTGGAAAAATATTATAGTGGTTCTTTTTAGACACTAAAGTTGCTCCTTTCCAGATCTGCAACATTTGATTATCGCTTAAGGTATTCTATGTTTAACAAGCCTTTACACTATATATCATAACATTTTGCCAAATGTTTGAACACTTTTGAATTATTGTCCCATGAAAGTCTGGCAGAAAAAATAGTAGGATTTTCATGTCATTAAATCACCTCTGCATAGAAATTCGCAATGTAATCTTTTCTTAATAATACTGAAACAGTAGATAAATGTAACTAATAAATTGTCCGAAATGATAGATTAATCCCGGTTACAAGACGCATTCTTTTTGTTAAATAAATAGAAAATGATGGAAGTATTCTGAAGAAATTTGAATAATACGTTTGGAAAATGCTTGAAAAGGTTATCTACCTGTAAATTAAATAATAAAAAGTTCGGTGATTCATTATCCGAACAAAAAACAACAGTAAAACATGAACCCTTCTTCAGATGAAAATGCGGGAGCCAAAGCAATAAATTGGCTGGAAAATCTGTTTCTCATTTTAATTGGGAGTGCTGCCGGGATATCTAATTTTATGGAAAGAAGGTAGAAAATGGCTGGTCCAGTTAAAAAAGCCGCAGGAAAAATAGCTAAAAAAGCAGTGGAAAAAGCACCTGATGAATGGAAAGAAAAATTAAAAGAAAAAGCACAGGAACAGTCTGCTGAAAAAATAGAAGAAAAAGCCCAATCCAAAGTAGAAAAGGTTGCCGGCAAACTGGAAACAAGGAAAACAGAAAATACTGAGAAAGCACACAACAAAGCAGAGCAAGCAAAAGAGAAAACACAGGAAGTTTTGTTGACTCTCAGAGACAAGTTGAAAAAAGCAAAAGAAACAGGCGAAGCGTTTCAGGAAGAAGTTGATTTCTCCAATAATGAGGATAGAAAAATAAAAGGTGTTCAACACCTCAAGGGGATTTCAGATATTAAAGGAATTTCCAATATTAAAGGCGCTTCGGACATCAAAGGACCTGCAGAAGTGAAAAAGTCATCTGATGTAAAAAATCTATCTGACACAAATGATCTTTAACTACATGGAGAGGAGAATGAATCATGGCAGTTCAAAAGTCGACAGACAGTTCAAGTTTGGCAGAAGTAATTGATCGTATTCTTGATAAGGGGATCGTTATTGATGCCTATGCCCGAGTTTCTGTGGTAGGTATCGAAATTCTGACTGTAGAGGCAAGAGTAGTTATTGCCAGTGTTGATACATGGTTACGCTACGCAGAGGCAGTTGGTCTGCTGCGGGATGATGTGGAGGAAGAAGGACTTTCCCTACAAGACCAGGAAAATGAACGGAGTGGACAATTCAGTATCTAATAAAAGGCAGAAAGAAGCTAATTAACAAGCTTCTTTCTGCTATTGATGCACAGGAGGCGGGCAATGGAAATTAAAGAGGTAATGCAAAATGTAAATGAATTTTTTAAGGAACATGTAGCCCCACCACATAAAATAACTGCCGTGGAACAGGGTGAAGAAGGAGGCTGGAAGATAACACTTGAGGTGATTGAAGAAAAGGAATATATGAAGAAATATGCCAAAGATGAAATGGTTGGCATTTATGAAGTTGAGGTGAACGATAATAAAGAAGTCACTTCTTTTAAAAGACTGGATATTCGTTATCGAAGTAAAGTAGAACATTCATGAAGTGACTGGAGGATGGAATAATGGAAACAGGGATATATGTATTTTGCGGAATACAGGCAAATGAAGAAGCAACATTTGGGGATGTTGAACTGGAAGGGGATACAAGGAAAACTTTTTCGCTTCATTATCGAGATGCAGCAATGGTGGCTGCAGAGGTTCCCATGAAGATCTATCATCCTAATAAAGAAAATTTGATGATGCACCAGGATATTATATCCAAAGTAATGGAGACAAACGATACAGTGATCCCTATCAGTTTCGGAAATATCTTCAAGTCGAGAGAGGACGTAGAAGTATTACTGGAAAATCTGTATCCACAATTTGAAGCTCTTTTTCCAAAATTTAAAGGGAAAATAGAAGTAGGATTAAAGGTGATCGGCAAAAAGGATTGGATGGAACAACGGGTACAGCAAAATCCGCAGGTGGAAAAGATAGCCCAAAATGTACAGCATAAATCAAAAGCGGCGGGCTATTATGAAAGGATTCAATTGGGTGACGCAGCCAAAAAAATGGTCACCAGTATGCAACAGGAAGTGGAAGCAGATATTTTTAAACCGTTGGAAATTCAGGCAGAAGCGGCGGCAACAAATGAACCGATCAGTGAAACAATGCTGCTTAATGCATCCTTTTTAATCGACCGCGAGAAAGAAGCAGCATTTGATGAAATGGTAAACATAGCACATGAGAAATGGAAGGATTATACGGAATTCAATTATACAGGCCCATGGCCAGCATATAATTTTATCAATATCCGATTAACTGTGGAGGAAGCATAATGTTGCATAAACTGGTGACCGGTCCACTAAAACTGGTGAAAACAGTCGGGGAAAAAGTACAGGAAGAAGTCGACAGGGAGATGTACGACCTACCCACCATCCAAAAGAAACTAGTGCAATTACAAATGAGCTATGAGTTGGGTGAAATACCACAGGAAGATTATGAACAACAGGAAGAAGAACTGCTGGCACGTTATGAGATTGCTAAAAGACAAGAGCTTGAACAATGGGAAGAATTAGTGAAGCAAAGGAAAGAGTGATAGATATGAAGAAAAAAATTTACTTATACGGATTTATTCCATCAGAGGAACTGGATAAGGCTTCGCTTCCGGAGCATGAGGGATTTGATGAAACTGAAGATATCTTTACGCTGCCGGTGGACAGCATTACAGCGATCGTTTCACAGCTTGACCCTGATGCTTACACCGAGGAAGTCATAGAAGATAAAATCAATAACGATCTGGATTGGCTGCAGAAAAAAGCATATCACCATCACGAAATTCTGATGCTCTTGAATCAGCGATATACAGCTATCCCTCTCTCATTTTGTACCATTTATAACAATGAAGAAAGTTTACTAGAAACGATCTCCATTCAGGCAGCTGATTTACTAGATACATTTAAAGAAATTACCGGTAAAGAAGAGTGGAATCTGAAAATATTCTACGATGAAAAAAAACTGAAAAAACAGGTCCATGAAAACAATCCTGTCATAAAACAAAAACAAGAGGAACTCAAAGAACTTTCACCGGGAAAACAGTTTTTTGAAAGAAAGAAAATAGATAAACTAGCAGCAAAAAAGATGGAAAAAGAACTGAACGACCGCTGCGGGAAAATCCATGATGAGCTGGCTGCAATGGCTGTACAGGCAGACATAAAAAAAACGCTGGGCAAGGATGCGACAGGCCGGAAAGACAATATGAGCTGGAACAGTGTATACCTGCTGGAAGACTCAGAAGTGGAAGGTTTTGTGGCTGAAGTAATGAAAATAGAAAAGAAACTGGGCGAGTCCGGGTTAAACATGGAAGCGACAGGGCCTTGGCCTGTTTATCATTTCTCCAGTCTGGCAAAGGCTTAAAAAAGTGAGGGAAGTTTTATGCCTTCAGTTAAAGAAACGATTCAAGATAAAGAAGTAGGGTTAATAGATGTATTGGATGTCATTCTTGATAAAGGGGTAGCTATTAAAGGCGATTTAGTTATATCCATCGCAGGGGTGGACCTTGTCTATCTTGATTTACGCGTATTAATCTCCTCTGTTGAAACATTGGTACAATCTTATGAAGAGAATAATAAGGAAATAACTTCCGAAAAACTTGACGAGGAAAGGAGAGCGATTGAAAATGCCACAGGGAAAGCCGGGAAATGGAGAGATTAGTCTTCATTCGAATACCCCCAAAAGCTCAAAGATTGATCTTGATCCGGAAAAAGCAGAAGACGGTCTTGCAGAGCTGGTGATGACCGTCATCGAACTGTTGAGACAAATCGTAGAAAGGCATGCAATTAGAAGGGTTGAGGGGGGCACGCTTACCGAACAGCAAATTGAGGATGTAGGGGTAGCGCTGATGAATCTGGAAGATAAGATGGAAGAATTAAAGGAAGTATTCAATCTGGATGCTGAAGACCTTAATATTGATCTTGGCCCATTGGGAAATCTTATGTAAATTGATTACTGAAGTTTAAAAAGGAGGCAGAATACAATGCCAGTAGAAAATCCGGTACAGTCAAATAACCTCGTTGACGTACTTGAAAAAGTACTGGATAAAGGGGTTGTTATTGCAGGAGACATTCGAGTAGGCATTGCAGATGTGGAATTGATTACCATTAAAATTCGCCTGATCGTCGCTTCCGTCGATAAAGCAAAAGAAATTGGTCTCGACTGGTGGGAATCTGACCCTTATTTAAGTTCACAAGCAAATGAAAATAATACGCAGGTACTAGAGGATGAAAATAACAGATTGAAAGAAAGGCTTGAGGCACTTGAAAACAAAATCAACAATCAAGATGGAGGAGTTACAAATGAACAATAAATCTAATGAAAATGAAACAGAATTACAACATAACACTGAAAAAAATGGAAAAGGAGGAACTGTTTTCAGAGCTACTGCAGGTGGACTTGTAGGAGCGGCTATCGGGTATGTATCTTTAGAGAAAAACCGTAAGAAATTAACGAATTCTATCAATAAGGAAAAATTGAAAGAAAAAGGAAATAAATTGGGGTCAATGACAAAAGATCAGGCAAGTAAATGGAAAGACGCCGGTAAGGAAAAATCAGTAGAAGCGCTTGATAAAATCAAATCATCCTCATCCCAGTTATTCTCGAATAATTCTTCTGCAGGGAATCAAAATGATGAAGCTTCCGGTGATACCAAATTAGAAAATGGAGAGACACAGGAAAGTGAGCAGGATTATGAAACGATGAAGATGGAACATGAAGAAATGAATGATCGGATGAAAGGACTGGAAGAAAAGGTAGATAAGTTGCTGGAAATGAATGGGGCGGCGGTAGATAATAAAGAAGAGGGCAAGCAAGAAGATGATGAAAATGAGGAAGAAAAAGAAAATTCTTCCAAATCCAGCGTGAAAAAGAAGAGTGGAAATGCAAGTAAAAAGAGTGCTTCCAGCAAACGTTCAACCAGCAGTAAATCATCAAGCAGAAAAAAGAACACTTCTGAAAGTAAAAAAAATGATGAGGAAGAAACCGGCCTAACAAGTGAAGACGACACATCAGCATGAGGCTAACAGAAAAGGGTGTGTGTGTAAAATGAGTGAAGAAGCAAAAGACAATATTCTCGAATATTTTGTAGCAGCAGCAAATAAGCATGATTTTGAATTGGATATTTCATTGCTTGTAAAAGGCGCTATTGTCACAGGCACGCTGACTTCTGCCTCCCATTACTTTGAAAAATTAAGCAATTCGTTCATGGATGGGAGCGATGTTTCCAAACAATTGGGGGAAATGCTTTCAGAAACCGGGGAAGCAGCAGACTCAGGCGAAAATAAAGAAGTCCATTATATCCACTTGAAGGACACCAAAATTTACAATGGGGACAATAAACCTACGCCAAGCAAAGGAGAAATTCTTTGGAGAGGGAAATTGCAGGAAGTAGACAGCTTCTTCCTCGGAAAAATTTCTGATCCAAAGTCCAAATCGTCATCAGATAAAAGTAGTTAAAGAGGTTAGTTCCTCTTGGGAAAACGTAATATAGCATAAAAGAACTGTAGCCTTTAAATGGGCTACAGTCTTGTGTTTAGATGAAGTTTGGCTTTTAACAACTCCCTCTCTCAAAAATTACCTTTTATTACTGATTCGGATAAAACTTATCTGACTTTTATTCAGAAACCGAACCGGAGTAAGACTTGTACCAAGCCCACTGTTGATGTATAGGTATTTATTCTCATCAATTGCAAAGATCCCTTTGTCAAGGATTGGAAAAAACCCTTGTTCAGGAGCAACTACAGCACCAATTAGTGGCATTCTTATCTGTCCTCCGTGTGTATGCCCGCTTAATATAAGGTCAGCTGGAATGTGCTTATATTTTTTAATAATAGTAGGTGTGTGAGATAGCATTAATGTATAGTGTCCTTTACCCAAGCCGGAAAGCGCTTTTTCCATGTCTTCATGACCTGTGGAAGCATCATCAATCCCCGCCAGTATTTGTTCATTTGTGATCTGCGTATTTTGATTGTTTAATATCGTCACATTTCTTTCCCGCAATCCATTCAGAAAATAGGTATAATTGGGATTGCCCCACTCATGATTGCCGGACACGAAAAATATTTTCGTACTAAATGCGCTAATTTTCTTATTCAGAGTTAATATTTCATTGAAATTATACGTACTTCTATCTATGAGATCACCGGTAATAACAATGATATCGGCATTTAAATTTTTTATGGATTGAATTAACTTTTTATTATCCTTTCCAATAACTTTGCTGTGTAAGTCACTGATTTGCAAAACGGTGAATTCGGTCCCTGCAGGTAGTTTGTCCGTATGAAGCTGAACAGTATTCACTTTAAAATTATGCGTATCCGAGTGAATTTTCACAGGGAACAATAGAATCAATATTTTTATAATCATGTATACCAGCAGTCTTTTCATTTTTCACCTTCTTCATTTACGTTCGAATAAACATAATGTTTTCCCGTACTTATTGCTTCCCTAAGTATTGCCATGGATGGAAATTATTTATGGTGAATATTATGGAGCAAGGCGTAAGCACGGATGGCAAGCTCAATTCCTTGTCTCTTGGTCGGCTCCAAAATGTCTTTATCCATTAATTCCTCAATTTTCTCTAAACGATGATATAATGTTTGCCGGACGATGAAGAGCCGTTCAGAGGTTTCCTTTTTTGAACCCATCGTTTCCAAATAAGTCGAAAGTGTTAAAAGTAAATTATTATTTGTTTTTTGATCATAATCCAATAATGGTTTTAAATAAAGCGTAACAAAACCTTGTAAATCTTCCTGAGGCAGCCTTATTAACAAACGATACACACCTATATTTTCATAAAAGATAACATGTAAAATATTCATTTTCTGTAGCTGGAGTACTTCATCCGCTTCTTTGTAGCAACTTGTTAATTTAGTGTAATCTTTTTGAAGACTGCTCGCACTAATATAACAATCATTTCCCTGAAAGATATGTTTTTCATGAACTTCTCTAATTGCTTCCGTAATTAGTGTATAACTATCCACATTTTTATTTGGATTATTACTTTTATAGAAAGATGCAATCACTGCAATTTTATTTCTTGTCACAGAAATGGCTGGGAAAAATCCGTGTTTTTTAAACAAAGATCTTAGAATAACCGCCTGCTGCAGTTTAATTTCTTCCCAATCCTCCTCACTTATAGAAGCTGCCATAGAATGATTTTCAATCACAATAAGTCTGTAATAAAGGTTTTTAGCCGGTGGAGGCAAGACTTTTAATCTTGCAGAAGATTCGTGTCCCTCCCCGAGCAATAACTTTTGCACCATATCTTCTTCTTGATTTTGTTTTCTTTCTTCTATTGTTCGGTTACGGAGTAAAATTTGTGCAATTGCCAGCGCAGCCCGGTCCAGGATGGAAAATGAAAACTCATCCAACGCTCCTGCTTCCTCCTGCAGGCATAGATTCCCCCACGATTGACCAAGTCCTTTAATTGGAAAAAAGGTATAATATTCGTTCTCCCATAGTTGATCTTTATAAGGTTCTATTTCTTTGAACTGGTCAATAAGTGAATGAATGTATTCTGTATGTTCTTTATTTATGAGCGGATAGTAATGCATTTTCTTGTCATCAGTTATTAGTAAGACAGTTTTATTAAAATATCCGTGCAGCTTTTTAAGTATTTTTAAAATACCATTTGGCTCTAGTGATAATTCATTAAATTCATTGGAAAGAACGTGAAGATGATGCAATTGTTCATGATGACTATTAATAATAATCGTATGCAGGTCTTGCGTTATATCTACAAATTTTACAGTTTCTGTGAATGTTATAAGCGGAAATGCATGATGATTTGCCATCTCTATAATGGCAGCGTCAATTTTATTTATATGCGTTCCCAGCTCCACGCAAATTCCTGCAACGTCACTTTCGATTAACTTTTTCACCTTGGAAATTCCGTCCGCTGAATCAAATGCGATGTTAGATCCTGTTGTTAAAATCAATTCTCCTCCGTTTATGAATGAATCAAACGCATCCATCTCCAGAATATGCGTCCATTTAATTTCACGATTTCTTCCTTCTGTACCGGCAACAAGTACAGCATCTCTAAATAATTCTCTTTTTAATATACTGTCTATCGTAATTTTTAATTGTTCCATGGACTTTCCTCCAAAGTGTCAAATTTAAAAGCAAATGATTTAACTTTATGTAAAATGATAATTATATAAAAACAGTATATAATTATTATGTAATAAAAGGGAAGCGCTGTCAAAGCTATGTGCTGCCATATTATACAGGTAAATAAACAAATGATTTATAGAAATGTCTAATGGACATTTTGTTAAAATCAATTTCATTTTAAGATGGGGAGGATGAGGATGGAATCAATGGAATTGAAGGAAACTTTGTCTCTTCAGGAAAGAAACCGTCAGCATGTTTGGCCACATATTTCTCCGTACCGAGAACAAAGTCCGCCAATGGTTGTGGAAAAGGGAGAAGGCGCCTGGATCACGGATTCTAATGGAAACAGGTATTTGGATGGTATGTCCGGTCTGTGGTGTGTCAATGTTGGTTATGGGCGGGAAGAGTTAGCGAAAGTTGCTTATGATCAGATGTTGCAAATGGCTTATACACCAATGACCCAGAGTCATGTACCAGCTATTGAACTGGCAGAAAAAATTAATGAGATGTTGGACGATGACTATATGATTTTTTATTCAAACAGTGGTTCAGATGCCAATGAGGTGGCTTTTAAAATGGCACGCCAGTACCATCAGCAAAATGGTGATGCAAATCGTTATAAAATTTTATCTCGTTATCGTGCGTATCATGGAAGTTCAATGGGTGCCTTATCAGCAACAGGGCAAGCATTGAGGAAATATAAATATGAACCGCTCTCTTCCGGTTTTTTACATGTTGCTCCGCCGGATAATTACCGGAAACCGGATGATATGACGCTCGAACATTATAATTTACAAAAGGCAAGAGAAATAGAAGAAACCATCATTTGGGAACAAAAAGAAACGATTGCCGCAGTGATTATGGAGCCGTTAATTACCGGTGGCGGTGTATTAATTCCGGATGCTGTTTATGTACAGGAAGTAGAGCGTATTTGTAAGCGTCATGGTGTACTGCTCATTATCGATGAAGTCATTTGCGGCTTCGGCAGAACCGGGAAAGCTTTTGGTCATCAGCAATTTGATATTAAGCCAGATATGATTACAATGGCAAAAGGCTTAACCAGCGCATATTTGCCATTATCTGTGACAGCGGTACGCAAGGATATCTATGAATCTTTTAAAGATAGCGGAGATAACAGTCACTTTCGCCATGTAAATACATTTGGCGGAAACCCGGCTGCATGTGCCCTGGCACTAAAGAACATTGAAATTATGGAAAGAGAAAAGTTGTTCGAGCGTGCTGTTGAAAAAGGAAATCGCCTGTTACATGGATTGAAAGAACTGGAAGCACATCCATATGTTGGTGATGTTCGTGGCCTTGGATTACTTGCAGGAATTGAAATTGTAGAAGACAAGTCTACTAAGGAACCTGGGTCAAATGAACGCGTTGGCAAGCTCATTGCAGATTGTAAAGCAAACGGGCTGATTATTGGCAAAAATGGGGATACAGTTGCAGGTCAAAATAATATTTTAACACTTAGCCCCCCATTATCTTCCACAGATGAAGATATTGACTTTATTCTTGCAACGTTAAACAAAATATTTAATGAAAATAACACGTAAGAGGAGGACTTCAATTGTCACAAACAGCAGTAGATGTATTAAAGAATTATGTTAATGGTAAATGGGTAGAAGCAAAGACAGATAAGACAGAGCCTGTATATAATCCTGCAACTGGAGAGGTCATCGCCCATGTTCCAGTTTCATCACAGGAAGATGTGGAATATGCCGTAGAGGTAGCACAGAGCGCATTTACAACTTGGAAAGAAATAGCTGTGCCGAGACGTGCTCGTATTTTATTTAAATATCAGCAATTATTGGTGGAGAATTGGGAAGAGCTGGCCAAAATAATTACGGTTGAGAACGGTAAAAACTTTGCGGAAGCATATGGTGAAGTACAGCGTGGAATTGAGAACGTTGAGTTTGCAGCAGGAGCTCCGTCCTTAATGATGGGAGAGCAATTACCCTCCATTGCAACAGAGCTGGAGTCAGGTGTGTATCGTTATCCGATTGGTGTTATTGGTGGAATTACACCATTTAACTTTCCAATGATGGTTCCTTGCTGGATGTTCCCAATGGCGATTGCGACTGGAAATACATTTGTGTTAAAGCCATCTGAGCGTACACCACTACTTGCTAATCGGTTAGCAGAATTATTAGAAGAAGCAGGTTTGCCAGAAGGTGTATTTAATATCGTACACGGCGCACATGATGTGGTAAATGGGTTATTGGATCATAAGAAAGTGGCAGCTATTTCCTTTGTTGGTTCACAGCCAGTAGCAGAATATGTTTACAAGCGCGGAACAGATAACTTGAAACGTGTGCAAGCGTTAGCCGGGGCTAAAAACCACTCCATAGTATTAAATGATGCCAATCTTGATAATGCGACAACACAAATTATGAATGCAGCATTCGGTTCTGCAGGGGAGCGCTGCATGGCGGCATCTGTCGTAGCAGTGGAAGATTCCATTGCAGATGAGTTTATTTCCCTATTAACGAAAAAAGCGAATGAAATACAGATTGGTGATGGATTGGACGAGGGTGTGTTCCTTGGACCGGTTATTCGCGAGCAGCATAAAGAACGCACGCTGCAGTATATTGAAACTGGTGAAAAAGAAGGAGCAAAAATGATTCGCGATGGAAGAAAAGATGATGAAGTGCAGCAAAAGGGTTATTTTGTAGGACCTACCATTTTTGATCATGTTACTTCCGAAATGAAGATTTGGCAGGATGAGATATTCGCACCGGTACTATCAATTGCACGAGTAAAAGACTTGGAAGATGCCGTTGATTTAACGAATCAATCTCCATTTGCGAATGGCGCATGTATTTTTACAAAAGATGGCGGCAGTGTTCGCAAGTTCAGAGAGACGATCGATGCAGGAATGCTCGGTGTAAATATTGGTGTGCCGGCGCCAATGGCATTCTTCCCATTCTCCGGCTGGAAAGATTCCTTCTATGGTGATCTGCATGCAAATGGTAAGGATGGTGTGAATTTCTATACGCGTCAGAAAGTGATTACAACGAAATGGGTATAAGTTAAAGAACAAAAGCGCAAGCGCCCGTTTAGCGACGTACGGACTGCGCCTTGGGGCTACGGTACAGTGGTTCCTCGCCCCACCGTAAAGATCGGCCATGCCAGGTGGATCAGTGTTGCCGCGCAAAGCGGCGGTTTTAACTGATCATTCCTTCCGCAGGGGATAAAGGAAACATGTCCCCGCATCGGGGGTATGCCGATGTTGGCCGGCAAGGCCGTAGTTAGTCGGCCTTCCTTTACCCGAAAGGAGCCGATGTTGACTTATCGCACGGAGGTGAAGGAAGTCCGCTAGTCGCTGGAGCTAGACGTGGCTATTCCTATATAGAAGATTATCCACAGATCAAAAATTTTATAGTTTCCTAAGCACCTAAAAAAGCGTGGTCATTACATTGGAAATGCCATGCTTTTTTAGGTACAGGTAGATTTTAATAGTTACTATTCGATCATTTCTTCATTATTTTTAATCATCTGCTGAACAACTATACTGGAGTTAAATTTCTTGTTGCCGCGAAGTAACTCTAAGTAGAAGTTGTGTGTGTTTAAAGTTCGTTCAATGTTACGTGCGTGTTTAAAATGAATCATGTTCGGTTTGATTATTTCATAAATAGTATTGCCGATTTCTATAACAAAAGGGTTATCGGTTGCTTCCAAGACGGCATGATGAAATTCTAAATCAATATCAGCGAGCTCCTCAGGACTCAAGTCGGGATGCATTCTTTCCAGTTGGGAGCGATAAACTTCATCGATTCCGTCAATACTCTTTTTTTCTGTAATAATCATATTCATTAAAAGTACTTCAAAGTGTTGACGGAATTCGATTAGTTTCTCCATGTTATTACTGTGCATAATCAGACTGAATATGAGCGGATTTAATGTGAATTGGGAGACGTTATTTGTGATAAACATCCCTTCACCACGTTTGATTTGTATTACACCAATAGATTCTAATATCTTGATAGCTTCCCTAACAGGGGTTCTGCTTACTCCTAATTGTTGCATTAATTCTTTTTCGGTAGGTAATTTATCACCCGGTTTCAAAGAACCATTGATAAGATTATCTTTAATAATAGTTACAATTTCTGAGGATATAGTGCGACTTAAATTAATTTTTTCCATGGAAAATTGCATTTAAATTATCCCCCCTGATCCGTTCTTTTTACAATAGTTTTGTTTATAAGTATACATTGAAATATTTAGGAAATGCAATTTTTCAGTAAACTACTATTTACAAATAAAATTTATTCTGTTAGGATATGTACAATATACTACATCGTACGTAGTATGTAAACGTTTGAAATTTACGGCATATTATATTTTTATAATAAAATTAATAGACATTCGTGCTAGGGGAGGAAGGAAATAACAGGTTAAACGAAATTAGAAGTTATTATTAGCACCTAGATGAAAACGTTGTCAAATGGAGGTTTTCTAATGGTTATAAAGAAATTAATCATACATGGGAGGCGAGATTAGCAAGTACAAAGCGCTATATAAAAAAGTAGCTGGAATGCCAACCCTTCCCAGCTGTATAGGGAAGTGAAAAATCTATAATTAGTATTTTAGGAGACTATAATACTTTAAATGTAACATTTGGAATTAAGATTCGGAATAATTTAATAAAAAAAATTTAAAATGATATGCGAAAGGAGCATTAACATGAAAAATAAAAGGAAGCAGGAATGGCGGTTTGCCATAGCTAACCGGGAAGCCCTGATCGGTTGTGCGCTGGCTATCATTAATTTTATATGGTGGTATGGTTTTGCGTATGGTCTGGGTTCAAAACCTCCTGAAGAATATACATATATATTGGGGTTCCCGGCGTGGATTTTTTTTAGTTTGATTTTGGGTACGCTTTTTATGTTTGCTCTAGTATTTTTTGTTGTGAAATTTATGTTGACAGATATATCTTTGGAAGATGAAGAAGTGCAAGAAGAGGAAAATGAGGTGAGTAATATATGAATTGGGATGTGGTGGTGCCATTATTAATATTTTTAATGATTATTTTTGTCGTTGGCATGTGGTCCAACCGGAAATTAGCCAAAGCAGAAGGTTTTCTTAGTGATTACTTTCTTGGAAGCCGTGAATTTGGTGGATTGGTACTTGCTATGACGATGGTAGCAACTTATGGTAGTGCATCCAGTTTTTTAGGTGGCCCCGGTGCAGCCTATTCGATTGGTTTTGGATGGGTTTTGCTTGCCATGACTCAGGTAGCAACAGGGTATTTTGTATTACTCGTGTTGGGTAAGAAATTTGCTATCGTATCGAGAAGGTATAATGCTGTTACATTTATCGATTTTTTGAAGGAAAGATATAAGAGTACACCTGTCGTATTGTTGTCTGCTTTTAGTATTATCGTATTTTTATTTTCTGCAATGGCAGCCCAGTGGGTAGGGGGAGCATATCTTATCCAATCCTTAACAGGTATTAATTATATAAGTGCTTTGTTTATTTTTACGGTATCTGTTTTGTTATATGTTATTATCGGTGGTTTTCGTGCTGTAGTAATCACAGATACAATTCAAGGTATTGTCATGTTTTTTGGTACTATATTATTGCTAGTTGCTGTCATCATCGCAGGGGGAGGATTATCCAATATTTTTTCTGATTTGGTATCGACTAACCCCAACCTGATTACCCCTTTTGGAAATGATGGTTCATTAACTGCTGCTTATGTATCCTCTTACTGGATTCTTGTTGGTGTAGGTGTTGTTGCTCTGCCACAAGTTGCAGTAAGAGCAATGTCCTATAAAAATGCCAAATCCATGCACAGAGCAATCATGATTGGGACTGTAGTCGTAGGAACGATTATACTTGGCATGCATTTGATTGGGGTGTTTGCACGTCCTATTCTACCGGGAATTGAAGTGGCAGATCAGGTTATTCCACTCGTTGCTTTAGAAGTATTGCCTCCTTGGCTTGCAGGCATTTTGCTTGCTGCACCTTTAGCAGCAATTATGTCGACGGTTGACTCGTTATTATTGTTGGTGAGTTCTACCGTTGTCAAGGATGTTTATATAAATTATATCAAACCAAAAGCAACAATGAAGCAAGTGAAAAATGTCAGTATGAGTGTAACTGCAGTAATAGGTATTGTCGCTTTCTTACTAGCTATTAGTCCGCCGGATTTATTAATATTTTTAAACTTATTTGCGTTTGGCGGTTTGCAGGCAGCGTTTATGTGGCCGCTTATCATGGGTTTATACTGGAAACGAGCCAATAAAACCGGTGCGATTGCATCTATGATTACAGGTATTAGTTCATATATCGCCATTTATCTTTATAATCAGGCTTATGGGGATTTATTTGGTGTACATGCTGTTACTGTTCCTGTTTTTCTATCATTGATTGTGTTTGTAGCTTTTAGTTTGATATTTAAGCAGGATGCATATGAATTTCCAACTCAAAACATACAGAAAGAAGCATAAGGAAATAATTCCAATACTTATTTTCTGAAATAAAAACCTATAGAATTCAGAAAAACTGCACTAACGTTGAAGGAGTGAGGCTTGTGAACTTAGCAATGAACTGGAATGAATGGTCTGAACTTGATGCCATGGGACTTGCAGAATTGGTACGAAAGGGTGAGGTTACTCCACGGGAGGTGGCAAATCAGGTTGCAAAAGGCACTGAGGCATTAAATCCCGACATTAGCGCTGTCATTGAGATTTTTGATGATGTAGTGAAAAACCCATTGAAGGATGGAATGAACCCTGGCGGTGTTTTTGCCGGAGTGCCATTTTTCATGAAGGATTTGGGTCCTACACTTAAAGGTCGATTGCAGGAAAGAGGTTCTAAGTTTATGGAGGGAAACCGTTCTGAATCTGATAGTTTCCTGACAAAACAAATCCGGCATGCCGGTCTGAACATCATGGGGCGGACAACAACACCGGAGTTTGGGCTCTGCAGTTCTGCAGAGAATCCGGATATGTACATCACGAGGAATCCGTGGAATCTAAATTATACTACCAATGGTTCCTCTGCCGGAACTGCAGCTTCTGTGGCGGCAGGAATTATTCCGATTTCCCATGCGACGGACGGGGGCGGGTCAATTCGAATTCCTGCAGGTGTGAATGGCAACATCGGCTTGAAACCGTCACGCGGTGTTTTTTCAGGTGCCCCTAACAGTTCGGACTTGATGAATGTAGTTTCAGCACAAGGCTGCCATACCCGAACGATTCGTGATACTGCGGCCTTTGTCGATCATTGCAGAGGAGGCTCACCAGGCGAATTTATGCCTTATTGGCCCCCACAAGAGCCTTACTCCGAACTCATCAAACGGGATCCGAAGAAACTCCGTATCGCCGTTTCACATGAGTGGGGTAATTATAAAGCGACACCACAGATAGTTTCGGAGTTGAACAGAACGGCTGAATACCTTGAGGGACTTGGTCATCATGTAGAATGTGCTGTTCCTGACCTTGATATTCATGCTTCTTATGAGGCACAAACTGCAGCATATATTATGAAGTTTTCACAAACCATTTCGGATTTGCTTGAGCAAAATAACTTGGAAAATCCGCCAGCAGATCTAATTGAACCAATGTGTATCAGGGTTTGGGAAGAAGGCCGTTTTACCTCCTATGCGGATCGTGTGAAAATGGAAACAATGATTAATGAAATCTCCCGTAAGATGGCAGCATTCTTTGAGGAGTGGGATGTGATCCTTACACCAACCATGGCCAAACCGACGCCATTGATTGGAACAACGGAATACTTGACTATTAGTGATAACCCTTCTGTTTATGATTGGTTTGAAAATCTGTGGAGTATTTTTTCCTATACGCCGATCGCCAATATTTGCGGATTGCCTGGAATTTCATTACCGATGGCTGAACTGGAGAATGGATTGCCATTGGGAATGCATATACTTGCCCCTCAAGGAGAAGATGGTTTGCTTCTGCAGTTGGGTGCCCAGATCGAGCGAGAATTGAATGGAAAATGGAATCGTGGAAGGAAACCAGCTAATCACGTAACGAATATTTAAATGGATACGTTCATTTGGAGTAGTGAAATCTAGCAGCTTTGCTGGTTTAAAATGGATGATCCGCAATGCTGAATTTGTTAGAAACGTATAGTCAGAAAAAAGGATGATTTCAATGAAAGAATTTAAGATTGCAGTTTTACCAGGGGATGGAATTGGCCCTGATGTAATGAATGAAGCATTAAAAGTATTAAAGACATTGCCTAAGATAGATTCCACATTCACTTATGAAACAACGGAGTTTCATTGGAATACGGATCATTACGTAGAGCACGGAAGCATGATGCCGGAAAATGGGCTCGAGCAACTTAAAGCATTTGACAGTATTTTATTTGGGGCTGTCGGTGATGCGAGGGTCTCCGAGCATATTCCTATATGGGAACTGATCATGCCAATCCGGAAAGACTTTCAGCAGTACATTAATTTCAGGCCGATAAAATTGCTGAAAGGAATGGAAACACCTTTAAAAAAAGGAGAAAATATAGATTTTGTAATTATCCGTGAAAATGCGGAAGGGGAATATTCTGCTGCAGGCGGTAAGATGTATCAGGGAGAATCTCGGGAACTAGCTGTACAGAATACCATTATGACGAGGGGAGGAATCTCCAGGGTTGCGGCATTTGCATTTGAGTATGCAAGGGAGCACCAGCTCCAAAAGGTAACCAATGCTACAAAATCAAATGCCATCATACATACGATGACATTATGGGATGAGGTAGTAGAGGAAACAGCAGGAAAATTTGATGATATTACTTATGAAAAATTCTATGTTGATGCGATTGCTGCCTTGTTTGTGGAACGACCGGAGGATTTTCAGCTAGTACTAGCTTCCAATCTGTTTGGAGACATATTATCGGATCTGGGATCAGGCATAGCCGGCGGGCTTGGTATTGCTCCATCTGCAAATATTAATCCTGCCGGTGAATTCCCGTCCATGTTCGAGCCGGTACATGGGTCTGCACCAGATATTGCCGGTAAGGGAATTGCGAATCCAGTTGCACAAATCTGGTCTCTCGCTTTAATGCTGCAGCAATTTGGCAGGGTGGATCTGCATGATTTGGTGTTGGCTGCAGTAGAAGATGTGTTGCTGGAAAAGAAAACACTGACACCTGATATTGGTGGTGAAGCAACTACATCGCAGGTTGGTGATGCTGTCGTAGAAAAGATTCAGGAAAGGAGCAGCGACCATGGGAGTCAAAAATAAAACATTTCTTGTAACTGGTGCAAATGGCGGAATGGGAAAAGCCACGGTGGATCTTTTGCTAAAGGAGAATGCCAATGTGGCAGGCTGTGATCTCCGTACAGATACACTGAGGGAATATGAAGAGAATAGTAATTTTATAGCATTTCAGGGTGATTTAACAGATGAAAAGACGGTAAAAGAGATTTTTCAAAAGACAAAAGATAGATTCGGATCTATTGATGGCCTGGCTAATATTGCGGGCATCGCTCAAAGTGCCACTCCGATTGATGAAGTAAGCCTGGAAGAATGGCATAAAATCATGGATATTAATATGACCATGATGTTCCTGACCTGCCGGCAAGCTTCTATATATATGAAGGAAAAGAAACAAGGAAGCATTGTAAATGTCGGTTCTGTATCTGTTACAAGGCCAAGACCGGGTTTGCAATCTTATGTGGCATCTAAAGGGGCAGTGGAAGCTTTTTCTAAGGCATTAGCTTTGGAACTCGCTCCAGATCAGATTAATGTCAATGTTCTTCATCCCGGGCCCTCTGACACGGAAATGCTTGGCCAATTTTCAGCAGAAGGGGCAAATATGGACGATACGAAAAAAGATATTTTTGAAAAGAGTGTACCACTTGGAAGACTGTTAAAGCCGGAGGATATCGCCCATTCCATTAAATATCTCCTGTCAGAGGAAGCAAATATGATGACAGGAAGTGTATTGCATGTAGATGGGGGAAGAAATATCTGAAGCTGTTGAATGCAAGTATAAAAGTTGGGAGGATTTGTTTTGAACCAGTTTAAAATGTATATAAATGGAAAGTGGATGCAAAGTGGCAATGGGGAAAGCATTGATGTACGGAACCCGTCTAATGGACAAATTATTGCCCGTATTCCCAGAGGTACAAAAGCGGATGTGGATGAGGCAGTAAAAGCAGCCAGGGAAGCTTTTCGCAGTGATAAATGGAGAAAGGTTAAACCGCATGAGCGCGGGGAGTTATTATTTGATATTGCTGATAAAATGAAAGCAGCGCGCGACCAACTGGCTAAAATGGAATCCATGGATGTGGGCAAACCATTGTCTCAAGGCTATGCTGATGTGGATGCTGCCATTCGATATTTCCGTTTTTATGGCGGAGCGGCAGATAAAGTGATGGGTGATACCATTCCGATTGAAGATGGATTATTGGATTATGTGGTTCGTGAGCCGGTCGGTGTGACAGCGCATATTGTGCCTTGGAATTATCCTTTGCAGATCATTTCGAGAAGTGTTGCTGCAGCTATTGCCATGGGAAATACAGTAGTTGTTAAAAGCGCGGAGGATACACCGCTGACTGCAATGCAGCTGACGGAATTTTTTGATGAACTGGAATTGCCTGCAGGGGTGTTTAATCATATTACAGGATTTGGCCAGGAAGCTGGAGCAGCGTTATCCGGTCATCCATTAATTAACCATGTGACATTTACCGGTTCGGTAGGGACAGGTATTGCTGTTGGACAGGCAGCAATGGCAAATGTAGTTCCTTCTACTTTAGAACTTGGCGGTAAATCACCGAACATTGTTTTTGCTGATTGTGATGTGGATAAAACGGTAGGCGGAGTCGTACGGTCGATTATCCAAAATGCTGGGCAAACCTGTTCAGCAGGAGCGAGACTCTTGGTGGAAGAATCATTCAAAGAAGTATTCCTGCAAAAAGTAGTGGAAAAGTTTGAGGAGTTAACCGTTGGAGCAGGCCTGGATGATAAAGACCTCGGACCTATTTTGAATGAAAGGCAATTTAATCATGTGATAGGTTTAATTGAGATGGCGAAAAAAGAAGCCTCGGTAGTGGCAGGCGGAAATGCTGTGACTGTTGAAGGAAATGTAGGCGGATTTTATGTAGAACCGACGATTATTGATGATGTGGATAGAAACAGCAGACTGGCGCAGGAGGAAGTTTTCGGACCGGTGTTGACGGTGTTTACATTCAAGGATGTAGCAGAAGCTTTAGATTTGGCCAATAGTACTGACTACGGTTTGGTTACCGGAATTTGGACGCAAGATATCAGCCGTGCGCATTACTTGGCCAGCAGAATTGATTCAGGACAAGTATTTATCAATAACTATGGTGCTGGAGGTGGCGTGCAAATGCCATTTGGCGGTTATAAAAAGAGCGGATTTGGCAGGGAAAAAGGATGGATTGCACTCTATAATTATACGCAAGTAAAGAATGTTGCGGTTAAATATGAATGAATATAAATAAATAAAATCTGCCGTCTACCGCAAAAGGTTTAAGGCAGATTTTTTATTTACTTTTCAGGCAGCCTTCCCATTTTTTCGATAAAATTCGTGAAATTTCGGGAAGTGGCAACGCTTTTCGATGGTACGAGCATTTAACGCAGTCCCAGGCACCTTTGTTTTGATTTAATCAATTTTATGGATTAACATTAAAGGGGTCAACAAGGAATATTGTTTGCCTGTACTGTTAGACGGGGTGTTAATTTTATGCTGAACAGGGGTGATTGGAAGTCTAAATGAGAGCACTATCTTTAAATTCAGTATGGTTTATCATTTCAATTATATTAAAAGCTTTAGGAAATAGTTTTATGATTATAAGTAACTTAGGAAGTGCACCTTGGACTTCTGCTGCAGGAAATCTTGAATATATAGCCGTTTAGCTCGGTGTTTGCCTCATCATTTTTCACTTCTTTGCGATGCTGCTTAGCTATTTTATGAAAATAAAATTCAGCATGGGGTTGATTGTTAAAACCATTGCTCTTTCTGTCTTTTTTGGAGTTTTCATTGATTTGTTTATGTATTTACATCAATTGGTTTATGTACCAAATGATGTAGGCGCTCGTTATTATACTTATTTATAGGACTGAATTTAATTGCAGTCGCTGTATGCATTTATTTTCAATCAAGTTCAGTATACTTGCCAAGTGATTATGTAATGAAGGCATTCGGGAAACTGATGAAGAATTAAAGAACAGGTACTATTTTGTGTACGGCATTCCATTATCAATAGGTATTATTATCATTACTTATAGGTAAAATATAACTGGCATTGGTCCAGGAACATTGCTGTTTATGTTAGGAATGGGCTTCTAATAGATCAATATAATCGCTGGATTGTCATTCGCAGCGTTCCAGAGAAATTATACACTTAGAAAATCAGCGCGGGAAATCAAGTACTGCCATTTATTTACGCAATTCTAGTATACAGTTGAAGGGAATTTTGAGATGGTAATAAAAATTGGAAATCACACAATCACATCAGCAGCTATATTTAAAGTCATGTTTGTCATGGTGTTAATGGCCACAATAGGTCAGGTAATACTGAACATACTAACAGCAGAAAATATAATTACGGGTATGGTGGTTTTTTCAGCTGCTATCACCTGTGTATGTTACTATTTGAGTAAAGATGCGATCAGTAATGAAGTAGAATAATCTTTAGATTGTAGTCTGGATTGTAAGTATACGAAGCTTCATTAAGTACACAAAAATAGCCGAGGACACCAATCCACGGCTATTTTTAATTGAGCTAAACGATGATTTACTTGCTTTTATTTCAGTGAGTGACTAGGGCATCTCTTATTAATCCGAAACATTAACTCGGATCGGGTTAGAAACAATATTCCATTCTTTGCCAATCATTTCAAAATTATGGTTTACTAAAACATGTGCTGTACCAGGGGAAACCGCTGTGACCGTATTAGCATTTACTGCTACATTGTCTTGATTCAAAGCAGATAATAGCGTTGTTTCAATATTCTCTGTCTTACCTACACGAGGATTCAAGAATGCTTTAGCTTGTATAGTCGCAGATTTACCTACTTTAAGATTCCGCTTCTTAATTGGCGTATCAATGCGTACAGGTGCCTCTGTTAACCATTGAGTATAGTCGGTAATTGGACCTATCAGTCCCTGCTTTAATTGGTCTTCCAATGCACCTTCGTCCCGGAATGTCCAATGCATGTTCATCATACCACGCTGTCTCATATATGTGATGAACTCCTGGGAAAGACTTCCGTAGCTGGCATTTAACCGCACACCATGGTTGGTGGCATAATTCAACATTTCTTCTGCATCTGCAATTTTTTGTTCTGGAGTCGCGGGTACGCCGGAAGAATATAAATATCCTACCGTGATCTCCGGGTTTAATTTTCTCAGCTTAAGTACACTTTCCATATCGAAGCTTTGAAGAACCACGTGATCCTCCATTCCAACTTCCTCAATTTCTCTCAGTACTTGCTCTTCGATACCTACATCTTTTAATTCTACAAGCAATACCACGTCACGGTCTTTAAATCCTTCCAAAAATTCGATTAAGGTTGGTACCCCTTCCCCTTCGAATTCCGGGCCAAAGTAAGAGCCTGCATCTAACGCTTTAATTTCTTCCAAAGTCAAATCCGACACATTGCCTGTCCCATCCGTAGTACGGTTCACAGTAGTATCATGCATAATGACAATATGACCGTCCTTGGTTGCTTGGATATCCGTTTCTATTAAATCTGCACCCAATTCATATGATAGCTCATAGCCGGCCATCGTATTCTCAGGTGCCAGAGAAGGGACGCCCCGATGTGCAACGACAATAGGCCTTTGTACTAAAGTATTTGCCGGATATTTGTTATATGCCTCCACTGCAGAGAGTGCATCTTCGCTAATAATCCCATCGACACCGGAATGAATTAATGCATGCGCCTCATCAATAGTGTTTCCGCCTATTCCCCAGACTGAAATCGCTCTGCTGTGTAAATAGTAAATATTTTCATTGTCCAATAGATTTTGCGGGATCGCAGCTGTAGTAGATTTCGTACGATTTATATCTTTTACCAATTGATTCAGATCATGTTTATTGAAATGGTTACGATCATAAAGGATTGTTCCTCTTGCAGTTGGATAGGATTCTTTAATCTCTTCAATAATTTCAGGTTTAGTTGACATGACATGCACATCTTTTAAGGAAGAAGCTTTTAGGGCTGTAATAACCCCTTCTGCATGCGCGTCATCTTCTATCTGGATAACAGGGATAACCTCTCCGTTTACAGATTGTAAAAGATCTGACAACAGCTCATTTTCCACTGTGACATCTCCATTATCATCCAGATCTGTTTGGAGCACCATAGATGAAACACCATTTTCAGTAAATTCATCCAGATTTTCCGGAAGATTTTGGGAGATAACAGTTGGTGCGTTTAACATATTTGTTTCAGGCTCATTTGGCAAATATGCTTCAGAGCTTTGGAGCGGCGGCAATTCTTCTGTTTGTGTAGTTACCAGTACATTATCAAATTCTACTATAGCCCCGGAAACCTGGAAACCGATGTCCCCGTCATTCCACTCTATTGCTGCATCAGTATCAATAAATAATTGATCATTAACAAACTGCTGCACACGACTTCCTTTAACAATTACTTTTAAACGATAGGTTTCGTCATATTGAAAGTCTTCGGTATAAAAGGTTTTTTCCTGTACATCCCAGGCGTTATTTTCGGTTCGTATCGCGAACTCTAGTCCGTTTAATGCAGATGTTCCGCGACGCACTGCGAACTGATAATAAGGATAGTCTTCGTTTTGCACACGATACATGAGGGAAACCCAACGCGCATCATTAACAGCTGATTTAAAAGTCACATCTGCTTCAAATACATAATCTCCTGTACCTTCCTCCATAGGAATAAGTACACGAGCAGGATCTGAAATATTAGGGGATGAAAGTTCAAGCTTGCCATTTACTGCCCCGGCTTCCCCTTGAACCACTCTCCATTCATCAGGTAAAGCGCCATCTTCCAGATGATCAAAGTCTTCTTCTACTAGTTTCTCTTCTTCACTCGCAATAACGGAATTTGCATCAATGGAAATAACCCCTGCAATAATGACTGCTGCCATTATGGATAATAAGATATGCTTAACTTCTCCAAATTTCAATATAATTCCTCCCTGTGCCTTTAAATATTTATCGTACTGAAACCACAAATGATGTCGCATCATGTGGTGTAAATGCAAATTCTAAAAATACTCCTTTCCTGCTTATTTTTCTTAGTACTTATTATTATAAAGAGTCACTGTAAAGGGATTATAAAATTAGTTTAAATAACATGTAAATTCTGAACAAAAGTAATTACATATAGTTTAAACTGTGACTAAACTCCAGTTGATAGATCGACAAAATTCGAGTGAATGTTGGGAGTGACACAGGCACCTATATTATTTACTCGCCTTCATGGTCGCCAGTTCTGCACGCTGTTTAAGAAACCGGGTGAAATACTCAGCTCCCAATACCATCAGGAACATGACAATAGTTATACTGAGCATCTCGTCATAAGCAATCATACGCGAAGCACGGACGAGTTCCCATCCAATACCGCCTGCACCTACTACACCGAGGACAGCAGCATAGCGAAGGTTGATATCGAATCGGAAAACGGACCATGAAATAAAAATACTCATAATCATAGGTATGACACCTTGCATAATTACCTGAAATCGAGTACCGCCTGTTGATTTAATTGCCTCAATGACACCATTATCAATTTCTTCAATCGATTCAGCATATACCTTCACAAGCATGCCAATACTATTTACAGCTAAAGCCAGTATGCCTGGTGTAGGACCAAGTCCCACAGCAATAATAAATAGAAGTGCCCAAATTAACGCTGGAACTGCTCTTACAAACGCTGCAAAACCTTTGATTGCATAACTGATTGATATGTGTGGTGCCATATTTTTAGCTGCAAAGAAAGCTAGTATGATCGAAAATACAATTCCCCACACAGTTCCCAGTACAGCAATTTGTAATGATTCAACTGCAGCACCCAATATATTGATTGGTTCATCCAGCACAGGCGGAAGCATATTATTGAGCAAGTTTTGTGTCCGTGAGAAGCTGTTTAATATTTTTTCCGGGACGATTTCCAACTGGAGTAGGCTAACAATAAAGAAAACCCCAGCTCCCCCCCAAGAAATCCATCTAGTAAGTTTATTTTTCTGTTCTTTCATTTCCCTCATAAAATCTTCTCCCGTATTTTTGCTGTAGTAAACTCAACGAGCAGAATGAGCACGAAAATCATTAAGATGCCAACAGTCGCCTCCTGGTATTGAAACAAGCTAATGCTTCCTTCCAGGGCATAACCAATTCCACCTGCACCTACCACTCCCAATACTGCGGCCTCCCGTATGTTTAAATCCATTTTATATAAAGACCACGAGACAAAGCCTGGTTTAAATTGAGGCCAAACACCTTGACCTATTGTTTGAAACCAATTTGCACCGGTCGCTCTGACAGCATCTATCTGATGCTGATCAATTTCTTCCAGCAAATCAGCAAATGCTCGCCCAAGTATGCCGATCCCCGACAATCCTAAAGCTAAAGTGCCTGCTAATGGTCCCAACCCTATAGCAGCAACTAAAAGTATCCCCCAAACAATAGCTGGTATAGAGCGTAAGAAGGTGATAAATGACCGGCTTAAAAATGCGATAACAGGGTGAATGGTAGTACTTCGGGCTGCCATCACACCAAACATTAAAGAAAAAAACACAGAAAAAAATAATCCTATATAACTCATATATAATGTGTCCAATGCCGGACCAATAAATGACCCAATCGTAGATAAATCAGGAGGCAGCATATCCTGAAAGATAAAAACAGAAATATGAGCAGTACCCAAAAAAAGATCCATCATATTAAAATTTGTACCAATCCAGGACCATATCACCAATACGGCGATAATAGTCCAGATGATGAAACGATTATGAAGTAATTGCTTTTTCCTGCGATTGAATTCTCTGTACTTTTCCTCATAACGGTTAAGCGTATAATTCTCCACTGCGTAAGGAGGTGTATTCATTTTTTTGCGCCTCCTTATAATATATATGCTCAATCGTTGACTTAGAGAGTTCGCCGGGGTGACCATCAAATACAACTTCTCCTGTCTTAATGCCTACAATGCGATCTGCGAAGTGTTTGGCGAAATCTACCTGATGCAGATTGACAATGGTTGTTATACCATCCTCTTCACTTATTTTTTTCAAATACTTCATCACATTTTCTGACGAAGCAGGATCAAGACTGGCAATCGGTTCATCTGCTAATATAAGAGAGGGTTTTTGCGCAATGGCCCTAGCTATACCTATACGCTGCTGCTGACCACCACTGAGTTCATCCGCTCTTTTAAATGCATGTTCACTCAAGCCAACCCGTTCTAAAATACGAAAGGCTTCCATTAAGTCGTTTTTCGAAAACCTTCCGAATGCGCCTTTAAAAGTAGACATATAACCGAGTCTTCCATGGAGTACATTGCGAATGGTGTTAGATCGATTTATAAGGTTGTATCCTTGGAATATCATCCCAATTTGACGGCGAATTAATCTCAAATTTTTTCCTTTAGCTATAGTAATATTTTTATCCTGAAATACAACATCACCGTAGGTTGGAGGGTTCAAATGGTTTATGGAACGTAAGAATGTACTTTTTCCGGCGCCACTGGGTCCAATGATAGAGACCAGCTCACCCTGTTTGAATGAAAGTGAAATCTTTTTTAATGCTTCTGTTCCATCAGGGTATACTTTCGACAAATCCCTTGTTTCCAGAAAAACTTCCGCCATAGCATATTCTCCTCTGTTATTATTCTAACAATTCTTCAGGACTCATCCCTAAGTTTTCTGCTGTGTTACGCACCACGTCGTAGGCTTCATCTTCAATAGGATAAAAACCGCTGATGCCTCTTTCTTCAAAAAACTGTTCATCTTCATAGGAAAAATAAAATTCACTGATTGCTTCTTTTAGGTCTTCCGGAAGTTCTGCCCGATAAGCATCAGGTCCACGGGGAATGTCATCAGAAGCAGAAATAATTTTAAAGTCTTCCTTATCTATTTGCCCTTGATCGAGCATCGCATCCATGACATCGGTTGCTATTGCTGCTCCATCCACATCTCCATTGATAACTGATAAAATGGATGCATCGTGACTTCCCGAAAAGCTAACATTTCCAAAGAATGTATCTACTTCATCATTGGTGACGCCTATTTCATCAATGACAGCTGATCGAGGAAAAATATGTCCCGAAGTAGATGCAGGATCTACAAACAAGAAGTCTTTTCCTTCCAAATCAGCAAGTTCTTCATCCTCTGAATCTGCCGGTACAATAAATGCACTTTGATATGTAATATCATCTTCACTTTCTGCACCAATTGAAAATACTTCAGCCCCGCTCCGTTCATTTGCCAAAACATATGCAAAAGGACCAAAGAAAGCTATATCGACATGTTCATTGTTCATACCTTCAATAATCGCGTTATAGTTTGTCCCCATAAATACTTCTACATCAATTCCCAGCTCTTCACCTAATGCTTCTCCAAAGCTCTCTACGCGAGGTGACACAGAAGTCTGATCTTCAGAAGGTACAACACCCATAACAATTTCTTCAGGCCAGTTTGCAGAAGTTTCTTGTTCTGTTTCTTCCTCTGCTGCAGCTTCATTTTCCACATCTTCACTTTCTGTATCTTCATTGTCAGAAGGTTCCTCTGTTCCATCATCTTCTGAACCACATGCGGCCAATAATAGAACAGCCATTAGAAAGCTTAATAATAGAACCAGCCGTTTTTGTTTAAATATCTTCATTTGAAATTCCTCCTCTTAAGTTTGTATATCTTTCTTTACACACCAATTCTATAGACCTATTATTCAACTAGTTTTAATTTACTGTTAACTTTTATTAAGGTTTAGTAAACTAAAATTTACAATAGCGGCCAATTCGGAAACAATTGTTAAGAAATTGTATAGAAGTAAAATGTATTCTGACAGAGAAAATATGATTAGGGTGAAGCTGTGTTGAGTTCTTATTTAACAAAAAATAGAAGCATAACTTTTTCTTTTTTGAGCGATAAACAACTGTTAGAAGCGTATAACAAGGCTTTGAAATTAAAACTTCATAATGATTTCATATTTATGCTTAAAATGGAAATAAATAATAGAAACATAAAAATTAAGAAAGAATGTTGAAGATGATAAAATTATTACTTATTGCCCATGATGGGATTTTTAATAAAGGATTGCGCTTAATGATTGATAAAGAAAATGATATGAAAGTGATAGGAACAGCTACAAATGAAAACCAAATAATGAAGATGGTAAAAGAACAGAGACCGGATGTTGTATTGCTTAATACAGAGATTTCTAGTGTTAGCGATGTAATTAAAATGACTGATTTTATAAAGAAAACACTGGATCAGGCGAAAATAATTTATTTATTGCCATCCTCAAATAAGAAGGTCATTATCGAAGGGATAGAAGCGGGTGTCGAGGGATTCCTATTAAGTCAATTAAATTACAAAAATTTGGTTCACTCCATTCGTGATGTCAGTAATGAGGATTATGTCATTTCCGGTGAGATTGCTAAAATAGTAATCAACCATGTTAAAATGCCTAACCTGGATAAAAAGGAAATAATGAATCAAAAACTGAAAAATAAAGGTGTATATCCTACAAAACGAGAATTGGATATTATTTATCTCCTGTTTAAGGAAAAGACAAACAAGGAGATGGCGGAGATGCTTCAATTGAGTGAAAGTACTGTCAGGGATTATGTCAGTAATACATATAGTAAAATAGGAAAAAATAATCGAAATGAAGTAATTGATTTTTTACATGAATTGATGGGGTATGATGAACGCGCCACTAAGCACGATAGAAAGAATGCAAAATAAAGCTTCAAGTAAAGCCCGCACCGCGCAGGTCAGGGCTTTACTTGAGTTTGCCTTGTTTTCCATTGTTTGAACCATTTGCTCACATGGGGACTCACTTCTAAACCGAGTTCTTCCAGTGCATTAGCCAATTGATAATACTGCCGGTCTATTTGTAAACTGAATCCCAACCTGCTATATATTTTCATTAATGAAAATTGAGCATCTTCTTCTTCCGGGCTGGTGGTACAAATTTTAACAAACCACGTTTTTGCCTTTTCCATATTATCCTGATTCTCATAGTAGCCTGCCATTTGATAAGCAGTTTTCAGCCATAACTGCACTAACCGATGCCGTTCTGCCTCGGCCCATAAGTATTCATATTCCTTTAAAAAAGGCCCCGTATATAATTTCATATTTTTTTCATAGCTAATTATCGTTTCTGAGTTAATCGGTGGAGCGAAACTTATTTTTCTCTCCCACTCAACGAGATCAATGAAAACATTTTTTGTGGACAAAACGTAGCCTTCTCCCATGTTTTTTATTTTGAAATGGGCGCTGTATTTATTTAAGGCTTTCCGTATGTGGTATATTGCTGTATATAATTGTGAGTAAGCCCTGTCTTCTTGAAAATCTGTCCAAAGTAATTCGATTAGTTCGGATTTACGAACCGTTTTGTCGCAGTGATGAAGTAAATAAAGAAATAATTCCTTCGTTTTTGTTGTTCGCCACTTAATGATTTCAGGTTTATTTTTTGTTAATTCGAAACTCAGCTCCCTGGATACATTTACCCGCAGCATATTATTTTTAACTAATGGTTTATGTATTTGCTTATTTGCCTTCAATTCCACTCTTTCCATCGTTTTTTTCAACCGATTTAATTGAAGGGGTTTAAGCAAATAGTCTAATGCATTTAAGTCAAATGCTTGCACGGCATAATCGTTAAAAGCGGTGACAAAAACAATGGAAATATCTGCATCAATTTCCAGTATTTTTTCTGCAAGTTCAAGCCCATTAATCTCAGGCATTTCTATGTCTAAAAATACAACATCAACTTCCTCTAGGTGAGCAGCATCTTTCTCGATGTCCAAGTAATTAAATGTCCCTATGACTTCAATACTAGCAACCTTGTTTACCTGGTGTTCCAAAAAATCCAAAGCGAGTGCTTCGTCATCAACAAGAATTGCTTTCACAATGATACCCCCAGTCTGATATATTCCTTAATTTCATTATACATTACAAATTACGTTTTTTTAAGGTGTTGTAGATAATTTGTAGAGGATTATCTTATACAATGTTCTTCTGGGTAGGAAAATAGAACCACCCAATACTGAATAAAATGTACTGAAGAAAGGGGTATGTTGAATTGAACAAAAGATTAAGCATTCTGTTTATATTTATGCTGGTCTTTCAGACGGTTTCCAGTAGTTTGTTTTTACCTTCGCAAGCTGTAGCGGAAGGGTCGGAACAAAGTATTTTTACTGGAGTATCGTACACTGATGAAGATGGAAATGCCATAAATATTGACGAAATGGATGACGAATCAGCAGTGAATGTGCATGTTGATTGGTCCATTGCGCATGTAGAGATTGAAGCAGAGCATACCGAGTCTCTATCCCTTCCTGAAGGATTGCTTGTGGAAGAGGAGCAGCAGGGAGTATTGTCAGATGCAGAAGGTGAGACGGAAGTTGGAGCTTATCAGGCTGCGATAGATGGAGCGGTGACGGTTAGTTTTAATGAAGCAATTACTGAAAATCCTGAAGCAGAAGGAACTTTTGTTGTAGATGCAGTAGCGGTTGAGCAACAATTGGATCAGTCGGAAGAAGCTGTGGAAGAAGAGGATTCAGTAGGGAATCAAGAGGAAGAAGTAGCAGAAGAAACAACAGAAGAATCTATAGAAGAGGGCTTAACTGAAGAAAGAACAGAGAAAGCCAACGAAGAAGAAGTTGTAAATCATGAATCTGAGGCAAACGAAGTCAGTGAGGAAGAAGGCACCACAACTTCTGCTTTTTCAGAAGTACAACCCCTTACTGATTTAGGAAATATCTTTACCTTTGATAGTTTGACAATTAACGAAGAAGATGTTCAAGATGGTGACGTTATTTCAATAGATGAAGATACTATTGCAAACCTTAGATTTAACTGGAGTACAGAAGGGCTTAATGCTCGTGATGGAGATACAGCCGAAGTTCGTCTTTCTGATGCGTTTGAGATAGTAACTACACCACTTGATAACATCATTGTTGAAGGAACGGTTGTAGGTACTTATCATGTTGAAAATGGCGTCCTGAAATTTGTATTTAATGAGAATGTCGAAAATGATAATGTCCGAAACGGATACGTCGATCTCGGCTTAGAATTCGATTTAGAAAAATTCAGGGAAAATATTGAACAAGAAATTCCATTTAGCGATAATGATGAAACCAATATCACTGTTATCGCTCGACCAAATATAGACCACAGCGGTATTGAAAAGGAAGGACATCCAGATACGCAGCATGATGCAAGAGAAATCACATGGACGATCGATGTGCTCAATACAAATGATGAAGAGATAACCGATGCAACATTAGCGGATAATATTCCAAGTGGATTAGGCGAAGCTAGAGATTTTGTTATCCATAAGCTAAGCATTGGCTATGATGGAGATGTTAGAGAAGGTGCTGATGTAACTTCAGCTATAAATCCATCTGAATTCTCAATTGAATTAGGTGAAATTGCACCTTTTAATGGATATCGCGTCCAATATACGACAGCCATCGAAAATTATGCAGCAGAATCGTTTACTAATGATGCAACGTTTGCATATGGTGAGGAATCTTTACCAGCCGATGCTACAGTTGGAGGGTTGACAAGAAGTAATCCAATTGAAAAAGATGGTTGGCAAGTTGGAGATAGCGATGTAATTAAGTGGCAAATTGATGTGAATAAAAATGGAAGCTTAATTAGCGAGGCTATAGTAGAAGATAATCTCCCTTATGGATTAACAGTAGACCCAGATACTATCGAAGTAGTTAGAATTACACAAGATGGAGATAACTGGGTAGAAGGAGATCCCCATGAAGGTACGTTTACGGAATTCCCGATAAACTTAGGATCCTTAGGACAAGAGGATGCCTACCGAATTAAATTTGAAACAGCTGTTGATTGGGAAGAAGTCAACAGCGGAGAATACCTGGAAAACAACGGTTTCGAAAATGATGCAACGCTATATGACGGTGTTGATGAATTAAATGATGATCAAGCAACCGTTACTATAGAAAGAGATCCAATTCTTGAAAAAGTAGAAGTGGGTAATGTAGATTATGAAAACCGGACCGTTACATGGGAAGTTACAGTTAATGAGGCAAAACATCCATTAACTGATGTAACTGTTACAGATTACCTTCCAGAAGGGTTGGTTCTCGAGGAAGTTATCGTCACAGATGAAGATGGAGCAACTTTTGCTGATGCAAATTGGAATACCGAAGATGTTACTGATGGCGAGCATGCTGGAAAAACCGAGCTTACGATAAGTTTAGTAAATGTCGGTACGGAAACCATTACTATTAATTACACTACACGTATTGATGATTTCAATCTTAATGAGTTTACAAACACGGTTGGAATGACAGGTGAAGGGGTTGGTGAAGGTGGAGAAGAAAGAGAAGTCACTATTGTACCAAATGCAAACACCTATACGAAAAGTTTTGCTGGAATTGATTACAATGAGAAGACCATCGACTGGCGTTTGAATGTTAATCCTGTAAGGGAAGATATTCAGTCAGGATTTACTATAACAGATACTTTCCCAAATGATGGACTCATCTTGTTGCCTGATTCGGTTAATATTAAGCTTGGTAAGGATGATCTTGAAGAGGGACCAGACTATACTGTGGATGAAATTGAGGAAGGCTATCAAAATGGATTTACTATTACCTTTCACCAAGAGATAGCTGATGGAGAGTTAGTGGTCAATTTCACTACCTCATATGATCCTCAAGAAGAAATTGAGGGCAATTTCTTGATTCCTCATTCTAACGAAGACGAAGAAGTACTATATAGAAATAAAGCTGAATTTGATGGAACAACTGAGAATGGGAACACAGTTGATGAAGAAGATGATGCTTATTACGAAGTAAGAGAAGATTCTTGGAACAGTGGTAAGAAAGAAGGTCAACTAGTCCACTTTGATGAAGACGGTAATAGAGGTAATGGCTGGGTAAGCGGCAGCGAAAGAAAAATTGCTTGGCAGCTATATACGAACTACCAAGGACAAAACCTTGGTGAAAATGTTACTATTACAGATATATTAGACTATACAGGAGAAATTGATGATGATAGCATCAAGGTATCCGTTTATGATGTGAAATCTGATGGAACTACAGAGATTACTGGAACAGTACTTGAGCCAGAAAATTATGAGCTCGTTGTTACTGGTAATGAGTTCACTATTACCTTTGACAATGAAGTGACAGAAAGATATGTGGTGGAATTTACTACATCCGTACCAGATATTTCAGAATCAAAGTATACCAACAACGCAACTGTTGACGTTGATGGCGAGAAATATGATTATACTGCTACCGTTAACTATAGTAAGCACGATTACTTCCTGGAAAAAGGAGCAATCGATCTAACTGGTGATCAAGTATTCACAGGTGATGAAGTTGAGTGGCAAGCAACAGTTAACAAAAGTCTATCAATCATTCAGAATGCTGAGATTACAGATACAATTAGTTCAGGACATATTTATATAGAAGATAGTTTAGAAGTTTATAGATTACAAGACCAAGGCAATGTTTTAAAGCGGGAACTGATTATAATCTTGAGGTTGAACCAGCAACGGATGAAAATGATGAACCTACTGGAGAAACAAACCTGGTCATCAGTATGATTGGTGAGTTAGAAGACACACTAGTCTTACATTACACTACGGCTGTTACCGCAACTGATGGTAACATAAGTAATCGAATCTCCTTAGATGGAATTGGTATTGACAGGCAAACTCAAGAGTCCAGTCAATTAAGTGCCAGACAATTCTCTGATGCAGGTGGCGAATGGGCAAGGGATAGAGGAGCCTTAAGTGTTACGAAAGAAGATTCAGACACTGGAGAAATAATTACAAATGACACTACCTTTACGTTATGGTATGAGTTAAATGGTGAAAGAGTTCAATATACACAAGAAGAGTCATTTACTACAGATGAAGGTATCCTTCAAATTGGAAACTTACCTCTTAGAACTTATTATTTAGTAGAGGAAGAAGCACCACCAGGGTATGTTCTTTCTGAAGAAGAATTAGAACTGGTTGTTGATACAGCATATGATAATAATGAAGAGAATATTGTTTCGGATACCTTTGAAAATACAAAGGAAAAAACTGATGTAACAGGAACAAAAGTATGGGAAGGCGGAGAAACCGTCAGACCGGATTCTATTGAACTGCAACCATATAGAGATGGTGGAGCTTATGAATCCGTCAAACTGGAAAGTGGCGAAACTGAGTATACATGGACTGACTTAGATGTAACAGATATAGACGGAAACGAGTATGTATACACTGTCGATGAAGTAGAGGTTCCAGACCATTTTGAAAAGACGATTTCAGAAGATGGCTTGACAATTACAAACGAATATATAGTTGAACAAGTATCTGTTACCGTGAACAAGATATGGGATGATGCAGATAACCAAGACGGCATCCGTCCAGAATCAATTATAGTAAAATTATTGGCAGACGGTGAAGAAACAGATCAAGAGTTAACACTTGATGAAGATAATAACTGGGCAGGTTCATTTAATCGATTACCTGCAACAGATAGAGCAGGAAATGAAGTATCTTATACAATCGAAGAACTAGCAGTGAATGGTTATGAAAGTGAAGTTGAAACTGATGAGGATGATCCTTATAACTTCAATTTAACTAATACACATGAGCCGGAAAAAATTGACATAACAGGAACAAAGGTATGGGATGATGCTGATAACCAGGATGGTAATCGTCCAAGTTCTATCAAAGTTCAACTAGAAGCAAATGACGAACAGCATGGCGAACCTATCACGCTCCAAGGTCCCGATTGGTCGTATACATGGACTGAACTGGATGTCTATGCAAATGGGGAGCCAGTTGAATATACGATTGCAGAACTTGGCGTCCCAGAAGGCTATGAAGTAAATGTGAATAACGATGACCAAGAAAATATTGTAATTACAAATAGCTATGAACCAGAAACAACGGAAATAGCTATAAATAAAGTATGGGATGATGCTGATAATCAAGATGGTGTCCGCCCAAACAACGTAACAGTAAATTTATTAGGTAATGAAGAAGTTGTAAGCACAACCGTTCTAGATGAAGAGAATGAGTGGCAACATACATTCATAGATCTTCCAGTATATGAAAATGGTAATGAAATCAACTATAGAGTGACTGAAAATACAGTAATAGATTATCAACCTACTATTGAATTTACTGGAACAGAAGAAGAACCAGCTTACACGATAACAAACAGCTACACACCAGAAGAAACATCGGTAACAGTGACAAAATCTTGGGATGATGATAGTGACCGAGATGGAAATCGTCCAGAAACAATCGAAGTACAACTTTTAGCAGATGGTGAAGACTATGGTGATCCCGTAACATTAGATCAATCTGATTGGTCACATACGTGGGATGAATTAGATGCCAATGCAAATGGTGAACCAATCGAGTATACGGTCGAAGAAGTGAATGTTCCAGAAGGCTATGAAGTCTCTGTAGATGATACGGACCATGGAAATATTATAATTACAAACAGTTATGAACCCGAAACAACGGAAAGAACGGTTCGTAAAGCATGGGATGACGCAGAAAACCAAGACGGTGTTCGTCCAACCAACGTCGAAGTAAACCTAGTAGGTAATGGAGAAGTTGTCAGTACAACAGTTTTAGGTGATGAAAATGATTGGCAGCATACATTCTCCAACCTTCCAGTCAATGAAAATGGAGAAGAAATTAACTATAGAGTGACAGAAAATACAGTGGCGGATTATTCTCCTTCCATTGATCCAGATCCAAACAATGAAACTGGATTTGTCATCACAAATAGCTATACACCAGAAGAAACATCCGCTACCGTAACAAAAGCATGGAATGATGGAAATAATCAAGATGGTAACCGTCCTGAATCCATCCAAGTACAGCTTTATGGAAATGGTACGGAAGTGGATGAACCAGTAGATGTTACTGCAGCTGATGAGTGGACATATACATGGTCTGGCTTAGATGCTTATGCAGAAGGAGAAGCAATAGCATACACGGTTGAAGAATTAAATGTACCTGAAGAATATTCCGTAACAGTTAATAACAATGATCATGGTAATTTGATCATTACAAATAATTACACACCAGAAGTAACAGAAATACCTGTTACAAAAATATGGGACGATGGAGAAGACAGAGATCGCGTTCGTCCAAACAATGTAACAGTCACTCTTCTCGCAGATGGCAGAATTGTAGAAGGAGCAATATTAAACGAAGCACGAGACTGGGAGCATACATTCACCAATCTTCCTGTGTATGAAAATGGCACGGAGATTAATTACAGTGTGACGGAAAATACCTTTCCAGAATATTCTACATTTATTGAAGCAGATGAAGAAAATGAAAATGGTTTTGTAATAACAAACTCCTACACACCGGAAGAAACAACAGCAACCGTAACAAAATCCTGGAACGACGCCGATAACCAAGACGGTATTCGTCCAGAAGCCATTGAAGTTCAATTACTTGCAAATGGTGAAGCAACAGGAGACCCAGTAGAAATCACTGCAGATGCGGAGTGGAAGTATATTTGGGACGGCCTGCCATTAAACGCAGAAGGAGAACCGATTACCTACTCAGTTGAAGAACTAAATGTACCAGAAGGATATGAGACTTCTGTAAATGATGAAGATCACGGAAATCTCCTCCTTACAAACAGCTACACACCTGAAGAAATTGTAGTATCCGGAATGAAAACATGGGATGACGCCGACAATCAAGATGGCATTCGTCCAGAATCCATTACAGTGAATCTGCTTGCAAATGGTGAAATTATTGATTCAGAAGAAGTAACGCAAGTAACCGACTGGAATTATAGTTTCGAAAACTTGCCGAAATATGAAGCAGGTGAAGAAATAACTTACACGATCACAGAAGCAGCGATAGAAGGATACGAAACCGAAATAGACGGATTCAATATTACTAACACCCACACACCAGAAGAAATCGATATTTCAGGTACGAAAACATGGGATGACTCTGACAATCAAGACGGCATCCGATCAGACATAATCACAGTGAATCTGTTAGCAGATGGGAAGCAAGTTGATTCAGTTGAAGTAACAGGAGAAAATGGTTGGACGTATAACTTCACAGATCTGCCAAAATACGAAGCTGGTGAAGAGATTACGTACACTGTTACAGAGAATACTGTAGAGAATTACACACAAACAATTGAAGGTTTCGATATTACAAATCAATACACACCGGGACAAACAGCAGTAACTGTAACGAAAAACTGGGATGACGCTAATAATCAAGATGGTATCCGCCCAGAAAACATCGAAGTTCAACTAACAGCAGATGGTGAAAACCATGGTGATCCGGTAGAACTTTCTGAAGCGAACAACTGGACGCACACTTGGACAGAACTGGATGAAAAAGCAGCAGGAGAAACCATTGATTATTCAGTAGTTGAATTAACAGAAGTGCCTAAGTATGAAACAACAGTGAATGATGCAGATCATGGAAACATCATCATCACCAATGCCTACACACCGGAAGAAATAGAAATTTCTGGTACAAAGACTTGGGAAGATGTCGATAACGAGGACTACACTCGTCCGGAATCCATTACAGTTAATATTTTGGCAAATGGAGAAGTTGTTCATTCCATAAAAGTAACCGAAGCTGACGATTGGAACTACAGCTTCACAAACTTGCCGAAATACAAAGCTGGGAAAGAAATAGATTATTCTATTTCAGAGGATGCTGTAGAAGGATACGAATCTACAGTAGAAGGCTATGACATCACCAACACGCTCATACCTGAAGAAGAGGCAACGACACCAGGACCAACAGACAAACCAAGCGATTCTCAAAAAGATGACGTAACAGAAGTCTCAATTACGGGTGATGAAGCAGGTACAGGAGATCGCATGCCTGATACAGCAACAAATATCTACAATATACTTTTGATTGGTATGGCCTTGCTAGCTATCGGATTTGCGCTCATGATGATCTATCGTAAGCGAAAAGCAGTATGACAAATATAAACTACAAGAATAGGAATGCACAGCAAAAGCTGCCATGTACTGTAAAAAGTATATGGCAGCTTTTTTTGACATTACTTTGATAGTTACCATCATTTCGGCACCTGAAATCGCACGCTAGTCCCAGCACCAGGCTCACTCTCCATCTCCAACCCTCCCCCATACAGCTTTTTCAACCGTTTATTCGTATTAGCAACCCCAATTCCATTCAAGTGATGAGGCTGCTCATCAAGTATTTTCCGAATTTTCTCCTGTTCCATTCCAACACCTTCATCCACAACCGCAATTTCAAAGTGCGATTCCTGCTCGGTAATCCGTATTGTTACCGTTCCTCCATGTAATTGTTTAAGCACGCCATGTCTGACCGCGTTTTCCACAAGCGGCTGGATCGTTAATGGCGGGATATGAAAATCAAGATCATCTTCCATGTCCCACTCAATTTGTAATCGATCGCCAAATCGCTCCTGTTCAATATACAAATAGGACCTCGTCAATTCCAGCTCATTCTCAAGATGTGTTAGAGATCCCGTATTATTTGCATCGAAACTTCTTCGCAAATAATTTCCAAATTCATTCAGCAGCTTAGTCATTCTTTCCGTGTCTATTTCACTTAGTGACGCAATCGTATTTAACGTATTAAACAGGAAATGCGGCTGTATCTGGGATTGAAGCCAGGCCGCCTCCAGCCGGAGCTGCTCCTGGATGGATTGTTTTAAATTTGCCAGTGCTTTTACACGGGCAGATAATTCTAATGCTTCTACAGGCTTTACAATATAATCATTAGCACCGGCATGGAATCCGGCGGAAATATCCTCAAGCTTATCTCGTGCCGTAATCAGCAAGACAGGTAATTCGGAAATGGTATATTTGCTGCGAATGATTCGTGTTAATTCATAACCTGATATATAGGGCATCATCACATCAAAGATGACTAAATCCAATTCCCTGCCATCAATCAGATCCAGTGCTAATACCCCGCTCGTTGCAGTGATGACTTCATACTCTGTTGCAAGCATGGTTTTCATCACCCGTAAATTAACAGGATCATCATCTACGACTAAAATTTTGCTTTGTCTTCTCCTGATAAAGATACCCTTTCAGAAATAGACGGCTCAGCGTTCATTATCACCAATCCTCTGTCGTCATCAATGACAGCTGCAGTTTGCGATCTGCTCTTTATTTCTTCAGCAGTGCTTTTAGCCAAAGGCAGTGTAAAAGAGAAAACAGTACCTTTCCCAACCGTTGAGTCAGCAGAAATCTCTCCGCCATGTAATTCTATTAATTGTTTACAAATGTTCAGGCCTAAACCGATTCCGCCACCTTTGGATGTCATCCCCGAATCTTCCTGTTCATAAGGCAGGAAAACGTTATTTAGTGTTTCCTTACTCATGCCAACACCTGTATCTTTAACATAAACAGTGGCCATTTTATTTTTATGGTCAGCAGATACGGTGATCGTTCCGCTATTTGTATTTTTAACGGCATTATGCAGCAAATTAAACAGAATTTGAATGAGACGATTTTCATCTGCATGTACTTTCGGAAAAGAGCGTGGAATATCCATACGAAATTGAATTTCTTTTCTATCCGTCATAAAGTGCAACATATCTAAGGTGCCCAGGGATACGGTACGAAGATCTGTATTTTCTTTTTCCAGTATTATACGATGCTCCCGCAGCCGTGTGACATCAAGAAGATCATTAAGGGTAAATGTCATGTGCTGTCCAACACTCACCAGTAATTGTAAATTCTTCTTATTTTCCTCTGATAAATCTCCTTTTCTATCATCTAAAACAGTTTGTGCGATATTCATAACTCCATGCAACGGATTGCGTAATTCATGGGACGTGTTTGCTAAAAATTCATCTTTTTTCTTATCTGCTTGTTCCAGTTCATCAACGAGGTCTACCACTTGCTTATTTTGCCGGTAAAAACGTTTGAACCAGAAAACGGCGAATCCGAGAAATGCCATTAAGTAATCAAACGGATAAAAAGGTATTTCCACTGTTGAAACAGCTTTAATGAGTCCCCAAACAATACCTGAAGTCGTACCTACAACAACGATAGCAATGAAAATGGATTCATCTTTAAATCGGAAGTATTCCTTTAAAGCTAATGGTACAACAGCGACAAAGGAGATAAAATAAAGAATGAAAAACATTGTATTTATTTGAATTAAGTAATTCAATGGGAGAACGACAATAAGCAGTGCACAGATGCCATAAAGCACAGTCAACCAGCGAAAGCGTTTATATTCCTTGGAAATTCTTAATAAATTTCTCATGATTTGTACAAGAAATAACGCAGCTCCAAGATAGATGAGTTCTTTAAGCTTAAATGACCATTCATAATTTAAGTGCAACCATTCCATTGTAGCACTATCATATGTAAGCATCTCATCTATAGCCGGAAAGAGAAATCCAATGGCAAAAAAAAGCATGATTTTTTTCCGGGAAATGAAAATATATATGAGCAGACTATAAATACTATGGAGCACAAGAATAACTACCATAGTTATTAATAATACATCTTCAAGATTTTTACTGCTTGTTATAGCCTGTGATGTGCCAAATTTAATGGGACTGCTTATGCCAATACCTTCATTGGTATCGAAATTGGAAACCTGAAGCATAATATCGATTTCATTGCTTTCTTCTGAAAACGAAGCGACATATGGGTTGCCTTGCCCCCCATGATTATTTTCAACTGCAGCTACATCGCCGGACTGATCTATTAAATGACCATTTACAAATAGAGCAGAAGCGGTGTTCGCAGATGGCATGCGTATGGAAAATAAATGATCTGCATCTGCCGCTTCATCAACGAGAATCTTTAAATAATATGTACCAAATTGATGGGAATCCTCATCAGCACCTCCAGATATGTCTCGAATATTTTCACTTATATTAGAAGGAAGTTGCTGCGTGTTTTCTACTAAACTATCAGGGAAAAAAGCCCACTCCCCTTTAAGTGTAACAGTTTGGTCATCATTTAAATCATGCTCCCTTAAATCCAACAGTCCATCTTCGGCTACTGGCTGATCCGTTGTTGGGGCATGGTAAAAAAGCCATAGCAAACGAAAACCTGTTAAAGCCAGCATGATGGCTATTAATATGAAGATACTTTTTGTTTTATTTTTGTTTGGTGGCATAGTTAAATTCCTTTCATAGGCAGATAGGAAAGTATATACCTTCCTATGCTGTGGCCATGGTACAGTTGTTTTTCGCCCCACCGTAGTGACATTGGCTTCTAATTTAAGCTGATTTCATTCATACAAATCAAGTCTTTCTATAATAGACTTTGGAAGAGTGATTTGTCCCGCTTCCGAATAGTTTTTCATATTAACTTTCTTAGGGTGATCGGACGATGGATGGTAGATCATCCAGCCTGTTCGGAAAGTGGTTAATTTAAGAAAGAAGAATAAATTAATGAGGAAAGTTTTTCTTGATATCATCGGCTATTGGCAATCATGAACATGTTCCTTCCTTTGGTGGCGTATGTATTATCTTCATTATGAACCATACCCTTTCCCTTTACAAGCGCAATTTTTTAGTGATGGGATAGCCGCTTATGGTAACATAAAATATAGTATTGTCATCTTAGAAAAGTGGCGCGAGCTTATCCGCGAGGTGCCAATTTGCTGGCAGACTCGTATGCGGATATGACGTTTTACAGTGCTTGAAGTATACATGCTGCAAAGAGCGATCAGCATACGGAAAAAATTCATTGTAAAAACACTTAGTTCAAATGAAGGGATTCTAATAAAACGAAGACAGGCCACAAATGGAGGAAAAAGAATTAATGTGTTTCTCAATTAAATTCACATTGTTCATCTCCTGTTCATATTCCATTCATGTTTATTTGGTATTCTAAAAGTTCTGGATACGATTATCGATAAATTATTTCAGTAATGAATACGAATTGATATATTTAAAAAGAATAGGTGGGAAAGAGTGAACAAAATGGTTTCAATTCTTATCGTAGATGATGACATCAAAGTATGTAACCTGGTCGGAGACTTTCTTGATAAAGAAGGGTATCGTGTACAAAAAACTGTGAATGGTAAAGAAGCTTTACAAGTACTCGAAGAAAATGCTTGTGACCTTGCTATCGTAGACGTAATGATGCCCGGTATGGATGGCTTTGCGTTAACCTCCATTATTCGGGAGCAATATGATATTCCGATACTTTTGCTTACGGCCAAAAGCAGAATAGAAGATAAAGAAAAAGGATTTTTATCGGGAACAGATGATTACTTGAGTAAACCATTTGAGCCGAAAGAATTATTTTTTCGTGTGCAAGCATTATTAAGAAGATACAATAAGCCATTCGAGCAGCGCATTCAGGTTGGAAATTTGAAAATAAATAAAGTAAGCTATGAAGTGGAGATTAACGAGAAAACGCTAATGCTGCCTTTGAAAGAATTTGAGTTGTTATGCTTGCTGGCAGAACATGAGAAGCAGGTTTTTTCCAGAGAACATTTAATAGAAAAGATATGGGGGATGGACTTTGAAGGAGACGAGAGGACAGTGGATGTGCATATTATGCGTCTCAGGCAACGTCTGGAGTCCACCGGCAGCAAAGTAATGATTAACACGATCCGGGGCATCGGTTACGCACTGGAGGCTGAAAAATGATCAAGTCCTTATACAGTAAGCTGGCACTGACAACGATAGGGATCATTATCGCAAGCGGCCTCATCGCATTTTTCATATCCAACACATATTACCATCAGGTGCTCAAGTCTAAGAATGATGAAAAAAACTCCCGGATTGCCTTGGATATTGCTGCATACGCAGCCGGACAGGAACCGCTGGACCTAGAGGAATACTTATCCCATCAGCCATTGGATACCACATTTACATCATAGATGAACAGGGGGAAGCGCAATCCTTTGGTAAGCCCTTCCGTGAAACAGAGATAGCAAATGAAACAATTTCTGCTGTCATGAACAATGAAATTTACCACGGTATGAAAAATTTCCAGAGAGAAACGTTTGTCACCGGTTTTTTTGCCAATGAATTGAGCAATACTATTGGTGTCCCGCTGGAGCATGAAAATAACATGTATGCGATGTTTCTAAGACCCGATATCAAATTACTGTTTAATGAAATGCGCGTATTATTTGCCCTGTTACTGGGGCTGTCCATCTTTATTAGTATATTGCTCGTCATTTTCATTACGAAATTCCTGGTGAAGCCTATTGCGTCACTGACAAAGGGAACCAAGTCCATTGCAGACGGTAATCTGGAAGTAAACCTGGACATAGACAGGAATGATGAACTCGGGGAGCTGGCCGAAAGTTTTAACAAAATGACTGATAAGCTAAAGCACTCTGAAAAGATGAGAAATGACTTCATGAACAATGTTTCCCATGATATTCAATCACCGCTTTCGAATATAAAAGGCTATACGGATATTTTGGAAAACAATATTAGCAACAAGAAAGCCCCGGACCAACAAGCCAACCGGGAATATTTGCATATCATTAAGGAAGAAACAGAACGGCTATCCCAGTTAACGGATCAGTTGCTATTGTTTTCATCTCTGAAAAATCAGGAGGATATTTTACATAAAGATCAATTTAATCTTACTGGAGAGCTGAAGAAAATTATTCGAAATAAACAATGGAAGCTGGATGAGAAAGAGATTATGATTTCCTATTCCATTCCCGAGATAAATGTCATTGGAGATGAAAATTTACTAAATGAAGTTTGGGATAACCTCTTAGGTAATGCAATTAAGTATAACCAACCAGGCGGTAGTATCGAAGTATCTGCTGAGGAGGGCGATTCTTTCATCAGCATAACTTTTTCAGATACTGGTATTGGAATTTCCTCAGAAGAAAAGAAACGTATTTTTGAACGCTTTTACCGTGCAGATTCTTCGAGAACAAGTAGAGTAAAAGGATCGGGACTTGGACTGACCATTGTGCTTATGATTGTAGAACTCCATCATGCCGGCATAGAAATTGATAGCAAGCCCGGAGAAGGAACAAGCGTGAGTGTTTCATTACCAAAAAAGTAAATATTATTATAAAAAACACTTCATTTCTAATTTGCAAATAAAGTGTTTTTTGTTACATTATCAGCTTTTTTGTTTTCTAAAAGGCAGCCAGAAGCTCCACTTACCAAAAAGAAGTATAACAGCCGGCAGCAAAAACGGCCTGACGATAAAGGTATCGATCAGTATTCCCAGTGCCATAGCGATTCCAAAGAGACGAAGTTCCATCACCGGCTGAGTAATGAGTACGCCAAATGTGCCTGCAAGGATAGTACCTGCAGCTGAAATGACTCCGCCGGTTTTTTCGATGCCAATTTGAACCGCAGCTTCAAGAGAATGCTCTTTCATCTCTTGTTGAACCCGTGAAATCAGCATAATGGAATAATCCACGCCTAAAGCAATCATAAAGACAAACGTATAGAGCGGAATACGGTAGCTGATATCTCCGCCATCAAAGACATCCGTGAACAGCCAGCGCACGAGACCCAGGGAAGCAGCGTAAGAAACAAGCAATGTTCCCATCATGATGATCGGTGCAATGATGGATCGAGTCAGAAACGCGAGCATAACCGTGATTCCAATTGTCATTAATATCATGACGTTCACTGTATCCGTTTCATTATGCGCCCTGATATCCGCATGTTTCGCTGCTTCTCCAGCTAGATAAATATTGGAAGTTCCTGGCCAATTATCTGCTATCAATTCCCTTAATTGTTCTATTTCATCCAGCGATTTTGATGAATAGGGGTTTTCTTTTAATAGAACACGAACATTGGCAATAGTCTCTTCTTCATTCATTTCGAACAAGAATGCTTCATCAATTTGCTCCCGTTCATTCAAGCGGGCTTCAAGTGCTGAAATGTTTTCCTCTTCCAGTGGTTTCCCGGATTCAATTAATACATTATTTGGTGCCATTTCTCCAGGTGAAAAGGCTTTTGCCAGCACATCGTATCCTTCTTTGGAAGTTAATTCATCCGGGAAAGAATCCAGCAGATCATAGGAAGAAGACATATTAAAAAAGCTGACAATCCCCAGACTGAATAAAAGAAGGACACTTGCAATGATACGTCTTGGGTATACTTTTATAGTTTTAGCTATCCTAGACCAAATCGGTAATGGTTTTGTACTTGTATTCTGCTTTAACGGACAAAAGGCGGCTCTTCCAGTTACAACAATAAGTGCAGGGAGCAAAGTTAAACCAGCGGGTACCATAACCGCTACTGCAATCGCAAATACGATGGCAAAATTATGGTAAGGTGCATACACCGCTGCTAAGAGTGTTAATACGCCAACAATGATGGTGCCTCCACTAAACAAAATAGGTTCAGCTACACCCCGAACTGCCTGAAACATGGCTGGAATATTATCCTTCCCTGACTGCAGTTCCTCCCGGTAACGCGCCACAATTAATAAAGCATAATCAGTAAGTACTGCAAACAGTAAAACCATCATGATGGACAAAGCCTGATTCTCTACAACAAACAAGCCATTTTCTCCGCCAAGTCCGATCAGCCGTTCCACTATCTGATAAACGATGGCAGATACAATAAGCGGAATGACTGCCAGGACGGGAGAGCGGTAAATAACGATGAGCAGAACGAAAATCAATCCAATAGTTGAAAAAAGCAGTACAAGATCAGCCTTTGAAAAAAGTGCAATGGTATCCGATAAAATGCCTGCTGGACCTGTGAAATAAACACTTATGTCAGGCGGAAGGCCACTACTTTCAATAGATTCCTGTAAATTTTCTACAACATCATTTATTTCTCCGTTATCCAGATCTTCCTTCAACATCATCGGAATAAAGAAAACAGGTGCATCCTCTGATTGAAATTCTCCTCTGTGCTCTTCGGGGATGTGTGAAAGCGGCAAAACCTCCTGTATTTCATTGTCGAATGCTTCTGCAGCAGATTCTATTGCTTCAGCATAGTCAGTGACCATGTCAGCTGTTAAATCTTCTTCTGATTCCACTACTGTAAGAAGCGGGATGCCATTTTCATCCGGAAAAGCCTGATTTACCTTCTGTTCAGCCTGAATAGATGGAGCTGACTCCGGCAGACCGGAATAAGGCGGCGTTGATGTAACATCTCCGGCGGAAGGACCTATGAAAGCGGCAGCGCCTGCCAGTATAAACCAAAAAACAATAATTCCCCATATAATACTTTTACGATTCATGTTTTTTATCCACCATAAAAAAGGTCGTTGCAAAAAATAAAATAAAGCTGACAAGCAATATACTTCCGCCAATAATATACGTTAATAAATTTACAAAATCCGGCAATGGAAATGGCTCCATAAATTCCAGCCACATACCGACAGTCAACCCGATTGAACCAATGATTGCTGTGTATACATGGGCTGAAACTAGCCGTGGTGCCCTGATTTTCACCATGCGGTAATAGATTCCCCATGCAAGAAGGGTAAGAAACCCGGCAACGAGGATATGTGCATGGATCGGCCGAAATTGAAGAGATCCTGCACCTGCCATATGTGCTCCCAGACCTGCGCCGATGATACCGAAGATGGCAGCGATTCTGATTAATGTTTTACTCCATTTTAATTGTTTTTTCATTTTACTCCTCCTTAAAAATCATGATCATGTTAAAGGTACGACATAATCATGAATGGAGAATGAACGACATGTTACAAATTGGGGGAATAACGTTTTTAAATCAAAATTTTGGTGAAAAACGTACAATCCAATAAGTTAGATGCACAACAATTGCTTATTTAATCTTCTGGTTTTGTTATGATTTAAAAAAAAAAGGGTTTTTATTTAAAAAATGGACATAATAATTTTGAGTCATTGCTTATGGGGAAATTCAAGAATTCATTCCATTTACTTATAAGTTTTGACTCGAAAAATTTAACAAGGAGGGTTAAGCAATGGCGAACAACAACGATAACAGAAACCGCAACAACAGAAATAACAACCGTAACCAGAACAACAACGATAACGTTGAATTTGCAAATGAGTTTCTTGATGACAACAATTTTGACAATGACGACAATAATAACAACAACCGTAACAATAATCGAAACAACAATCGCGATAAAAACCGTAACCGCAATAACTAATTCGAGCATAGCAAACCTGCCTTTTGGGATCTCACAATCCCAGAAGTCAGGTTTCTTTTTGGGTGCCTGGGACTGTGCTAAATGCTCGTCCCACCGTAAAAATTGTCACTTTCGAAATTTATATCCTTAAAATGAGATCAAATTGCAAAGAGATCCACATTTGGTCAGACAGAATCTTTATTCACTATGAGCTCTTTTTTTGTAGTAGAAATTGCTTAGTTAAAAGTAATGAGACAATCAGAAGAAGTTCCAGTATATTCATCATCGGGTAATATTTAACCCAGATGTTTAATATACCGCCTGAAATGACAATGAGTGTTCCGATAAAAAGCCAATAAAAGCGAAACTTCATTATTAAAAGTAAGCCAACAGCCCCGAGAATCAGGGTAATAAGTATAACCATGATCGGAATACCTGACTGTTCCACACTATCGTATGTCAATATGCTATTTTTCCAGGTTGGTTCCAGCTTTAGCCTTTGTACAGAAGTAAACAGATCATAAAGAATTAACGCAATGGTTAAGAGGTATGCCAATACTTTCAAGTACATATTTTTAGCTCGTGGTAAACTAGTATTAGAGTAAATGTGCCAAGCGAAAAGGATGAGGGTAGGGGTGAATAGAGCATGTAACCAAAATCGGACGTAGCTTAAATTTTCCAATATGTTCCCTTCACCGATAAACCTTCCTAATGCAATAATAAGGTTATCGTATATCAGTCCGACAATGACAAGCAGAAGTACGTTGCTAAGATTCCAAATGCCATGGTTTTTGGTCAGAAAAAGTCCCCATATGAAAAAACAAACATAACTAAAGCCAAGCAAGAAGAAAAGAAACGTATCCATAGTACCACAACCTTTTGTCAGTTATTTTTGTTGTTCTTCCATACTTATCAGGATAAGCTTATAAAGCAGGTAGATTCCTATGTAAGATCCTGTAATTAGGAAAAAGGGATTTAAAAATATTGCATGGATAGCTGTCATGAAAACCGTATTATCTTTTATAATTTGATATACCGACAGGGAAGCAATATTTCCAAATACAAGTACAGCTATAATGGCAGCTGCATTAAAAATAAGCCTAAATTGTATCCATTTTTTTTGAGAAATGTACATTATGAAAGGAAGAACGATACTTCCGGCAATCAGCATGAACTTCAAAAAATCATCCTTTACCAAGTCAGTTTTCCTGTTTAGTTTGTACGCTAGATGAAAATGCTATACCGCGGGTTTCGAACAGGCAAGAGGGTATCTGTCTATACTATAGAATAATGCGGAACAAGATTTGGCAGGGTACCATTAAAGGAATTTGTAATAAAAGAAAACAAGAAGCACTGTCATTTCCAGGCTTCTTGTTATGGATAAAAGTTATTATTTACTTAGGCTAATTTGGATGCTAATCACGTTTATCTCGATTCTCGTTGGATAAATCAGTTTCATCTCCAAATTCCGTACCGTAATTTACCCTGCCATTTCGCATCGATCTGTCTCTATTCCCTTCTTCCACAGGTTCAAATAATAACCCTAAGCAAATTATTCCGCTTACGCCGACAAGCGTGTATACTACTCTAGATAGCGCAGCGGCTTGACCACCAAATAATGTAGCAACTAAATCGAATTGAAACAACCCGATGAGTCCCCAGTTAATAGCACCAATGATGACAAGAGCCAAGGCGATTCTTTTTAAAATTTCCATTGACATCTAACCTCCATTATTCATTTTAAAGAACCTTTTTTCGATAAGATTCCATTTTAGCTTTTACTATAACAATATTTTAATACCTGTTATCGAACATAATTTACTGTTTTTAAGGAACAATAGAGGTGTAATAAATTAAAGAAATTAGGTGAAATAATGGAAATGGAACAAAACTATACACCGGGAGAAATCGTATACATTATCATTCGAAATCCTCATGCACAGGATGTTGCACAGGTTCAACAGGCAGCGATCGTGCAGCATCCGGAAAACCCTAATGAATTGGCCCTTTTCTCACATGACAATTACTACCCTCTCACGGATGAATTTGCCATTTTTACAACAGAAGAAGATGCAGAAACGGCTTATCAGGAAGCATTTGGCAGTGTAGGTGGTAGTTACTATGGTTAAACCGTTTGTGCCTCAATTGGTTTATGTAGAACAACGGGCATTGGAATATCCAAATGGAAAGAAGCTGATTTCAAAATTTGAGGATATGGGGATAGAAATACACAAGACAACTTCCCATAATCAAATTCGTAACCTGCCGGGAGAAAATCATTTCCAAAAATATCGTATTGCTAAGTCTACGCTCGTTGTTGGTGTGCGCAAAACATTGAAATTCGATACGTCCAAGCCTTCTGCGGAATATGCTATTCCACTAGCTACCGGCTGTATGGGTCATTGTCATTATTGCTATTTACAAACCACCATGGGCAGTAAACCTTATATACGTACTTATGTAAATGTCGATGAAATTTTTGACGCTGCACAAAGCTATATGGAGGAACGGATGCCGGAACATACCAGGTTTGAAGCATCATGCACTTCTGACATTGTTGGTGTAGACCATTTAACGCATCATTTAAAGCAGGCAATTGAATTTTTTGGTGAATCTAAGCATGGCAAGCTCCGATTCGTTACGAAGTTTGCCCATGTCGACCATTTGCTGGATGCAGAACATCGTGGCAAAACACGTTTTCGTTTTAGTATAAATGACGATTACATCATCAAGTACTTTGAACCGGGGACCTCGAGATTGCATGAGCGTGTAGAGGCAGCGGTCAAAGTCGCTGAAGCCGGATATCCATTGGGGTTTATTGTTGCTCCCATTTATCTTCATGACGGTTGGGAAGAAGGGTATTTGGAGATGTTCGAAAAGCTTGAGGCATCCTTACCAGCATTTGCGAGGAAGGACTTGACTTTCGAAATGATACAGCACCGCTTTACAAAACCTGCTAAACGGGTGATTCAGGAAAATTATCCGATGACGAAGCTGGAATTGGATGAGTCCAAAAGGAAAACGAAATGGGGACGGTATGGGATATACAAGTATGTATACCAGGATGAACAGCAGGAAGCAATCAAAGATACGATAGGCGGCTATGTAAGACGCTTTTTCCCTGATGCTAAAATAGAATATTTTACTTAAAACTACAAATACAGTACCTTCTCTCCTTTCGATTCATACGCTAAAGCATGACAGAAAGGAGAGAAGGCTGTTGCTTTCGACCAGTGCATTTTTATTAGCGATGGTTCCCCTTTATATCATGGCCCTGATTGGCTTTGTAACCCGAAGAATGAAAATATTTAATTCCGATGCCAATCAGATCATTACACAGCTGATGCTTTACATTACCTTGCCAGCATTGATTCTATATTCACTTAATACACCTTTTTCTATTGATATTTTTACAGATTTTGCTTGGCTGGTCACCATGTCCATTTTCATATTGGGTATATCTGTTTTTGCCGGTGCATGGCTTAGGAGTAAATCCGCATTGCCCTTAAAGCAAAAAAGTGTCTATGAAAGTTTAATCATTTTTGGTAATCAGGGTTTTATTGGGTTTGCCATCAGTTATATATTAATGGGAGAACAAGGAATTATTTACTTAACATTTTTTAACATCTGCTACTTGATTTTAATTTGGACATACGGCATCTACCTTTTTACGAAGAATGAAAAAAGCGTAAATTGGAAGGGGATAATTTTCAATCCTGGTATTTTATCAACCATGATTGGATTAGGCATGCTGTTTCTTCCATTTCAATGGCCTGGGCCGTTGTTAGAATCGCTTGAAAGTGTTGGTCAAATGACGATCCCATTGTCAATGATATTGATAGGCAGCCTTTTGGCAGATATCAGGTGGCGTGATTTTCAGCAATACTGTAGAAATATCTATATCTGGATTGCAGCAAGCTGTAAATTACTCATCATTCCGTCATTTTTGTTTATCTTTTTCTTTCTGCCTGTGCCATACCCTTTAATAATTATTGCCGTGTTAACAGCTGCCATGCCGAGTGCTTCCACCACCTCTATCTACGCACAAAAGTTTGGTGGTGATGCCTCATTTGCATCATTTGGCGTTCTGGTTACAACCTTGCTATGTGTTGTGACAATCCCATTACTATACAGTTTGCTGCAATGGTTGCACCCCTTTTTTTACTGAGAAAAATGTATGTATTCCAGATAATGGTTCATACTAGGGAAAAAGGTTAAAGGAGCGAATTGATGCTACATTTGGATACAGATATGGAAGGGAAGCAAATGTCCTTTGGTCACGCCCAGAAAATACTGAGAAAGCATGGTTTTACGATGGGGGGAAATTGGGAATATGATAGCGGAATTTTCGATGGTGTGATGCACCGGGAAGAAGGAGAAACCTATTATATTCGAATGCCTTTTCAAGTACTTGAAGGGGAACTGGACAGAAAAGATGCCTGGGTCGAATTCCAACAGCCCTTTGTCATCAAACATGTTGTCAATGTAGGGCTGGACAGGGACGAGAATTCGTTGCTCACTGCAACTGGTTTCAACCAATTCCAAAAACCGCTTGATAAGGATGGCTATATCCGTGATAAGAGCAAATGGGAGGAATTTGGTGAAGAAGCAATTGGAGATATATTGAATAGGTTATGAGTTATAGAGGGGTACCTGCCAATTGTCGAGTTTTCGACAATTGGCAGGTACCCCTAAAATTATTTTCTATTCCAAAAGCGTTGCTGTGCGATTGCCTTTACAAACTCCTCCCCGAAATTAGTATTGTTTTTAGAAAATACAACTCCGGCTAAGTTATTTTTGTCGGATGTTTTAATATAAGACTGGCCGCTTGAAGCAACACCAATCGGCTTATAGTGCTTATAGGCATTACTTACAAAATCAACGACATTTTGATTAAATTGAGTTTGGTTATTTGCACTACCTCCCACAATATAGAGCGAGTCAACCAGATAGGGGCTTGTCGTCATAAAGGTTTCATCTACTTTAAATTTCGTACCATCCGCACTTGTGACAGTACCAAGCGTTTCACTTATGATGACAAAGAAGATACCATTCTGCTGAAATAAATTCAGTAGATTGGCTACCTCATTGCTGTCAAAACCATTGCCTATCAGTACACCGACCTTTTGGGTATATGCATACTTGGGCGTATTAGCCTGGCTAAGGGAAGGATAGCTTGTTGAAACCGGAACATGGGAACCTTTAGGACGGTCTACACCGATATTATCAGCGACAATGTAAGCCAACTCCTGATCCACATTAACCAACAAATTAACATTTTGCCGGCGTACAGATTCACTTTTCACTTTTCCGAGCTGATAACTAAACCCATTAATTGTTTGCTGCTTTTCAACAGGGTTCAAACTATTCCAAAAGATTCTTGGCTGCGTAAAGAAATCATTGAATGATTCGCTTCGGCCGCGGATGACGTGTCCTTCTACTTTTTTCGGGTAGTGTTCATACCCGCCTGCTTCTGGAGGTGTCGTGTACGGCGTGTTATTTGCTAATGAATTTTTATGATAGTTTACCTGGTCCACATCAATTCGATACCTCATAGGGCCTCGGCGTGTATTATTATGAAATGGACAAATTGGTTTATTGATTGGTAATTCCTGATGATTTACTCCAATTCGATGGTATTGTGCGCTCTGATAAACAAACAACCTACCCTGCAGGACAGGATCATTGGAAAAGTCAATTCCCGGAACAACATTTGCAGGGTTAAATGCGACTTGTTCTGATTCCGTAAAGTAATTGTCAATGTTTCTATTTAATGTCATCTTCCCGATAAGTTGAACAGGAACAATTTCTTCCGGCCAAAACTTTGCAGGGTCAAGTACATCAAAGTCGTATTTGAATTCATCCTCCAGCGGGATCAGCTGAACACCTAATTCATATTCAGGATAAGCACCCTTGTTAATTGCTTCCCGTAAATCTCTCCGGTGGAAGTCCGGATCAAGTCCGCCAATTGTTAGCGCCTCATCTTGAAGCAGGGAATGAACACCAAGGACAGGCTTCCATACAAACCTTACAAAGGTTGCTTCCCCTTGTTCGTTGACAAACAAATAAGTATTAATTGACCAGGATTCCATCATTCGATAGCTTCTTATAATACCCCGACCCGACATAATCCATTCCACCATATGAAGTGCTTCTGGATTATTGGCTACATAATCCCAAAAGTGATCATGTGCACCGGAAGCTGTTGGTATATCATCATCCTGCTTGGATTGGTACGCATGCATTGCATCTGGAAACTTCATCGGGTCTTGATTAATTAAAACAGGCATGGCAATCGTTGTCAGATCGTAATTTCCCTCTTCTGTATAAAACTTTACGCCCTTACACCGTAAATCTCTCGCAGTGTCATAAGACCCTTTAGCCCCTTGAACAGTAGAAAATCGTACAGTTAAAGGAGTTTTTTTTCTAGGTTCCTGTAAAAACCCGGCCTTTGTGAATTGCCTCATGGACTGATAGCATTCAAACTCTCCATGAGCACTGTAACCTCTTGCGTGAACTACTCTTTCTGGTGCCTCTTCCTTTACAAAGTGCGTCATTTTTTCAAAATAATGATAATCCTCATGTAATGAAGGTCCGCGTACCCCTGCTTTTAAAATTTCCGAATCATTGGATACTTTCCTCCCTTCATTTGTGGTCATTGGTTTCCCGGTGTTTTGTATACGGTACTTATCCAGCTGTTCTTGTTTGCTGTTTCCGCTTACAGGATTTTTGTTTCTTGATGACTGCTCATCCATGTAATCACCTATCCTTTAAATTTAAACTTCCTTTATAGGGTATGTTGGAGATCACGCTAACATACATATATATAAGAAGTGACAGTGCTCAACCCCTTCCTCCCCTCAAAGTCCAAAACTTAATGGATTTGTTTTCTCCCATTCATTTCCCACTTGCAGCAACAATTTTTCGGAGAGATGGTTTCCAATAAATTGCATGCCGACAGGAAGTCCATTGGAATCAAGGCCAATTGGGACGGATAAGCTTGGTACGCCTGTTAAATTGATTGGGACGGTGAATGGCAGACAGCGATTGATCACATCTAAATTTTGGTCCACCCAATTTTCAGCGTACGCCGGGGTTGTTATAGGTATAGTCGGGCCGAGCATAATATCAACACCTTGAAATGCTTTATCAAATGCTTCTTTCATTTTTCTTCGGGCCTGCTGTGCTCTGACGTATTCCGGTTGATTTGTCAAAGTGCCAGTGAGAAAGAAAGAATGAATATCCGCAGAATAATCCTCAGGACACGTCTGCATCCATTCATAATGGGTGTTGGCTGCCTCCCCGGTAACAATGGTATATCCTGAAAAAGTGGACATGGACAACGCGGGTATTTCTATTTCTCTGATCTCGGCACCTAGCCCTCTTAACGTTTCCATAGCATTATTAAAAAGTATTTCAACATCCGGGTCTAATCCTTTCATATAATAAGTCGGTATACCGATTTTTAATCCGCTTATTCCCTTATTTAAATCCTCCATGTAATTTGGAATGGGCACTTTCATGCTAGTGGGATCATTGGGATCATAACCTGCCATATATTGAAGCATGAGAGCCAAATCTGGGACCGATCTTGCCATCGGACCTGCCGTGTCCAAAGATGGAGCTGTTGGGAAAAGGCCTTCTGTACTAACTAGTCCGTAAGTTACTTTTAATCCGTAAATACCGCACATGGCTGCCGGCAAGCGAATCGACCCAAATGTATCTGTCCCGGTTGCCAGTGTTGCGAGTCCCGCTGCTAAAGCGGCACTGCTGCCACCACTTGAACCACCCGGTGCATAATTAATATTCCATGGGTTTTTTTGAGTACCGAAATATGGGTTGGTGCCGGTGGAACCTGCTGCAAGTTCATGCATGTTCAGCTTTCCCAGCATAATTCCCCCTGCATCCAGCAATTTTTTTGCAGATGTAGCAGTTTGGTCAGGGATAAAATCAGCAAAAAGTTTCGAGCCCACAGTCGTTCGAATGCCTCTTGTATAAAAATTATCCTTAATACCAACAGGAATTCCATGCATTGGTCCTCGATAAAAGCCTTGCATGATCTCCCTTTCCGCTTCTCTTGCATCCCTCATAGCAATTTCGGGCAGGGGAGTTATATAGGATTTAATTGTTGGATCAATGTGATGAATCCGGTTTAAGATTTGTTCTGTCAATTCAACGGGGGAGAGCTGTCTTGATTCAATAAGTGGTGCAAGCTCTGCAGCTGTTGAAAAAGCTAGTTCTGTCATTGCATCAGCTCCTTATCTACAATGGTAATTGAAGTTTCCAGATTTAAATCAGGAAATGCATGAAGCGCATTCCCAGCCTGATTGATGTTATAAAGTAATCTGCAAATAAAGGGGAGCTCGAATTCAGAGACAGGTAACTTTTGAATATATAAATTTTCTCTAATAAAATTTTCGTTATTCATTTGGTTTTCCTCCTTATAGGTGTATGTAATTACAATATGAATTGGGCGGTAAAAAGTGCTTAAAGGGAAGTTCTGAGTAATGGGATTTGTGATTCTGCGGATGAATTGGCGTTCCTCACGATTAATTAGGAACTAATCAAAACAATTCACTTAAAATACTAATTAATCAGATGGTCTTCTCGCAGCTTATAGTCAAGTAACTAACAAATTGCATGAATATGAATTGTAGTGAATGCAGCGTTGTAACATTCTTGTATCCAAATTAATAGTATATTGCAATGTGTTTTTTTCTTTAGGGCGTATTGCTCAATAAAAAATCTGCACTGGGTCCTTTTGGCTAGAACTTATTAATTGCATGTTAATACACTAAAGATCGTTATCTAATATTAAATGGATCAAGCATGGTGTTATGTAAAGAAGAAACAATATATTAGTTTGCAAAAATATAAAATATAATCCTAAAAATTAAAAATAGAAGTTGTATGTTCCAGGTGTTATTTGGTATAATTATACGAAATTTATTTATAAAATGATCACTGGGAGGAAGAGTCATGAAGAAAGTCTTATATTCTTTCTTATTTATTGGTTTAATTACGCTGGCTGCCTGTGGCACAGATGATAGTTCAGGAGAAGCGTCAGATGATACAGGTGCCGAAAGTGAAACATATACAATTGGTGCAACACAAATTGTTGAGCACCCCTCATTGGATGAGGCGTATGATGGATTTCAGGCAGCACTAGGGGATGCAGGTTTAGATGTGGAATATGATTTCCAAAGTGCGCAGGGTGACCAAAATAATGTCGGACCAATTGCAGGAAATTTTGTCGCGGATAATGTGGATTTAATTTTTGCTAATTCAACGCCAAGTGCATTAGGGGCCCTGCAGCAAACAAATGATATTCCGATAGTTTTTACTTCTGTTACAGATGCAGTGGAGGCCGGTCTAGTTGATTCTATGGATGAAGCAGGCGAAAACATTACTGGCGTGCTTGATTTGCACCCTGAATCAATAGCACAAACAGTGGAGTTTGTGGATACGTATTTTGAGGGTGCAAATGTCGGATTGATTTATAATGCAGGGGAACAGAACTCTGTGGTACAAGTAAATGCTGTACAAGAAGCGGCAGAGGGAACAAGCTTAAGCATATCAGAACGGACGGTAGCTAACTCAGCTGAGGTACAGCAAGCAACTGAATCCTTAGTAGGTGAAGCTGATGTGTTTTTTATCGTAACGGATAATACCGTCGTTTCTGCACTGGAAAGTGTTGTGGGTGTTGCTGAAAGCCAGGGGATTCCACTCGTTGTCGGAGAACCTGATTCCCTTGCAAGAGGTGGGTTTGCCACATTCGGGATAGATTATCATTCCATTGGTTATCGTTCCGGCGAAATGGCTGCAGAAATTTTAACAGGGGAGAAAACAACCAAAGATTTTCTTGTTGAAAATCCGGAAGATATCCAGTTGTTTATTAATAAGGAAGCTGCCGAAAATCAGGGTGTTGAGTGGAATGACGAATGGGATGATTTAGCGGAATTTGTCGAGATGGACTAATATAAGATATAAAAAGATGTTCATAAAAGCTCTCTGCGTATGGGGCAGGCTGCGAAAGCTTGCCTCATTATTAACTGGCCAGAAAGGGGGATCACATGCTTATTTCATTGTTTGGTGCATTTGAATCAGGTATTATTTATGCAATTATGGCATTAGGTGTATATTTAACTTTTCGTATTCTGGATTTTCCGGATTTAACGGTTGATGGCAGCTTTGTAACAGGTGCCGCTGTAGCAGCGATCTCCATTATAAACGGTGTATCACCTATTGTAGCAACTTTAATGGCGATAGTTGCCGGCTTTTTGGCTGGTTGTATTACAGGATTGCTGCATACAAAAGGGAAAATTAATCCCCTTTTATCAGGGATTCTCATGATGATTGCTTTATATTCGATCAATTTACGGATCATGGGTCAGCCTACATTGCCGCTATTAAGTGAATCTACTGTTTTTGATAATATGGATTCCATTTGGGCAATGACTGGGATTGATTCACTGCTGAACGGGATACTGGCATCACTGGGAATGGAAAACCTTCCCCGTACATGGGCTATTTTGGTTGTTATGATTGTAGTGACGCTCTGTATTAAGCTGCTGATTGATTATTATTTAAAGACAGAGGTTGGTCTTGCATTGAGAGCAACGGGAGACAATAAACGAATGATTCGCAGTCTTTCTGCTAACACCGATACATTAATTATTTTTGGCGTTGGCATTTCGAATGGGCTTGTAGCATTAGCTGGTGCCTTGATCGCCCAGCACGGCGGATTTGCCGATGTAGGGATGGGTATTGGGTTAATCATTATCGGTCTTGCTTCAGTCATCATTGGTGAGGCATTGTTTGGAACAAAAACAATTGTCCGAGCAACACTCGCGGTAATTGGTGGAGCCATTATCTACCGAATTGTTGTTACGATGGCGCTCCGTGTTGAGTTCCTTGAAACAGGGGACATGAGGTTAATTACAGCTATTCTTGTAATTGGAGCATTAGTAGCACCAAGGATTATTCATTCGCACAGGGAGAAAAAACGGCGAATGCGGAAACAGGCTGAACTTGCGAATATCAGTTGAAGGAGTTATAGCATGTTACATTTAAAAGATATTTCCATCACATTTAATGAAGGAACTCCCGATGAAAAAAAAGCATTGCAATCCATAAATTTGGAATTGGGAAAGGGAGATTTTGTTACCGTCATAGGAAGTAATGGGGCAGGGAAATCCACGTTAATGAATGTTATATCCGGGGACCTTACACCTGATGTTGGCGGGGTATTTATTAATAGGAAACAGGTCGTTCATCTACCGGAGTATAAGCGTTCTGCTTTCATTGGCCGCGTGTTTCAGGACCCCATGGCTGGAACAGCACCATCCATGACTATTGAAGAAAACTTTGCCATGGCCTATGCACGTAATAAAAAAAGAAAGTTGCTTCCCGGCGTTACGGCCAAACGAAGGGATTTATTCAGAGAATACCTGAAAAACTTGAATCTTGGCCTTGAAGATCGCTTAACGGCAAATGTAGGATTACTTTCCGGTGGTGAGCGACAGGCATTATCATTATTGATGGCTACATTTACAGAGCCAGATATCTTGCTGCTGGATGAACATACTGCAGCACTGGACCCTTCCAGGGCGGAATTAATTACAGCGCTTACGCATGACATTGTGGAGAAATTTGAATTAACCACGTTAATGGTGACGCACAACATGCAACAGGCGCTGGATTTGGGTAACCGACTGATCATGATGGATAAGGGTGAAATTATTCTTGATGTTGCAGGAGAGGAAAAGCAGGATTTAACCATCGAGAAATTATTACATGAATTTAAACGTGCGCGCGGCGAACAATTTGAAGATGACCGTGCGGTGCTGGGGTGACAGGTGTGGATAAAAATTAGAGGCATGCAGATGTGAAATTATAATGGCTTGTAGGGTTTGGATGATATATCCGTGCTCACCTGGCCAAAATATCTTTAAAATAGTAAATTAACTGATAAGACAGGGGGTGTTTATCCGGCAAGGATCCCCTGTCTTTTTGATTTCCCATTTTAGCAGCAAAATAAAAACTTTTCACCAGTAATCAGAAGGTATTCCACAAGTAGGCATATTGCATTTGTATATATTGGGTTAAAAATGATAACGAGAAGTGGTGATTAAATGGATGAGTCAAGAAACAGGAATAAGTTTACTGGTGAGAGTGAAAATAAGCAATTCGAACAATATCGTGTGAAAAATGCGGGAAAGAAAATAACAACCAATCAGAGATTAAAATATCGGATGATAAAGATTCTGTAAAAGCAGGAATTCGTGGTCCTACAATTATGAATGACTTCCATTTCAGGGGAAAATGATACTCCCAGGGATGTTCGAAGTTTTGAAGCTAGCTTACTTGGTACAAACATATACGATCTGGAACCATAAGGGCAGAGTGGGATGGAATGCTTGTAAGCTAACATAGGGGGCGTTTTTTCTACATATAGTTTATAAGGTGTAAAAACTGTTCTTTTCACTACTTAATTGAAAGGGATAGGATTAATTTAACGAGGGAGGGAAGAACGTGAACCAAATGAATTATCTGGATTACTTACAGTATTTGGTTGATTGGGCTCAATATACCCACCACCAATTTGAATTGAGGTTGATGTTGCCTGAAAATGGTGCAGGACAGCAGGAACAATGGTATCAGCGGTTTAATGATCTCTTGCAAGATATGGAAGCGTCCATTAAACAACCCTATTTGTTGAAGCATGATGATATTTTAACTTTCCACCGGAAAGCGAATGAATTGTATCATGACACACTTTTTATGTATCAAAACCAACAGACTCCGGGACATAATGTAAAAGAAAATCGACATGATCTACCTTCCAATTTAGGATGGTCACCAACGGATCAACCTCAATCTCCCCAAAAAAAGGCCACCTTTATGGCACTTGTCGATGTAATGATTCCGTCGACCTGGGGAGCCTTAGGGGCAGTGGAATTACAAATGGATGAATATTTAATGATGATATTGGATCATCAAATTGCTTTTCAAGAAAACTTTAATGTAAAAACACTTCATTTATCAACCCCCACAGCTGTAATGCTTGATAAAGCTGCTACACAACTCATGTTTATGAAAGGTACCCCAACGCCATCTGAAGGAGGGGGATTTGCAAACCTTTCCCATAATGAAAGAACAGAAGCTGTACTTTTATTGGAGAATCTGCAAATCGATTTAGGAATACTGCCTCCTCCATTTCAAAACGATGGCGAGTTGGTAAAATACGTCATCACCTATGTTTTTCAAATGGTAAAATTCGGATTTTATTCGGAATGGCATGCTTATGGTTCTATCAAATTCGCTGCTCCGGAGGAAAGGGTGCTGGAAAGATTTCCATACACATGGGAATTAGTAGGTTATCCCGGTGTTTCGCTCGGCTATCGTGCGTTTCGGGGATTTCTGGTTGAAGAGTTCACGGAAGAGGTGAAATAAAAATGAAAGTTGATGCAGATGTAATAATCATTGGCGCTGGTGCTGGAGGTGCAGTTGCTGCCAAGGAATTGGGAGAATTAGGCATCAAGGTGCTTGTTCTTGAGGCTGGTCCCTGGTACGGAAATAAGCAGTGGGAAGAACCAAATCAGTGTCGCGGTCCTGTCAGCAGCTCGAGTCAGGATGACTTGGATATTAATCTGTTAAGGAAGCATTTTACAAGAGAAGAACATAATATGAATGATGTTGTTTCCGGACGCTTCCGCTGGGGTCCCGCAGACCGGCGCAGACCGGGCTGGCATCGGAGTCTCCAGGAGAATGGGTTGGTTTGGCAAAACACCGGTGTAGGAGGGACAACACAGCATTACTGGGCAAACTCCCCACGGGCTTTTATACAAGCGGTGGATGGTGTCTGGCCAATTTCCTATAGAGAACTGCTTCCTTACTATGAAAAGGCCGAGGAAACCTTGCCTGTTCGGCCTGCTCCTTCCACACCAAAAGAGGAATTATTTTATTACGGAGCGGAAAAGGCGGGCTGGTCTTTCATTGATACTGCAAACGTTATTTCTCCGGGTTATCGACCGCAGCCCAATGCCATATTACAACCAAACGAAAAGTTAATGAATCCAGAATATTCATTAGAAGAAGTAAGCCATATGGAAGGGTGTGTATTAGCTGGTCACTGCGGCAATGGCTGTCCATATGGCCCATCCGTGGATAAAGTGGCTAAACGTTCCACGCTTGTCAGTTATGTCCCCATGGCCTTGAGAACAGGAAATGTAGAAATCCGTCCTAATACATACACAACAAAAATTTTAACTGAGAAACCTTCCACAGATGGAGAAGAAGCATTTGGCGTACAGTTTAGAGATACGTGGACAGGAGAAACCGGGGAATTATATGCTAAAGTGATTGTTATGGCAGCAGGTTGTATCGAAAGTCCACGTCTTTGGCTTAATTCGGAACTTCCCAACAACGACTGGGTCGGACGCGGGTTAACCAATCATTATTGGGATTGGATAACCGGGGTGTTTGATGAAAAAGATCTGATGAAAATATTGGGTCAAAACAATGTCAATCCATTTGTCGGTCCGATATCTGCTGCTCGGCTGGATTATCCGGGACTAGGCGTTATCCAGCCTTCCGGGGTCAGTCCAGGGCTGTTTTCTTCTTTAACTTTTGGATTCAGTCAAAGCGGGGAAGCATCTCATAACCCGGTGCCTCCTGGAGTTCCTTGGGATCTAGAGGGAAGAGTGACGGGAAATGATTTGCAGGAGTGGATGCAGTATTACCGAAACACGTTAAGTATTTTGATTTTTGCTGACGATCAGCCGCATAAACGGAACGGTGTCACATTGGATCCTCATATCAAAGATGAACATGGACCAGTCCCTGCAGTCCACTATACACCTAGCAAAGAAGATGAGCGCAAGCGAATGGAGTTAGCTAAAATCTCCGCTGATATTTTACGTAAAGCCGGAGCGAAAAAGATTATCCGTACAAATTGGCCATCTAGCTTATTTGCCCATATTGAATCTACCATGCGGATGGGTTATGTAGCAGATACTAATTGTGAGGCGTACCAGGTTAAGAGATTGTTTATCGCTGATAATAGTGTCCACTATAATGGCATTGGAGGGCCAAACCCTACTTTGACTACGCAAGCATTGGCTACACGAACTGCGGAAAAAATAGCGATGAAGTATTTTAGTTGAAGAGGTTGATTGGGCAGTTTTATGCAGGTTGCTGATAAAATGGCAGGGGAATTTGAAAAAAATACCCCTGCCATTTCCTTATATAGGAGACAATGTTAACTTACAATTGAATTCCCCTTATCATTCGATCGTTTAAACCGTCTCTAAGTGACCGAACAAGCGAAAATCATTCCCGTTCGGTCGTATAACCCGCCTCTAAGTGACCGAACAATTGCAAATCTCTTCCGTTCGGTCGTATAGCCCGCCTCTAAGTGACCGAACAATTGAAAATCTCTTCCGTTCGGTCGTATAGCCCGTCTCTAAGTGACTGAACAATTGAAAATCTCTTCCGTTCGGTCATATAGCCCGTCTCTATGTGATTAAAAATAACATGTGAAATTAATTGTGTTCTTACATGTTATTTTTATGTCAATTAATTGTTTCCGTATATTCTTGTTAAACGCCTTATTTACATTAAAAATATTTCTCCGCTAACAATTCTGCCGTCCGTGTTGCAAGAGCTTGGGTCGTAATAGTCGGATTAGGCCCCCCGAGTGAATTATAATCAACACTGCTATCTGCGATAAACAATCGGTCAACCTGGTATGCTTCACAGGATGTATCAACCACAAAGCCCATCCGCATCGTACTTTGTAAATGGATATAATAGTTTGGCGGATTGTCACTGTTGTGCACTTGTTTTGCACCTGCCTGCCGTAATATAGATGTTGCTATTTTTGTTAATTGTTCTCTTCTTTTTATCGACTTTTCAGTAGGTTCATAGTGTACCATTGCTACCTGCCCATGCTCATCCTTAATATGAGGATCCAATTCTACCCGATTTCGATAACTCACTTCATCATCAGTAACAATGAGAAGTGTAAGAGTCCGCCCGTAGTCTTTCATGGCCTCTCCTAATTCATCACCTGCAAGTCTTCCACGTTGCTCCCACATATCTGAACCACTGTGGTGAAGACTGTTGTAACCGTATTGACTGAACCCGAATAAGGATTGTGCCGAAAGACCAGGGCTCTCCCCTAAAGTTTCAATCATACCTAAACCGGGATAATCAAGTCTGGCAGCTGATGTATGCCCGGCAAATGGATTCGTTGTTGGACTTCCAACAATTTTCATTAATGTTTGCTCATCAAACGTGCCTGTCACCGTATTCAAATAATGATTGGTTAAACCTCGCCCTACCCAAGGGTTGTCAGGCAATTCAGAGTTTAACCAAAGGCGCGGGGATTCTACACAACCGGCTGCCATGACAACTACCTTGGCACGCAGCTCCTCCATTTCACCTGTCCATGTATCCCTGATCTGAACCCCTGAAGCTTGGAGACTGCCATTAGCGTCATATTCCGTCAAAACTTTCGTAACAAATGTATTCGGTCTGAACGATACATTTCCAGTTTTCATTGCCAGTGGAACATAGCTGACATTGGTAGAACGCTTTGCCATTTTTTCATAGGATGGTCCATAAGGACAACCTTGCCCACAATGTCCGCTTAATGTACATCCTTCCATATGACTTATTTCTTCCATCGAATAGTCAGGGTTCATTAAATTTTCATTCGGGGGTAATATGGCATTCGGCTGCGGACGGTACCCGACACTGGTTACATTCAACGTTCGATTCTGGGGAAACCCTGCTTTTTCCGCTCCGTAATAAAAAAGTGCTTCTTTCGTTGTTGTTGGTGCAAATTCAACCGGCAATGTAGCTTCCACTTTCTCATAATATGGAATAAGCTCATTGTAGCTAATTGGCCATTCGTTATCAATTGCTTCAGGGAAGGCACGGGGAGAATTGGAATAGTAATGAATGGTGGTTCCTCCAATACCTGAACTCTGCCATAATACAGCACGGTCCGGGATGTTTCTGAACCAGGGGCTTTTTCTGCGATCTGCCGGTCCCCAGCGGAGTTTTCCGGTTACAAAGTCATTCATATCATTTTCAAGCCTTGTGAGATGCCTTCGATAGAGAGAACCATCCAAATCCCTTGGGTCGGAACTTTCTTTTACTTTGCCGCGATTTTCATTTGGTTCTGGCCAATTTTTATTTCCATACCATGGGCCAGCTTCAAGTACTAATACACGGATTCCCATTTCCCCAAGTTCTTTGGCTATAACAGGACCGCCACCGCCAGCTCCAATAACAATTACATCTGGATCTGTTTTCATATTCTCACCTCTGCCATTGTAAATAAAAATCCGCGAAAATCCCGATACCCCAAAGCCACCCCCGGATATCCCACCTGCTGCCACCCCGGTGGAAAAAACTCGAGTCGGCGATCATTTGGCGGATATGCTCTTGTAGAACCATAAGCCGGCCACTCTGAATAATAGCCAAACAAGGAAAATCGATTTAATGCATCAGTTACATGTTTGACCATCCCGCCATTATTTTGAAAAGGGGATGGCAATAAATACAAATCAATATCCAAATTTTCTAAAGCCGATAACGTTCTAAGCCGGTTTGTGCGGGACAGTTGGGAAAACATGCCTCCATCAGGAAACGGGCTTTGGGGTAAGGGTTGCGCCTGATGGGTGATTACAAGTTGCGTTGCTGCAATATCTAACATAATAGCTGTGGGATAAGCCAGTTGGACGGGGAGATGATAGATTTGCTGCTGAATGGAAATGTACTGGTTTAAACCATCAATTACATATTCATGTGCCTGCAAATCACTTATGCCATAAGAGGTTCCATATCCTAATTGGTTTGCAGGTGGCAGCAAGGAATCCGTAAGAGCCTGAAAATTTGCGGTTACGTATTCGTGATACTGGTCATGGAATCTGATAAAGATTCACCTCTTTCCAATTTAACAAACTATTATTATCGTATTATTTCATTCGTATTTTTATGCTAAACAATACAAAGGATAAAATCCTGATCAATTAATTTAAAAGGTATCTAAAAAAAAATCATTTACATACATACTGAATGTATGTTAAATTTGAATTAATAATTTAAGGAGTGGAGTGAATTAAATGAAAATCAATAGTTTTTATCCGGTATTAATGACAGATAAAGTAGCGGAAACAAGTTTGTTTTACCAAAAGTACTTCCATTTTTCAGCTGTTTTTGAGGCAGATTGGTATGTAAGCTTGAAAAAAGTAAATACGGACTATGAACTGGCTATTTTGGCCAGGCAGCATGAAACGGTACCAACATCATATAACAACGCTATACAAGGACTTATTCTTAATTTCGAAGTGGAAGACGTTGACCATTATTATCAACTTATAATTAGGGAAAACAAACTACCCCTACATTTGGATATCAGAAATGAAGCATTCGGCCAGCGTCATTTCATTACGAGTGATCCAAATGGCGTTTTGCTCGATGTGATTAGTGTTATCCCACCTGATGATTCATTCCGGGAAAATTATCATGAACAGGTTTGGAAGGACAAATAATATGAGTGATTATGTTCCTTTGAAGCTTTATTTTAATGATGAATTAGCCACTCGACTATCGAATTTAATACAGCATTACTATAAAGATTTCCCATCTGAATTATTTATATCACGAGTTAAAAAAGGGGTGGATGGGAAGGAACTCAAAGCAAGAGTGGAAGTTATTGCAGATGAGCTATATAAACATCTTCCTACTGATTATCCAAAAGCTGTAAATATTTTATTAAAGATTCTTGGTCCCGAAAATAATGGGGTAGAAGGTATGTTTACGCAAGGATATTTTTTGATGCCAATTGCAAATTATGTTGAAAAATACGGGCATGATCATTTTGATTTATCCATGGAAGCCTTATATGAAATAACGAAGCGGCACACTTCGGAATATGCAATTAGGCCTTATCTTAATTTGGATACAGATCGCTGTCTAAAATATTTTGAGAAATGGCAGGCAGATGCTAATCCCCATGTGAGAAGACTGGTTAGTGAAGGGACACGGCCAAGACTGCCGTGGGCGAAAAAAATAGAGCCGATAAAAAATGATCCTGTTAACAACTTATGCCTGCTTAAACCGATGATGAATGATCCTTCACGTTATGTGCAAAAATCTGTAGCAAACCATATCAATGATTTAACCAAGGATTTTCCTTCTGTTGTTATCGCTTGGCTCGAAGTATGCTTGGAAAACCCTCATAATGTAAATGAAAAAGTAATAATACATGGTTTGCGGACGTTATTAAAAAAGGAGAATGCAGAAGCAAATCGCTTAGTAATGTCGCTGAAATAAGGGTGTGAAAATATGAGGAAAACGAAAGAGGAGACTATCCAAACGGTAAACTTGCTGTTAAATACAGCAAAACACTATTTCACTGAATATGGGTATGCTAATGCTTCTTTAGAAGATATAGTGCAGGAGGCAAAGTTAACAAGAGGCGCAGTGTACCATCATTTTAAAAATAAAAAAGGATTATTCTTAGCTGTATTTGAAGATATTCAGAAAGAAGTAGGGGGGCAGGTTGAAAGAAAAGCGATGCAAAGTAATGATTTGTGGGATCAATTCTTAAGCGGCTGCAAGGCATTTTTGGATACCGCATCCCGTCCTGATCATAAAAGAATTTTATTGATAGACGGTCCTTCTGTTTTGGGGTGGGATACGTTTCGCATGATGGATCAAAAATACGCCATGAATTCACTGAGAGAACTGTTTACAGCGATGCAGGAGCAAAAGCTGATTAATGTCAGCTCCATCGATGCATTAACACATACGCTATCCGGAGCCATGAATGAAGCTGTACTTTGGGTTGCGGAAAACAAGGACAGAGAAAAATCGATAGATGAGGTGATGAAGGTATTGATAGCTTTAATGCGCGGGGTGAGAAGATAAAGGGACCATTTTTGCTATAATAATCATGACTTTTATGGTTTATTTGATGGGGGCTATTTCGAGTTAATTTTTTGTATATACCATTGTATTATTTTCTATACTATTTATTTTGCTGTTTGCAGGGTTGAGGATAATTTTGTCACTAGAAGGGCTGTAAGTAAAAAGAAATTTAGATTTCGTTAAATCAAAAGGGAAGAGGAATACAAATTTCTTCAACTTTACTGTATTTCAATTTGCAAAGAGATTAGCGAGTCTTTTGCAGCGTATATTAAAACATAGAGAAAAGGATGTGGCTTCATGAAAGTAATAATTATAGGGAGCGGGATTGCAGGGACCAGTGCTGCTTATCATCTAGTAAAAAATAATATCGAAGTAGTGATGGTGGATAACCACCATGAGGGGAATGCGACAGCTGCCGGAGCGGGAATCGTCTGCCCGTGGATGTCGAAAACAAATAATCAAAACTGGTACCAGATGGTAAGAAGGGGAGCTAAATATTATCCGGAATTGATCGCCCAGTTAAAAGAAGACGGGGAAACAAATACAGGGTATAAAAAAGTCGGTGCTTTAGCAGTCAGTTTATATCCGGAAGAGATGGACAGGCTGATGCTTAATTTAGAAAATAAGTATGAAGATGCTCCAGAGATGGGGATGTTTGAAAGGATGAGCGGAAGAGAGGCAAAGGAATTATTTCCCCCTTTGAATGAAGAATTCGAAGCAGTATATGTTTCTGGTGGTGCCCGGGTGGATGGCCGTTTGCTTAGAGATGCATTAAAGCGGGCTGCGGAAAAAAATGGTGCGGAAATGATGTATGGAGAAGCTGAACTGATTAGTGATGAAGGTAATGTAAAAGGGGTCAGGGTTAACGGCGGCAATGATATTTATGCTGATTCCGTTATTGCTACTGGTGGTGCCTGGGCACCTGAATTACTGAAACCATTGGGTCTTCAATTAAAAGTAATGCCGCAGCGTGGGCAGATTGTCCATCTTAAATTACCAGAAACGGACACTTCAGACTGGCCGTTGTTAGTACCGCAAAAGGGACATTATATGCTTGCTTTTGACGATTCGAGAGTAGTAGCAGGTGCAACCAGGGAAAAGGGATCAGGTTTTGATCATCGTGTCACTGCCGGCGGAATGGCCGAGGTGATGGCGGAAACATTGACGGTTGCTCCTGGTCTTGACAATGGGACTGTAGAGGAAATCAGAGTTGGATTCAGACCGATGGGACCGGATATGGCACCGCTGCTTGGGTATGTACAGCCTTTTAACAATTTAATACTTGCAAATGGACTTGGTGCCTCAGGGTTAACAATGGGACCTTATGTTGGTTCGCTGGCAGCCTCTCTTGCAGTAAATAAAGAAGTCGATATCGATCTATCATTATATGATCCAATGCGAGCCATTAGCAAGCTGGCGTAATATTAAAAAAAGCTGAACTTCCCGTTATGAGGAGGTTCAGCTTACATATGTAACAAGCTGTTACAGGCATGTCATAGTTCAAGGCAAACAACAAGTTCTATGAATAAGAAATTAAATTCTTATTGAGGGGAGATTTTTATCCGAACTCGTCTGGTTTACACCGCAAAGAATCAGCAAATGATCATAATATATTAATCTGTAGAGCATGGAAACTTGGTGATCCGACTCAATGAGAGAAATTTACTCAATTATTGTATGCTAGAAAAAGTGTAAGAAAGATAGAGTTGGTAAGTATATTTACTTGGAGAATAATAGGAAGTAAAGCCTGGGCTTAGCATGATGGAAGTGCATAGTATAGGCTTTACTTTTTGGGTGGACATTATTGGGCAAAATACGACAAGAAAATGTTCCTGTATTGCGATTCCCTGATCTGTTGTTTATAATAATGAGTAATTAATGAATTACAAATTAGTTTGGTTTTATGAGGTGGTTGTGTGGCAAATTATAATAGAGAAGCGGATGCGTTCCGGAACGATGTTAGGAGTAAATATATCACTCCTGATGGTTATAAGAGTGATATTGCCGTATTTACGATTATCTCGAAAAAAAGCCGCCGTGGTGTGGAAAAAAAGATGAAGGAACCGGATCGTAAAGTGCTGAAAATTATGCTTATAAAAAGGGCTGAAATAGATGAAGAAGGAAAGCCAAATATCGAAGGAGACAAATGGGCACTTCCCGGCCGCTTTATTGACGGTCATAAAAAGGAAACAGCAAGGGAAGCTGCAGCAAGGGAACTGGAGAAAGAAACGGGTGTAAAGGAATTGTATTTAAAGCACTTCGGCGTGTATGATAAATTTAGAGAGGATGCGCGCGGCTGGATTATTTCAAACGCATATTATGCGATCGTTTCGGAACAGAAGTTAATGAAACGAAGAGCAGCTTATGACGCTTCTGAAGTAAAACTATTTACGTTGGATGAAGCACTGCAACTTGAATTAGCTTTTGACCATCGGAAAGCCATTTCGGATGCTGCAGAATTAATCAAGAAAGATATGGTGGAAACTACGATTGCAAGAAACTTTCTTCCGGAAGAATTTACGCTCTCGGAATTGCAGCGTGTATTGCAAACGGTAACAAACACACCGAAAATAAGGAATAACTCCGTTTTTTTTGCCAAAGTACCAAAACTTGATTTTATTGATAAAGTGTATGATCGGAAAGGCAATCTTAAGAAAACAAAAAGAAATTCGTATCGACCGTCCCAATTATATAAATTCAATGATAAACATGTAGTTGCTTCCATTTGGGAATAAGGTACAATAACAGTAATTTAATAAAGCAATTAAAAATTAAAATATACCTACACATAAATCAGGAGGTTTTCATCATGTATTATGAAGATGACAGTTTAGCATTGCACACGGATTTATACCAAATAAATATGGCTAAAACCTATTGGGATGATGATGTGCATAATCGCCGGGCGGTTTTTGATTTATATTTCCGCAAAAAGCCCTTCGGCAATGGATACGCTGTTTTTGCAGGACTGGAAAAAGCAATTGAATATATCAAAAACCTCCGTTTCAGCGAGTCTGATTTAGCCTATTTGCAGGAAGATCTCGGTTACGAAGAGGTATTCATCGACTATCTCCGGTCAATCAAGTTTACTGGAAATATTCGGGCCTTAAGAGAAGGGGAAATAGTTTTTGAGAACGTTCCGATACTTCGTGTAGAAGCTAATTTAGCTGAGGCGCAATTATTGGAAACAGCTCTCCTTAATATAGTCAACTATCAAACATTGATTGCTACGAAGGCTTCAAGAATTAGACAAGTCGTTCAGGATCAAACGCTAATGGAATTTGGAACGAGACGTGCACAGGAAATGGATGCTGCCATTTGGGGTACACGGGCAGCCTATATTGGCGGGTTTGATGCTACGAGTAACGTGAGGGCAGCCAAATTATTCGGAATACCTCCTTCAGGTACACATGCCCACTCCATGATTCAGGCTTACAGAAGGGAACTTGAAGCTTTTAGAAAGTATGCGAATAGCCATAAAAATTGTGTATTTCTTGTAGACACATATGACACGTTAAAATCAGGTGTACCAAATGCGATTAAGGTGGCCAGAGAATTTGGCGATAAAATCAATTTCCAGGGGGTGCGGCTTGATAGCGGGGATTTGGCATTTTTATCAAAGGAAACGAGAAGAATGCTGGATGAAGCAGGATTTCCTGAAGCGAGGATCTATGCTTCAAGCGACTTGGATGAATCCACCATTATTAGTTTGCGAGCACAAGGAGCACAGATTGATGTGTGGGGTGTAGGCACAAAATTAATTACTGCCTATGATCAGCCAGCCCTTGGTGCTGTATATAAACTGGCGATGATAGAAAACGATCGCGGTGAGATGGTGGATACGTTGAAAATATCAAGTAACCCGGAAAAAGTAACGACACCGGGAATGAAAAAGGTTTACCGTATTGTCAATCAGGTGAACGGCCGGTCAGAAGGAGACTATATAACGCTGGAGGATGAACAGCCTCAGGAAGAAGATAGGTTAAAAATGTTTCATCCGATCCATACGTATATCAGTAAATTTGTAACAAATTTTGACGCAGTAAACCTGCATCACGAAATATTCCAAGAAGGTAAGCTTGTCTACGAAAATCCGGAGCTGCCGGAAATGAAGGCTTATGCAAAAGAACAATTAAAATTGCTGTGGGAAGAATATAAGCGTACTGTAAATCCGGAAGCGTATCCGGTAGATTTGAGCGAAAAGACTTGGAATAATAAAATGGAAAACATCCACCGCATTCGGAGCAAGGTGAAGGAAATGGTCGGGCATGAGTAAGTCAGTGATCGACTATTTTCAGGAATTGAATTCGGAAAAAGATGCTCACTAAAGGGGTTAAAGTGGAAGTATAGGGCTCTTCCTTTGACCCAATAACAAATGAACATTTATGGACAGCATCCACTGTAGCTCATCGAAAAGGATTAGATTATGTTATTTTTCTTCCCTCTTCTGACAAAAAAAGGGATAAAAACCTGGCAATCAATGAAGAGCATAGATCGGCAATGGTACCATTAGCGATAAATTATAATTGGAAAATTTTGGTGGATACGTATGTAAATTCCACGTCACCGGGAAAGAATTACTCCTATGATACGATGGTGCATTTTAAGGCATTTTTGCCGCAAGCAGAACTTTTCTTTATCATGGTAGCAGACTTATCCGTTGATATTGATTATGGTAAGTGGATGATGGATGAACAGTTGATCAGTTGCAATCAGTTTATTGTAATGGCACAGGATAATGTAAATATGCTGGGCATCATTGCAAAATCTCCATTACTCCGGAATTATGATGATGGAAGATTTCAGTTGTTGGATAAAGGATTGACAATGGAAATCAGCTCCACATATATAAGAGAGGAATTTTCCCGCGGCGGAGAGCCGAGATATTTTCTGCCGGCAAGCTGTTATCATTATATTAAAGCGTATCAATTGTACCAGGAGGAGGTCAGATGAAAAATATATTTATTCAGATATTGTAAAGCAGAAGGGCATTCTGCAATTGGGAGAAGAAGCGCACCATTTTAAACGTTTGTGTTGTTAGATTGTAAGATTAATATCTTATTATTGGAGGAGTTTCTATGAAAGCAATCATTTTTGATTTTGATGGAACCGTTGCTGACACGCTTCCAACAATTTATTATTCCTTTCAAACGATTTTTAAGCAATTTGATGATGTGGATGTTACAGACGAGGATGTAAAGTCGATGTTTGGCCCGTCAGAAGTGGGAATTATTAACGATAGACTACATTATAAAAATAAAGAAAAGGCAATGGAAACCTTTTATAGCGTTTATGCGGACAGCCATGCTGAACTCGTTAAGGAAAATCAGGAAATCCAAGAGCTACTTGAATTTTTGCAGGAAAATCGCTTCAAATTAGGCGTTGTTACAGGAAAGGGAAGAAAAAGTCTTGATATCTCATTGGAAATGCTTCATCTCGCTTCATACTTTGATATTACGATTGCCGGCGATGAAGTGGATAAGGCGAAACCTCATCCTGAAGGAATACATAAGGCGATGGGTTCACTTCATGTTAAGCCGGAAGAATCCATGTACATCGGGGATAGTGACGCTGATATAAAAGCGGGAAACCAAGCTGGAGTCACTACAATTGGTGTCGAATGGCTTCCTGACTATCAAGCGCCGGAATTTACAGTGAAGCCGGATAGGCTTTTTAAAGATATAGCAGAGTTTAGGGAGTTTGTTCAAGCATATCTTGCCCAATGAGGTACCCGAAAAAGCCTCTTGAGTTATTCATTAGATGATTTGGCCCTCGAGACGCCATCTCGAGGGCCTATTTTTGATACGGGATATCCAGCATGTCCGGGACGGTTTCAAATTCCAAACCTTGATCCCTTAAGTTGGGAATGATCTGCCTTAAGGCTTCAATAGTGTTTGTTCTGTCGCCCGTTACATCGGCCCCATCATGCATTAAAACTATCGCACCAGGATGAATGTTGCTTATTACATTATAGGCAATAGCTTCAGGGGGATCTTCCCGCCAGTCAAGAGAATCCACCGACCATCCTACAACGGTGTAATCCATTGAACCTAATTGTTCCAGCAATTCATCGTATAAAAAGCCGTATGGAGCACGGAAAAGTTTGGTTCGATACCCTACTATTGAATTGATTATATCCTCTGTTTTCTGCACCTCAGTTTCCAGAATATCCATGTCACTGGCCTCTACCAGGTTTGGATGTCCATAAGTATGATTACCAACAATATGACCTTCGTTAACGATGCGCTGTAAGAGCTCTGGATAAGCTTCAGCTCTGGCTCCCGTAACGAAAAAAGTTGCCTGTATATCATATTCAGCTAACAGATCTAGAATTTGTGGGGTGAACCGCGGATCCGGACCATCATCAAACGTTAGTGCAACAGTATTTTCCGTGGGTGCTGCACTTAATACAAGAATATCAGGGAACCGCTGCTGCAAAATAATATTTGACACAGGATGACGTACCCGTTCCTCATATTCCTCCCCATCTTCTAAATCAGGAATATCCTCTTGCTGGGCTTGGCTAAGATTTAATCCAATGAACAGCGTTCCCAACAGAATGATTAGACCTGTTATCATTTTAAGTACGGATTTGTTCACTTTACAACCATTCCTTTCATGTCGGGATTTTCAGGGTGAAAATACCATATTTCACTTTAATTCTGCGTAATCTTTTGTTATCTTGTCCGATATTACAAAAATTATAAAATGATTTATCGGAGGTGGGAGTTTTTATAACGATTAATATAAAATGGATTTACTTGAGAGAAGGGGAAATCCTTAAAGTGGGAGAATTAAAGGATTACCGAACGAAGAAATATACTAAATGTCCGAATGAGTTGCGAAAAAAAGAAAGCGTTGATATATAATGTTTCTAATCGCCGTATAGCCGATCAAAAAATAGCTCATTCGTCAAATAGCGCTGATCTAACCGCCGTTTAGTCCACTAAAACCAGATCCGCCGTCGAATAGCGCCGTACTAACTGCCGTCTAGCTCGTTAAAACTAGCTCACCGTTAATAGTGCTGGTCTAACTACCGTTCAGCCCATCAAAACTAGCTCCATCGTTGAATAGCGCTAATCTAACTGCCGTCCAGCCATTCAAAACCAGCTCATACGTCGAATAGCCCATCTAAAATAATTCAAGCGCATCAAAAACCTCGTAAGTCAATTAGAATTTTAGCAAGTTAATATTCCAGTCTTCAGGCAAACCAGTTCTTATTAAAAAAACCGCAAAAAAACGGTTCCTGCGTTTTTGCAACACAAGAACCGTCCCCGTGTTTCAAAATCGTCCGGAGCGGAATATGGCGTATAGGATCCATATGAACATGCCGGCGGCGACAATGAAGCCGACTTCGATGACGGGTATGTTCCAGATTTGGCTTGTCTGGCTTACGATGGCTGAGCCGATTATAAGTCCTGTCATGATGATGCTGAAGGCCAGCAATACAATGCTGAAAGCGAGCCGGTTACTGATTCTGTCCATTTTCTTTGAGGATTCATCCAATTTTGGTATGGAAACCTCCAAGCGGACTTTTCCTCTTTTAACTACTGACTTCGCTTCCTGTATATCTTTTGGCAAATCCTTAAGCAGTTCACGATATTCCAAAAGATCATTTAGCATATTTTCGGCAAGTCGCTTTGGGTTATATTGTTCTTTTAATAACTGTTTGCCAAAAGGCTCTGCCATTTTAATAATACTGAGTTCCGGATCCATTCGTTCTACCATTCCTTCAATCGTAAGGAATGCTCTCCCGAGAAGGGTTAAATCAGCTGGGATCCGGATATGGTGGTTATAGGCAACTGTAAATAACTCATTAATGGCGTCACCTAAACTGACATGGCTTAAAGGAATGTCATAATATTTATCCCTTAGTTTTTCAACATCTTTGTTTAATTTATTTAAATCCACGTCTTCGGGAACCATGCCCATCCGATTTATCGCTTTAATGATGCCGTCCGTATGCTGTCTTCTCAGTGCGATGACAAACATGGAAAGGCTGTCCTTCATTTCGGAGGTAATCCGTCCGACAGAACCGAAATCTATGAATACTGTTTTTCCTCCTGGCAGAGCCATAATATTGCCGGGGTGCGGGTCGCCATGAAAGAAACCTTCAATAAATATCTGATGAAACATGGCCTCTACTACTTGCTCTGCAATTATACTTGGATCATGACCTTTCATTTCAAGCTGTTGGACATTTTCCAACTTTGTCCCAGTAATAAACTCTGTTGTTAATATACGGTTTGTCGTATAATCCCAAAAGACTTCCGGTATATGGATATAGGAGTCGCCTTTAAATTGCTCCTTTATTTTCTCGGAGTTTCTTCCTTCATTTAAATAATCCAGTTCTGCTTTTAATGATTTGGAAAATTCATCAATGATTTCGACGATATTATAACGGGCTGCGATTTCCAGACGCTTTTCCGCGATTTTGGCAATATCTTTTAAAATTTCCAGATCCGTTTTAACGTTATCCTGAATGTTAGGACGTTGGATTTTTATTGCTACAGGCTCACCGGTTTTTAAAACAGCGTAATGTACCTGTCCAATGGAAGCAGCAGCAACGGGTGTTTCATGAAATTCGGAAAACAAGTATTCTACAGATTCTTCAAGTTCCTCTTCCAATATTTCTTTTGCTTCATTGGAGGGGAAGGGTGCTACATTGCTTTGCAGCTTTTCAAGTTCAATAATGATATCCTTTGGCAGTACATCTGCACGGGTACTTGCAAATTGCCCGAGTTTAACAAAGGTGGGACCCAATTCTTCCATAAACAGGCGAATTCTCTCTCCTGTTGTTTTATGTTTATTTTCTTTTTGTTGATTTAAGAAAATCCTTCTTGGCAAGGAAAGAATCTCATGCAGCCCCAGTTCCATGGCTAAGTAGCCAAAACCGTAACGCGTTAATGTCATAATTATATCCCTGTATCTTTGCATATGTCGAATTCTTCTCTTGAAAATAGATACCCCTCCTTCAGCAATGTTTCAGTGACAACTCTTCATTGTTTTATTTATAACCTGCTGTATTATTTCATTTTAATGAGATGATGTCTTATTATAGAAATATACGGGAAAAGCTTAATCATGAATTATTATAAATTCCCCATTAATTTTTACCCGGTTTTTAAGTAATTATAGCATTTTTCTGCTTAGTAAGCTGTTTACGAGAAAAATGAAAAGGAATTGTACATATACTACAAGTATACATCATGATTATGATAAAATTTAATATTAATAAGTGTAGAACGTAAAAAGTAAAAATAATTTAGGTTTTTGAGGTGCTGTAAATGGATTTTAATATTGGACCACGTATGGTGAAAACAGGTCTGGCCGTTGCTCTCACATTGATTATCACCGGTACGTTAAACCTTGATCTCGAAATTGTAGCAGCGATTGCTGCGGTCATAGCAATGCGTCCTTCCATCATGAGGTCTTATACGTATATAAAAGAGGTTGTTATTTCCAATAGTATCGGGCTTGTCTTCGCACTGGCAGGATATTTTCTGCTCGGTTCCCATCCGTTGTCCGTCGGTGCTATGGTTGTGCTGGCAATCGCTATTAATGTTAGGTTAGGGTTGACTAAAACAGTCAGTCTGACTACATTGACCGTTGTGGTTATGATGATAGGCACAGGAGAAGGGATGTCGTTTATCTATGTTGTTCAGCGGTTATCTCTTGTTGCTATCGGTGTATTGTCCGCTTTTATTATTAATGTGATAGTTTTTCCGCCAAATCATGATAAAAATTTGTTTAAAATGATTAAGAAAGCGAGCGAGAAAACAAATTTCCTCTTACGTGTCAGTACAAATAACACAATGAGTGTTCCTCAAATAAAAGCAGAAGATAAGGAAATGGAAGATCTGATTGATGATGCCAAGGACTATTTTGAAATTATTGTTGATGAGCGGAATAATATTTTTATACGTAACCGAATTCGCTTTTTTAGAAACATCGTTATTTACAAGCATATGATACAGGTGCTGATTAAGAAAAAGGAATTGATCCTGCAAGTGGAAAAGCATTTTGAAAAAATTGAAGAAAGCGCAGGAAACAAAAGGTTCCTAATTAAAAAGCTAGTTAATGAAATAAGTAATTACAGCGAAAATATTCTCATGTTATATGAAGATAAAATAGTACTGGATAAAGATTTACAAAAAGAGACCAAAGCAGCCATGCAAATTACGATCAATAATCTGATTGATGAGCTGCAGGGATCTGATTTTGAAAAATGGACGGTTGTATTTCCGATTGCCAGCAGTATTATTGAGTTATTTTACGAATTGGATAAATTGGAACGATTCGTGAGAGTGAAAGAATTAAAAGCAAAAAAACAGGATAAATAGGGACAAATGAATAAGGAAAAGCTAAAGAGGGTATATCTTAATTAGACTTATTTACCAGGAGGAGCGATTATCATTTTTTCACAGGATAAGCTAAGAAAAATTCAGCAAAAACACCCAATACTTCAATCCATTATGAAAAAAGAACCTGTTCTATGGAAAAATCCGTATAAAAAAAACGTAGAAGCATTGGAATCTTCTCTTACAATGGACCACATCCATGAAGCAGAAAAATTATGGGAGAGGTTTGCTCCATTTTTAATGAAGGAATTCCCGGAAACGAGGGAAGCAGAGGGGGTTATTGAATCTCCTTTAAGGGAAATACCGGAAATGAAAAATGCACTGGAGAATAATTATGCTGCAAAACTTGATGGAAGGCTGTTCCTAAAATGTGACAATGAACTGTCTATTGCCGGTTCCATTAAGGCAAGAGGCGGTTTCTATGAAGTATTGTATTATGCGGAAAAATTGGCATTGGATGCCGGATTAATTACAAAGGAAGATAACTATGAGGCTTTTTCCAGCCATGACTTTAAAAATTTTTTCGCGCAATATAAGATTGGAGTCGGTTCCACCGGAAATTTAGGGTTAAGTATAGGGATTATGAGCGCTAAACTTGGATTTACGGTATCGGTTTACATGTCGCATGATGCAAAGCAGTGGAAAAAGGATTTGCTCCGTGAAAAAGGGGCAAATGTTTATGAATTTGAAGGAGATTTTGGCAAGGCAATAAAAGCCGGAAGAGAAGAAACACTTGCTGATCCAAAGGGATATTTTGTAGATGATGAAAGTTCACAGCATTTATTTCTCGGTTACAGCACTGCAGCGCTAAGATTGAAAAAACAATTTGAACAGGAAGGGATAAAAGTAGATGCAGAACATCCTTTATTTGTTTATCTCCCATGTGGTGTTGGCGGTGCACCTGGCGGCATCACCTTTGGCATGAAGCTCATTTTTGGGGATCACGTCCATGCCTTTTTTGTTGAACCTGTTCAATCACCGTCTGTATTAACAGGACTTGTTACCGGAGAAAAAGATAAGATTAGTGTGCAGGATATTGGACTGGATAATAAAACAGAAGCAGATGGACTAGCTGTTGGCAGACCTTCTACTTTTGCCAGTTCAACCAGCGAGCAGCTGATAAGCGGAATCTATACTTTTGAAGACACCATTTTATTCCAATTGCTTGCCATGATAGCAGACACTGAAAACATATACCTTGAACCTTCTGCAACGGCAGGATTAACCGGTCCAATTGAAATTTTTAATTCAGATTACCTGGAAAAACATCAGATAAATAGTGAAAATGCAACGTACATTGCCTGGGCTACCGGCGGTGGGTTAGTACCAGAAGAAGAAATAGAAGATTTTTATCAAAAAGGTAAGTCTATGTAAAAGAAACAGGAAAAAGGCTTGTTAATAAAGTTTTTTTCTGTTACATTTAGGGTAGTAAGTTTATATATCTTATTTTAAGTTTTTTTTAAGATAAGGGTAGAGGTTGCAAATACCATTAGTACTTATGAAGAGGAGAATGGGCTCCGTTGATTCATAGGGAAAGGGGAATTTGCCGAAGTGGATGGATGCTCATCATTCGGAAACTGGTTCTGTTATTGAATAGATGCAGAATTGTCATATAGGAGACTATATGGGGGGCTATCATGCTAAGAACATATCGTTCTTTAAGCAACAGCGGCCTTTCGTTGTTGTTTTTATTTTGGCTCTCCACACCAGAAAAAATATTAGAATAGGGTGTGAGATTAAATGAATTTCGGGCGTGTATTAACAGCAATGGTAACGCCATTCGATGAGAATGGGGAAGTAGATTTCAGTTCGACAGAAGTTTTGGTAAATCATTTGATCAATAACGGAACAGAAGGGATCGTTGTTGGAGGAACAACAGGTGAATCTCCCACGTTAAGCCATGAAGAAAAACTGCAATTATTTAACTTCGTTGTAAAAGTGGTAAATAAACGCGTGCCGGTAATTGTAGGGACAGGGTCAAATAACACGCGGGCTTCCGTGGAGCTGACAAGAGAAGCAGAAGTTAGTGGTGCAGATGGTATTATGCTCGTCACACCATATTATAATAAACCGTCACAGGAAGGAATGTATCAGCATTTTAAAATGATTGCAGAAAGCACTTCATTGCCTGTAATGCTATATAATATTCCTGGACGAAGTATAGTTAACATGGAGCCTGAAACGATTATCAGACTCTCTCAAATAGATAATATCGTTTCTGTAAAAGAAGCGAGCGGAGACCTTGATGCAGCTGCAGAAATCATTAGTAAAACATCAGATGATTTTAGTGTGTACAGCGGGGATGACAGTAACACGCTGCCATTAATGTCCATTGGTGGAACAGGAGTAGTGTCTGTAGCTGCTCATGTTATTGGAAATGAAATGCATGAAATGGTTACTGCATTTAAGCGTGGAGAAGTTGTCCAAGCAGGGGCATTACACCGTCAGCTATTGCCGATGATGAAGGTGTTGTTTTCAGCGCCGAATCCGACGCCGGTAAAGGAAGCTTTAAATCAACTTGGCATCTCGGTTGGAGGCGTACGTTTGCCGCTCATACCGTTGAATGATACAGAGCGTGCTTCATTATATCACGTGATGGAAGCATATGAAACGAAAAAAGCTGCAGGATATTAATTTCGGAAGAGCTTGATTCGACGTGGATTGAGCTCTTTTTTGGTGTGGAATTTAAATTCAACAGGTATTGTTATTGTGGATGTTGTGAAGGCTATTTTAAACGAAGAAGCGGTGATTTCTCTGAGTCGGATTCCAGACAAGGTTTCTGTGGTACGTCATTTTGTTTTTGGCACCAGATGACATACCATAGACGCTCTCTATGGTACTTCATTTCGCTTTTTTCACCAGATGACATACCATAGACGCTCTCTATAGTACCTCATTTCGCTTTTTGCCCCCGATGACATACCATAGACGCTCCCTATGGTACGTCATCTTACTTTTTGCCCCCGATGATATACTAGAGAGAGACGTCTACACGCCCTGACTTTACTATTTTTCACTAAGTGTCCTTCATCAAGGTTAACTGTATGATTGGGTTTTCGCACGTGTTCTGTCACGGACAATCCAAATCAAAAACAGCAAATAGATTCGCAGTCTAAATACGACGGACACCTTAAAGACGATAACCCCTATAAACTCGACTGAAATTCATCAGCTGGGATTTTCCCCCATGCTTCTGTCTTAGCCCCATATAAAATCCATGGGTCCGGAAGTTCAAATGCATTGTCATCCGGTAATAACTGTGCTTCCTCTTTTGTAAAGTCCATCCAGATATAGGTTTCTTCTTCATTTTGAGCTGCGAAACTCCGGTAATCCCCGGAAATGGTTTCCCACAGTCCTTCTTGGGAAGTGAAATCACTCCACGGATAAACAGCATGCAAATAATGGTGTTTCTTTTGATCGTTTTTGGTGATTAGAAAGCGTGTTTGATCATCATTTTCATAAAAATTCCATTGCGCAATATCTTCATCATGAAATAGATATTTTGATCCCGGAAAAGGATAATAGCATTCAAACGGGAAGGGCTGAGCTGTTTTGATATATGTTTCCGCAAGCCAGGCTTTTTTACGCTCAAGACTTGTAATCAGGTTCCACGGTTTTGCACCTGTTTCCAGCATGGAAGTATCTTTTGTGATAGCTCCATGCAATTTCGTGTGTTGGTCTAAACTATTTTTTTCCAACACACGCTGTGCAGGTGTATTCTGCTCCTGCGTGTTCGCCCCAACCCATACAATATTCTCTTCCTTGCATGCTTCATTAAAAACGTATGAGGTGAGTTTTGTAGAATGACCGTTTCCTCTATATCGAATGTCACTTCTTAAACGTCCCATCATGGCATAGTGTTTTGCGTAAATAGTATACCCTGTCATGCTGACGAGCTGATCATCCAAAAATAACCCAAATATACGATGGGGTGGAGCGGAAAGCCGGTCAAATATACGGATGACGTAATCATCTTCTATCCCTGTTTGCATTGATTCCACGATAGGAAAATCTTTTTTGTCCAGTTGTCTTATTACTTCATTCATCTGTAAATTCCCCCAAGAAGCTTTATGTATTATTTCCCATATCATTATAACTGCATTTTACACATAAAAAAAGAATCGTTTTCCGTTTTTCCTGGATAACGATTCTTTTTGTGCTTGGTGCGGTATAAATAATCCTTTTTCGTTTTGGTCTTACGCGTTCGCAAATCAAGTTCTGCAAAAGGGCTGCGGTTGATTTCCGGGTTTAATCTCCCTTCACGGATCAACTTCTGCCGCTTTTTCTGTGCTTTGGATCTTGTCATTTAAATAACCCTCCTTTGTTTATCTCTTTTATTATAGATGAGGAAAGTTCTTATGTCACGGGCCAGGGAAAAATTACATAATACAATTTCCCCTTGCAAATTTATTTTTCGCAAGGGGCTGCAAGCTGCAGGTTCGTTAAGAGAATTGATTTAATGAAGTGTAATCACCAGGTTGTATGAATTTATCAGGTTTTAGTGCTTCCTCGATTTCCGGTGTGAGCATATTTTTTTCCTTGAGTACCTGTTTCAGCGTAACATCTTTTTCATCTGCTTCCATACCGATTTGTGAGGCAAGATCATAGCCTAAAATTGGGCTTAGGCCGGTAACAAGGGCAAGGGTTGATTCACTAAATTGCTGGCAAATGACTTCATTCGCCTGGATACCGCTAATGCATTTTGCCGTCAGGGTTGGAATGGTATTGGACATTAACTCAATAGATTCCAGTAATGTATGGGCAATGACCGGCATCATGACATTGATTTCGAGCTGGCTTCCTATTCCTGCAGTAGCCATTGCTGTTTCATATCCGATAACCTGACAGCATACCATATGGGTCATTTCCAAAATAGCTGGATTTACTTTTCCAGGCATGATGGTTGAACCTGGTTGAACAGAAGGCAGTGTAATTTCTGCCAGCCCGGTTCTTGGACCGGAAGCGAGCAAGCGCAAGTCGCTGGTCATTTTAATTAGATGAACGGATAGCTCTTTTAATGCCAGCATTATTTGTATCGCTGCATTTCTGTTTTGCATGAAGCTGAATATGTTTTCCGGCTGTCGGAATGGCAGGTTTGTCCGTTCGGAAATTTCCTCGAGTACAAGCTGCGGGTATTTTGGGTGGGTGTTGATTACCGTTCCGATCGCATTTCCACCTAGTCCAATTTCATATAGCTTGTCAAGGCTTTGTACTATTTGAGTGTGAGCGGATTTAATTGTTTGTGCGTAGCCGGAAAATTCCTGACCCATCCGGATTGGGACCGCGTCATGTAAGTGGGTGCGCCCGCTTTTTACAATTGGCATTAACGATGCTGCTTTATCTTCTAGTTCTTTCTGTAATTGAAAGAGGGAAGGGAGCAGTCTTTCTGTGATGATTTCTGCAGCAGCCATATGTAATGCAGATGGAAAGGTGTCATTTGTCGATTGTGCCATGTTAACATGATCATTGGCATGAACAGAATAACTATCCAATGAACCACTTAAGATTTCGGAAGCGCGATTGGCAATAATCTCATTGGCATTCATGTTTTGTGAAGTACCGGCACCGGCTTGATATACATCTACAACAAAATGATCATCCCATTTTCCTTCTATCACTTCTTCAGCCGCTTCGATAATCGCGTTACCAATTTCTTTATCAAGCATACCCAGTTTCATATTTACCGAAGCGGCTGCTGACTTTATGATCCCCTGCGCTTTTATAAATGAACGGGGAAGTTTCAACCCACTTATCTGAAAATTTTCCACAGCTCGCTGTGTCTGCGGGCCGTAATAAGCATGGGCTGGCACCAGAATACTTCCCATTGTATCTTTCTCAGTCCGATAGTTATCCGTCATTTTTCGTTCTCCTTTAATTTAAATTACTATGGATTTATTGTTTCCAACTGTTATGTGAATAAACATATTATAAACATCAACTTATTGAGGAAAAAACGAAATTTATAACATCAATATTGAAAAAGATTGTATGGCATCTCAAATAATGGGCGTCCCTTTTCCCATTAAGTATCTGTGTGAGTTTATTTGGTCAGTCAGTTTCCTTTTCCCTTGTTTTCACTAAAAAATATGCCGTAATCCAGGAAGTAATGGGAATAGCCAGGGCGATACCAATTCCTGCACAAAGGATTGTGATCATTTCAGCACTGAATACTTTTGAATTTACAATTTCTCCAAGTGAATAGGATAGATCTTTAAACCAGATCAGCAATGCCAGATAGCCTCCAAAAAAGGCGAAAAATAAAGTGTTCGAATTGGAGCCCAGGATATCTCTGCCAATCGTTAATCCCCAGCCGAATAACTCTTTTCTACTGATCGATTGGTTATGATTAAAAATTTCACGCATGGGTGAGGCAACCGACATAGCGATATCTGTAATAGCACCGATTGCACTAATAATAATCATGGAAGCACCGATCCTGACAAAATCCACGCCGATATATAAGGAAAACGGTTGAAGTTCTCCTATCTCCTCTTCACTAAACCCCTGAATCATTGCGGCATCTGTCATAATCACAATAAAAAAGATCAAAATAACGATCGTGATCACCGTAGAAATAAATGCTGTTTTCGTTGTACTGTTCACTTCGTTTATATAAAAAAGCGTAATCGCACTTATTACTGTACTTCCAATAATGGTGACGATCACCGGATCACCGGTTGGGTCGAGCATAACAAAAATAGAAATAATGATCACACCGAAATTCAGGACTAAAGCAATAAATGACCTTAAGCCTTTCCTTCCACCAATAAGCACCATTAAAACTAATAAAATGACTGCCAACCATGCCAATGTATTCATGATCTCTTCCTCTTTCGGTTAACGAATATTAATGCCGTATATAACCCGATTGGAATGGTTAATACGATACCGATACCACCTGCCAGTGCCCTGGTCAATTCCAGGGAAAGGTTAATGGAAAAAGTAAATGTCAACAACGAGCCATTTTTCAAATACAAAATAAGTGCCGGAATGGAACCGCCGATATAGGCAAAGAACAAAATATTTGTCATTGTACCCATAATGTCTTTGCCGATTTCCAGCCCGGATTTTTTAAGCGCCTTGTTAGATATTCTGTTGTTTTTTTCATATAAGCTGAAGACAGAAGTAGACATGGTAACGGCTACATCCATCACTGCTCCCAAAGCACCGATTAAAAGTCCTGCCATAAACACTATTTCGGGAGGACGGGTCAGAAAGCCCATTTCCTCATAACGCAGGCCACTTCCGGAAGTTAAAAACATAACAACATAGGTGATGAACAGTGATAGGAAAGTTCCCAAAATTGTTGCCACGATGGCTGCATAGGTTTTTTCATTAAAGCCGTTTACGAGCAACAGGGTTATAACCGTAAATAAAACGGCACTGATCCCGCATATCCACAACAGACTTATGTTGGATGTATGAATATAAACATCCAGCGCATAGGAAATTAAAGCAACATTCACTGCCAAACTTATAATGGAATAAAGTCCCTGTTTCTTTCCAACGATTAATAAAGTAAAGATAAAAATCCATGCAACAATGACAAGGTATTTATCTCGTTTTACATCAAGGACGGCACCGGTTAATTCTGAATCCCTCTCTGTACTCTCATCAATAGCTACAAATAAATCATTTCCAACATGGTATTCCTGATCATAGGCGCCGGATAAAGAGTATTCATTCGTCAGATGGACGAGCTCCCCTTTTTCATCCCCGTTTTTAATTTCCCCCACGATATGCTGGATAAATAGGGCATCTTCATTATTATTTCTATCAACCATTTCCTCACTATCTTCCAGACTCGTTTCAATAACGTTGGCTATGGTGCGTTCATAGAATGAATAATTGTTATGAACAAAGAAAAGAGATATGGTAAAACAGAGTACTAATATGCTGTATAAAATAAGTTGTTTGTGTGTGTTGCGTTTTAATTTATTTAGTCTAAATTTCAATTTAATCCCTCAACCATCATTTGCTACATTCTAGTATAGTCTCAAACTTATCTGTTAAAAGACGTAACCTCTTATAAATAATCAATTAATGTTGTGGCGATGGAAAAATAGATAAGCAATCCAATAATATCGTTTATCGTCGTAATGAACGGTCCGGAAGCAATGGCCGGATCCAGTTTTAATTTATTGATCACCAGTGGCACAGTCGCTCCGATAATGGTTGAAATACTTAACGTAATAAAAATGGAAATACCGACAATAAAGGCGAGCATCGCATTGCCCTGGTAAATTAAGTTTATGGTAATACCGAGAACGATCATACAGGTGAGACCGAGCATCAAACCAGTAGCAAATTCTCTTCTTACCATTCTGCCTAAACTGCCTTTTTGTATCGTCCCAAGAGCTAAACCGCGAACAGCAACTGCCAGGGACTGTGTTCCCACATTTCCGGCAGCGTCCATAATCAGTGGAATGAAAGCTGCCAGTAAGACGATTGCTTCCAGTGTTTCTTCAAAAAAACCAATCACCTCTGCTGTTACGAGCCCAAAAAGCATTAGCATAATAATCCATGGTACACGCTTTTTGGCAGCAGCAAAGGCACTGACACTCACATCCGTTGCCCCTTTTGCAGCTGATATTTCACCAAAATCCTCTGTTGCTTCCTCTTCCATGACATCCATGACATCATCCACGGTAATAATCCCGAGCAATGTTTGATTTTTAGAGACAACCGGCATAGCCAGGAAATCATACTTATGCATGAGCAAAGCGACATCTTCCTGATCCATCTGCACATCTACGGAAACGACTCGGGTACTCATGATATCTTCAATGCATTTAGTTTCGTTTGCAGTGATGAGTTCTCTCAAAGAGAGCACGCCCACTAGTTTTTCATGCTCATCCACGACATAAAGATAATAAATTGTTTCTGCATCCGGTGGTTCCTTTCTTAATTTTTCAATAACACTGGATGCGGTATCAGAAGAAGAAATTCGATAAACTTCCTTCGTCATAATGGCACCAGCTGTTTCAGCCGGGTAAGACAGTAATTCTTTTACTTCCGAGGCTTCCACTGGATCCATTTTATCTAAAATTTCAATTGCTTTGTCACCTGGAATTTCCTGCAAAAAATATGCTGCGTTATCTGCAGGCATGACGTTAAACATTTCTGATGAATACTGTTCATTTAGCTCAAGAATAATTTCCTGCTGTTTTTCAAATTCCAGCCGCTCGAAAATTTCCGAAAACTCATCAGGAGATAAATAATGATAGATTGCTTCTCGCTGTTTTTTCGTAAACGAATTAAAAATTTCAATCTGATCCGTTGGGTGTAATTCCAGGAAATACCTGCGAAATTGAATATAATCTTCTTGTTGTACAGCGTGTATAATGTGCTGTGCATATTGTTCACGGTCTTTTGCATCTAATTTAACCATGTTACTGCCTCCTGGATTGAGGGCATTCTTTTTCCATGAGCAGACAGGTCTGCATAAGTGCGGTCAGGACATTCGACCAAGGTCTTGGGAATGCCAGATTTCTAATCATTAGGAAAGGAGAATGACCCTCGATGATCTTATTATTTTTTTAAATGAATACTTTATACAAGATGAATCGGGTTCAGTATAATGATCCATAGTCATTCTCACTCCCTTTATTCAAAATAAAGAAACACCTCCCACAAATGGAAGGTGTAACATTAATTTTAAAAATAAATGTGTACGCAAAAAGTTTTCAACATAAACTAACTATGCTTCCTCCATTCGTAGAGCTTTAACACTGTGCGGCATAGGATTATGATCCAGCTGCATTAAAAACCACCTTATGTCGATGGTTTCTGTTGACCCATTGGCGTCTTTGGACGTTTTTGGGCAGCAGCATATCTCCGCACAGGAGCCTCACCTAACGAAGTATTTAATTGACAAATAATACTCTAATGGAAACCTGTCCCTTTGTCAAACCTGAATTTTTTGGTAAAAAGCAAATAGCAAAGCTGGAACCAAACGATCGAAATAAATATTGCCGCCAAAATATCCGTGAAGAAATGAGCGCCAATCATAATTCGGCTTATGGCTACAAGGACAGGTATGCCTGTGAGTACGGAAATGCTGATTACTTTCAAAGTTCCATGCTTCATAAACCGATGGCAGAGCAGGATGAAAACCAAGAATAAAAGAACAATGCGCATCGTATGTCCGCTTGGAAAACTGTAGGAAGTTATATCAAGTGAATATCCGAACACTTCCAGTTCTCTTGCCTCACCAGGTCTTCCGCGTTGGAATGTCATCTTTAACAATAAATTGATAAACATGCCACCGAATGTAACGACGAGTATAAAGGTTACATACATCCATAATCGCTTGATGCTTAAAATGACAGCAATGATCAAGGCAACAAATAAAATCATCTCACCGGAGCCGATATTCGTAAATCTCTTCATGATGGAAAATATCATTGGTGATTGGTGAGCGGTCAGCCAAGCATATATGGTCTCATCCAAACACACTAAATCATCTCTGAAGATAGAAAGGAATAGGAATAAAAATATACTAATTAAAATGATTGTGATTTGTTTCGATGTTGTAAATTTCATGTGATTCTCACTTTCTCTCATATTGAGTTAACAGTATAACATGAGATAATGGGAGAATCTATAAAAGCTGAAATAAATACAAAAATGCTGAAGGTTAGTGGGTGAAGACACAAAAGTATTGGGCAACACCTTGTGAGTGGCGTAACATGGCAGACGGATATACGCTTAAGAAAACTATCTTCAACTCGCTTTAAAAGATTATGATAAGCTTTATCCATATTTAATCTGTTAAACGAATTATTCAAGGCATTGAATTCTGTTGACAATATGTCAACGCATCTGTATATTTTTAACTAGTCGAAGAGAAATGCCTATTTTAGAAACAGGTGATTACTATTTACAATTACGAGAATTTACGTAAAGTACTAACAGAATTAATGGAAAGTAATAAATTATCCATGCGGAAGCTAAGCAAACGTACAGGAATAGACACAGCTACGATTTCAAAAATCGTCAATGGCAAACGGAAAGCGAATCTAAATCACTTATATAAATTTGCTGAAAGTCTTCATGTATCAGTTACCAGTCTATTAGAGGCAACAGGTTATGAAATCAAAACAAAAATTCCCGGCGCTGAACAGGGGCCGGTTGATTTAATCCGAGAATTTTTAAAAAGTTCTCCTGAGTATGATGAAACGCTTACAATGAAGCTTATTGAAAAAAGAAAAGCAGAGTATGAGAATTATAGCCTTACACATGAAGGCAAGCAAACCATTTTTAATAATTTCAAAAATAAATTGAACAATATTGGCGGTAAGGGTTCGTTCATTCAGCACCTTGAAATGATGTTTGAACGATTCCGACAAAAAAAAGGTACGAAAAAAGAACTAACGCTCATGGGAAGTGCACTTCTTTATTTTATTTTTACAATGGATGCTGTTCCGGATTATTTATTTCCGGTTGGTTATCTGGATGATGCACTTGTTGTCCAAATGGTCCTGCAATCACTTTCTGCAGAAAAAATATAGTAGGATTTTTACAATTAAGCATATACTTTAAAGACACTGCATAAGTGTGGCCCCATTTTGATAAAAAGCTTATTTTTTCAGGGATTATTGGAAGTTATGATAACTTAAAGAAACTTTTTTACAGGTAGAACAACATCGCCATTTCAGAAAGTTATGATCCAAGCCTATAAGGGCATCTTTCTCTCTTATTCAGTAAACAAATTTTAAATATAAAAAATGAAAGGTAAATCGATGTGGAAAAGCAACAAAGTGAACAGAAGATTGATTATATATTATTATCCACGTTATTGGGGTTATTTATTATAAGTCTGCTTGCTGTATATAGCGGTTCAGGACAATATGTGACCGAAGACTCATTTTATTTTGTAAAAAGGCAAATAATATGGTATATTGTCGGGCTGTTTATTATGGCAGGGGTTGCTTACTTTGATTTCGAACTGTTAAAACGATGGGCTGTTTACTTATATGGAATTGGACTTGTACTGCTTATTTTCGTTCATTTTTTCGGGACGGTAAAAAATGACGCACAGCGTTGGATTAGCCTGGGATTTTTTGATTTGCAGCCATCCGAATTTATGAAAATATTTCTAGTTATTTATATAGCTGTGATTTTAAGTAAACTGGGGCAAATGCGAAGTTCTTTTAAAAACAGTATAGCACCTACAATAAAAGTGATCCTGCTTTCCATGATTCCTTTTGCTTTAATATTAATCCAGCCTGATCTAGGTTCTGCGTTAATCATAGCAGCTACTGTCATAACTTTAACTCTTTTCTCCAGTATATCTATAAAAATGGTAGGTTTGCTTATGAGTGGAATGGGAAGTATTGTATTCTTTTTATTCTATTTATACCAGTATAATTATGACCTATTTACTTCCATTTTTAAGCCGCATCAATTAGGGAGGATTTATGGTTGGCTGAGTCCGGGTGAATATGCCAGTGGATATGGCTATCAATTACAGCAGGCAATACGGGGAATTGGGTCTGGACAAATGTCAGGTACCGGTTTTAATGAAGGTGTCCAGGTTCAGTCAGGCCGTGTTCCGGAAGCTCACACCGACTTTATATTCACTGTGATTGGCGAAGAATTTGGCTTTATCGGAGCAAGCATATTAATAAGTTTATATTTCCTCCTTATTTATCGGATTATCATGATCGCTGTAAATGCAAACAGCCTTTTTGGTGTATATATTTGTATTGGGACGGTGGGGTTAATTGCTTTTCAGGTTTTTCAAAATATAGCCATGACTATTGGATTAATGCCGATTACAGGTATTGCACTGCCGCTTATTAGTTACGGAGGCAGTGCGTTATTAACGAATATGATGGCATTGGGTCTGGTGCTAAGTGTCCATGCCAGAACGAAGCGCTATATGTTTGGTGATGCGAAGGTAGAATGATTTTACGGCTGGGCAAGGGAGATGCGTTGCTGTTTTCAATACGAAAAGTTAGTGGTGAAGGATATGATTTTGACCAAGTTGAAAAGAATGGATCATTCTTTAATTATAAGCATTCTCTTATTAGCTGCGTTTGGCCTTATTATGGTTTACAGTGCGAGTTATACACTGGGAGCCATGGAATATGATAATGGGAGCCATTTCTTTTTCAGACAATTACAATGGCTGCTTATTGGATTGTTTTTTTTCCTTGCTGCAGCGCTTGTCCCTTATAAAGTGTATGGGAAATTAAGTCCTTTTCTTGTCATTATTTCCCTCATTTTTCTTCTCATGGTACTGATGCCAAGTATTGGCGTGGAACGAAATAATTCCCAAAGATGGATTGCCGTAGGTTCATTTCTTTTTCAGCCTGCAGAAGCAGTGAAATTATTTATGATTATTTATTTTGCATATATCTTTGCAAAAAAACAGTCCTATATCGATCATTTTGGAAAAGCAGTTTTACCGCCATTGCTTGTTTTGGCTATTACTTTTCTATTAATCATGCAGCAGCCTGATTTAGGTTCCTCCATGCTGATTTTACTTGCCTGTGGAATTATCGTGATCTGTTCCGGCACAAGGCCTTTGCATATTACCCTGTTAGGCAGCGGGGCAATTCTGGCTTTTGCCTATTTTGCATATACCTCCTCTTACCGTTTGGAGAGGCTGACCTCTTTTTTAAATGTTTTTGACGATCCTCAAGGTTCCGGTTATCAACTGGTGAATTCTTATGTAGCCATTGCTTCAGGTGGAATTTGGGGAAACGGGTTGGGCAGCAGTGTGCAAAAATTGGGTTTTCTGCCTGAAGCACATACGGATTTTATTATGGCGGTTATTCTTGAGGAAACTGGGATTATTGGTTTGTTCTTCATCATTTTTCTGTACTTATTTATAATGTTTCGTGGTGTTTCCATTGCAAAAGGACTGGACGACATGTTTCCCAAGTTGTTGGCCATTGGTTTGACATTTCAAATAATACTTCAGGCTGTCATTAATTTGGGTGCCGTTTCCGGAATGTTGCCAATTACGGGTATTACACTCCCGTTTATTAGTTATGGGGGTTCATCTCTTCTATTTACTTTGATTTCAGCCGGAATTTTAGTTAATTTATCGGCGCATCGGAAAAGGTTGACTTCATAGTTTTCCTATTCATGAGTAAACTAAGACGAGAAGCTTTCAGTTTTAGGGGGATTGGCATGCCATTAAATATGACAGAAAATGAAGTAACAGTTGCACTTATTCAATCACTGAAGGAATCGAATAAACCTCGTTTCCTGAGAATTATTGAACAATTACAGCCTTATGATATGGCTCAGCAGTATATTCTTATTCCTGCTAAACGCCGGAATAAGTTTATTCTTTTTTTACCCATAGAACAAATGAAAAGACTTATTGGAGAACTTAAAGAAGAGGATCAATTGGAATTCCTGCAAAAATTGGGGATCGAGCGTTCATCCCAGGTGCTTGATTTGATGGAGAATGATGATCTGGCTCAATTACTGTCCCGAATGGATCCAGAACATATAGAAGAACTATTGGCAGGGATGAACAAGGGAGAAATACAAGTAGTTCAGAACATGATGAATTACGCCGCTGAAACAGCGGGAAGAATTATGAATAATCGTTATGTGTGGATACCGAAAAACTATACAGTAAGAGAAGCCGTTGATAAATTGAAGGATTTTGCGGAGCTTGCCGAGTATCTGAACTATTTATATGTAATTGATGAGGAAAAGAAACTGTTAGGTGTTGTTTCCTATAAGGATTTAATCCTGGCTGATATTCAGGATAAAATTGAGAACATCATGTTTACAAGAATTGTGAAAACAGATGTACATACAGACCAGGAGGAGGTTGCAAAAATAATCAGCCGCTATGATTTTGTTTCCCTCCCGGTTGTGGAAGAGGACAATACGCTGGTCGGTATCGTAACCGTGGATGATATTATCGATGTTGTATTACAGGAGGCAAACGAAGACATCGAAAAATTATCTGCTTCCGGAAAAGCGATTGACTTTAATACAAAACCATTGACCGCAGCAATCAGAAGGCTCCCCTGGCTCATACTGCTTCTATTTATCGGACTTGTGTCAGGCAGTATTATTGCCGGTTTTGAAGCTACGCTGGAACAAGTTGTTGCCCTGGCGTTTTTCATGCCGCTGATCGCAGGTATGACAGGAAACACGGGAACCCAGTCATTAGCAGTTGTAGTAAGAGGGTTGACGACAGAGGACTTATCATTTAAACAGGTGGTAAAACTTATTTTTAGAGAGTTTTGGGTTGGCATAATGATAGGGGTTACTTGCGGGATATTAATCTTAATTATCGCTTACGTATGGCAGGGAAGCTTTACTTTGGGGATCGTAGTGGGGAGTTCCCTGTTGCTTACGCTGATTATTGGAACACTTGCCGGAACCATCATCCCACTTGTTTTATATAAATTTAATGTGGATCCTGCGGTTGCTTCAGGACCACTCATTACAACGATTAACGATATTTTGTCCTTGCTGATTTACTTCGGGATTGCTACGGCGTTTATTTCTGCTTTAATGTAGGTGATCGGAGTTATTTGCTGCGTTCCTAAAATCTCGAAATCCATCGGCCTCTTCCCGAAATGAATAATGCAAACTAAAAGAGTCCCTTATGATGAAAACGCATTTTAATGAAATCCATCATAAGGGACTGCTTGTGAAATTTATGTTATTCGATAACTACATCATTTAGCATCATAATTCTGGAAGGATGCAGCCAGAATCCTTCTACACTATTGTGTACTGCTGCGATATATTCGGTGTGTCTTAGTAATGCCATCGGCGCATCTTCTATTTCAATTTCCTGAACTTGATGGTAAAGATCAACTCGATTATCAGGATCGTTCTCTCTTCTCGCTTCATCGATTAATTCATCTACTTCTTCGTTTTCATAGAAGCTGCGATTTCCTGGTGATCCGACTGAATCAGAATGGAAGAGATAATACTGATTGTAGTCACCGTCACCAGTCATATTAGACCAGCCAAGAATAAACATATCATGTTCACCAGTTGACGTTCCTTCTAAATAAGCACCCCATTCAAGAACCTCTATGGAGACATCAATGCCTACTTCACTTAGTTGATATTGGGCAACTTCAGCTGCATCCATTCTTGCCTGGTCATCATTTGTCCATATAGTTGTTTCAAAACCATCCGGGTAACCTGCTTCTGCAAGCAATTCTTTTGCCTTATCCAAATCATGTTCAAGTCCTTGCATATCAGGATTATGCCCGATTACGGCGGGGCCAATAGGTCCATCAGCATAAATACCAACACCATTATATACATGGTCGATCATTGTTTCCGTATCCAATGCATGACTGATTGCCTGGCGGACTAGCTTGTCATCAAATGGTTCTTTTTGTGTATTAAAACCAATATAATCCACACCTAACCCTTCACTGCGGTACAGATACATATTTTCAGATTCTTCCACTTGAATAATGTCATTTGTATTAATTGGTTCTGCAATATGGGCATTCCCGGTTTCCACCATACTAATTCTTGTCAGGCCCTCTGCAATTACTTTAAAAGTTACCGAATCTACATTTGCTGGTTCGTTCCAATAGGAATCATTTCTTTCTAAGACTATTTCATCTCCCGGCTCCCATGAATCAAATGAAAAAGGTCCAGTGCCGACCGGGTTATCATTTAATAGAACATCTCCGCTGCTATCGGCCTCGATGGCTACAGGGCTAATCATGCCTCCTGAATAATGAGCGAAATTTGCCAATAATGGTGAAAATGGATATTCTGTTGTTAATTTAATATCATATTCATCGACAACATCAATCTCTGTAATCATGTTAAATAAATCTGCTCTTGGTGAAGCAAACTCTTCGTCAGTTACTCTCTCAAGATTGGCTTTCACAGCTTCTGCATTAAATGGCTCGCCATCATGAAACTCAACATCATCTCTTAATTTGAAATCCCACGTCAGGTCATCTACCCTTTCCCACTCAGTAGCCAATCCCGGCTGAAATTCCATGTTTTCATCTTGTATCACCAATGTTTCGAAAATTCTATTATGGTATACATTTGCTGATGGAATGTCTGTACCCATATGCGGATCCAGGTATGTTGCGTCGGAACCAACAGCAACAATAAGTGAACCATCACCGCCACTATTTTCATTTTCTCCTTCTGACCCTTCTTCTGCAGGTTCTGGATCGGGTTCGCTCGCACAAGCAGCCAGCAGTCCAACTAAACTGATAAATAAAATAAATGATATGAATTTCTTCATGTTGTTAGCTCCTTTATTTGTTGTTTAATATTTGTAATTCCTTTGTAGATATAGTTAAATTTTCAATGCCATTTTCACGGATAACTACTAAATCTTCTATTCTTACGCCACCCCAGCCTGAAATGTAAATGCCTGGCTCAACAGTAATCACCATGCCTGGTTTTAGTATAGTTTCATCTGTAGATCTCATAGCAGGGCTTTCGTGAATATCTAATCCTAAAGAATGGCCAAGGCTGTGACCGAAATTATCCCCATATCCGGCATTTCTGATGATTGATCTTCCTACTTCATCGAGTTCATTGCATTTCTTGCCTGGCCCCACGTGTTTTAGACTGGTTTCCAGTGCCTGAGAAACAATGCCGTAAATTTCTCTTTGTTTCTCTATCGGTTCACCAATAACTACCGTTCTGGTAAAGTCGGTATAGTAACCGTTCACTTTTGCACCGAAATCCATTTTCACAAAATCCCCATCCTGTATAATTCTGTCGGTAGCTTGACCATGCGGAAGGGAAGATCTTTCTCCGGAGGCAATTACATGGTTTTCTTTAATTCCATCGGCACCATTTTTCTTCATGATGTACTCAAGTTCCAAACCGACTTCTTTTTCACTCATACCAGCTTTTATAAATCCGGTAATATGGTTAAATGTAAGGTCACATATACGAATCCCTTCACGGATATGATTTATTTCTGATTCATCTTTTATCATTCTGATTTGCATAATATAGGATTCTATTAATGAGAATTCTACGCCAGGTAATTCCCTTTCCAGTAATTTCTGTTTACCAACAGCAAGAGAATCTTCTACACCGACTTTGTGTAAATTCATTTTCTGTACTTGCTCACTGACACTATGCACCAGCTGACCACCGGGATGCTGAATCACTTCATAATGGCTGGAGGAGCTGCTTTTGGCATCATCTATGTAGCGAAAATCAGTTAACAGCACACAATTAGTTTGTGAAATGATAAGTGCTCCGCTGCTGCCTGGGAAATCCGCAAAATAACGACGATTTTCCTTGGAGAAGATAATGGCTGCCTCAAGATTTTGCTCGCGAAGTACTTCCTGGAGACTTTTAATTCTTTTGTTTATGCTAATTCTGATCACCTTCATTTCATGTTGTATAATTTTTAAAAATTAAATTTGATTAACAAATAGTATATTTAGGAAAGAACAAAATGTCAATAAATTTTTCTGAAAAACAACATAATGTTTATTTTTTTTAGATATATTTTACTATTTATGGTGTATGTTAATGAAAATAGTCATTTTTTGTTATCTTTTGGGTATCAGGTACGGGCAGTCATCTCTATATAAAATTATTAGGTATTAAAAAGGGGTCAACATCAAAATCAATGGTTGATATTAGTAAATAAATATGGTAATGGCACTAACTAGCGGAGGAAAAAAACACAGAGACTCCAGTGGGAAAGCGCAGTGGGAAGACCCCGCAGGAAAAAAGTGAACTTCTTTTTTTCGAAGAGGCTGAGCTCAAGCCCACGGAAAGCGTAGTGTTTTTCCGCAGCGGTCACTATAAATCATCATTATATTTTGTTTGTCAACCATATATTTTGATGAAGAACCTTAAAAAGATCATTAAAATAAATTCCATTAAAATAAATTTTTATTTTGTTGCACTTTCTTTTCCTGAGAAAATAAAGGTATAATAAAAGGATAATTATTTGTTAATGGAGAGAAAACTTATGGATAAACAAATGTTGAAAAAGAGAATAGATGTTGCAGCGAAAAAAGTACCTGCAGAGACAGTAATAAAGAACGGGAAAATTGTTGACGTATTTAATCAAGAAATAATGGAGGCCGATATTGCCATTGCAGATGGTGTTTTTGCTGGTATTGGAAACTATGAAGGAAAAAAAGTGATTGATGCAGGCGGAAAATATATCTTACCCGGGTTTATTGATGGACACGTTCATATCGAGTCGGCAATGGTTACACCAGATCAATTTGCTAAGGTAGTACTTCCGCAGGGGGTTACAACGGTTATTGCGGACCCCCATGAAATTGCGAATGTAAGCGGGGAAGAAGGGATTCACTTTATGATCAAATCATCTGAAAATATCCCCTTAAATGTGTACTTTGGAATCCCATCCTGTGTGCCGGCAGCTCCATTTGAAAATAATGGGGCAACATTGCATGCCAAAGAAATTCTTCCTTTTTATGACCACTCCAGTGTAATTAGTTTAGGAGAAGTGATGGACTATCCCTCGGTAAAAAATACAAATGACGAGATGATGGATAAGCTGGTGGATGCACAAACCGCTGGAATGCTCATTGATGGGCATGCGGCTGGATTTGATGTGGATGGATTAAATGTTTATATGGCTGCTCATATTCATAGTGATCATGAGTGTACAACAGCAGAAGAAGCAAAAGAAAGATTGCAGCGGGGGATGTATGTCATGCTTCGTGAAGGTTCTGCTTCCAGAGATTTAAAAGAGCTTTTAAAAGCTGTGAATGAAAAAAATGCCCGCCGTTGTTTATTTGTCACCGATGATAAGCATTTGGATGAATTGATGGAAGAAGGGAGTATTAACCATAATGTCCGTGTTGCTATTGAACATGGTATCAGTCCGATAACTGCAATTCAGATGGCAACACTGAATGCAGCGGAATGTTTCGGTTTAAATAATAAAGGGGCCATTGCCCCGGGGTATGATGCAGACTTCCTGCTTGTAAATAACCTGGAAGAACTTCATATAACAGAAACCTATGTTAATGGAATGTCTGTTGCCAAAACGGGTGAAGTCACGTATGAGCAAGAACATTCTGTACTAATCCCGGATCGTCTCATGAACAGTATACATATAAAAAACGTGACAGAAAAAGATTTGAAAATCAAATTGTCTGAAAGTAAAAGTGCGAATGTAATTTCCATTATACCTAATAGCATTACAACAAAACTCAATGTAATGGCTGCGGATGTCATTAATGGCTATTTTCAATCGTCAGCTGAAAAAGATATGCTGAAATTGGCAGTTGTTGAAAGACATAAAGCGACAGGGAATATTGGTATGGGTATTATACATGGGCTCGGGCTACAATCAGGAGCAATTGCATCCACGATTGCCCATGATTCCCATAATATTATTGCAGCAGGGGAAAACGATGAGGATCTGTTGATGGCAATTCGCTATGTAAAAGATATAAACGGTGGAGTAGTTGTTGTAAAAGATGGAGAAATACTTGCTGCCCTTGCATTGCCGATAGCCGGACTTATTTCAGACGAACCCTATCGGAAGGTGAAAAATAAATTGGAAGCATTGAATGTGGCACTTGAAGCCATTGGCTTTCAAGAAGAATTTAATCCATTTATCACTTTGTCATTTATGGCTCTTCCGGTTATACCAGAAGTGAAATTAACGGCCAAGGGTTTATTCGATATCACGGCGTTAGAGCATATTCCTGTATCAGCCGAGTAAAAGGTATAAATAACCGATTTGCGTTTTACTCGGCCCCAATTAAAAAAAACCTGTATTTTATCCAAATTTATATTATAATGAAGTGAAAGCGTATACAGTTTATCATTCTTCGATTCTACTAAAATATAACATACTATATTATAATAATACCGATGCGCTCCAAGGGAGGGATTTGTAATGGAGCTGGTGCTTCAACAGAAACAGAAACTTAACTTAGTAATGACAATGGAATTGCGTCAAGCGATAGCGATATTACAATATTCAACTGTGGAACTATACGATTACTTACAACACCAGGAGCTGGAAAATCCTTTAATTGAACTGACAGAGAATGAAGATGTTCATTTTGAAAAAGGAAGTATTCCGATTAAAAATATGGGGGGAAGCGGTAAAAACCCGATCGATTTTTTGCCCGATAAAAAAACAAATGAGAGAGAAATGTTATTGGAACAAGTAACGTGGCTGGATATTTCACACAAAGAAAAAGCATTACTGCATTATTTGATTTTCACCCTGGATGAAAATGGATATTTGCCGAGTCCTGAAGAGGAAATTTCCTCAGAGCTTGGTCTGGAATTAGAAAGCGTTAGGACAGGAATCGAAACCCTGCAAAAATTGGAACCAGTAGGAGTAGGAGCAAGAAATCTTGCAGAATGTCTTTATTTACAAGTAAAAACTTATTATCCGGATGATGAAGTAACTGAATTAATCATCAAATCACATTTAGAGCAGCTGGCAAACAAAAAATGGCAGGAAATCTCCAAGTCATTAAATATAGAACTGGCTGAAGTAAAAAGAGCGTTTGAAACGATCCGTTTGCTTAATCCGAAACCATGTCAATTGGAACAAAAGGCAATCGAGTATGTAACCCCTGATATTATTGTGGAAGAACATGCCGGGGATCTGGCATTTTACTTAAATGATAAGTATTTGCCAAAAGTAGAATTTAATCGCAGTTATAACACTTTGATAGACGGAAAGAATGAGTTAAATAAGTATGTGAAGGATAAATATAAAAGCTATCAAATGCTAATGAGCAGTCTTGAGCAACGAAGAAGTACAATCCTAAAGGTGACAGAAGCAATTATAAATAAACAGGAACGTTTCTTCACGGAAGGCTTTTCCGGACTGAATCCTTTAACATTAAAAGAGATAGCGGATGAAATTGATATGCATGAATCTACTGTCAGCAGATCTACGATGAATAAATTCATCCAAACACCAAGAGGCACTTTTGAACTCCGCATCTTTTTTACTTCCAAGCTAAACACGAATAACGGTGAAAATGCTTCACAAACGAAAGTTAAGCTATTATTGGAAGAACATATAAAAAATGAAAATAAATATAAACCGCACTCAGATCAAAAGATAGCAGATTATTTTAAGACAAAAAAAGGGATTACAATTTCCCGCAGAACGGTAGCAAAGTACAGAGAGGAATTAAACATTCTTTCATCAAGTAAAAGAAAAGAAGTAAAAGTTTAATTGAAAGGGCGGTGAATCCTTGTAGTTGATTCACGGCTTGGTTCTTGTATCATTGATAAATATCCATTATAAAAGCAACCCCGCTTTTTTGAAAAAGCGGGGTTGTCTGGTTAATCGTCCATATCCTCTTCATCTTCATCATCCGGATGCATATCACCGTGATCCATATCATGATGCTCATCATCTTCTTCATCTACATGAGAGTAATCTCCGCCTTCACCGACTGTTACTTCCGCCTCAGGCATGGTGTGTAAGTCTCTTGCAGTTACATGTATTTGAACATGGTAAATTCCATCTTCGTCAAATGTCGTTTCAGCTGTGTACGTACCATCTTCATGATTGGTAGCTTCTATAAAGTAGCTGTCATCTTTTTCGCCTTTTTCCCAGATTTCAAAATCCGCTTGTTCTGCATCTGTAACAACTTCATCTCCATACGTTACTTCGGCATGCATATCCAGTGTATCGCCGACGTCAATACTGTCGTCAACATGTAAATCTACTTCAAGTACCGCGAGTTCTTCTTCGAGATCTTCCAATTCTTCTGCATCTTCTTCATTATTACATGCCACTAGCGCTATACTTAGAATAAGCAGCAGTGCAAACATCCATAACTTTTTTTGCATGATTCCTCTCCGTTCTTTTATTTATTTCGAAATTAAAAGGTCATTATTTTATCGGCTTTTGATGGTATTTAAATCATTCATTAAAATCTTTTGGCATTGCCGTTATATGTTATATTTCATCAGCCACTCTGCGTAAATCACCCATAATGACGTCTGTTTCCGAAGATTCAACGCCATTGTAGCCTTTAATGACTTCTCCTTCAGGGCTGACCAAATAAAATCTTGTACCATGTGTAACCTGGTCGTCATCTTCCGGCGGTTCAATCAGTGGTGCCTGAAAGCTTTTAATCGAAATTTCTTTGATTGTATCAAAGTCATATCCTGTAAGGAAGGTCCAGTTATCCAAATCTGCATCATATTCTTCTGCATATTCTGTTAGCACCTCAGGCGTATCATAATCTGGATCAACAGTAAAGGAAACAAGTTGAACGTCCAGGTTTTCATCTTTGATTTTATCCTGAAGTAATGACATATTTGTCGTCATTGGCAGACAAACCGTAACACAGTTTGTAAAAACCATATCCGCAATCCACCATTCTCCTTCCAAATCTTCATGACTGAATGTTTCATTATCCTGTGTTGTAAATTCAAATGCTTCTATTTCCCTATCCATGTTTGTTTCGATATTATAACCCCCACATGCTGTTAAAAAAAATAATAAAGAACCAAGTAAGATCCATTTCCAAATTTTCATTGTGCAAACCTCCTTGTAAATAGTATTAGTTGATTGAATTGGAGTGAGGACAGTATTTACCATGCATTTTTTTCCCGTTTTTTTCTAATGCTTCTTCAAAAGTATAAACGCTACCGCCAAATCCTTTGACAAATTTTTCTGCATGCTCTTTCAAGTTGAATGTAAGCACCTGTGGCTGACAGCAGCCGATATTAATGGAAGTATCCATTACATACGTTGCTAAAGAAGCACCTATTGTCGTTTGGCATAAAAAATCATAGCATAACGCCTGGATTGCCTCACCACTTAACTGGTGATGACGAATAAGACCGCAATGGGCACAGCACGCCGTTTCGATTTTCGATCCGGGTAAAATAATCCGGTACGCTAATTTTTCGTTAATTGTTTTATGGCAGACAACACAATGATCCTCAGTGGCCTCGGGCGTAACGGGCACATACTTTAATGTTATTCCGCCAAATGTTTTTGTTATGTACCCTTCATCAATTAAAGGTTTTATATCCCGGTGTATCGTCATTTCCGAAACACTTAATATTTCACTTAAATCAGATATCTTCATATTATGCTCTTTAGCGATAAGCTCTTTAATCCGATTTTGACGTTCAACTGGAAACATGTGATCACCACCATTCCGCTTGCGTGTTGTTTTTTAACAAATTAAATCATTTCTTAACATAAGCGTATCAGTGGAAAATAACATAGGCAACAGCCAAATGTGAAAATACTGTTACAAGTTTATATCATATTTATGGCTTTGTGCTTTTTAATGATTAAGTTTATATAAAAGGAGTTTGTCACAGAAAATTATAAAAGAAGAAACTCTTTCATTAAGGTAAAAACACATTTGAAAATAAATAAAAATATTCTTATATATTCATAGTTGCTAAATAATGAAACAGATTTTTTAATTTATATATTTTTTTCATTGATATCATTCAGAATATAAGTATAATTGAGATAAGCTTCTTTTCCAAAGTTTGCATATTGCAGATGAAAGAGAAATATTTTTTGTATAGGTTCTATTGAGAGGAATGACAGCGCATACAAAAATGAAGCGATAATTCAAATTAAAAGGGGAGAGAGAAATGAGAAAAAGTATTTTTTTTACGATGATGGCTGCTGTTTTATTTCTTGCTGCATGTGGCGGCGGCGGAACCAGCATTGCAATTGGACCGCCAGCAAGTGAAACAAATTCCGTTTCTCAGTTATTATTTGAAGCATATGGAATTGGTGAAGGTGATTATAGTGAGTTTCAGGAAGGCTTTGGGGATGCCGCGGATGGCGTACAGGACGGAAATATTGATATATCTGTTGGGATACTTGGTGTACCTGCAGGAAGCATAGAAAGTTTACAAGCTTCTGCTGGTGATGTAAAAATGCTCAGTTTAACAGATGAAGCAATTGAATACATGGAAGAAAACAGCGGTTATTTAAGATATACCATACCTGCAGATGCCTATGATTTTCTGGAGGAAGATGTAGAAACAGTAACGGCCTATGCCATATTAATGGGAAATACCGATACGATTGATGAAGAACTTGGGTATGAATTGGCAAAAAGTATGGTCGAAAATGCAGATGAAAATACCCATGCACAATCAGAGCAAATGACGTTGGAAAATGCCCTGGCAGGTGCAGAGGATCTGCCAATTCATCCTGGCGCAAAACGTTATTATGAAGAACAAGGGTTAACAGTAGATAATCCGGTGGCTGACTTAAATGTCAGTGAAGAAAAAGATGAATATATTTTAGGTACTGGCAGTCAGGGTGGCACCTATTATCCACTTGGCGGGGAAATGGCAACGGTATGGAATAATAACATTGATGGGGTAAATGTAACAAATACAGAAACAGGTGCTTCTATTGAAAACCTTGCAAGCATTCGTGATGGTAACATGGATCTGGGAATGGCTGTCCATGTACCAGCACTTGATGCGATGGATGGAAGCGGAGATTTTGAGGATAATGAAGTAACCAATGCAGCATTTATCGGTCACATTTATCCGGAAGTTGTTCAAATTGTTACACGGGAAAACACAGGCATTGAAGGCTTGGAAGACCTAGTGGATTAATGAAACACAGGGACGGTTCTCCTGTTTCAAATGTGCTTGATTTTTATTAAACCAACAGGTTCACATGGCTTCTAGTTTTAATTGAAAAACCATTTTTCTATCATGTATTTTGATTTTGCCAAGGAGACGATTAATTCCTTCCTGGATACGATTTTCTATCATATTATTAGAAAAATAGTTAATATCTCGTAATATTTATGTGTTTTGAAAGGATGTGAACAGATGGCACAAAAGGGAAAAGCATCTTCAGAGGCAATCCTTGAAAAATATGATAGGGAAAGTACTTTCAGAAAGAAGATTGGAAAATGGGTCTGGGTTGTTACATTTCTTAGTGTGGCTTTAACCGTCTTTCATTTATATACTGCCTATTTTGGAACATTACCTTCTCAGCAGCAGGGTGCAATACACGTAGGGACAGCACTGGGATTAATATATTTGCTTTTCCCTGCAAAGAAAGGATTGGGAAAAAAACAGACTACTGTACCATGGTATGATGTCATTCTCGCATTCACTGGTATGTATGTTACCTATCATAAAATTATATTCTTTGATTCGATTCTTCAAAGCAGAATTTCCGGCTATTCAACAATTGATGTCATCATTTCTATTTTGGGGATATTATTGCTGCTGGAAGCTACAAGAAGAACGGTGGGACTGCCGATCGTTATAGTAGCAGGTGTGGCGATTTTATATACTATTTTTGGTAATTATATTCCAGGGCAAATATTATCCCATCCCGGCTTTTCGGTTGATCGGCTTGCCACTAACCTTTGGTATCAGGAAAGTGGTGTATTTGGAACACCTGTTCAAATTTCTGCCAGATTTATATTCCTGTTCCTTTTCTTTGGTGTTCTCCTTGTCCATACAAAAATTGGACGGTTTTTTAATGACTTGGCTTTAGCATTAACAGGAAGATTTACAGGAGGTACAGCTAAAACGGCTGTAGTCGCAAGCTCTATGCAAGGCATGGTTTCGGGGAGTTCCGTTGGTAATACAGTTGCATCCGGGTCGTTTACGATTCCGATGATGAAACGTTCCGGCTTTAAACCGGAATTTGCTGCTGCGACAGAAGCATCGGCTTCGACCGGTGGACAAATTATGCCGCCGATCATGGGAGCGGCTGCATTTATTATGATGGAGTATATTGGTGTTTCTTATGGCACTATTATGCTGGCAGCGCTCATTCCAGCCATATTATATTTTAGTGGTATATTTATAGGCACTCATTTTGAGGCTAAAAAAATGGGCATTGTCGGTTTACCAAAAGCTGATCTTCCAAATTTTAAAAGGTTAATTTTTAAAGATGGGTATATGATTTTACCGATATTTGTAATTATTGGAACGATCATGATTGGTTATACACCTCAAATGGCTGCTTTAATGGGGATAGTATCAGCTTTCATTATTAGTTTGTTCAGGAAAGATACAAGAATGGGCTTTAAAAAAATTATTTATGTGCTGGAACAAGGGGCCCGTGTAGCTTTACCGGTTATCGCCGCGGTTGGTACAGCTGGTATTATTGCTGGTGTTGTCAGCATTACCGGCCTAGGTTCAAAGTTTGCTGCAGGCGTTATTGCGCTGTCTGGAGGTATCCTGATATTTGCACTGTTTTTTACGATGATTGCATGTATCATTTTAGGGATGGGGCTTCCGACAACGGCAAATTATGTTGTTACAGCTACTATTGCTGCGCCAATTTTAATTAATGAGTTTGGCGTTGCGCCGATCGCTGCGCATATGTTTGTGTTTTACTTTGGTATTGTTGCAGATATTACCCCCCCTGTTTGTCTTGCTGCATATGCCGGTGCCGGTATAGCGAGGGCAAATCCGTTTCAGTCTGGGGTAACAGCACTTAAACTGGCAATTGCTGCTTTTATCGTTCCGTATATACTGGTTTATAATCCAATTCTTGTCATGGTGGATGTTACAGTGATGGGGATCATCTTGGCTGTCACTACGTCCTTAATAGGTATGGCTGCAGTCAGTAGTTCCACTGTTGGTTTCTTTATACGAAATGCGTATGCTTGGGAACGTCTTGTATTATTTCCGGCAGGTATCATGCTGATCATACCGAATATAATAATCAGTCTCATCGGTCTTGTGCTTATGATTGGTATTTGGTTTATTCAGAAACAGCGTAAAGATGACGCAGGTCAAATGGTTTTGCGTGCTTCTCGGTAGTATAGTATAAAGACAGTCTTTTCCTACTTTAAATTAGGTGAAAGACTGTCTTTTTCTGTGGATCTAAACATTTGCCCAGTTCATTTTGCTTCAGGCTACATAGGCTATAAGGAAGAGTTGGAAAATACAGCGCAAATTTAAATGAAAAGGGGAATTTAAATGTATAGATATGAAAATCATCCACCTATGCTGCCTATGGAACCACCTCACAGATTTGGACCACCTGGTGCAGCGGGAATTGACCCGATGACTTCCGGTTTGATTGGTGCGGGCCTTGGGTTTTTAGGTGGAGGATTGCTTGCTGGAGGGCCGGGTTTTGGAGGTTTTGGACCTGGTTACGGTGCAGGAGGTCCGGGGTATGGACCTGGTCCAGGGTTTGGCCCAGGCTTTGGTCCTGGTCCCGGGGCATATGGGCCGGGGTATGGCGGCTTGGGACCAGGTGCATATGGTCCCGGCTACGGGTCCCCTTATAGTACAGGAGCCGGATTTGGCCCGTACGGATATTGATTAATAATGATTTTATACAGCATGCGGGCTTAGTCCGTAATGCTGTGTTTTTTTCTTATGAAGAATGCGAGATAAGCCTGCTGTTCCGTAATAACTTTGTAGACAAGTCTAATAGTTTAAGCGTAAAAATAATTCTTCTGTAGGGAACTCAATGGATGATATTCTTTAAAAAGCCCCGTAAATATTACATTTTTATTACCTTATTATTTTCCCTCAAACGATGGTTCCAAGCCTTCAAAACCACTTCCACCGGATTGTAACGATACGGTAATAATCTTGCCAAAAATTTAATAATGACTTTTTCTCAAAAACTATTTATCCTATGTTTATATCAAAAAGAAAGGATGATGGGAATGCTTAAGAAAGTCAGTAAGCTTACATTTGTGTCTATATTAACTATAGCTTTACTATTTCCTGCGAGCTCATTAGCAGCTAATACTTATACAGTAACACCTGGAGATGCATTATGGAAAATTGCAGTAAAAACAGAAACAGGGGTCAGTGAACTGGTTGATGCCAATCCCCAGCTGGCCAATCCGAATCATATTTATCCCGGACAAAAAATAAACATAGCGAGCAATGCTGAATTTTCGCAGGAACAAGAAGTAATCGATTTGGTAAACCAAGAACGGGAAAAAGCTGGTTTGTCTGCTTTGAAATATGACTGGGAACTGGCGAGAGTGGCAAAATATAAGTCTCAGGATATGAAAGATCAAAACTATTTCAGTCATGACAGTCCTGTTTATGGTTCACCATTCACCATGATGCAGGATTTCGGTATCAATTATACAACTGCCGGTGAAAATATTGCGAGAGGTCAAGGGTCTGCCGAGCAGGTTGTCAATGCTTGGATGAACAGCTCCGGACATAGAGCAAATATTATGAGCAGCGACTTTACACATATTGGTGTGGGTTATGTTGAATCAGGAAATTATTGGACACAAATGTTTATAAAAAAATAGAAGTAAAAAATAGCTATGGTCCTAATCAGGGTCATAGCTATTTACTAATTCCAGCTTTCCATTTTCCAGATTATGGTCGAAGAAAATGCATGTTTTAGGAAAAATAAATGTCCATGGTGTACTTGTTTCTCCTTTAACGAAAAAAGGCAGGCTGAAGGTATTTTGGGCAGCTGTTTTTGCTGCAACACTATATTTTACTGTTTTATCTACAAAAGAAAATGTTTCTTTACTTATATTGTGAATGATTACTGTAACCAAGCGTTCACCTTTATGGTTTATTGCCTGCCACAACGGGCTGAATTGAACTGCCGGTTTATCCGATAACACAGCTTCATGAAAAGCTTCCATAATTCTGGAGCGGTCCGTTTCAGAAATAGTCTTCTCCCAGGCTTTCTCAAGTAATAACTTTTGCATATAAGCTCCCCCATCATTTCTCTTTTGTTGCTAATCGCTCCTTCAAAAATTGCATTCGCTCATTGAATAATGTCGGATAGGATAAATACCCGATCATTATACTTGTAATCACTGCCGTTGTTAACAGAAGAAACAAGATAAGCAATTGAAATAGCACTGCTTGTACAGGATCTGCTCCAGCGATAATCTGACCGCTCATCATCCCGGGTAGCTGAACAAGACCAATTGTTTTTTGACTTTCAATGGTAGGGATTGTACTTGCTTGAATGGAGGAAATTAACGGCTTGTGCACCGCCTGTTTCGGGGTGCCTCCAAGGGATAGAACCAGTTCCGTTTCCTTGTCCTTTTCTTCCATTTCTGAAGTGAATCTGTTTAAAAACAGGATACTGAGCACCATGGAATTACCAATTATCATCCCACTGATAGGAATAATATACTGTGCTGTTGGCGGGGTTATCATAAACCCGATTAAAATCGCCTGTGTCAGTATTTCTATAAAGGTAAATGTCAAAACAAGCTTCCAAATAATCCCTTTAATGGAAGCGCCTTTCTTTTGCGCGTTATGTGTAGCGGCTACAATCATTAAAACTATCATTAATATAATATACAGCATATTCTCTGCATCAAAAACAAACTGCAGCACATATCCCACCGCAATTAATTGAATAATCGAACGAACTGTGGCTACAAATGTATCTTTTTCCAGCCCCAGATTTAAGGCTTTTGATAAAATCAAGGGGATAAGGACAAATATAAGGGAAATTCCCAATGTTAAAAAGCTCATTGCACTTCACCGCTTACAAATCGCTTGACGTCATCATTTGTTGGATTGTTTAAAAAGTCGCTTTCCCCACTTTCCATCAATTCCCCATCCATCAATACCCAGGTATGATTCCCGATCGTAATTGCCTGCTCTAAATTATGAGTAATCCAGATAATTGTTACTTTATATTTATCATTGATTTTCTGGATCAATTCCTCTATATCCTGTGTTGAAATCCTGTCGAGGGAAGAAGTGATCTCATCCAGCAGTAAAATATCCGGCCGGTTTACCAATGTGCGGGCGATGGATAATTTTTGTCTTTGGCCACCCGATAAATCTTTTGCTTTTTTTCTTAAAAAATCTTTTTCCAGACCAACCAGCTGCATAAGTTCTTCTGCTTCATCATCAGGCAATGTTTTGCCATTGAGGATACGGGGGAGGGCAAGATTTTCTCTTACCGTTCCTCCTAACATTGTTGCATCCTGCAAGGCATACCCGACATTTCTGCGTAAATTTACCGGATCATAGGATTGGATAGGCTCTTCATTTAGATAAATCTCTCCGGACGAGGGTGAAATTAACCCATTACACATGCGGAATAAGGTTGATTTTCCTGCTCCAGAAGGACCTATTAATGTAGTGATTTTCCCTTTCATAATAGAGCCGGAAATATTTTTTATTATGTGTACACCATCTGCATTAAAATTGACTTCATTAAATCGAATAGCTGAGTTGGTATGATTCGGCATCTTTCTCACTTCTTTCAGGCAAGTAGTTTATCTAACAAGTGTAATGATAAGCTTTGCTTTTTTCAAGAGATACCATAACAGCAGAGACCCCCAAAAAGAGAATTTCTGATTAGGGATAAATACTTATACATTTTCTTTACTCAAAGCCCGAAACAAGGAAATCATCATCAGGATGAGGATAAAAGAGAATGGCAAAGCTACTGCAATAATGGTGTTTTGCAAGGCTGTGAGACCTCCGACATACAGTAAAATGAGCGCAATAGATGATTGAGCAAGTCCCCAAACTATTTTCACACTATTCGGCGGGGACAATGAACCTCTTGTTGCCTGCATGCCCAGTACAAAAGTAGCTGAATCTGCGGAGGTGATGAAGTAAGATATAATGAGCAGAATAGCAATCATCGAAAGTAAAAAAGACATAGGAAGATGATCAAACATGTTAAACAATACAAGTTCTGTCACATACTGAGACAAATCCACCCCGCTATTTTGAATATTCCCTGCAGTTGTGCCAAAGGCTGCAAACCAAATACTAACCAAAAGAGTAGGGGCAAGAATTACACCAAGGATAAATTGCCGAATGGTACGTCCACGTGACACCCTGGCTATAAACATGCCGACAAACGGCCCCCAGGAAATCCACCATGCCCAATAAAAAACCGTCCATGCATCAAGCCACCCTCTGTTATCTGAACCGAGGGGTGCTGTTCGGAAACTTAGCTGAACAATATTCTGCAAGTATGTCCCAAATGCATCCGTAAACATGTTGAAAATGAGCAGGGTAGGTCCCGTAATGATAACAGTGATAAGTAATAGCAGTGCCAAAACCAAATTGGTATTGGATAAATATTTAATTCCTTTGCTTAATCCCGTCCAGGCGGAGATGAGAAATAATACGGTTACAATCAGAATAATAAAGAACTGCGCCGTAAAACCTACTTCAATACCAAATAAATGATCCAAGCCTCCATTTATTTGCGAAGCACCAAACCCAAGAGATGTTGCAACGCCAAATACAGTTGCAAAGGTAGCCAATACATCTATAGTAATGCCAAATGGGCCGTCCATTTTATCCCCGAAGAGTGGTTTTAACGTGGCAGATATTAATCCAGGTTCCCCTTTTCTAAATTGGGAAAAAGCTAAAGCTAATGCAATAAATCCATACATAGACCAGCCGTGGATCCCCCAATGGAAAAAAGTAAAAGACAAGCTTTGTTTAAATGCTTCATCTGAACCTGGATCGGCAATCGGTGCATCTGTAACAAAATGATATAAAGGTTCAGCTGCGCCATAAAAAACGAGACCAATTCCAAGCCCTGCTGAAAATAACATGGCAATCCATGAAATAGTGGAGAATTCCGGTTTTTCGTTCTTTTTACCAAGTTTTATTTTACCGTAAGGGCTGAATGCTACAATTAGTGAAAATAAAATAATAGCTGAAAACAGCCACATGTAATACCAGCCGAAGTTAGTAGAAAGAAATATATTTGTTAATGAAGTAACCTGTTCAAACTGATCTGGAAAAATAGCACCCAGAATAACCGCTACAATAACCAATGAAATGGTAATATAAAAAACACTAGAAACCTTCTTCATGAAATCCTCCTGCAATGATGTGACTTGTAAATACAGGACAGTTCTCCTGTTCTAAGCACAGATGAAACAGCGGTAAAGTTCTTTTGTTGCAAGATCCCCTTTACTCACTATTGTCTGCTTATTTCATCAACCGTTTTGTTATTTTACATCAAAGACAAGGGGATTATACCGGTAAGCAGGTAAATGTATAAGGATTTTCGGGTGGGAAAGGGTGCGATGGCAATTTTTAGGAAGTGATACTGATTTGACAGATGATTCGTATATATTCTAAATAAGGATATCTGGTTGCAGGTGGAGTTTGAACTGACGCTGGACAGCGTTGCTCGGATGCCAAGTATAAAGAGGTTGATCGCACGACTTTTCAGTAAAAAGTGCCAGAAAAAACATGGAGTTTCCTGATGAATTGAAACAGCAGAACTGGCCCGCTGTTTCAATTTTTTAATGCTAAATAAAGGATCATGCAGTCCTGGAAGTTGCTGGTATTGAGGGTGGTCATTTCTTCTATTTTTTTTAGCCTGTATATTAGTGTGTTTCTATGGATAAATAATGCTTTAGCTGTTTGGCTGATATTCAGATTGTTTTCACAGTATGTTATAAAAAGTCCGGCCATTTCACTGAAACGGTCGTGTTCCATAAATGTGTTTATACGGAATTTGATTGTTTCTCGAAAATCTTCACTAAACTTTAGAGGAAACTGTTCCAAAAGGATATTCCAATCATAGATCGTGTGTATTTTAGGTTCAATATCTCGTTCTTTAGCGAATCGAATTAAATGTTCTGCTTTCTGGTATGATTCACTTATCTTTTCAATGAATGGGGACAAGCTGCCGGCAGCAATAGAGGGTTCTTTAATGGAATACACCTCCAACAACCTGATCAAATTCCTGCTTTGTTTGTTAAATTGCCCAAGCAGCTTCCGATAATCCGCCATATTATTCACCTGTCTTACCACGACTATTTTTTCGGTATTTAAAAAAGTACATAATGCATGGGCAGAACAGGCGTATGCTTCCTGGGTGCACCTAAGCAGATTGTCTTTTAGCTGGTCAACGGAAATATGTTTTTTTGCACTATTTAGGAGGGAATTACCAATGTCTATAACAGTACAAAAGTTCTGTTTTCCATAAGAAATACCAACCATTTCACAATATTGTTTCACCCTTTGGGACTCGACTGTTTTATTTAATAATATATATTGGGCAAATGTTTCTTTGGTTTTTGCTTCCATATCTGTTATTTGCTGATGAAATGTTTCCTGCCACATCATTTCAACATAGTTTTTGATCAACAAACCGTATGGTTCTACTTGTTCCGGCGGGCCGATGACGCCCAAAACACCGACTGTTTTATAGTCAAATTGCAGGGGGAAAGCAATCCCTTCAAATACATTATCCATGTTTCTTATTTTCTCCTTATCAAAAATAATATAATCATTTTTCTCAATTACTTCTTTGGATGGCAGGTGATATGTACCTATCCGTTCGGGGCTAGTTGCACCAATAATATATCCATTGTCATCACTAAGACTAATTCCAAATGGCAATATTTTTGAAACCGCTTTCACAACTTTTTGTGCAAATTGCACCAAGAGATTCATATCGTTCAATCCTTTCATACAGGAGACTATTACTATTTACATCTTACCATAATTAAGATAATTAAATAAAGTCGAATTTGTAGAACGTATTTTTAGGCAAATTGTCTATAGAATTAGTGCTTGTAATAAGTTATAACTTTAACTAATAAAATAATATTAATTTAGAATTATCAAATATTATTTACCGGTTTATTAGGAGGCTGATTTTTTTGTTGTATTTAAATGAACAGGCAATTCGGGACGCGGTTACGATGAAGGATGTAATAGATGCTATAGACGCAACCTATAAACTTTATAAAAAAAATGATTTTCAAATGCCTGAAAGAATGCAGGTGAAAGAAGGTGACGATACATTACTGTTAATGCCCTGTATTACCGAAGATGCGATAGGAACAAAGCTTGTCACTTTATTTCCGAACAACACTAAACATCCGACGCTGCACGGTTTGGTTATTTTAAATGATAGTAATACAGGTCAGGTTAAAGGCCTGATTGATGGTTCTTTTCTGACAGGATTTCGGACAGGAGCGATTGGTGGTTCAGCGGTCAGACATTTGACAGATAATGATGCAACGAAGCTGGCTATTATCGGAACGGGTGTACAGGGTCTGTACCAATCCATTGCAGCCTGTGCTGAGCGAGATATTACGGACATTTATTTATACAATCGAAGTCCGGAAAAAATACCTGCTTTTAAAGAGAAATTACGAGGTTGGCTGGGAGATGATATTCAATTGCATACTGCAGATTCCGCAGACATAGCGGTGGAAAATGCGGAAGTCATTATCACTGCGACAACTTCAAACGAACCGGTATTGCCGGATAATAAAGAACTTTTAAAAGATAAAGTGGTAATTGGTGTTGGCTCATTCCAGCCGACCATGCGAGAATTTCCAAAAACATTATATGAATTAACAGACAAAATATATATTGATACAGATCATGCGGTGGAGGAGTCCGGGGACATTGCGGATCCATTAGAAAAAAGCTGGATTAAGAGCGATGCTATAGAAAATATGGCAGCCTTTTTAGCTGATTCAAAAAAGGTCAACAAGGAAAAGGGGAGGAGTGTTGTATTCAAATCGACAGGAATGGCTTTGTTTGATGTAGTTGTTGGCAATTTGGTATATCAGAAGGCAATTGAAAAGGGGGTTGGTATGAAACTGGATTAAAAGGTGAAATTTCAGCCATTGCTATCTTATTTGGAGTTTCTTGAAAAAATGAAAAAGAGAGGAGGAAAGTGAGATGAATCCTAAGCTGAAAGACCCCGGTATTATTTTATTGGTTGTCTTAGTGGCGGTGTCTGCAATTGTACTGATATGGTGGCCGACGGATATTTATCTTATGGGTATTTCTTTAGCTGGATGGTTAATGTTTTCCACGTATTTTATATGGTTTTTGTTGGCTGTTGTATACGTGCTATGGATAGAGAAAGTTGAAAAAGAAAAGGAATCTGAATAGATAGGAGGGAAAAATATGCAATTAACGGAAACAATTATATTGATGATATATCTTGTGGCTATGACAATAATGGGGATATATTTTACAAGGCGGGCACACGCTTCGGAAAGTGACTATTGGACAGCAGGAAAAAAAATCAATACTTTTGTTGGTGCGTTTGCTCTGTTTGCCGCACTTGCAAGTTCCAGCTCTTTAATGGGGGCTGTTGGTTCAGGGGTTTCGCTAGGTATTCCATTTCTGTTTGCCTATGGCTTTGGTGCGGTAGCGATTCTTCCGTTCACCATGTTTTTGGTATCCGGGCAAATAAGAAGATCGGGTGTGAGTACCTTGCCCGAATTTTTTAAACAGCGCTTTGGTAATTCGGTTCAAATTGTAGCTGTAGTCATTGTTGTTATTGGGATGACTTTTTATATGGTACCACAATATACAGCATCAGGACTTATTGGATCCTATGTATTAGGTATAGATTATACCACTGCGGTTATTGTGCTTGGAATTGGTTTTACAGTGTACGCAGCACTGGGAGGCATGTGGGCGATCACTTATACCGATCTCATCCAGGGAGCAATTATTCTTGTTGGAATGTTTGTATTGTCAATTATAATTTTAACGCAGCATAATGGTTTTGCTTCCCTAATTCAGGATGCGCTTACGATTACCCCGCAATTTGGAGATATAACACAGCCATGGATGTCCTATTTTGGTTTATTTTTGGCTTTTCTTTGGTTCGGTATAGTCTCACCTTCAGCGGTAATGCGTAACTTTGCTTCACGTGATGCCCGAATAGCCCGTCGTTCGGCAATGTGGGCCTGTTTGCTCTACCTGGTTATTTTTATCTTTGGGCTTATTATTGCTGCAGCAGGTGCTTCCCTTGGCTTAGCAGAAACGCTCGATAATCAGGATATGATATTTGTTTCGGTTATTGAAAATTACATGTCGCCAATACTAGCTGGAATTATGTTTGCCGGACTGCTTGCAGCTATTATGTCTTCTGCAGATGCCATGCTGCTTGCTATTTCTGCAGGAGTTGCCCGTGACATTTATAAGGAGTATTTTAAAAAGGATGCCACGGAAAAACAGGTTACAAGGCTAGGGTTTATCGTTATGGTTATTGCCAGTATAGTAGGAATTTTGATTGCCGTCGAACCACCTCAATTGATTGCAATTATGGTCGGCTGGGTTGGCGGAGGTTTGCTTTCCACATTCGGATTTCCGCTTGTTCTGGGAATCTGGTGGAAGCGAGCCAATACAGCCGGTGCACTTGCAGGAATGCTCGGAGGGGGACTGGTTTTCCTCATACTTGTCATTACAGAGCCATTTGCACTCGTAGCTGAGCCGATCATCGCTGCACCTGTGTCATTAATTTTAGTTATTGTTGTAAGTTTAATGACATCCCCGCCATCAGAGGAAATGCAAAATCAAGTGGATCGATATCATGGCGAAGAAAAAGCATCTTAAATACAGGTATATGATAAAATAAAGGTACCGTGGCCTGTCTGCCAAAAAAATTGGAGGCAGGCTTCCTTTATAAGAATGATTATCCAAAGCAATTACTAAGTAATCATAAAACCAACTGTAATCGCTTTCATTTTTTTGTGCAATTTGCATAAAATGCTCGAAGTGCCATTGTGAATAAATTATCGGAAGATTGCTTTAAACATTAGGTGTGCTATACAAGCTTTAATTTCAAATTGAGAACAGAAAAACAGTAATTTTTAGTTAATTTGCCTATAGCATATAAAAATAAAATAAGATATAACTAAATGAAATCGCAATTAGGAATTGTCTAATTTTATTTACATGAGGTGATTTATATGGCAAATAAAACAGATATCATCATTATTGGCGGAGGTGTAATTGGTTCAAGTATTGCTTACAACTTACTGAATGACGGATATACAGGGGAAGTTACGGTTTTTGAGAAGGATAAGGTATATGAATTGGCTTCTACGCCAAGAAGCGCCGGCGGGTTCAGACAGCTGTTTACAACAGGGATCAATGTACAAATCAGCCGTTATGGATTAAAGAAATATACCACGTTTGCAGAAGATATGGCAATCGGAAATGAGAAAGCGGAAATTGACTTTAAGCAACCTGGTTATCTCTTTCTGGCCAAAAATGAAAATATTGATCAATTAAAGAAACAGATGGAGCTGCAGCAAAGCTATGGTGTTCCCTCAGAATTGCTGTCAAAGGAGGAATTACAGTCGATTATACCTGAATTGCATATGGAAGATCTGCAGGGAGGGCTGTACTGCGGGGAAGATGGATACTTGGATCCGTATTCCGTAATGCAGGGATATGCTCGAAAAGCGAAAGAGCTAGGAGCAAATTATGTATATGAGGAGGTAGGTGCAGTAAAGTCAGATCGAGGGAGAGTGACCGGCGTCCATTTGAAAAATGGGGGAACATATGAGGCTTCTACAGTAATTAATTGTGCAGGACCATGGGCTCCAATGTTAAGCGAGCAGGCAGGATTGCCGATACCGGTAGTGCCGCTGAAAAGGCAAGTCATTCAATTTGATGTGGCAGATCCACTAACAAATCAGCTGCCACTAACGGTGGATCCAACAGGTGTTTATTTCAGGCATGAAGGAACCTCCATTATTTCGGGATACGGAGAAAAAGTAAAGCCGGGGATCGATTTCAGGTGGCACCGCTCTTTCTTTGAAGAACTGCTATGGCCAGTGCTGGCTGAACGTATTCCGAATTTTGAAAGAGCAAAAATTACCGGCGGTTGGGCAGGAATGTACAGCCACAATACAGAGGATCAAAATGCGATCATCGGTGGTCATCCGAAAATGGAAGGATATTTTATGGCAGTCGGATTCAGCGGACATGGAATGCAGCAGGCACCTGCTGTAGGGAAAGGGCTGTCTGAGCTGATTCGAACAGGTAGATATGCAACATTGGATCTGCGTCCACTTAGGTTTGAACGATTTGCAGAAAGAGAGCTGGTTATCGAAGGGGCAATCGTGTAGCTGTAATACACAATTCATAGAGAGGAGAATTTCATGAGTGATCCCATAATGGAAAAGAAAAGAGAAAATTGGGGTAGCAGAATTGGGTTTATCATGGCGGCATCCGGGTTTGCCATTGGGTTAGGAAATATTTGGAGGTTTCCATACGTTGTTGGAGAAAATGGAGGAGGTGCTTTTCTCCTTATTTATATAGCGATGGTCATTTTAATAGGTATACCTTTATTCTATGTTGAAGCTGGTCTTGGAAGGAAGGCACAGGCTGGTGCTATTACCGGAATGCGAAAATTGACGAAGAATGGCAGCCCGTGGGTGTCCATAGGGGGCTCGGTGTACTTACGACTTTATTAATTTTTTCGTACTACTTAATGATCATGGGTTGGCTTTTTGCCTATTTTGTGAAAGTGGGACTTGGCACTTTCCAGGGGGTAACATCTGAGCAGGCAGCAGTCATTTATGAAGATTTTGTAGCAAATCCGTGGCTTGTAATCGGATACACTATCATTCCAACATTAATTCTGGCTTTTGTAGTAGTGAAAGGGTTAAAAGATGGAACTGAAAAATTTGTGAAAGTATTAATGCCGCTATTAATCATAATGTTGATTGTTTTAGCTGTATTTTCACTTTCCTTGCAGGGTTCGTGGGAAGGGTTTGTATGGTATCTGCAGCCGGACTTTTCTCAAATTACCGGTAGCACATTACTGGAGGCGCTGGGTCAGGCATTCTTCTCTATAGGTATCGGATTTGCAGCTGCTTTTACTTATGGAAGTTATTTAAACAAAAACAATTCTAATCTTGTGATAGACGGTGCTTGGGTAATCTCGCTTGATACATTTGTCGCTTTCATATCGGGTTTGGTCATATTTCCGGCATTATTTGCCTTCAATATGGCTCCGGATTCAGGGCCTGGACTGCTTTTCCTGACGCTTCCATCTATATTTGATCAAATGCCTGGAGGTACTATATTCGGGTTAGTGTTCTTCCTCCTGTTTATTATAGCAGCACTTACAACCGGAGCAGGATTTGTAGAAACACTGGCAGCCAACGCCTCCGAGCTGCTCAATCTGGAACGTAAGGCAAGTGTCTGGCTTGTAACAGCAGTAAGCTTCGTGTTGGCAATCCCGTCCATATTATCTCAGGGGCCGTGGTCAAATATACAGATTTTCGGAATGGATATATTCACATTTATTGATTACTTCTCGGGAAATATTATGCTCGTCGTAGGAGCACTCTTGCTTTCCCTGTATGTTGTATTTAAATGGAAAACGGAGAATTTCATTGATGATATCAATGTGGGAACGACAGATGTAAAAATTCCTTATGTAGTAAAGCCGATTATCACTTTTGCTATTCCAATTGTAATCGCTACCATTTTTATTAGCAGCTTTATTTAAAAGAAAAGGATCCTGGCTTTTGAGTCAGGATCCATTAGTTAACCTAAGAAAAATAACTCAGGTACATTCCAGTGGCAAACGTACTTGGATTTCCAAAGAAGAAACGTTCATACTGTGTTTGCCTTGTTCCAAATGGGCTCATCGTTGCATCCCAGGCCAGACGAAACAGTTTTACACGTTCCTCAGCATCTAATTTGGCACTTTGTAAATACTGATCCAGCAACGGCCGTATTCCCGACTTGAAATCCGCTTCCCTTGGTATGGTAACCAAACCGCTTGCGCCAAGTAACTGTATAATCTCAATCATACGCGGATACATTTTCACAAAATAGCTATTAGCAGATTGCAAAGCTGCTATTTCCGGACGCATTAGTCCGAATTCATCAATTGCAGCATTTGCTTCGGCCTTTAATAGTAGTGCTTTCATAGATTCATACGTTACAATCATTTCTGCCATTTTTTCGTGAACATGTGAATAGCTTCCAATATCAATGGTTTGGATAATTTCTTCAGCTAGTTCTAAAAGAAATTCGGTCTTTACGATTCTTCTGTTCAACACCTGATGCAGGGCAAATGGGCGAAATGCGCTCTCACCCTGAAAACTGTTTGCCACTTCCATGTTTTTATAAAAGAAAACTCGGTCCCATGGAATAATAACATCCTGAAAAACTACAATGGTATCCATTTCTTCAAACCTGGAAGACAACGGGTAGTTATATGAGGAATCACCCATATGAAAGGATTCCCGGCATAGAAAAGACAACCCGTCTGTATCACTTGGTATGGAAAAAGCAAACGCGTGAGCAGGTTCGTTCACGCCCCCCGGAGAAAGGACAAGCAATTCATCTGTAATTCCCCCTTGGGTTGCGAGCAGCTTTGCCCCTTTTATAACAAGTCCTTCTTTTGTTTCTTCCATAATTTTAGCGGCAATCGGTTCATCGTCTTCTTCCATATAAAATGGTGATCGATTTACCTGAGGATTAACAAATGTATGTGTGAAAGAAAGGTCTTTTTCCCGTGCATATTCATAGAAATTTAAGAGGTTATCGGGAAAGCAGTTTTCTTTGCCTTTCAAAAGATGAGCGGAGGCAGCTAAAGCCATAATTACTGTGTTCATATAATCCGGACTTCTGCCAAGCATGCCATTTGTTAATTTCGCCCATGCTTGGATCATTTTGCTCCGTTTTTTCAGTTCATCTTTTGAAGTGGGCTTCAAATAAGAAGTGCCAATCCTGTTTCCGCTCACTGGCGATTCACATGTCATCAGGTTTAGTTTGCTATTATCATTCTGTAAATCATAAAGCACGGCTTGACTTTTTATAACTCCTTTAAACAAAGAATGTTCTGATTTTATTCCTTTGATTTTTTCTCCGTCATACCAGATCGTCGTGTTTAAACCGTCGATACGTTGAATATATTCATTTCCGGTAATTGCAGGCATTCATCTCCACCTCTGTTTAAAATAATAAAGTATACCTAATACCACTATATTATGTTGGAGAGAAATGGTTCGCCGAGGACGGTGATATTTTTAAAAGGAATACTTCAAGCTTAGGTTTCCAGCTATTTTTATCATCTATATAAACTGCACAGGACAAGTCTTTAGAACAAAATAATAATTTTATGAAACTATTTTCTTTTAAATACTTATACATATGAAAAGAAAGTGACCAGAAAATTTGTTATGATAGACTAGGAGTTATGTTAGAAACTTAGGGGGTACACCATTGGATTTTAATGAAATGAGTGAAGAACAAAAGCAAGCTTGGAAAAAGCGGGGGAACCGTATTGGAACTATTGTCGGTATTGTACTGCTTTTATTAATTATAGGAATAACATCCTACCAGTGGATCATTGACTATATTTGGATGGGGCACCTTGGATTTGAAACTGTATTTACAACTATCCTTGGCAGCAGGATTATGCTGGGGGTTATTGGATTTCTCCTATTTTCGATCCTGATGTATGTTACCCTTTCCTGGATACGTAAATCATACATTGGTCATTTAAGCAAAGAGCAGCTGCCTTCGCTTATTACGAATAAAAAACAAAGTATATGGGCGATGCTTGGGATTTCCGCCCTTGTTGGTTTAGTTGGCAGCAGTATTATTCAGGGGCTTGGCTGGGAACCACTGTTGAAGCTTTTAAATCATGCATCATTCGGGCAAACGGATCCATACTTTAATTTGGATATTTCATTTTTCGTATTTATCCTTCCGTTTTTACAATTTATTGTATATGTCTTATTGGGACTGGCAATCTTTTTTATTGCCATAGAAATTGCTGCCTATTCCGTATTTCATATTTACCGGATGAGCCGCTCTGCCCAGCTGCATATGGGTGTCACACTTAGCTTCATCGGTTTGTTGCTGGCAGGCTTACATGTACTAGCACCATATAACACATTGCTTACAAATAATGTTAATGTTTTTCAGAATAGTGTCGTGCATGGGTTAAGCTACACAGATGATTTGGTTAATATACCGGCAGCTTATATTTTAGCCGGTGCTGCAATTGTAGGGACCATTTGGATGATTATCTCCCTGGTTAGAGGGAAAATTACTGCTATGGCCATCCCGGTCATTGCTTATGTAGTACTTCTAATCGCGGCTCAAGGGGCTTCCGTGGCCGTCCAGCAATTTATGGTAAGTCCGAATGAGTTTTCCAGGGAAGAGCCTTATCTGCAACATAACTTGGATTATACAAGAGCAGCATATAATCTGGAGGACATCAATGAAGAAGAACACCCTGCTAATCCTTCGCTGGATGCAGATATGATAGAACGAAATGAGCTTACTATCAATAATGTTCGAATCAATGATGCAAGGCCATTACTTGATATTTATAATCAGTTGCAAACTTTCCGTACGTATTATCAATTTAATGATGTCGATGTTGACCGGTATGAAATTGATGGTGAGTATCAGCAAGTATTTATTGGCGCACGGGAATTGAGTACACAGGATTTGCCAGAACAAGCTCACACATGGGTGAACCGTACACTTCGCTATACACATGGTTATGGTGTGGCAATGAGTCATGTTAATGAGTTGACTGCGCAGGGACAGCCACAATACATGCTGAGCAACCTCCCGCCGCAAGGAGATTTAGATATCACTCGTCCGCAGATCTATTTTGGAGAGCAGAATGACTATGAAAATGTAATTGTCAATACAGAAGTGGATGAATTTGATTATCCATCAGGCGAAGAAAATATAAATTATCGTTATGAAGGAGATGTTGGTATTCCAATGACCTTTATGAATCGATTGTTATTTGCCATTAATGAAGGATCCTTCCGTATGCTGGTTTCAGATCAGGTTCATTCGGAGAGTTTGCTGATGGAGACCCGTAATATTATGGATCGGGTACAACGAATTGCTCCATTTTTCGATTATGACAATGACCCATATATTTTCATCAGAGATGATGGTTCTCTCGCCTGGATGATGGATGCCTATTTAACTGCAGAACGTTATCCGTATGCTGAAGCGCATCAAGGGAATGAAAATTATATAAGAAATTCAGTGAAAGTTGTTGTTGATGCCTATACTGGGGAAGTGGATTTCTATCCGGTTGAACCTGAAGATCCATTGCTGCAGACATATCAGAATATATTCCCTGATTTATTCACAGAGGAAATACCAGAAGATGTCCAGGGACATTTTCGTTATCCGGAAAGACTGTTTAAAATTCAGGCTGACATGTATGGTACCTACCATATGACCAATTTGGAAGTATTCTATAATAGAGAAGATAATTGGGAATTCCCAACCGAAAGATACTTCAATGAGGATATCGAAATGGACCCATACTACATTACCATGGTTCTGCCTGGATATGAGGAAGAAGAATTTATTTTAATGACGCCTTATTCCCCTAGAAACCGGCAAAATATGGTTGCTTGGATGGGCGTCCGGAACGATGGGGACAATTATGGTGAAATGTTCGTACACCGGTTCCCGCAACAGCGGAATGTATATGGTCCTCAGCAGATTGAGAACCGGATTAATCAGGATCCAAGGATTTCCCAGGAACTGAATCTCTGGTCACAGGGTGGTTCGGAAGTGATCCGAGGAAACTTATTAACTATTCCTATTGAAGATACCGTCATGTATGTGGAACCAGTATATATTGAATCCTCCAATCAGACTTCATTACCGGAAGTACAACAAATGATTGTTGCTTATGAGGATGAAATAGTCATGGCAGCTACATTCGATGAGGCTTTGGAACAGATACTGTCACTCGTGGATCCGGATTTTGAAACGGATATAGAAATTCCTGAAGAGCCTGTAGATCCAGAGGAAATCGAAGACCCGGCAGACCCTGAAGAGGAGATAGAGGATCCAGTTGAACCTGCAGATCCTGCGGAGGGTGCTGACGAAATATTAATCGAGCTTTCGGATTTATTTGAGGCATACCAGGAGGCCATGTCCAATGGAGATTGGGCAGAAGCAGGAAGTATCATGGAAGAAATAGAAGCACGTTTAAATCAAATGCAATAAATGAGAAAGGCGTTCCATGCAAATGGGACGCTTTTACTTTTTGCCATTAACTGGGGACGGTTCTCTTGTTTCAAAAAAATGAAATTTCTGTAAATAAAACAGGAGACCCGTCCCTTTATTTATAAATTTTGTATCATAAATTGTAACAAATATATGAACGTGTTTTTTGAAATTTCATTTCAATTCCAATATAATGAAATATTATAAATAGTAAAGGGAGGTAGTATGTTCTATGGCATCAAGATCAAAGTTTAAGGATCCGGGTCTCATATTAACGGTACTTCTGGTCGCTTATGCATTATTGGTTTTTGTTTGGTGGCCAACGGATATTTATGTGGCTGGAATATCTCTTGTAGCATGGCTCATGTTTATTGGATTATTTTACTGGTATTTACTCGGCGTTATTTATACGGTATGGATTGAACGAATAGAAAAAGATAACAAATAGGGTGTAGAAAGTGAGGGGATTTATGCATGCAACTAACAGAGGGTATTATTCTATTAATGTATTTATTACTTATGACAATTATCGGTATTTATTTTTACCGGCGGGCACGTAAGTCGGAAAGTGATTATTTTACTGCGGGGCAAAGCATTAATACATTTGTAGGGGCATTTGCTATTTTTGCAGCAGTAACAAGCTCCAGTTCCCTGATGGGAGCGGTAGGATCAGGGGTGACGCTTGGTCTGCCGTATTTCTTTACCTATGCCTTTGGTGTTATTGCTATTTTGCCATTTGCCATGTTTTTAATTTCCGGCCAGGTACGCCGTGCCGGAGTAAAAACAATGCCCGATTTTTTCAACCAGCGGTTTGGGACTTCTGTACAAATTCTATCGGCAATTATAGTGGTAGTCGGTATGACTTTTTATATGGTACCACAATTAACAGCAGCGGGACTGATTGGATCTTACGTGCTGGGTATTGATTATGTTACTGCCACTATAATTCTCGGACTTGGCTTCACGATTTATGCCGCACTGGGCGGTATGTGGGCTATTACTTTTACTGACCTGATCCAGGGAGCCATTATGCTTATAGGTATTATTATTTTAGCAGCGTTTATATGGGTCGATTTTAACAGCATAGGTAATTTACTTAACAGCGCGCTGGCAGTTGATCCGAATTTCGGGGATATCACACAGCCCTGGATGTCATATTTCGGATTATTTATTGCGTTTCTGTGGTTTGGTATTATTTCGCCATCTGTCGTAATGCGTAATTTTGCTTCTCGGGATGCTAAAACAGCACGACGTTCATCAATGTGGGCAACATTATTATATTTATTATTATTTGTTGGGGGATTCTTTGTTGCAGCAGCCGGTGCAAGCCTCGACATTGTAGGAACATTGGATAATACGGATATGATCTTTGTGTCTGTTATTGAACACTATCTGCCACCGATTATAGGCGGAATTATGCTTGCGGGTTTACTGGCGGCCATTATGTCATCCGCAGATGCGATGCTGCTTGCAATATCTGCCGGGGTGGCACATGATATATATAAAGCACATATAAACAAACAAGCCAGTGAGCGATTTGTTACTTTAGTCGGTCTTGTGGTAATGTTTGTTGCGGTTATCATCGGAATTGCCATTGCGATAAATCCGCCTGGAATCATTGCTATCATGGTCGGATGGGTAGGTGGATTTTTACTGTCTTCCTTTGGTTTTCCATTTGTGCTTGGTATATGGTGGAAAAGAGCGAACAGACAAGCTGCGTTTATTGGTATGCTGGGAGGGGCAATCACTTTCTTAATTCTCGTTTCCATGCAGGTACTACCTACGAACGCAGAACCAATTATCGCGGCACCGCTTTCACTTATTTTAATGATTGTTGTCAGCTTAATGACAGAGCCTCCATCAAAAGAAATACAGGCAAAAGTGGATATGTATCATTCGCATCTGGACAGTAAATAAATGAGAAAAGGATAGATTATTATGCAAACAAATAAAATGGCCGTAAAAAAAATACAGCGAATTGGCAATAAGACAATTGCTGATGAAATGCTTTATAAATCTATCTATAAAAGTTTAGGTGTGAAGGGGAGGGTGAGTAAAAAAATCAGCCCCGATTATATTCGTCATCATCTTTTGAAAAAGGAACTGATTTATCACCCGTTCTGGATTGTCAAAAACTTAGTAATCGCTGAACGCCCTCCGTTTCCATCAAAAAAAATGCCAAATGTCATTTTTATTGATGCAGTATCGGGGTATCGCGGTTTATTTTCAAAGATTCCTCCGATTACAGAAGAAGAAGTAGAAGCACATGCTTTAGCAACATTACGGATTAGCATGGATGAAGATGTGACTAAGTATATAAGAAATGTGCAGGAAAAACAAATCAATCGCTCCTATGTTTTAAAAAAGCCAAAACATGAAGTAAAGGAAATTACGCTTGTTTATTTACCGATATGGAAGGCGAAGGTAAAGAGTGATGAGCTAGATGAAACTTTCTATATTAATGGGAACACCGGTGAATCGGAGAAGTTTATGAGTGATCGTTGGGAAAGAGGGAAGGATTTGCTTGAATAATTAATTTGCTTATAGGAGATGTCTTTCATAAGCAGAAAAACTCACTTATGATGGGCAGCCCTTTATGAGTGTACAAAGCCATTAGCCAAGCGAAGAAAGTGGACTGCCTCTATCACATGGAGAAGAGAGCAGGAAAATCCCTGCTCTCTACATTTTTTATTTAAAAAGAGTGGTCACGTATTTGGAGAGAAAGTAGCTGATATAGCTCTTATGAGCAAAAGTTACATCAATAGTTTTTAAAACCAGGCTGCTCCAACGATAATAAGCAGAATAAACAGTACAACAATCAAGGCAAAACCTCTACCGCCGCCAAATCCTGCGCCGCCAGCTGGGGCACCATATCCGGCGCCACATGCACCAGCTCCGGCAACTTGACCGCCGTAGCCGCCGCCATAACCAAAACCTGGTCCATAACCGAATCCCATATTTAACCTCCTAACGATGCTGTGATTTTAAAATTAATAGCCATAGCCTACAAAGGAAGCTCCTACAATAATAAGCAGAATAAATAATACAACAATAAAGGCGAAACCTCCGCCATAACCAACTCCTGCAGCTGGTGCACCCATCAATAACACCTCCCTAACTATCTAACATTAATATATGGTAAATACCCTATAAGGGAACTGGATAGGTACCTAGAAAGATGAAATTAGGCACTTTTTTAATGATTTACATTCTCTCTGTAACTAGTACGATACTTTCATAATAAGCATTTTGTAACTAAAAAGCATGGGGTTTTTGTATTTCCGCGTTCTTTCCATTGCATATGTCCATTGCGTATAGTTTGGTATGTTCATATATTGTTATAACCAGATCAATATGGAGGTGATTTAATGTCGGTTGCACATTATCATGGGCTTTGCCAAAGATATATGGGCAGACCTGTTGAAGTTAGAATGAAAGACGGAAAAGTTCACAGAGGTATTATTAAACATGTTGATGGAAGAAACGTATATTTACAACCACTCGGCGGAGCTGGAGGTCTAGGCGGCTTTGGCTGGGGATGGGGCTGGGGAATCGGCGGTTTCGGCATCGGGTTAGCACTTGGTGGAATTGTAGGATTAGCTTTATTACCCCTATTCTTTATTTAAATGGATAATAAAATAGTTAAGAAATGAATGAAAGTAAACAAAGTAAAAGAGGCAGTTGGGCTGTAAGCAAATCTGTCTCTAATTTTGATTATACTTGTAAAAATTTGTATTGGATTTTGTAACAAATAACGTTTATAGGATTTTGAAGTTTTATCAATGAAAGTATACGCTTTCCCTTTACTTGAAGCGTATCTGGTTCTGATACTCATATGGCAGCTGACTTCTCTCAAGCAAGGAAAAAAGAAGTTTTACTGTATTTCACATTGGATATTCCAAGTTGTATTTCTATAGCTTTTTATTATATCTGTCCATTACGCTTAGCTGGATAAGTTCATATATTGTTATAACTGGATCTTTATGGAGGTGATTTAGTGTCGGTTGCACATTATCATGGACTTTGCCAGAAATATAAGGGAAGAGCTGTTGAAATTAGAATGAAAGACGGAAGTGTTCACAGAGGTATTATTCGGCATGTTGATGGATCAAACGTATTTATACACCCACTTGGCGGAGCTGGTGGCCTAGGTGGCTTTGGGTGGGGCCTAGGCTGGGGGATCGGAGGCTTCGGTATCGGGTTAGCACTTGGTGGAATTGCAGGATTAGCCTTAATGCCTGGTTTCTTTATTTAAAAGAATATCAAAAAATTTGATAAACGATTTAAAATAAAAAAGTGAAAAGAGGCAGATAGGCTGAAGGATGTCTGTCTCTTATTTTTGTTTCACTTGTTAAATATAATTTCGATTATGTGAATGAAAATACACTTTTTTAGATGGAACCGTAGTGCGGCAGTAATTTATTTTTTTGTTTTCAATTGAGAAATCTCTTCAGAAGATAACGTCATTAGGTCTTTTGTACTAACATTATTTTCTGTCGCATATTTTTGCACAAGATAGTATCCAACGCTGTAACCGAGCATTTTCGGCTGGAAGTGTAAGCCATATAATAAAGCTTGATGATTTCGGTCTGATTTGGAAATATTGCTGTTTGGAGATAGCTTTGTTTTCCACCATTTTTCAAGCATTTCATCTGAATAATATTTACACCAGCTTGCTACGTAATCCTCCCCAAGTTTCTCATGAACCGCCTGTTCAGCCAATCCTTCCAAGATAACGGAGTCCAGTAACTTATAATCCTGTTCTTTTTTTGCATATTTTTCCAGTCTGCAGACATGGTTATATTCATGAATGAGTAGTGCTTTCGTTTCCGTTTTGGAAGTTTCATCAGAAATAAACAGAAATAATTTATCTCTAAAAGCAAGTCCTGATTTCCCGTTACTCTCTTGTTTTAATTTTCGGTTATACGGATCAGAAGGAAAAATAAAAATCGGGATATCCGGTCCATCCCAAATGTCTTTTAAATGTGTAAATTCCTTTTGAACATAACTCCAAACTTTTTTCTGCTGCAAACGCCGGATAAGCTTTTCACCATTTTTTAATGGAATTTGATACATACCATTTACCGTTAAATGATGATATATATCTGCAGCATCAGCTCCGGGGAATAATTTTTCCATTTTTTCACATACTTTTATCGGATCATCATAGGCATTCGATAGCCATTTATCTGTAGAAATAACTCCCATTGGTTTTCACCTGATTTCTTCATTTATTATTTAGCCTATGATTTTTCAAGGCTGGTGTTCATTACTGCAGGTAAATCTCCACCTGTACATGTAACTAATTTAAACATCATTCCATAAACTATTGAATCAGGGAATCGTGGAGGGAGAATATGACTATACGAAAAGCTACCAGTAATGAGACGGCAAAAATACTTGAACACTCGCTTGTTGTGTTGAAGGAAGCAAGTATGGGATACGTTACCCCGAAAAAAGCAAAAGCAATCCAGCATACGGAAAGCTTTATATCAAACGGAGGATATTACCTTGTTTGCAGTGAAGAAGAAGTAATCAAAGGATGGATCGGTCTCAGCAATGGGATGGATTATAATACCGATGAGCCGATCGGTTTTATATCAGAGCTTTTTATCATCCCAACTTGGCGAAAACAGGGAATAGCAGAAAAGTTACTTAGAGAGGCGCTTGTACAGTTTGAAAAGCTGGGGTACGAGCGCGTACAATTAAACATTTATGCAGGTAATAAAGCAAAAACATTATATGAAAAAATTGGATTTCACGATATATCTACGATTATGGAAAAGAATATAAATGAAACGCAAGCAAATTGGACAAAGTAAGCATGAAGTAGCATATAGTCAGGAGGTCTGTAATGTGCAAAAAAATAAGAAATCTAAGCAAGAACGGGAAAATAGCAGACTAACCCGTTCAGGTCAAACAGTTGAAAAAGAAGCTGAAGTCAAATCAGAAAAGCTGCGTTATAAAAACGCTGATTCCATTTATGATATTTAAATGAAAATAAAAGTGAAGAACCATGCTTTCGTTCTTCACTTTCGTTCTTATCCGTCAGTTTGCTCGTATTCATCATAGACAAGCCGCGTTACACGGGTGGATTCACCTTTTTTTACTTCTTTCTCATTTGCTTTATTGCCGAAAGAATCATCAGGATCTATACCTGGAGCCTCTGTATTGAGTATTTTATGCTCTTTTTTATCTTTATTATTTCGCAATAAAATCCCTCCATTCTTTTTTTATTCTACCAATTATCTCAGGAGCAATTCATTTATAAACTGGAAAATGGTGGCTGCAAGAAAGAAAAAAATACCTTTCATATTTTAAAAAACATCATCCAACCTATAGACGAAAGGGAGGTTTTTTAATGAGCCAGCAATTACGGAATATCATGACATCAGATGTTTATACAGTGAATGAAACACAATCAGTCCAGGAAGCAGCGGCCATCATGAGTGAATTTAATATTGGGTCTATGCCAGTAATTAATAATAACGGTGAAATGGTAGGTATCATCACGGACCGAGACATCACGCTCCGCTCAACTGCTCAGGGCGAAGCTGCCGGAACAAAAGTTTCAGATGTAATGACAGCCCAACAGGTTGTTCAAGGTTCCCCTGAGATGAATGTTGAACAAGCAGCAGAATTAATGTCTCAGCAACAAGTCCGCCGCTTGCCTGTTGTAGAAAATGGGCAAGTTGTTGGTGTGGTTGCACTTGAAGATATGGCAGTGGACAGTCACTATGACGATGAGGCAGAAGAAGCATTAAGCAGTATTTCAACCCCTTCAGCGCCTCAAAAGTAACTGATGCCGACAATTCGTAACTATGTTGTAAGATTTTATTAAGCCTTACCTTCTTTGCGCAGGCTGTTTCAGATCAATTTTTGAAGCAGCCTGTTTTTTATTCTGCCATCATTTGTGGCCATTTCGTTTAGTTATATTTAATCAGGGGAATATCCCATTCAATTAATCTTTCATGGAAAAAGATTTAGATTTTTTTGTTGTAATAATATACATGGTGTTTAGGTTGTATTACATGCCAGAAAAAGATTCCATTTTATCTACTCAATTTACTTAACTGCGGGAGGAGGAATTTTTATTGGATAGTTATCAGGTTCTGTTATTAATTGTCATTGGCTATATCGTTTATTCGATCGATAAGAAGCAGGAGTTTTTTCCAGTTCCAGTGGTCTTGCTGGGATTAGGTATTGTTTTATCATTTATTCCATATTTCGAAAACATGTCTATTACTCAGGATATTATATTTCTTGTGTTTTTGCCTGCTGTTCTTTTTGTTTCGGCTTATCAATTTCCACTTGATATTTTGCGCAAGGAGAAGTGGATAATTGGCAGTCTGGGGACATTAGGGGTGTTATTAAATGTTATCGTTTTAGGAGCAGGCATTTTTGCAGTCGGCAATATTTTTATTAACATTTCTTTTGTTGCTTCTTTGCTTATTGCCGCGATACTTGCTCCGACAGATCCGGTTTCCGTTGTATCTATCCTGAAAAAATCATTAAATAATGAAAAACTGGCAGATATTGTAGAAGGGGAATCTTTATTAAACGACGGGACAAGTATTGTTTTATATACCGTCCTTTTGGGGATGTTAATCAATCAAACAAGCTTTGCTCCCATGTTATTTCTCGGTGAATTCCTTGTCGTCTCGATTGGAGGAATTTTAATTGGGCTTACTTTTGGCTGGGTGATGAGTAAAGCTGTTTCCTATTCAGAAAGCTGGCAATATCAAGTTATGCTCAGTATTATTATTGCATACGGCAGCTTTCATCTAGGTGAACTGCTTAGTGTTTCTGGTGTTTTGGCAACAGTTACTGCCGGTATAATGCTTTCATATGAATTCGGAAAAAATATTAAAGATGAAAAACATTTTTATGAGGCATTGAATGGTTTTTGGGAAGTTGCAGAGCCATCTATTCTTTCCATTATGTTCTTGTTAATTGGTATTTTGACCATGGATTATCTTTTATTCTCAGAATGGATACTTATCACTATTATTTTTGTATTTTCATTGATAGTGCGATTTATTATTTTAAGTGGTATAACCCAGTTCATTCCTACATGGAGACGTGAATTTTCGATAAAAGATGTTGGAATAATTTCTTTCTCGGGGATAAAAGGCGCCGTTTCGGTCGTGTTGCTTTTAGGACTGGAAACAGCAGCGCAAGACGACGATACGCTCATTTCATTAGCTTTTGGCGCAATTATATTATCACTGGTGATCCAGAGCTTCGCAGTATACCCGCTTTCAAAAAAACTGTAAACATAGGGATAGTTCTCTAGTTTCGATTGGTGAAAAAAGTGGAGAGCTGACTCTGTGTTTCTTATTTAAAGTTGTGGTAAAATATATGAAACTACGCTTATTTCTTCTGTCTCCTCGCGTTAAACACTCCATTATAATAGAAAAGGTGATCATGTATGAAATTAATTCTCGCAGAAAAACCCTCTGTAGCAAAAAATATCGCTGATGCTTTGAAAATAAAAACGAAAAAAGACGGTTATTTTGAAGGTGAAGATTATATCATTACCTGGGCTTTTGGGCATTTGGTGGAGCTTTATGACGCGAAAGATTACGACAATAAAATGTTGCACTGGAAAATGGATAACTTCCCGTTCATTCCTCAGGAATTTAAATATAAAATAAAAAGTAATCCCAGGGACAGGGGACAAATTGATCCTGGTGCTGCAAAACAAATGAAAGTTATACACCAATTAATTAAACTGCCGGATGTGGAAGGTATTATCTCTGCCTGTGATTATGACCGGGAAGGGCAATTAATTGGGGACAGTATTATCTACCGGGGAGGCAAACAAAAGAAACCTGTTTACCGATTATTGTTAAATGAGTGGACACCTGCTGAAGTGATGAAAGGGCTTGCGTCCATCAAACCAAACCAGGCAATGAAATCACTAAGAGACGCCGGTATCAGCAGGCAATGGGCAGATTGGCTGATTGGAATTAACTTGACTTCTGTTGCTACATTAAAATATCAGAAAGGGAAGGGAAAAGCACTTAATATTGGCCGTGTTCTCCTTCCAACACTCAAAATCATATATGATCGTGATAAGGAAATAGAAAAATTTGTTCCCGAAGATTATTTTAAACTAAGTGCAACGTTTCAAACTGCGGACGAAAAAGTGTATGAAGGTACCTATACAGAAGAGAAAAAGGAAAAATTTAAAAAGAAAGAAACGCTGGAAGAAATTCAGGAGGCAATCAAACAAAAACAAGGGACCATAACAGAAAAACAAATAGAGAAAAAGAAGGAATTCCCGCCGTTCCTTTTTAATCTTTCCAATCTGCAAGGGTATATTACAAATAAATATAAAGGCTGGACATCGGATAAAGTACTAAAAGCAGCACAATCCCTTTATGAAAAAAAATTGATTACATATCCAAGAACTGCAAGTACCGCGCTGGAAGAAAGTTTGACAGGAAAAACAGCTAAAGTGCTCAAAACGCACGCTGAAGATTTGCCATATAAAGATGAAATTAAATTTATGAAGACAAAGCGGGTATTTAACAATGCGAAAGTGGAAAGCCATAGTGCAATTACGCCTACTTATTTAAAGCCAAAACGGCTTTCACGCGATGAACAAATTGTCTACACGGCAATTAAGAATCGTTTTATTATGCAGTTCATGCCTGTAGCAGAATATGAAGAGACAAAACTAAGCACAGAAGTAAATGGCATAGATAGCGGTCTATTTATATCGAAAGGACGGGTGCAGCTCATCGAAGGGTGGAAAAAAGTTGAGCATATCCAGTCGAAAGAAGTTATTCTGCCATTCGTTAAAGAAAATGACAAAGTGAGTCTCATAGATTCCGAGGTTTCTTCCCATGTAACTAAACCGCCAAAAAACCATACGGAGAGAACATTGCTGCGAGTAATGGAGACGTGTGGTAAAAGCTATAAAGAAGATAATGAAGAAAGTATCGAAAGTATTTTATCCGGTTTTAGTATTGGAACTGCTGCCACCAGGGCAGAAACAATAAAGAAGCTTAAAGATGTAGGCTACATTAGTGCAAAAGGGAAAAATCTGGAATGTACAGCCCTTGGCAGAAAGCTTGTGGAAACTTTTCCAGTAAAAAATCTGTTTGACCTCGAGTTTACCGGCCGTCTTGAAAAATCATTGTCCGATATTCAAAAGGGAGCGGAAAGCAGAAGCACATTTCTGCAGCAGATTTTTACATTTACAAATGAATCAGTGGAAAAAATTAAAGAAGACCAGCAAGGAATCATCAATGAAATTCCTTCCACACCGAAAGAAGAGGAGGTTTTAGGTGCGTGTCCGCAATGCGGGAAAGCTGTTGTGGATGCTTATATTGGTTTTTCTTGTAAAGATTGGAAAAAGGGCTGTGACTTTATTGTCTGGAAGAATGATAAGTATTTGGCTGCTTTAAGGAAAAAACCAACAAAAACAATGGTGAAGCAACTATTAAAAAATAATAAAGCCTATGTAAAAGGGCTGACAAGCAAAAAAGGAAAGAAATTCAGTGCTTATTTGAGCTATCGGAAAAATAAGGATAATAGCTATTACAGCTGGGAAATGTCGTTTAAGAATAAATCCGGACGTTAACTTCATAGAGCAGCTAATCGTCCGGACTAAGTGTTTTTTATTCATTGGATAACTTTAGTACATCCAGGACCTTAAAGAATAAACTGAGTATAATAGCTACAACAGTGGCAAGTCCCATTCCGGTTAATTCCACAGAACCTATCTGAATGGTTGCTCCGCTGATCCCTATAATTAAAACGACAGAAGTCAGAATCAGGTTCTGTGACCGGTTATAATCCACATTCGCTTCTACGAGCATCCGGATTCCGCTCGCTGCAATAATACCAAAAAGCAATAGTGATATACCGCCCATTACTGCGGTAGGTATGGAGGAAATGAGTGCAGCCAGTTTTCCGACAAAAGATAGAATAATGGCAACCACTGCTGCTCCTCCAATAATCCAGGTGGAGTACACTCTCGTGATAGCGAGCACCCCAATATTTTCACCATAAGTTGTATTTGGCGTGGAACCGACAAAACTGGATATGATGGTAGATATCCCGTTCCCCATTAATGAACGATCAAGCCCGGGATCTTTTGCCAAATCTTTTTTTACGATATTACTTGTCACGAATAAGTGCCCGATATGCTCAGGGATTAAAACCAATGCAGCAGGCAAAATGACGAGAATGGCCGCCCAGTCAATTTTCATTTGATAATATTCCGGCATAGAGAACCATGCAGCTTCTTCCACTGCTGTAAAATCAACTAATCCAAACATAAAGGCAATGATGTAACCAGCAACAATACCGATTAAAATCGGGATGATTTTCAAGAACCCGCGCAAGGTTACCCAGCAGATAATCGTGATTGCCAAGGTTAATACAGCGACCGTCACTGTGTTGGGGTCCATGGCCCAGCCGGATCCAGCCTCTTCATCAGGTATTAAACCAGCCATTTCTGCTGCTACCGGCACAAGCTCTAGACCGATAACGGCAACGATGGCGCCCATGGCTGCAGGTGGAAATACGACATCAATCCATCTTGTTCCGGCAACTTTTACAATCAGACCAACGAGCGTTAATACAATACCAACAACAAGGAAGCCCCCCAGCGCATAACTGTATCCCTCTGCACCGGCATACTGACCTAAGACAACAAAAACTGGGGAAATAAATGCAAAACTGGAACCCAAGTATGCCGGGATTTTTCCCTTTGTAATAAATAGATAGATTAACGTCCCTACCCCGTTCATTAATAGAATGGTTGCAGGGTTAACCCCAAAAAGAATAGGAACTAAAACAGTAGAGCCAAACATTGCAAATAAATGCTGAAAACTTAGTGGTAAACTTTGTAGTAAAGGTAATCGTTGATCGACTTTGATTTCCGTGTATTTTGCCAATTATATTCTCCTCCTAAAGTTGATTTCATAAAGGGTTACCACTAAACAGAACAAAGGTGGAAGCGACCGGTTAGCGACGTACGTACTGCGCCTGGCCATGCCAGGTGGATCAGTGTTGCCGCGCAAAGCGGCGGTTTTAACTGATCAATCCTTCCGTAGGAGATAAAGAAAACATGCCCCTTCATAGGGGTAAGCCGGCGTTGGGCTCAAGCCCGGTTTTAGCCGGCCATCCTTAAACTTCTTAGCCGATGTTGACTTATCGTACGGAGGTGAAGGAAGTCTGGGATTGCGGTACAGTCGTTCCTCGTCCCACCGTAAAGCCCCGCTATCGCTGGGTGCTGGAGCTGGACGTGGCTAAGGACCCTTGCCATTTATCCATAGCTTCTAATTTCTAAGTTCTGGTAAATAATAAAAAAACACCTTGCTTTTTGGGCAAGGTGTTTTCTAAATAAAAATATGCAAGCGAATAAACCAGTATATTTTTATTTACAGCAGATGCTCATCTGCTTCACCTTGCCAGCCTCACGGGACTGGATTAAAGGTAACCGTATGAAGTATATCCCAGATTATTATCGCAGGATGTCTTCCAGCTGTCAACGGTAAAATTTTTGAAACTTTGAATTTATGAGTTGACTCGTAATTGTGCTTTTAATATTTTGCCACTCGCTGTTTTGGGGAGTTCTTCCATAAATGTTATCTCTTTTGGAGCTTTAGCTGGATCTATTCTTTTCAAACAGAAGTCGATCAGTTCCTGTTCTGTTGCCGATTGGTCTTTGTGTAATACGACAAATGCTTGCACTACTTCCCCTAATGTTTCATCAGGCACAGGGATGATTACTGTTTCCTGCACAGCAGTATGAGCATGTAGAACATTTTCAATTTCTATGGATGAAAATGGTGTTTCACTGGATGTAATATCTTTTTTTGATTCTACAACATGTATATTGCCTTTTTCATCGATCGTCCCCATATCACCAGTTCGAACCCAGTTGTCTACAGAATCTGGCAAACTGCTGTTTTGGTCAACAACCCCTTGGCCTTTAACAATGATTTCTCCAACTTCTGCCCCGTTATGCTTAACATCTTTCCCGTGTTCATTTACTACTCTAACCTCTGTTTGAGCCATGAAATTTCCCACCTTTTTATCTAAAATTTCCTGTTGTTTATTTATTTAATATGAAAATTATATCATATTTTACTGAAAGCGTTTTACTAAAAAGCTATTTTCATAAAATTGTTCGCCTGCTTAGTTAAGGTAAAGGCCGTCCCTTTATACTTTAATTTGTATCATCTATAACATGAGGACTCTTTAGATAGGCTGAACCAATTATGTGGCTCATATTCATATAGTACTGCGAATCCAGCCAATTGTTCAAATTGTTGTGTCTATAGATCGCTTTCACTTTATAAATGTACCAAGACCAATTTACAAATGAATTAGAAAAAAGGATTGTTATTGATCCTCGCTTCTATTATTTTTTATAATGGCTCTTTGGAGTTTCAGAAATATTAATAGTTGAACGAGCAGTTGGGAAAGTTTACAATATAGGAAATGACAATATTCCAGAAAATCAGTCAGTTAGTTACATAAAGAAGGTGCAGGTTAATGGGGAATAAAAAACTTTTGCTAATCAATGTGCTCGCCCTTTTTGCGTTTATCGCAGTGGTCGGAGCAGGTATATACCAGACAGGATTAGATAGGGATAAATACGATGAATTTGCCGCCATCGACCATGAGACGACAAAGAATGACTTAGAAGAAAGAGATGAAATTTTATTATCCGATAATGAAATAGAAAAAATAACTCCTGCTTCCATAGAAAGAAAAGTGACAATTGGGGCACTGATCCTTCAGGATAGAGACTGGCTTATCGTGCAGAGGGAAGAGGCTGAGGAAGAAATTGAGGAAATAAACATGGAAGAAGAAGTGGAAGAACCGATTGTAGCTGAGGAAAACAGCAATGACGTAAGCAGTAATAGAAACAGAAGTAGCAGTGGCAATGGCGCTGATGATAGAAGTGAGGGTGACAACGGAACCAGCGAAGAAAAAAGCGAAGATGATGGGAGCGGAGAGGAAAGCGGAAGCGGAGACAACAAGGCAAACGAAAACGACAGTAGAAGCGAGAATGATGATGAGGATGGAAGCGGAAACAGCAATGAAAGCGACAGTGAAAGCGACAGTGAAAGCGAAACCGAGGACGGCAGCGGGGAAGGAAATGATAATGATGATAGTGAGAAAGATGAGGAAGAAAAAAGTGAAGATGAAGGAGAAAAAGAGAGCACAGAAGATGATGATTAATTGATAATAGACAGGAGAATCTCAAATGAAAAAACTAACAGGCAAAACGGCAATTGTAATTGGAGCCAGCAGTGGAATAGGAGCTTCCATTGCTAAGTGTTTAGCTGAAGAAGGGGCAAATGTTGTTCTGGCAGCAAGGAGAAAAGAAAAACTTGATGCAATCGTACAGGAAATACATAAAAAAGGTGAAGGAAAGGCTTTGGCCATAGTCACAGATGTTGCTGTCGAATCAGATGTGCAAAAAATGGCTGCAAAAACAAAGGAAGAATTTGGGCAAGTTGATATTTTAGTAAATAACGCAGGTTTGATGCTCTCATCCAGCGTGACAGATGGTGAAGTGACCGATTGGGAGCAAATGGTTGATGTGAATATAAAAGGTGTCTTACATGGAGTTAATACTGTATTACCAGACATGATACAGCGAGCCACGGGGCATATTATAAATACCGCATCTGTGTCTGGCTTTGAGGTTACCAAAACAAGCACCGTTTACAGTGCAACCAAGTTTGCGGTGCGCGCGATTTCACAAGGTCTGGAAAAAGAACTGGCCCGTACGGGGGTGCGTGTAACGAATATTTCACCGGGAATGGTTGAAACTGAGCGTAACGCAGCTAGTCTGGCTTCACGTGACCGAAAACCGCTGCACACAGAGGATATCGCCAGAGCGGTTATTTATGCCGTGACACAGCCGGATTATGTGAATGTAAACGAAATTACGGTAAGGCCTGTATAAATAAATGGCTATTTTCTAAAGGGAGGACTGCGAGATATTCTCTTCCCATCGAAAAGGCATCGGTGAAGTCCCCGGAGTGCGTTAGCGTCTTTATTTGCGAGGAGTGGGACTACGGTACAGTGGTTCCTCGCAGCACCGAATACATTTGCTGTTGTACTGAATAAGTTAGCAACATGATGATCACGAGGAAGTACACCAACCCCTCGGAGTATTCGGGTTACGGATGTATTAGCAACAAAATATGCAAAAACAGCCAAATAAATACGGTCTCCAAATATTTTCACTCAAAAGTATTAAGTTCGTTAGCCTATTTTAAAAAACTTTGATATGATAACTATGATAGATTATAGTTAAAAGTGTATCTACTTGAACTAATAGCTTAATTTTTTTAGATCGCTTAATACTTAGAAGAATAAAGGAAGGTGGAAGTTTTATGAGTTTGAACAAACCAAAAATAGTTATTCTGGGAGCAGGATATGCTGGACTGACCACTGCAAGACGCCTGTCCAAACAATTAACCCCTGACCAGGCAGAAATCGTATTAGTTAACAAACATAATTATCATTATGAATCAACCTGGCTGCATGAAGTGGCTGCAGGAACGATTAATCCAAATCAGGCACGTGTGATGATCAGTGATATTGTAAACCCAAACAGGGTTCGCCTCATCTATGATACAGTGACAGAAATCAAGAAAGATAATCAAACCGTTGTATTGGAAAATAGTGAACTAACTTATGACTATTTAGTAGTAGCTTTAGGATTTGAATCCAATGATTTTGGTATCAAGGGAATGGGTGATCATGCTTTTGCCATTGAAGACATTGATTCCAGCCGTTTGATTAGTGAACATATCGAATATCAATTTGCAAAGTACAATAATGATAAGAATGCGCCGGATCACAGCCTGGACATCTTAGTTGGCGGTGCTGGCTTTACTGGCATTGAATTTGTTGGGGAACTCGCTGAAAAAGTACCAGAGCTTTGCAAAAAATATGATGTAGACCGCAGTAAAGTACGCATTATTAACGTGGAAGCAGCTCCATCCATTTTGCCTATGTTCGATAAGGATCTTGTAAGCTATGCGATGAAATCACTGGAAGATCGTGGTGTGGAATTCAGAATCGGAGCACCAATCTCAGAATGTACAACAGAAGGATTTGTTGTCGGAGAAGATAATGAATTAATCAAAGCAGGCACTGTTGTCTGGACTGGTGGTGTAAAAGGAAGTGCTGTACTTGGAAACTCCGGATTTGAACTCGTTAAAGGGAAAGTTAATGTTAATGCTGACCTGCGTATGCAAGACGAAGAAAATATTTTTGTTGTTGGGGATTGTTCCTGGGTTTGGAACAAAGAAGCAGATCGCCCGTACCCGCCAACTGCACAGTTAGCTGTACAGGAAGCAGACGTGGTGGCAGCCAATTTGGAAGCTCTTCTTACAAATGGGCCATTAACAGATTTTGTGTTTGATGATAAAGGAACTGTTGCTTCCCTTGGGGTTTCAGATGGTATTGGAAATATATTATCCAATTACAAACTTTCCGGAAAAAGTGCTGCAACAATGAAAAAAGTGGTGGATAACCGATCCCTTTACCTTATGGGCGGGCCGAAACTGGTGCTTAAAAAAGGAAAAGTCCGTCCATTTTAAGATTCATAACTATCATTTTTTATTGATGTTTGGTTTTCATGATCAAAGCCAAATCTGTTAATAAATTCGGGAGGTCAAATATATGAAAAATAGAACTTTTTGCAGTATTTTATTAGTAATTGCTTCTTTAGTTGGTTATCGTTTATTAAGTGATTACATGGAAGATACAAGGGATTTCCGATGAAAAATAAAAGGCCGCCTGGCTATTGTTAGGTGGCCTTTTTCCTATAACGGATAAAAAGGATAATACAATTAATACTTTTAAAGCGTGATATTCATCACGGAGAAAGTATGAATTGATCGGTATAATAACTGTGGAGAGGTGTTTATGAGTACGGGACTGATAATATTCTTAGTTATATTATTTATAGTGTCGTTGTTAGCTACATTTTATGCGCTCAGACAAGAGGAAAATAAAATAAAAAAGTACGAAGAAGAAGGGGACACACCACAGGAAGAAATAAAACGGTCCCTAGATTATGAAAAAAGTTCATTAAAATCAAATATTCCTATTCAAATTTGGATTTATACAATTGCAATACTTTTATCATTGTTAGCTTTTGTTATCTATTTGATATAACTTTTTAACAGCCGGGAGGAATCCTGGTTATTTTTTTGTCTATTTCCCATACTATAGTTGGGAGGTATCTGAAATGAGGGTTTTAACTGTATTTATTATTATTTTGCTCATTCCTTTGCATATTGTATTAGCTCATTCCGAAGAAGCGAGTGAGATACCAAAAATAGAAAAAGTGGAAATCAAACAATATTCGCTCCATCATATTGATCGTCTTTTTATAGATGAAACAAAATTAAATCAATTGATAGACAGCCTTGAGAATAAGATTTATACAGCTCCGGAAAATGCAGCCATAAATGAAGCGGGAAAGGTCATTGATGGCAAACAGGGTATCATGTTGGATAAAATGGAATTTCAAAGGTCGTTCAGGGAGACGTTTTATAGCAACAATGAGGAGGGTGTGCTGAAAGTTCCTGTGAAAGAAATATTTCCGAAAGTGGATCGTGCTTTATTGGAGGATATTCGGTCAAATATGCTTGGTAGCTATTCCACAAATTTTAATAAAGGTAATGAAGAACGTTCCCATAATATTTCCTTGGCGACAGAGGCCATCAATAATTATGTCGTTTTCCCTGGAGAGACGTTTTCATTTAATGAAGTTGTTGGCGAACGGACGAAAGAAAAGGGGTATAAACAGGCACCGGTGATTGTAAAAGGAGAGTTGTCAGAAGACATTGGTGGAGGGATATGCCAAGTTTCTTCCACACTTTTTAATGCAGTGGATTTAAAGGGAATTCAAATTATAGAAAGGTACGCACACTCCAAGGAAGTTCCTTATGTACCACCAGGTAAAGATGCCGCAGTCAGCTGGTGGGGGCCTGATTTTGTATTTAAAAACATATATAATCAGCCGTTATTAATTCGTGCGGCTGCAAAAGATGGCAGCCTGGTTATTCACATCTATTCCTCGGATACGGTGGATTATTTTACTGGGAATTGATCGCTCTATTGATCAATTCGACATTCATTCCCCTTGCATTGATTAACCGGAACTACTTTTCGGTTTTTGGCAATAACTTGATATATCTTTTCTCCAAAGCCGAGCCATTTCACAGCGTACATGAAAGGTAGCGCAATCCACAGGAGGGGAAGTCGTTTTGCAATTTCGATTAATGCCTGATAGCCTTGAGCCCAATTGCCTTTATGGGAGACATGAAGGCTTTTTTCCATTGCTTCCGGATAGGAAGGTAGATCACGGAAAGACTGAAAGGTTAACTTCTTTCTCCAATCTGCTTTTTGCCATACAGATTTAGACGTTTTACATATTGAGCAATGACCGTCATAATAAACAATCATTTTTATGCACCTCCACTCTCACTCCATTATAACATGTGCTATTTGTGTTGCATTAAATGTGCATGAGTTTAAAGAAGGTCATTATCCGAATCTAGTGACGAAAGCGAAAGAATTCAGTAAAAAATATAAACAAGAGAAATCAGAAAAAATTTCATTACTAAATGGGGCAGTGAGCCAGGGGCAATTAGAATTTGGGCAATGAATGAATCTGCCACAGTTATTTCCGATTTGTAATATACTAAACTTTAACCAGTCCATGCTTACAGAAGCTGTTTCCTTTTATAAGGAAACTATACGTGTATATCAGGGGCTCTAGACACACTTTGCCAGAAAGCTGGGAATGATTTATATGCAATATGCATATTGTCTCGAGCATAAAAAGAAAAGTAATCTTTCACTTGCTGGAAGAAATTATGAATTAGCAGTAAGTGAACTGGAAAAGTCAAATAATTGTGAATTGTTAGAGAACGCGCTTGCTGATATCATTTCCTTTATTGATCAGACGAATATCTCTTCCTCCGATGATTGATGAAAACGACAATGAATATAAAAAGGGACTGTCCTTATAGCCCACTTTTGACTTATAGAGACAGTCCCTTTAAAGTTTTATGTTTAGCCTTCTTTATGTGCTTCGATTTCAAAGTTAATCTTTACTTCTTCGCCAACAAGTACGCCGCCTGTTTCCACTGCAGCATTCCATGTAAGTCCGAAATCTTTACGGTTAATTTTTGTTTCGCCACTGAATCCGGCAACTGTATTTCCGCTCATTGGATCTTTACTTTGCCCTTCAAAATCCACATCAAGTACAACCGGTTTTGTCGTACCGCGAACAGTAAGATCTCCTGTAACATCGTAATTGTTTTCTGATTTCTTCTTAATATCAGTTGCTTTAAATGTGATTTTCGGGTGATTTTCTACATCAAAGAAATCCGCAGAACGAAGGTGATCATCACGATCTTTATTTTTTGTATCAATGCTTGCTGCATCAATTGTAATTTCTAGTTTTGAATCAGTTAAATCATCTACGTCTGCTTCGAGAACCGCATCGAAATCATTAAAAGTTCCTTTCGCTTTTGAGATCATCATGTGTTTTACGGAAAAACCGAGGTCACTGTGTACTGTATCTACATTCCATACTGTTTTTGCCATTTATAAAGCCCTCCTTAGTAATTATGTAACACTGCAGTTACTTTATGTCACCTAGTATATAATCATAAATAAGTAATGTCAAGTAATGTTATTTTGCTCAGCTAAAACTATTCCATAATAAGATACCCGATATTTCAAAAAGTAAACAATCATTATTCGAATTATTTTAAAATATTATTTACAAGATTCCTACATTTGCTTTTAGGGATTGGCGGCAATTCAAGTTTCTTAAATTTTTCTGGAAATAACCTGGAAAAATTCAGATTTTTTGTTATAATGAAAGTTATTAGGAAGAAAGTTTATTAGAGGAGAGATTACATGCCAAAAACCTATAAACCTACTTGGGATTTAGATGTCATTTTCCCGGGCGGGAGTGAATCAGAAGAATTTCATACATATATAACAGACAACGAAAAAGAAATGGAAAATCTGGCAATTGAGGTAGACCGCTTTTCTCCTGAACAGTCGAATATTAATGAAGGTTTGACAAATATCGTTAATCAGCTTGAAAAAATAACAAAAAAAGCAAGAGAGGCTTCTGCTTTTGTCAGTTGTTTAAGCGCACAGGATGTTAATGATAAAAAAGCGAGCCTGCTGGTTGGAAAACGCAGTGAACTAAAAGCAAAAATGGACGCGATTCAGACGAATATGGAACAAAAGCTCATACAAATTGATGAAACAAGCTGGCATGAAATCTTACAATCGGATCCGCTTCAGGAAGTATCTTTCGTATTAAATGAAAATAGGGAAAAAGCAAAAGAGCGGCTTTCTGTTGATGAAGAAGTATTAATCAATGACCTGGAAGTAGATGGGTATCATGCCTGGAGTCAAATGTATGATGCAATTGTTGGGAAACTGCAAGTGGAGATTGAAGAGGATGGAAAGGTGAATTCATATTCCGTGGGTCAGGCATCTAATAAAGTAGTAAACCCGGACCGCAATGTACGAAAGCATGTGTTCAGCCAAATTAGCAAAGCGTGGAAAGAAAATGCTGATTTATTTGGACAAACCTTAAACCATTTAGCCGGATTCCGCCTGCAGAAATATAAACACAGGAATTGGGAAGATGTTTTAGAAGAGCCTTTGGCGATAAACCGGATGAAGAAAGAAACATTGGATGCCATGTGGACTGCAATCACGAATAACAAGAAATACTTTGTGGAGTTTTTAAATAAAAAAGCAGAATTGCTGGGTCTTGAAAAGCTAAGTATATACGATGTTAGCGCACCTATTTCCAAATCGGTTAATACAGTTTCTTATTCAGAGGGAGCAGACTTTATTGTTGAACAATTTGGTAAGTTCAGCCCCAAAATGGCTGATTTTGCAGAAATGGCTTTTGAAAAGCGCTGGATAGAAGCAGAAGATCGTGCAGGAAAAAGACCCGGCGGATTTTGTACTAGTTTTCCCGATAGTGAGCAGACACGTATTTTCATGACCTATTCAGGAACGTCATCCAACATTGCCACGCTAGCTCACGAATTGGGACATGCTTATCATCAGCATGTCATGAATGATGTTAACGGATTGAATCAGCGTTATGCGATGAATGTAGCAGAAACTGCATCTACATTTGCAGAAATGATTGTTGCTGACGCCAATGTTAAGAGCGCACAAAATAATGAGGGAAAGCTGGCTTTACTGGAAGATAAAATACAAAGAAGTGTAGCATTTTTCATGAATATTCATGCCAGATTTCTTTTTGAAACGCAATTTTATGAAGAGCGGAAGCAGGGAATGGTTCCTGTAGACCGATTAAATGAATTAATGGTTGAAGCGCAAAAGGAAGCGTACAGCAATGCCCTTGATGCGTATGATGAAAATTTCTGGTCGTCCAAGCTTCATTTTCATATTACGGGAGTACCATTTTATAACTTTCCTTACACATTCGGTTACTTATTCAGCCTGGGAATTTATGCTGCTGCAAAGGAACATGGCAATGCATTTGAAGATGATTATATTGCATTGTTACGGGATACGGGAAGAATGAATGTGGAAGACTTAGCAAAAAAACACTTAAATGTGGATTTAACAACAACTGATTTTTGGGAATCAGCCATTGCATTATGCGTGGCTGACGTGAAAGAGTTTTTATCTTTGGCAAACACAGCCACAAAAACCCAATAAGTCATTTCCATTTAAAACGGCGGGCAAGTTCGGAAGTAGCTAGTTTATTGCAGTTTCTATTTATCTGGTATACAATGATGATAGTGAAAAAAGCAGAATATAGAAAGCCTGCAGGGGGAGCCTTTTGGCTGAGAGTGAACATAAACATGTTCTTACCCTTAGAACCTGTTAGTTAATACTAGCGTAGGGATGGTGGCTTTTTTGATGGAAAAAAGTAATGTGAGCGGATCTCCCATCAGGAAGTCTTCCCCTTGGCATTGCTTTTTTTGGCATGTAAAAAAGTATAAAACTTTCTTACATGCATAAGTGCAACTAAGGCTTTCGCCATAAAGGCTTGGCGATAAGCCAAGTTTTCTAACGTTTAAAAAATAAGGGGAGGTTTTATAAATGCGTTCCAAAAGAGTTTTATTTCTAATTGAAGTGGCTATTTTTACAGCGCTTGCATTGTTATTGGACATCTTGCCGTTTTTATCATTTAAAATATGGGCACAGGGTGGCTCCGTTTCGTTTGCCATGATACCTATTTTTATCGTTGCTTTCCGCTGGGGGCTAAAAGGTGGTTTGCTTTCAGGTTTTCTGCTGGGTGTATTACAGGTCGCTACCGGAACCGCCTATATTTTGCATCCAGTGCAGGGTATGCTTGATTATGCAGTAGCATTTACTGTCATAGGCTTTGCCGGCGTGTTTGCAAAAACAGTACAGCAAGCTGTTAAAAATGGAGAAACAAAAACGTATTTAACCTATATTACGTTTGGGGTCTTATTAGGCAGTGCATTACGTTTCCTTGCACATTATATAGCGGGAACGGTCTTTTTCGGATCTGCCGTGGAAGATCAGCCAGCCTGGTTGTACTCATTAATATATAATGCGACCTACATGGTTCCGTCATTTGTTTTATGTACAGTGCTTGTATTCTTCTTATTCCACAAACAGCCTAAAACATTGGTTAACGCAGCATAAATAAAAATTCGCTCACAATAGGTAACCTCGGATATATGGGGTTACCTTTGCTGTTTTATCAGGTGACATGACTTTAAAGAAGAAAAAATATGCTGAACTGATCGGTATTTTCGAGGGTTGTAATTAAAGTATCTACTGTGAATATGGCTATTTTGAAGGAAGGTATATGGTTGGGGTGCTTTATTGTGTGAAGTGCGAAGAGAGTCAAACAGGAAAAGAAGAATGATGAAAGTGGAAAAAGGGAAAACGGCACGGCGGCCGATTTCCCTTCCATCTTTTATAATAAGAAGTCAACATCTTCATTCGTTACAATCAGTAATACTTTTCCTTCGTCCATTTCTTCTTCATACTTGTCTGCTTCAGCATCGGAGAAACCCATTTCTTCCAGCTTCGTGCGCAATTCGTCTCCTTTGCTTGAGAAGAGATTTCCAACTGCATTTCCAAAATCCATCTCTTTCATTCCGATCGTATTAGCCTCTGCATTGCCTGCAATGCGATCTGTACGGTCGTCATCATGTGAAAGGACATAGACATTGTCTTTGTCTATTCCTCTGTCCTTTAAGGTGCTTACATCATTAACCAGCTGTTCGTCATTTGTATATTCTTTGATAAATGGTTTCATTTTGAAATACCTCCTTAAAGTATATTCATTTATTTTAATTCCCTCTCATGGATGAACTAAACACTTAACTTTTACATAGGCTATATGACCAATAACGAGAGGAAGAGAGAAACATGGAACTTACGCTTACCCATTGGTTGTATGGCTTGATTACTTTAGTCATCATTGCTACCATGATTTTTCGTAAAGGCGTGGTAATGCCGACTTTGTTTGGAACATTTATTGTTGCCTGGGTTTATCAGGGAAATCTGATTGATGCATTCACAGCCATATTTCAGGCTAATCTCGTAGCTGCTCAGGAATTGTTTAACATATTTCTAATCATTACATTTATGCTTGCACTGCTAAATTCTTTAAGGGATCTAGGTGCTGACAGACAAATGATCCAGCCTATTCAAAAGATGATGACTAACGGTCACGTATCTTTCTTTGTATTAGTCGGTGTTACGTATGTTATTTCATTGTTCTTTTGGCCAACGCCGGCCGTTCCATTAATCTGTGCGCTACTCGTGCCTGCAGCGGTTCGTACCGGTTTACCTGTAATGACAGCTGCAGTAGCTATTGCAATAGCAGGACAGGGAATGGCTTTATCTTCCGACTACATCGTACAAGTAGCACCAAGTTTATCTGCGACAGCAGCAGGGGTTGATACAATCGCTGTTGCTGATACAGCATTGATATTATCAATTGTTGCTGGCGGTATAGCTATCCTGCTTGCTTATTTGCTCTACAGAAAAAACATTCGTTCGAAGGATGATGAAAGAAATGAAGTAGAAGTGCAAAATATGCAATCTGCCTCAAATGAAACCAAAAAACCGGGCACAAATAATCTGGATAGTTGGAGCAGGGTGTTTGCGGTCGTTGTTCCATTAACACTTTTAGGTGTTATTATTTATATGATTTATGAAAAGCTGCTAAGTGGCAGAATGAGCGGACTGGAAGGCGGAGACGGAGCCGCGTTTGTTGGTGGAGTAGCAGTAATTCTGCTACTGCTCTCCACGATAGCGTTCGGCAAAAAGCATGCATTGGATTATATCAGCACGCATATTACAGATGGTTTTACTTTTGCTTTTAAAGCGATGGGGCCTGTCATTCCAATTGCTGGGTTTTTCTTTTTGGGAAGTCCGGATTTTTCAGGAAGTATATTAGGAATTGAAGAAAATGCGCCGGCTTTCCTGTTCGATCTTGTGGAAGCTTCACAGCAGTATATACCACAGAGCGCCTTACTTGCTGCATTTAGCATTTTAATCATCGGGATTATAACCGGCCTGGACGGTTCCGGTTTTTCCGGATTGCCGCTAACCGGTGCATTGTCTGCTTCACTCGCAAATTCCTCGATTGATGCGGAGACGCTTGCGGCAATTGGACAAATGGGTTCAATCTGGACCGGTGGCGGAACCATTGTAGCTTGGTCTTCACTGATTGCGATTGCTGGATTTTGCGGTGTGTCCGTGATGGAACTGGTACGGAAAAATTTTATCCCTGTTATGGCAGGGTTGCTTCTAAGCACATTATTTGCAGTATTCTTTCTATAGAACATGTATAGGTAATTCCTTGTTATTTAGCTTTTTCTTTTGCTACACTTATTTCTAACTGAGGCTAATAATAGTAGCAAAGGAGGCAATAATATGGCTGGAAGAACTGGAACAATTATTGAAGAATCACTTCAGGCGTTATTGGATGATAAAACATTTCTCCCTGATTTAACAGGTGAAATCAGGGAGAAGGCTTTTTTATCCCTGGTTTCTATCCTGTCTACACCAAATCATGTGAATAAATCTTTTTTGAGAATTGCATTGGAAAACAGGAAAGTGGTACGGGTGCCCGCTTATCGAGTACAGCATAACAATATATTAGGTCCTTACAAAGGCGGGATTCGTTTTCATGAATCCGTAAACGAAAATGAAACGAGCAATCTTGCATCCTTGATGACGCTGAAAAATGCGCTGCATGATGTGCCTTTTGGTGGAGGAAAAGGTGGTGTTGTGGTTAATCCAAGAGATTTCAGTGATAAAGAGCTAAATCTCATCTGTAAAAAATATGTGCAATACTTCAGCGAAAGCCTTGGTCCGGAAAAGGATATTCCGGCGCCTGATGTTGGTACGAGTGAACGGGAAATGGACTGGATGATGGGGGAGTTTAAAAGTATTCACCCTGGACAAAGCTATCTGGGCAGTTTTACAGGTAAAAGCGTCCTGAATGGCGGTTCTTTAGGTAGAAAGGACGCTACAGGAAAAGGAGTTTATTATTCTTTTCGCTATTTGCTTCATGACTTTATAGAAAAACAGTATAAGTGGTTGATTGAAAAAGATAGTCCTTTTGCAAAAACAGTACTAGCGTATTATGGAAAACCATTAAAAATTGCTGTGCAGGGATTCGGAAATGTTGGTTCAGTTATTGCAAGGGAAGCTCATAACTGTAATTTATTGAATAATAAACTGGTATCAGTCAGTGATCATAATGTAACGCTTTATAACTCTGATGGCCTTGATATACCAAGTCTAATCAATTTTGTGAAATCTAATCAAGGTGATTTACCGGTGAATCAGGATGAGTTAACTGCTGCAGATGTTAAAGCCACCATATTGGATCGTGATGACTTGCTGACTTTAGATGTGGATGTGTTATTTTTAGCTGCTCTGGAAGAACAGCTCCACCGTGATAATATGCAGGATATAAAAGCGGATATTATAGTAGAGGGTGCGAATGCGCCTGTTACCGGAGAAGCAGACTCCCATTTTAAAGAAAAAGGAAAAGTTGTTATCCCCGATATTCTGGCAAATGCCGGGGGAGTAATTGTCTCTTATCTGGAATGGCTGCAGGGTAGGGAAACACAGTTTTATACGGAAGAAGAAGTATCCGAACGGCTGTTTGAAAAATTCCGGGAAACATGTGATACAGTGTACCCGCAATATTTTGGTGATCCGTATTCATTAAGGGAAAATTGCTATATTCATGCCGTAACAAAACTTTCCACCGTCCTATACCGTCAAGGTAAACTTTATTAATAAACAATCGAAAAATCGACAGGCTTTTTACATTTCCTGTCGATTTTTTCAATTTATAAGATAGAATATATTGAAATTTTTAATATAATAAATTAGTATAAAGTTTATAATAAATAGAGATTCCTATACATAGTTTTATTATAGGAAAAGATCCTGTCTATTGTCAGAAAAATGGATAAATTTAAAAAGGGGAGGTATAAAATTTTGTCTGGTATTTTGCTTGCACTTATTAGTATAGCTATTTTTGTGATTGGTTACCGTTTTTATTCAAAGTTTATAGCTGAAAGGATTTTCAGGCTGGATCCGAATTATGTTACCCCGGCGCACAAGTACAAAGATGGGGTGGATTTCGTTCCGACAAATAAATTTGTACTTTGGGGACATCATTTTTCGTCAATCGCCGGAGCGGCTCCTATTCTTGGACCGGCCATTGCTATTTATTGGGGATGGCTGCCAGCGCTTCTTTGGGTAGTTTTAGGTACGGTGTTTGCGGCAGGTGTGCATGATTTTGGTACGCTTGTTTTATCTGTTCGTAATAAAGGGCAATCAGTTGGTACCCTCGCTCACAGGCTGGTGGGACAGAGAGCGAAAATATTATTTTTATTTATTATTCTTATTCTCGTATTAATGGTAAATGCTGTTTTTGCGTGGGTTGTTGCCAATTTATTTATTACCTATCCTTCGAGTGTAGTGCCTGTATTTATACAAATTCCACTCGCTATTTGGATTGGTTATGCAGTGTATAAAGGCAAGACTAAAATGCTGATACCATCATTGATTGCTTTGGCTGTTATGTATGGTACAGCAATTATCGCCAGCAGAGTAGACTTTTTACAAATCGACATTGTGGGGTATTTTGGCGGTGAAGGAGAGACTGGAATTTTTGGGTTAGGCGCGGTATCTTCAGCGTTCTTCATTTGGATTATTATCTTAATGATATATGTGTATATTGCTTCTACTTTACCTGTTTGGAAACTCCTGCAGCCAAGGGATTTCATTAATTCTCATCAGCTTGTATTAGGCCTTGTCATTTTATATTTGGGCCTATTCTTTACCAACCCTGAAATGACAGCGCCAATGACAAATTCAGGTGCGGACACACCGTGGCTGCCGTTATTATTTATTACCATTGCCTGTGGGGCTATTTCCGGGTTCCACGGACTGGTATCGTCGGGAACATCATCCAAGCAGTTAAATAATGAGACAGAAGCCCGTTTTGTAGGATACTTTGGAGCAGTGGGAGAAGGGACTTTAGCGGTTCTTTCTATTATAGCAGTTGGAACGTTTTTTGCTACACAGAATGATTTCTTTGGAACGTATGGCAGCTTTGTTGATGCAAATGAAGCAGGGCTGGGAACATTTATTGAAGGGGCAGCTGGGCTTGCCGGTGGATTGGCAATCCCGCCGGATATTGCAACAACGCTTGTTTCCATTATGGTGATCAGTTTTGCTGCGACATCACTGGACACGTCGGTACGGTTAATGCGATATATTATTTCTGAATTGGGCATAGAGTATAAAGTACCTGTATTAACGAAAAGACACGTGGCAACAACAATTGCAGTCGGAACAAGTGCAGCACTTGTATTATTGCCGGAGGGACCACAAGGCTTTGGTTCCGGCGGCTATTTACTATGGCCATTATTCGGTACCTCGAATCAGTTACTGGCAGCTATTAGTTTAACGCTGATTGCTGTTTGGCTGAAACGGCTCGGACGAAATTACGTAGTGGTGATCGTTCCCATGATATTTGTTATGGTGATGACATTATGGGCCATGTTCCAGCAGGTCATCTTTGAGTGGTCCTGGTGGTTTGGAACCGAGTCAAATATGCTGTTATTTGTCCTTGGAGCCATCATCTTCGTATTTGCGGTATGGATCATCCTGACCGCATTCCAGGTAATGACAGGCAAATTTGATAAACCGCTGGACAATGATCAGTAATTATAGCTTATCAAGAAAAGGGATCACTTTACTGGATCCCTTTTCTTGTATAATTCCTCGGATTAATGGTAATTTGATAATAGAATGTCGGCAGGCGATTATATAAACAGATTTGAGGTGTTTAAGATGCTGGATAAAGTAAAAAAATTAGTTGCATTTTACGAAGAAGTGTTAAGCATGCCGCATCGCCAGGAAATTGCCCGTGAGCTCAGGGATGAAGATGATCTGTTTCTGCTTATGCTTTATTCTGAGATGATTGGGATACCGAATCCGGTTTATTATTACACACTGGAGCTTTACCCGTATATGATTGAAAAGTTTCACGACTGGCATCTCCGGATGGGGATGGATAAATCACCATTATCAGGTATACGCTGCTGCTGAGGTAAGGCCCGCAAGATTTACATAAGATAGAAAAAGGTGAATTGCTATGCAGGAACTAAATCGAAAAATATTATTCCTTGGCGGAAAGGGAGGCGTCGGTAAATCGACTTCAGCAGCCGGTGTTGCCTGGAAATTAGCTGAGGAGGGGAATAAAACACTGCTTGTCTCCACAGATCCCGCCCATAACCTCGGGGATATATTTGGGCAGTCCATCGGCGGAAGGAGTAAAAAATTATCCGAATTCTTATTCGCGCTGGAAATTGACCCTGAAATAGAAACAACAAATTACATTAATAGTGTAAAAAATAATATAAAGGGTACAGTACATGCAGGTATGATGGAAGAGGTTCACCGTCAGCTGGACACGGCAAAAGCTTCTCCGGGAGCTGATGAAGCAGCACTGTTTGATAAACTGATTTCTGTTATACTGGAAGAAAGTGAAAAGTATGACAAAATCGTATTTGATACTGCTCCTACCGGGCATACGATACGATTGCTTTCTTTGCCTGAATTAATGGGAGTGTGGATTGAAGGACTATTGCAAAAACGCCGAAAAACGAACGAAAACTATACCCGGCTGTTAAATGATGGAGAACCAGTCGAGGATCCCATTTATGATGTGTTAAAGGAACGTCAGGAAAGATTTTCCAAGGCCAGGGAAATATTGCTGGATGCAAAAATGACAGGGTTTATCTTTGTGCTGAATCCGGAAAGGCTGCCGATTGCTGAGACAAAAAAAGCAATTAAACTGCTTGATCAGTATCATTTACATGTAAAAACACTGATTGTAAACAAAGTGCTGCCAGAGGATGCAGATGGTGAATTTTTTTTGCAACGAAAGAAACATGAAAAGCAATATTTGAAATTGATCGAAGAAACATTTGCTGGAAATAATCTGATTTATATTCCTTTGCTCCCGCAGGATATTACCAGTGAAGAACAGTTAAAGTTAGTCAGTGGAAATTTTTGATGAACAAAACGAATATTTCTCCTTCAATTTCGGAGGAAGGCCACGTTATTTAGAAGAAGAGAGGGGACTAGACATGAAAGCATTTGTACATGAATATGGAAAACTAAAAATAAAAGAAATGGATGATCCAACCGCCAAAGAAGGGGAACTAGTCATCAAATTAAAGACTGCAGGCTTAAATCGCCGGGATCTAATGATTCCAAAACGCAGAGGGGGCGATAAAGAGGCTTTGATTCTCGGTTCAGATGGTGCAGGTGTGATTGAAATTGTCGGAAAAGGTGTCACGGAATTTAAACAAGGAGATGAAGTAATTATTAACCCTGCTCTCAGATGGTTCGAAAATAGCGATGCACCGCCTGAAGGATTCGATATTTTGGGGATGCCTGATCATGGAACATTTGCTGAAAAGATCGCTATTTCAGCAGAACAAGTGGAAAAAAAGCCGGAGTATATATCATGGGAAGAAGCAGGTGTCCTCAGTTTATCAGCTTTAACAGGATATAGATCCCTGTTTACAAAAGCACAGGTGAAAGAAGAAGATACGGTATTTATCCCGGGAGCGGGAAGCGGAGTGTCCACCTATTTAATTAACTTTGCAAAAAACGCAGGTGCCAAGGTAATTGTAACCTCTCGCAGTGAAGATAAGCTGAAAAAGGCAATAGAACTGGGAGCAGACATAACGATGGATACGAACAGTGACTGGCCAACGGAATTGGAAAATGAAACCGTGGATATTGTTATTGACAGTGTGGGCCGGGCCACCTTTAACCGTTCATTGGAAGTGCTGAAAAAAGGCGGAAAAATGGTAACGTTTGGTGCCACGACAGAAGCCACCATTGATTTTAATTTGCGTGCCTTCTTTTACGGACAGTATCAGCTCATTGGTTCCACGATGGGAAGCAGGCAGGAGCTTCATGCATTATTGAATCATATGGGTAATTTTAAAATGCATCCGGTGGTCGATAAAACATTTGCCCTTGAAAATATCCAGGATGCATTTGACTATTTAGATGATAATAAGCAGTTCGGAAAAATTGCCATAAAAATGTAAAATTAACAAACTGCTCTTTACATTAAATAATGTAAGGAGCAGTATTATTTTAAATAAGGACGAATCAGGTCTATCGCATGCTGCAATTTTCTGCTGTTTCTCTCATAAAGTTCTTTTGATTCTATATTATCTGTGGCTAACGCAAAGAGCTCCAGATCTGCTTGACATTTATTCATGGTAGCCAAAAGGAGCGGTTTTTCCGTTGGAGCGGGTACGACGAGTTTATCGTCATATAGGTCAATCGTGAGTTGTCCATTATTATCCGCCTGTCCTAAAAAAACATTTTCAATGCTTACGTTCATTTTATCCAATTCTGTTTCAAGCCAGTTTGTACTTAGGTTTAGGTTTGCTAAAGGTTCAAGCAATACTTTCCCATCCATAATTACCGTTTGCGGTTCTTTGTCCGGTGCCAGCTTTAAGCCAAGGTCTTTTGCGGTCAATGGGCGGTTTTCCCTTTTTGGCAATACACTTAATTTCCCTGTTGGTTCCAAAATGGCAAATTCCACATCACTTGCCAGAAATATATTATTGTCACGAAGTTTTTCCAGAAGATCATCGCTGGAATAGCCTTCTTTTTTTAAGTTATCTTCCATAATTTTGCCGTCCTGAATAAATACGGTACTCTTTCCCTGAGAAAAATTACGAAAACGTTTGCTTTTGAGTGAAAAGAATTCGACTCCAAAGGGAATAATGAACCAAATGAACATGGCAATCAAGCCGTAAAAGATATTTGAGTCAGGCGTGACAGTATGAATAGCAACAATTCCACCAAGTACAATCCCAGCAATATATTCAAACACATTCATTTGACCCATTTGCTTTTTTCCGAGCCATTTTGTGAGGGAAAATAATACAATTAACAAAACGAGTGATTTTATAATCACGAAAATCCATTCGGGCATTTTGTTCCATTGCCTCCTTTTCAACTTACTTATATTGCGGTTCTTCTTTTGTCAGCTGTATTACTTGCTGCTGCAGGTCCTCTTTTATACTTGTCATTATTTTTTCTGCTTCTTTAAATTTTTCATGTGATTCATACTCCTGTGTTTTACTTGCCAGTGATTGAATGGTTGCTTCTGCACTCTTAATGGATGAAAAACAACTTTTTACCTGCGCACCTACTGTCATTCAAAATCCTCCTAGCCTTTTGGTTTAAATAAAATGGCCCCGATAACTCCAAAAATGATCGCTGCTGATATACCTGCACTTGTTACTTCAAACATTCCCGTTACAACACCGATTAATCCGTGTTTTTCCGCTTCTTGCATGGCCCCGTGTACTAGTTGGTTGCCGAAGCTGGTAATTGGAACAGTAACACCGGCCCCTGCAAAGTCAATTAATGGTTCATACAATCCCAAGCCATCCAGTATAGCACCTGAAACAACCAGAATGGTCAATGTTTGCCCCGGATTTAACTTAAAAACATCAAACATTATTTGTCCTATGACACAAATTAATCCGCCGATGACGAAAGCCCAAAAAAAGATCATGATACATCACTTCCTGACTCTATCGATACTGCATGTGCAATACAAGGAATCGGATCACTCTGCTGAATGCTTAACGGAGAATGAAGAGAACCTGTTGCAACCACGAGAATCCGTTTTAGTTCTCCTCTTTTCATCCGGTTTAAAAAATGGCCAAATGTAACGATTGCGGAGCAGGCCGGGCCACTTGCTCCCGCCAATACAGGCTGGCTTTCCCTGTATATGGTCAACCCGCAATCAACATACTTTTCCTCCGGGATGACGAGTCCTCTTTTATTTAAAAGATCAAGGGAAGCTTCCCTGCCTATATGACCTAAATCCCCTGTTATAATCAAATCATAATAAGAAGGATCGACATTTGTTTCCTTAAAATGTGTTTCAATAGTATCTACTGCTGCCGGTGCCATGGCACCACCCATATTGAAAGGATCGGTAAGCCCCATGTCTACAATTTTTCCGATGGTAGCCGAAGTAATAACAGGACCGTTTCCTTCTTTTGCCACAAGTGCACAACCTGCTCCAGTAACGGTCCATTGGGCAGTGGGTGGTTTTTGTCCGCCATATTCAGTCGGGTATCTGAACTGCTTTTCCGCAGCTGCATTATGGCTGGAAGTTCCGCTTAAAATATAGTCTGCACCATTGGCATTGATTATGGTTGCGGCTAAGGCAAGGCTTTCCGTCGATGTGGCACATGCACTAAACAATCCGAAATAAGGGATTCCAAGTGTTTTAGCTGCAAAACTGGATGGGGTGATTTGATTTATTAAATCACCGCTAATAAAAAATTGGACATCTTCTTTTTCGATTGAAGTTTTTTTAATTGCAATTTGACAAGCTTCTTCCATGAATGTTTGCTGGGATTTTTCAAATGAACCCTGTTCCAGCCACATATCTTCATGTAAAAGATCAAAATCATTGGCAATGTTACCTTTTGCTTCAAACGGGCCGCCTACAGTACCTGTTGAGATAATGACCGGTTTATTTGAATATATCCATGTTTGATGACCTGTCAACATTTATAGTCCACCCCATTGAATGAGAATTGTTTTGATAAGTGCGATAACAAAGGCGCTAAAGACTCCATATACGATAACCGGTCCGGCTAACTTTAACATATTGCTCCCGACCCCGAGAATAAATCCTTCTGTGCGGTATTCAATCGCCGAGGAAATTACTGCATTCCCAAATCCGGTCACAGGGACAGCAGTTCCTGCACCGGCAAATTGTCCAAATCTGTCGTACACGCCAAACCCGGTAAAAAGCATAGTCATAAAAATAAGCGTGGCAACAGTGGGGCTTCCTGCAGTTTGTTCGGTGAAATTAAAGAAATAAATATAAAAAGTAGTAATAAGCTGACCGATAAAACAGATAAAACCGCCAACAAGAAAAGCTTTTATACAATTTTTAAAGATCGGACGTTTTACTTCTCTTTTATCCTGAAAAGCCTGGTATTCCTGTGCATCAGGAGGTAAGTTTTTTTTCTTTTCATCCGCCATTATGCTTTCATTCCTTTATGCTTGTTCTTTCGATAGGCTGATTAATTTATCCAGCTCTTTTTCGAGTTTTTTGGGGGAATAGGTATTGTCTTGTTGTATTTCTTTTTCCAGCTTATCTAGTTCTATAATTATTTTTTTATCTGTTGATAATTCCACGGAGATATGTGAGAATTGTTCTTCGACTTCTTTCTGAAGCTGCTCCTGTATTTTGGCGAGATTAAAACGTTCATTATGTTCTACTTCTATTGCCATAAGCATTTTTCTGTCTGTATTTACTGCTTTGGCTGTAGTGATCTCTGCATATTTTCGCATGCTGTCTTTTGCTTGATTGGAAATATGCTGATCCAGCTCATGATTTTTTGATATTTTCATTAAGTTGATATCCTGATTTGGTGTGCCTGCCGGTTCCAGAACCGATTCATTTGTATTACATCCAGCAATGACGGCAATGATACTCATGATGAATAACCATTTCATTACAGGCATAATTTCTCACTCATTTCTTTTTTTCATAAGTTTAAAGGAGGCAGGTTTCCCCGCCTCATTGTGTTTCAGTCTAGAGGCTCAAGAAAACACTGGGATCTTCTTCCTCAAGCATGATAAATGGTCGATTGTATGTGGGTGAAATTGAACTGGGTGGTAATGGTTAAAAGCCTTTATATTGCGGTTCCTGCTGCTCTATTTGCTGAACTCTCGGTTCAACTTGTTGTAAAATAGCCATAGTTTGTTGTGCTGCATTTTCATATAATTGTTTTGCCTGTTTGTTTTCTGTCTGCAATGCAAATTGTTCAAAGCTTGCCTGTGCACTTTTAAGTCCTGCGATCGTTTGTTTCACTTGTGATCCAACAGTCATAACAGTATCCTCCTTTTATTTCAACTTCACTATTTATAATTTGATTTATAAACGCATTTATACTTTCTATTTTTTTCCTTATGGAAATAAAATACGGATAAAAGCTTCCTGAGAAGTGAAACAATTTCACCCTTTGTTTCGTTTAATAAGTAATAGAGCGTATAAAAGGGTGAGCTTATTGAAAAAGGTTATTGGGATTTTATTATTGTTAGCTATTATTGTTTCGGTTGGATATACGTATGGAGGATTTACAAAGTCATACGCTACTTTATCTGAAAATAAAACGATTGCCAAAGCATTGGATGACTTTATTTTGCATGTACGGGTAAATGATAATGAGGACGGGATCGAGGTAAAACACTCGATTCAATATACAGGGAAGGATAATGTGGAAATTAAGCACCAAACCCCGCTCATTTCTGTTTCCCTGCTTAATGATCAACATGATTTCACGGGCAGCTATGTTATAAAGTCAATGGAAGGAGGAGATATATATCATTCGCAAGAAGCAGATATTTTATCTCTCCCTTATGAGAATGAATCTGATCTATACATAAAAGCAAGGTTCTATGTGAATGACGAAATGAAGAGCATCGAACATGTAGAGGAGTTAAAGTTTGAATAATTACTTGTAGGCGGTAAAGTGAGAAGTGATTTTGATTTCCTTGTGATTGTTTTTTTGCCGCAAGGATCCATTATCAGCACTTAGTCTTGGTTGTAAACCAAATTGCCTCTCCGGTATGTGACTTAGCGATTTGTCTAAGAAAACATATCAGAGAAGCAATTTTCTCCACGTGCTTCTGCACAACATAATAGTTACTGAGCATTATCGGTCTCTTGCCCTTCCGGAAAAACACGTAATATAACATTGGTAACCGGTGTTTCCTCGATAGCTTTAGCAGAATCTTCCGGTTCAATTGAATCGGGTTTGTTAACAGAAATTGTATCGTCATCAACCCACTCCACTTCACTAAGGGGCCATTTGTAATCAAGAATGGGGTCAGCAGTTGTTTCATTAACTAATTGCAAGCGGCTCCAATCCCCGATGTCGATAACCACAATGTCTTTCAGCTCTTCGGAAGGACCTGAATCCCGTTCAAACAGAAATAGTAATTTTGACGCTTCAGGGGATATTCTTGTTTCCGATAATCTTGCTAAGTCTGCAATGAGGAAAGATGGATTATCCCTATTTTGATTCAAAATAATATAAGAACAGAAGCTGTCATAACAGGAAAACTTAAGCAGATAGATGCTTTCTTCATCTGAATAAATGCGAGTAAGTTCCATTTCTTCTATGGATTGTTCCCGGTTGGAGGCACCCTGTAAATAATTATTTAATATGGGCAAACCTCTCAAGTTTATGGTTACTTGTTCATCATCTAAAAAAAATTCAATATACTCTTCTACTTCATCATCTGTTTCTTCCTCCACAAGTTCGGGTTCAGTTTTATTATTTTCCGGATCGCTAATTACATTTTCAATATCGGATTCCACACTGCTGGTGCAGGAAACGATGAATAAGATCATTAATAACAAAGCAATGAATAGATATTTTTTCATTTTAAAGCACACCCCACACGCGTAATGTGAAGAAGTGTTTACCTCCTTTCATGCTCGTATGAAACAGCTTAAGAAAACCTCTCTAGAATACAGCACATATTATATTTTAATTATACAATAAATTTGCATTATAGCATAAAGAAATAAAAATGAGGACCATTTTTCAAGAACAAAAGCGCAAGCGCCCGTTTAGCGACGTACGGACTGCGCCTGGCCAAGCCAGGTGGATCGGCGTTGCCTCGCAAAGCGGCGGTTTTAGCTGATCATTCCTTCCGCAGGAGATAAAGGAAACACGGCGACGAAAGGAGCCGATGTTGACTTATCGCACGGAGGTGAAGGAAGTCCGGGACTGCGGTACAGTCGTTCCTCGTCCCACCGTAAAGACCCGCTATCGCTGGGCGCTGGAGTTAGACGTGGCTATTCTTATATAGAAGATTATCCACAGATCAAAAATTTTATATTTTCCTAAGCAACGAAAAAAGCATCGCTTTATAAAGCAATGCTTAAATGCTAAAAGTTATTTATCTTTCTTTCCATTATATAATTAAACCTTTCTAATGCCTGCTTAGTTAAAACATCGGAAAAACGTAACTTATTAAAAACCAAAGGATTCCAAAAAAGATTATCAAATAGGTTAAATACTTGATAAATGCTACTCCTACCTTACTTGAATCGGTTTTCTTTTCTTTACGCTCTATTTCTTTATGATCATCCATTATATTCACCTCGTTATATGGCAACAGAAATGTCGTTTTGAATTTTATGCGTGACTCTCCATTCGCCTTTGATTGTGTTTTTTAAAAGAGACTTTACTTTGTGATAGCCATTTTCCGCATACTGTCCGTCTATGATCATTACGAGAGATCGGTTTTTTGATGAAAATGAGAAAAACGATATAAGATTCGCCAGGTTTGTCGCATCTGCAATTGTGTCTTCACGGTATACATAAATTGTAAAATTGGATTTAAGGGCAAGCTCATGAATATTTATTATATCTGCTGTTTCCAATTTTTTGGTAAGTTTAATTTTGTAGGATGAAATCTCCTCCATGGTATTCACCTCAAGTTGTAAGTTTTTTTCTTTAATAATCCGTACCCCGTGCAGAGACATGTGAAACATTGCAAGGGAAAGAAATAATATCAATAGTCAGTAATTTTTGTTAAACTAAGGAAGTATAAGAAGATAATGAATGATTTATTCGAATATAATTTAATGAAGAAAAAAGGAGTGGGTGGGGTGGAAGTAGAAAGACGTAAACCGATCCCGGTGGAGGAAGCAATCGAAAACTTGATGAAGTACCGGATCACGGGCAGCAGTGAAACCATATCCATTCAATCATGTGATAATAGAAGGCTTGCCGAGCCGGTGATCGCCAAACACCCGGTGCCTTCTTTTGACAAATCGCCATATGATGGTTTTGCACTCTGTTCCAAAGATACAGCAGAAGCTTCAAGAAATAATCCAGTGGAATTTGAAGTTGTAGAGCATATTGGTGCAGGTCAGGTACCGCAAAGAGAGTTAAAGGCTGGGCAAGTAACAAGAATCATGACCGGCGCACAGATACCAAAAGGTGCAGATTGTGTAGCCATGTTTGAAGTCTGTAAATCCTATGAAAAAAATAATAAACCATATATGTCTATAAAACGGAAAATGCAAGCGGGCCAAAACATTATTCAGGAGGGGTCAGAGGTGACTAAAGGGGACCCCCTTGTTGAGAAAGGAACATTGATTAATCCGGGTGTAAAAGCACTGCTCGCAACGTTCGGATATGCTCAGGTACAAGTAGCAAAAAAACCTGTCATAGCAGTTATTGCTACTGGCACAGAGCTGTTAGAGGTAAATGAGTCGCTTCAGCCGGGAAAAATCCGTAATTCCAATGCCTATATGATTACATCTCAGATAGAACGCGCAGGAGGGGTTGCAAAATACATAGGAAAGCTGCCCGATGAACTGGATTCCAGCTTTGAAAAAATAAAACAAACATTGGAAGAAGTGGATATCTTAATTACTACCGGCGGTGTATCGGTTGGCGACTTTGATTTAATACCTGATATTTACGATAAACTGGGCGCAGAGGTTTTGTTTAATAAAGTTGCGATGCGGCCAGGAAGTGTGACAACCGTAGCGTTAAAGGGCTCAAAATTATTATACGGATTATCCGGCAACCCATCAGCATGCTATGTTGGATTTGAGCTTTTCGTACGGCCGGTAATCCAGCATGCTTTATATAATAATAATGTTTATTTAAAACGAATAAAAGCAATTTTAGCGGATGATTTTCCAAAGCCAAACCCATTTACAAGATTTGTGCGCAGCTATATCACTTATGATAAGACTGAGGTATATGTTCATTTATCCGGAATAGATAAATCAAATGTTGTATCTTCCCTAGCAAATGCTGCCAGTTTAATGGTGCTGCCGGGAGGAACAAGAGGATTTAAGCGTGATGATGTGGTGGATGTCTTATTGCTGAATGATACGGAAGGACAGCAGAATTTTAATGATTATAAGGAGTGATTACATGAAGGATGAAGTATCACCAATTAAGGATCATTTCGGCAGAACATTAAAGGATTTAAGAATTTCAGTCATAGATCAGTGCAATCTTCGCTGTACTTATTGCATGCCTAAGGAAATATTCGGGAAAGATTATCCCTTTTTGCCTGAAAGTGAATTATTAAGCTTTAATGAAATTGTTCGTATGGCAACATCAATTGCAAGTCTTGGGGTTGAAAAAATTCGCCTGACCGGCGGTGAACCGTTAATGAGAAAAAACTTGCACCTGCTAATCGCCAGGCTAACGGAAATCCCCGGAATTAAAGACATTGCGTTAACGACAAATGCTATACTGTTACCAAAACGTGCCCAAAAATTAAAAGATGCGGGACTGAAAAGAGTAAATATAAGTCTTGATGCCATAGAAGATGAAGCTTTTAAAAAAATTAACGGGAGAGGTGTCGTTACTCTTCCCGTATTAAAAGGAATAGAAGCGGCCAAGGAAGCCGGTTTGGAAATCAAAGTGAATATGGTTGTTAAGAAAGGCATGAATGAAAACCAGATCCTGCCAATGGCAAGGTATTTTAAAGGCAAAGATATAATTTTAAGATATATAGAATTTATGGACGTTGGAAATCACAATGGCTGGGACTTAAATCATGTCATATCCAAAAGAGATATTATCGAGATGATTCATGAAGAAATGCCCTTAGTGCCAGTTGAAGAAAATTATTATGGTGAAGTGGCCTCAAGATACCGATATAAAAGTGGGGGAGGGGAGATAGGTGTAATTTCCTCTGTAACAGATTCTTTTTGCGGTACATGTACACGAATTCGTTTATCTGCAGATGGAAAGCTCTATACTTGCTTGTTTGCTTCGAGTGGTTATGACGTAAAGGAAAAATTACGTGCGGGTCTGACTGATGTACAATTAAGTGAAAAACTTACAGGTCTATGGGGCAGACGAAAAGACCGGTATTCAGATGAACGGAATGGAGAAAACTATGTGAGAAAGAAGAAGGTTGAGATGTCCTATATAGGTGGATGATGGTCTGTAAAACCAATGATCAAAAGAATAGCATTAGATCTTTCGATGAAATGACTTCCACAGAGGTTATAGAAAAAAAGCCTTGTTTCACGATTAAAAATCTCAAATAGGGGTTCTAAAAGGATAACGCGTAGGATTTTTTGGTGAAAATGACTTCCCGACATGTTATAGAATCTGAGCTTAGTTGCTATGACAATGCCAAAAATTCAATAAACAATAAAGAGGCGGTTAATGATGAAAACATTTAAATTAAAATCCTTGGAAATCTTTGACCAGAAGGAAGAGGAAATAGTGCAGCATAATATACCGTTACTGGACGGTTTGATTATTAACAGGGAGGATGACCTGGATCAATGGACGATAGAAGCCTTTCTAGACAAATCAAATTTTCAATTCTTTGAAGAATTAAAGGAAGAAAATGATGAAATCATGATACAGGTGAAAATAACGAAAGAAAGCAATGAACCGGCTACTTTTATTACCTCTATCATGGGCATGAACGTTATTGGAGACAATATGAATATTTTATTGGTTGGCACTATTGTAGACAGGCGAATCAATAAAATTGAAGAAATGCTGACCTCCTTAATTGAAGAAGGGTATCAGGGAAATGATTTGCTTGAGAAATTTAAAGAATTAATTTCCTGAATAAAGTCTCCGTATGCGAGGCTTTTTTCTGAATTGTGCCTATCAGATCAGTTTCTTCCCTCATTTCCTTAAGTTTCTATTAGAGAAAACCGATATTACAAGCGAAGGGAAGACTTAAGGTTTAAATTAGGAGAGAAACGATATGTCAGAAGAGGTAACTAGTATACCAATACATCAAAACATTCTTAGAAGCATGAAAGAAGCCATCCTTTTTGTGAATAAAAGAGGCAGCATTGTTACAGGAAATGAGCATGCGTACTTATTGTTAAATCATGATCCCGATTTTAGTATCTCGATTGATATTACCTTGATTTTGCGTTCATAAAACCAGTAAATGATGCAAATCTTTTAATGGATTTCAAAATCTAGGTGAAATATTTCCATCGATGATTGTGGTACTGGTTATTCATCATTAAAATACTTGAGTTTATTTCCCATTACCAAATTGAAAATTGACAAAATATTTATGGATAACAGCCAGGAACAAAAAAAGGCAATTGTAAAATCAATTATAGATCTTTCCCATGCACTTAATATGAAAGTAATTGCAGAAAGGGTAGAAACGAAGGAGCAATTTACATTTTTGGAAGAAGAGAAATGCGATGAAGGATTCTATTTCAGTAAACCACTGTCGCCAAATGAGTTAAATCAATTTTTCAATTGGGCAGATAGAGAGAGCCATCGAGGCTGACCTGGGGATAGGGCAGCTTCTGTTCTTTCTTAACAATAAAAAGCTGCGCCTGCGATGATTAGTAAAATAAAAAGCACGACAATTAACGCAAAGTTTCTATTAAGTCCGTCGGCAACCGGGTAGCCATAACTACAGCCGCCGAACCCTCCATATCCGTAACCTATAAGTCAACACTAATACGTTATGATATAGATCATGGAATGTATGGATGGCTGCCCAGGGTTGTAAAACGGAAGAAGGCATGATGCAAGACGGCGGTTAGTTTATCATAACTTAATCCTCAATAATATTACTTCTTAAAATTTTAAGCTGATCGTTTTCATATCCAATGCTAAACTGAAAGGTAAAAGTGTTTTCCGCTGTATCCTCTTCATTTTGCAGGTTGCTCTCTATCGTCACATCTACTTCTGTTGTTACCCCGTTGTCTTCATCTGTTTCAATGGTATAGTCGGAGTAGTCCAATGAGATGGTATCGATGTAATTTTCCCTGAAGTCCGTATATGAGATGCTTGCTTGCATATTGCTTCCGAGTATAGTATAAGCACTTACATAATCTCTTACTTGAATACTGTCCAGGAAGTAACGAATTAGATAATCTGCATCTTCTGTCAGCTGTTCCATATCATTCGAAGGGATAATGTCGGATGTGCTCGGAAAATCCAATTGGTCATTAGGTGTTTCATTTGACCATTGTTCCAGTTGTTCGTATACATCATGGATGGGGATGCTAAACCCAATTAAACCATCTTCTGTGCCGGCGGAATTAATCCCTATTACTTTTCCTGTTTTTCTGTCTATTAAAGGGCCGCCGCTGTTTCCTTGTGTAATTTGGGCGGATATTTGATATACATTGGAATAATCATACCCATCAATGGTAAATTGTCTTTCCATCCCGGAAATGATTCCTAACGTAACTGTATTTTGAAATCCATGTGGACTCCCTAAAGCAATCACCTCATCTCCAATTTCGGTAAAAGCTTCATCTGAAATATTTAAACGTTGATTCGCGAGCTGCGGTACTCTCAGGAGCGCTATATCCACATCTTCGCTAATGCCAACGACAGCAGCAGGGTAAATCTGTGCATCTGCTGTCCGTACATATATCGCATCCGTCCTATTTATCACATGGGCATTCGTAATTATATCGCCTTTATTGTTAAATAGAAAACCGGATCCTGTAATGGTACTATTTTCTGTTTGCCCTTCAATTTGGATAACATTTTTTTCTGCTTCATGAATAATTGTTTTTAAATCCGGTTCTTCTGTTACTATCACTTTTGATATAGAAGGATTCCTTACTGATAATTCCGCTGATTGCCAGTTGTTATACATCCAGCCAATGGTGACGATTCCAGCTATCACGATGAGCACGGATAATATAATTGGAGGATATTTTTTGTTGCGCAAAGGTACTCACCCAACTCTCTCACGTTAATCTGTATACCATGTAATTTTATTTATTTCAATTTGCAGGTTTTGTCTATTTTCATCTATATCAAAATGGGTAAATTCAAAATTTCCCTTCTCATCCGGATATAACCTGTCTGGATAAACGAATACTTCATTTGATACGAACTCCGTCTCGTCTTTATTCAATAAAGAGTAATCAACAATAATAGAGTTAATAGGTACGGTTGCAACGCTTTTTACTTCTCCTTTAACAATGATATTGTCCTGCTCATCATTTTCTAAAGTCATTTCCAATAGTTCAACTGCATCTAATTCATTCATTTCCCGCTCCTCAAGTGCTGTATTCATCGCCTGCTCCAGCCGTTCTTCCTGGGCAGACTCAAAAGAAGCCTGTTCATTATTAATGGTTGTTTCCAGACTTTGGAGCTTTTCCGAATCTGGTGCATATTTCAAACCGTCTTCCACAAGGAGAAGTGCATCATTGAAATGTTTTTCATTAAGCTGTTCACTCGCCCGGGAAAATGTATAGTCTATTATTTGGCTGCGGATGGAATGAGCTATATCTTCAGCATGTTCCTCATCAATGGCATCAGCTTCCCATAATAAAATCTTTAAATCATCAATGGATGGATCATTATGCAGTACTTCTTCCAATTGATCTATTTTAACATCATTTCTTTGACTGATTATTTTTGATATCATATCACTTACAGCAAGGCCATAAAAATTCTGTATATTATTTTCAGCGTCATTGATGATAGACAATGCCTCTTCATAATTGTTATCCAGTCGATGATCTTCTGCTTCTGTTAAAGTTGACTGTACTCCCAATGCTCTTTTGGTGAACAGCAATGAAATGTCTCCCTGGGGAAAATTACTTTTAAGGTGCAATGCCTCTTCAAATAGTTGTTCGGCAGCAGTATATTCCCCGGATAATACTTTTTCCTCGGCCTCGTTATATAAATCAATCGCTTTGGTTGAACGATTTTCCAAATAAACATAGTATATGGCTGATGAAAGCAGAAATAATACCAAAACACTTATAGGAACAATCCAAAGCTTATTAAATTTCCTGTTCGGCAGGATTCGATGTGTAATATCTTCAGGAAGCTTCTTTCCACATGTTACACAGAAGCTTTCATTATCATTTACGGATGAACCGCAGTAAGGGCAATGCAACATGTAATACACCTGCTTTTTGAATTATTTATTACACTTTTATATTATCATATTTTTACTTTATTTAGGGAGAATAAATTGGTATGATATAGAAGAGAACGCTTAAAGAATTTGTTAACCCATCAATTCAACACATATGTACATAGAAATTGTTTAAGGAGGTGCATATACATGGAATGGGAATGGGCGCTGGGTCTCGCTTCTCTGGCAATTGTTGTATTAAATATAGGATATATGTTCTTTGATAGGGAAAAATAGAATAACAAAACTGACGTGAAAGAAACTCAGTGACGAAAATAAAAAAGGCTTGGCAGTAACTCCAAGCCTTATGTTATCTCTTAATACTTATTTGGTTCTTGTCCATCTATCGAAAGGGAATATGACGAATTCGGATCTGCCGATGATACTATCTTCTTCAATAAATCCAAGACCATTTCTGCTGTCTTTACTAATTGCGCGATTATCTCCCATGACAAAATAACTGCCCTCAGGAATTTCGATTGGACCTAAACTGCCTGTATTTCTTTTCGTTTCATCCGTTATAAATGTCTGATCATATTTTTCGTTATTTATATATAAATTACCATCATTCACTTCAATTGTTTCACCAGGTAGGCCAATAATTCGTTTTACGTAGTTTATCATAGGCCTTTCAATGATGACAATATCACCGCGTTCAGGTTCATCAATAATATAAACGATTTTATTAAAAATGACTCTTTCGCCGTCTTCCAGTGTTGGCTCCATGCTTACGCCTTCTACAATAGATGTTGCGAAAATAAAAGATCTTATAAAGAAAGCTATCAGCAATGCAATAATAATTGCTTTTGTCCATTCAAGCCATTCGTTTTTCTTTTTTTGAATCACCTGAGACATCCCTTCTCGTATATTTCATTCATAGAAATAATAGTTCATTTTGTTTATGTTCCTTCTTATTACTTAATAGTAGCATATAACGAGGATTTATTCGAGCATCGCTTATTCTGCTGCCGGAATTAACCTGGAATATAATGGCGAATGAGGATATTAAAAACAATAATATCATGTAAAAATGGTGGATTCGTCTAACATGTCATGTTAAAAGCGCATAAAAGTTTGTAGATTTTTGCAAAAATATGTTATGTTTAGTATATATTACTAAGGAGGTTAGAATAATCCTCATGTGTGCCATAGACCATATATTAAAACGTATTGAATTTTTGCGCAACAAAATGACTGCGGTTGCCTTGAAAAAAGGTTTAACAGATTATGAGTCGATAGCAATTAGCCAGGAGTTGGATCGCCTGCTTAATCTATATGAAGATATAAAGCAAAAAGATGAACAAAATGTATAATTTATTTAATTTCTTCTGCAAAAAAGCTTCCAACCGTTTTTTTCCTCAGAAGAGCATCAAACTTTTATGCATATGAAAGCCGCTTAAACCCTTCACCCAAGAGAGGAAGCTTCAGGCACAAAGCCGCTGTTCTTCGAATGGCCAATTCTATTCCTAATTGAAAAGAGTTTAATACAACCGAAGAAATGTTAGATTAGGCTTAACGCAGCCAATTCCACACAGGCCAACCATTTATAAATACTTTATTCGAAAAATTTGTGAATCAGGAAATTTCAACGTCAGCTTGTTTATTATTCAGTAAATTCTCTGAAATATGACCTTCAATTAATATATGTATGTTAAAAATGTTGTAAAATGTTATAAATTGTTCAAATAATTTAGATTCAAAACATGTGAAATAGGGTATAATAATAATTGAGAAATAAAAAGGAGTGTTTCGAATGAGACCTAAAACATTAAATTTTGAGCAGCTTGTTCAGCAAAATAAACAAGAGTTATTGGAAGATGAAAAAAGTATTTCAAAAATAGAGATGCGTTTGGAGAAAAAGCAGGAAGAAGAAGCAGCAAAAAAAACATCATAGAGAAATGAGCATATAAAGGACTAAAAAAGGTTTGACTTCCCAAGTGAAAGCAGTGTAATGCTTTTCATTGGAGGGTCAGACCTTTCTTCGTAAAAAACCAGGTTCATCGAAGTTCAACTTTCATTTTTACGAAACTAAATTCGCTTCAACAGGGCATTATTCTCCTAATGATATGCTGGAAGGTATTTGATTGCAATTCATCCAGTCTTGCAGGTAACTTTATACGAATTGCATGCTCCGAGTGGAGGGGTAGAATCATTTGTGATTTCTCTTATTTCCTTCAGGAAATCCCCGGACGCCTGATGATCACATCCAGCCCGCCATTTGCTTTTATAATCCGCTGTTTTAGCTCTTCACTTGAGTTTTTCTCATATATCTTGATTAAAGGGAATACTTATTTTCTTCGTTCACGAGATGTTCTTCCATATCGACTTTAAAATTGTTATAGAGACGATGTAACTCTTTAAGATGTAGATTGTCTGCTCCATGTCTTCGGTATACCTTTGTAACAAATTGTCCCAACGGTGCAAGCTCTTCATGCAGGTGGGTCTCCACGATATGATCAACCAATTGGGATAAAGGTACATTATCCCAATCAACTGTCTTATGATCTTCCTTGCTCCATGATTCATATGTACTATTTATATTAGTCATAATAACTGTTTCACTTAGATTTTATTTCCGTAAACACTTCATGAAGTGGGAGGTTTCCCCCACAGCATAAATCAATTTTCTGGTGATTTCATGTGTCCAGCAGATTTTCTTTTATATTGTATTAAAATCACTGCACCGAGAATACAGGCCATCCCGAGCATTTGGATGAAAGTGAAGACTTCCTGAAAAATAAATACACCGACAAGGGTTGCAACCACAGGTTCAATCGTTGACAGAATGGAGGCTTTAGAAGCTTCTGTCTGATTTAGACCATATGTATAAATAATGTAGGCAAATGCAGTCGGAAGAAATCCTAAGCCAAAAGCATACAGCAGGATTTGTGGATCGAGTAATAAATGTGCTTTTTCACTATATGGAAAAAAAGGAATTAAAGCAATGGCTGCTACTACAAAGGTATATGTTGTAATAATTAGACTGGTATATTTTTTCAAAGCAAACTTACTGAAAATACTATAAAGCGCATATCCAATGCCAGAGCCTATCCCAAACAGAATACTGCTGACTTGAATTGCCTGCAGGTTTAAAGGAATCAGTCCAACAACTAATGCCGTGCCAAACAATGTTAATATTAACGAAATGATTTTTGCTCTAGTGAGCGGTTCTTTAAAAAGAAAAAAGGAAATAATAATGACAAATGCCGGAGCTGTATATAATAATGCAGTTGCAACCGGGATGGTCGATAATTCTATAGCTGTGAATAAACAATAATTAAAAAATATAATGCTAAAAATTCCTGTTCCGATGAAATATCTGATATCTTTATAGGATTTTAGCTTCATTTTCTTCGGTGCTGTCACAAGCATGAAAATAAGCAGCAAAATAGCTGTCGTCCATGCCCGTAATGTAACAACCTCCATCGGAGTAAATCCATAATCATATAAATGATTTACGTACCATCCTATTGTCCCCCAGAGAGCTGCGCCGGTAATTATGTATAAATATGCTTTTTTCAATTAATCCCAACCTTTCCTGTCCGAAAATAAGAGAGACGATGAAATAATTTTGAATGTCTGAGAAATTATAAATCTAACTTACATGAATTAGTGAAATAAGTGGCACTAAACCGATTTTGCTGCAAATACACCTCCATTTTCTGACCGGGGATGTGGAAAGTCAAGCCTTATGTTTTCTTTTGAAACATACTCAAGGGCCTATAAATGCATTGGTCAGTTAAAATTATGTATATACTTTTCTCCGGATGTAGAGACTGGTTATTATTATTATGCAGGCAAGGAGAGGATTTATTTTGTTTGCCGGAACATGGTTGAATTTGACACAGCTGTCCATTTTGGGTGTGAAAGAACATCATATTTATTTTATTGTTTTATTGTTATTGATGGGGATATTTTATTTCATGATTACCCCGGTTATTAAATGGATTATTTCCCTGCAGTTCTCAAAGCTGTTAAGTTACATGATGAGCAGTTTACTTTTGCTGATCCTGCTTTTTACACTGGCAATGAATATCGACGGTTTGGAACATTCATTGCAAAGCTTATTGAAAATATCATTGCAGGGTCTTAGTGTATTTGGCGTTTTTTTGCTTATTCAATCCATTCTAGGGCGTTTTATAAAAAAACAATCATAAATAGGGGGAGGTAATTATAAGAGGATGAAAAAGAGGCTGGGACAGAACCATTTTAGCAAACGAAAATCCAAACTTTTGTGCACATCACCCGCTCCGGAAATATACTTCGCTTTCCGTGGGCGGCTGGTGAGCCTCCTCGTGCTGTCGCACTGCGGGGTCTCACCGATGCCTTTGCTCCCACAGGAGGCTACGTATATTTCCGGAGCTATTGTGTTGTGTTGTTCGTCTTTTCAATGCTTACTCAGAGTTCTGTCCCAACCTCTTTAAAATGCGACTTTCAATGTGTAAGGTAGGTCATTTGGTATTATTTTGCAGGAATTACCCTTTTGTCTTTTCTTCTTCCCTGATATCCATTTTTTCGTACATTGTCTCCAGCCATTCAAATACCGGCTGATAAGATTGATCCGGAGATTTTAAACTGTCCGGAGCAGCATCCATAACTTCTTTCTTTTCCATTTCACTCAGCTTTTCATACTTGTCTTTCAGTATATGTGTCTGTCCGGCATACTTGTTCAGCTCATAAAGAAAATCGTTTAACTCTTCCATTAGGAAACCTCCTTTTACTCCATGTAATTACCTATAACAGTTGTTGTAAAACATAGTGAGTTAAAGAGGGGGGGTGCTCATTAATCTAACGATGGGTTTTTCTTGGCGGCCATTCCATTTTTCCGAGTGATGATGGCGTAAAATAGGCTGAAGAATATTGTTTTTTAACCCCTTGGGTTTTAGGAGGCTTCCATCCGATGTAATCATAGATTACTCTTTTTGCCTGTGACAAGGACATTTTTGCACGCGGATTTCTAAAGCTTTCATCAAGAGACCCCAGATGATCAAGATTTTTAAAATCTTCTTTTGTTGGAGGTATATGAAAATAATATTTATCTACTTTAACTAGCAGGGTAGAATGCTGGTTGCTTAATTTCGGATGATTGGAAAAGTGAAGTCCTATTTTTTCGGCCTGATCCTTTTTCAACAGCTGACTTACCGCTTCTTTTTTCATAGCGTATAAATGCTTTGGGTTTGGTGCTGTTTTTGCATGACGGTTTATTGTATATAATGCTTTGGCTATGTCATTTAATGATGTTTCTTCTGACATGAATTCTCCTCCTTTCTATATTCTGCAGTATTGCTTTTCGTAAATAATAGTGCTTAAATGAGGTCTCACAGCTTGTATTTATCCTATCGCAAAGCACATACTTATGCAAGTGCTTATTAGAAATGTTGCAAAATTTGAATGGATCAAAAAGACTATCCCAAAATGGAATAGTATTGACTCGTCTTGCTTCGGTGCCAGACAACCAGTATATCTTTTCGGTCGTGTGAGCATTTAGCGCGGCCTGGGACAGTACGTATGCTGCTAAACAGGCTACTTCGGCGTTTGCTCGTTACTCCATACTGCTAATGTCCTGTACGATTTGTTCCATTTCTGCAGCTTAGCGTACCGGTGTACATGTTTATGGCGTTTCCTTCTGGATAAATGAGGAAAAAGCGCACTGTGTGCAGTCCGAATCGGGTTCTTCTTCCAACGCAGAATTAAAGTTATCTACGGAAAAATCCTGTATTTTTTCAAATTCATAACCGGTGAGAAGGTCCCGATTATGGAAAGAAGCTCCTCTTGATTCGCCAAATTTCTTTAATGCTTCCGGGATATCTTTTTCGGGTCGACCGTAAAAGATATCAGATTCACATAATAAAATCCAGTCTCGCTTAACTGTGATTGCAAATCGGCCATATTGGAAGTCATCGGAGGACAAACAGTTACACAGTTTGTAAATATAAAGTTGGCAACCCAAACTCGTCGTCCTACCTCATTATCCTGATTGATAAACGTGAAGTCTTCTATTTTCAAAGGAGAATTCACCTTCATATTGTTCACCACCACAGGCTGTCAAGAGAAGGGAATTGATCCAAAAAATATTAGAATAAAGCAAGTATTTCTTTTCAATATAGAGCCATCAGCTCCATTTACGGTGAAATTTCTCTCATAGTTTAGCACGTTGATTTCTATAATACTATGTATAAATTGTTAACCATACACAATGTGCTATCTATCAAGCTTGATTCATCAATGTAAACAAATGAATTTCCGGCTGGCATAAAAAACGGTAAGGTACTCTTGTTGTACCAATTCCTTTATTTACATATAAGTCAAGCTTCCCGTTTTGAATTGTATATTTTCCCTCTACATATTTTTCGGCATATGCCGGTGTGTACACGTCTCCAAAAAAAGGAAGACGTATCTGTCCGCCGTGGCTATGCCCTGAAAGCTGTATATCTACTGGAAAATCAATTGTTTTATCGGCATAATCGGGTTCATGTGCCAGTAATATGGTAAAGGCGTCGGGATTTACGTTATGAAGCGCTTCTTGTACATCGGGTTTACCAAGCAGTACATCATCAATTCCTGCCAGTATAAACATGGCATTTTCTTTTTCGATAAGCGTATGGCTATTTTTTAATAATGTAAATGCTGCCTGTTCCATTACATCCAGTACAATTTCCGTTCCATAGCCGCCATGATCATGGTTTCCGTATATCCAATACTTCCCATATTGAGCCTGTAATGAACGAAGTATATCAATTAGTCTATTATCCCAGTGATAAAGATGCGGTTCATCGACTAAATCGCCTGTAAAAACAATCATATCCGGCTGCAGGTCATTAATAGTTCTTACTAATTCGTTTAATTGGTCCAACGTATATTGAAAACCAAGATGTGTATCCGAGAATTGTACGATTTTAAATTGATTAAATGCTGGTGGAATGGATGGGGAGGCAATCACATTTTCATTTATATATAATGAGCTCGGCTCAATTTCTCTGGCGTAATAGTAGGTTGTCCCGCTTAAGCCTGCCACGGCAAGGATACTTCCTAAAGCCTTTTTTAAGAAAGACCGTCTATTCATATTTTCACCCTTTCATCATTCATGAAAAAATTATATCATGAATAGTCATTGGCAGTTCTGTGTTAGTATCTCTTTTTCTAATTATGCATATATTAAATACAGGGTATTCAATTGCAAAAAAATTAACGCTTGGAATGAAACAGCAGAAATACATATTCTATTATCTGCTGCTGTGAATAATTTAATAGTTGGATTAATTGTCCATCAACCATTTTCATAATGCTTATCAAAACAAGAATTTCTTATGAAAAAATAAATTGAGCTTATGGCGTATTTTTCCATGATATTAGAGAAAAAATCATTCAAAATTACTCATAACTTTTTTGCTTACCTATGATATATGGTAAACTAAATATGGCGATAAAAAAATGGAAATGAATGAGTTTTATATAAATCAGTATACAAACTGTGTCCAATTACAAATATAGATGCTGAAAGCAATGAAGGGGGCGCTTATGATGAGTACAATACAGGATCAACGTTTAACATCAACAACGGTGGGCGATTTGATGATTTCTTCAGAAAAAGTGGCGCATGTCCAGGTGAATAATCCTTTAGAGCATGCACTTCTGGTACTTGTTAAATCGGGCTATTCTGCTGTACCTGTTCTGGATTCTTCCTATAGGCTGGTGGGCATCATCGGAAAAACGGTAATACTCAACCAGATTTTGGGACTGGAACGTTTTGAATTTGAAAAACTCTCGGATATGCGCGTGCATGAGGTGATGAGTGATGATATACCTCAACTGACAAAAGAAGATACATTAATGAAAGGACTAAATTCGTTAATCAATTACCCGTTTGCATGTGTTCAAGACAAAAATGGCTATTTTGACGGAATATTAACCAGAAGAGCTATTTTAAAAGAAATAAAGAAGGATATATACACCGCAAAACAAAATGTGGAATAAAACCAGATATTCCTTGCTGAATCATTCAGCAAGGAATATTTATCAAAAGTGTGCATAAATAATGGATTATGTAAGTAGCTGTCAGAAAAGCTCCCGATTTTATGTGCTTGATAGAATTAGGGGTGCCTTTCTTCGCTGGAGGTACAAATTCCAATTTTTTCAGGTGAAAAAAGGCTCTCTTTTGTCACAAGCGCTTGGACTAAAAAAATACAAAAGTTCAGGTGAAAATACTAGCGAAATATTGTACAAGCTGTTAACTTAAAGTAATGAAATACGAAGTTGATTTTAGGAGGTAGGTATTTTGGATAGGAAAATTAAAATAGGAATCAACGGTTATGGCAATCTCGGCAGAGGAGTAGAATCTGCTATCCAGCAAAATAGCGATATGGAAGTTGTTGCTGTATTTTCCCGGAGAGATCCGGAAACGGTTCAATTGCTGGATTCAGGAACAAAGGTTTTACATGTTTCGGAAGCAGAAAAATATACAGATGAGATAGATATCATGATCTTATGCGGAGGCTCTGCCACGGACCTGCCTGAACAGGGGCCTGAATTTGCAAAAATCTTTAACACGATTGATAGCTATGATACACATGCAAAGATACCTGAATATTTTCCAAAGATGGATGAAGCGTCCAAAACAGGGGGGAAAATAAGTATAATTGCTGTTGGCTGGGATCCGGGTGTGTTTGCCATGAATCGTCTGATGGGTGAAGCTATCCTTCCTGAAGGTGATACTTATACATTCTGGGGAAAAGGACTTAGTCAGGGACATTCGGATGCAGTAAGAAGAGTAGATGGCGTAAAAGATGGCGTTCAGTATACTATTCCGATTGAAGAAGCAGTTAATCTGGTAAGGAATGGCGAGAAACCTGAATTGTCGACAAGAGAAAAGCACTTAAGGGAATGTTTTATAGTACCGGAAGACGGAGCCGATGTGAAACGCATTGAAGAAGAAATTAAAACAATGCCGAACTATTTTGCTGACTATGATACGGTTGTAAATTTTATCACAGAAGAAGAGTTAGCGGAAAGCCATTGGAAAAAAGTGCATGGCGGATTTGTAATCCGAAGCGGAAAAACCGGTAATGATACAGACCAGCTTATTGAATACTCCTTAAACCTTGACAGTAATCCTGAATTTACTGCCAGCGTGCTTGTAGCATATGCTCGAGCTGCTTACAGGTTAAAGCAATCTGGGGATAAGGGTGCAAAAACAGCTTTTGATATTCCGATTGGGTTGTTATCGCCTAAAACGCCGGAACAGCTGAGAAAAGAGCTGCTCTAAAAAGAATGAAAGCTTGCAGAGATAAAGAAATGATATCTCTGCAGGCTTTTTTATTTGTAGAGGCGGTGGCCGGAAGACGCTTTATTATTAAACAGGCCGTTTCATGGTTATTGTATATCCTCTGCACGAATGTAAAGACTATAGAGGAAAATTTCATGTATAGAGGGAGGAAATAAGAATGGCACGTATTGGTATAGAGGAATCGTTGACAGATGTGAAGGAAGCTTTAATGGAAATGGGTCATGAAGTAATTAATTTGCGCTCCAGTGAGGATGCAGCTTATTGTGATTGCTGTATTATATCTGGACAGGATAAAGACGTGATGGGCATGCAGGATACAAGTATTGCCGGACCTGTTATCAATGCCCAGGGAGCAAATGCACAGGAAGTCTGTGATATGGTAAATGACAAGCTGAGTTTATGAAGGAAAAAATTTCACAGTTCCTAAAAGTATTCGCAAAGAGAGTTGCATAAAAAATAACAGAAGATTTCCTTCTGTTATTTTTTATGCAACTATTTTTAATAGGGAAATTAGAACCATAAGTCGTCTCAGGTACGTCATTGAGTAAAAAAAAGAAATGACATACTATAGAAAAGCTCTCAGGTACATCATTAAGTGAAACATCCAAATGACATACCATAGAGAGACTCTCAGGTATGCCATCAAGTGAAGTAATCAAATGGCACACCATAGAAAAGGTCTCAAGTACGCCATTAAGTAAAAAAGGTGAGAAATGATGACTGAGAGACTTACCATATTTCAAAGTCTCATACCAGGACACTTTGTGTTTGGAGCCTTAAAGCTCATTTTCTACAAAAACAGTATCCTGACCCCTTCTTCAAATAAGCACATGAAACTTTTATATAAAAAAGGCATATATAAATATGGGAAGTAAATGGTAATAAGGAGGTTACGGATTGAAACTGCGAGATAAAATGCCTGAATTGACAGGAGCAACAAAATGGCTTAATAGTGTAGAAACCAATAGGGAGGAACTGATTGAGAGCAAGCTAATATTAATTCATTTCTGGTCTGTAAGCTGTGATTTATGTAAAAGATCGATTCCCCGGATACAGCTGCTTAAAACCAAGTATAAGGATGATCTAACTGTTATTGCTGTTCATATGCCACGCTCTCAAAAAGATTTGGATGTGGATCTTATTCAACAAACAGCAGAATCACACAGTATTACTGAACCTATATTTATTGATGGGGATGAAAAGTTAACAAAAGCTTTTGGTAATCGTCAAGTGCCATCGTATTACTTATTTGATGACCAGAAAAGCTTGCGTTATATGCAAAAAGGCAGCGGAAACATTCAAATGTTAAAAAATCGTCTGGAGCGATTACTCAAATAAATATTTATTTTCAGAATGAAACATCAGTGTTTATTAAATAACACAGGTGTTTCTTTTATTTCACGTTAAGAGAATGAATAAGTATTTAAAAATAAAATTTAAAAAATTAAGCAAAAACTATAGATATTTATTTCGGAAACCGTTATATTAGTAATTACGGAAAAACTTCAGAGGAGGAATTGTGTTTGGATACATTTAAAAAGCTTAAACAATTTTATTGGCCATACAAAAAGTTATTCTTTTTATCTTTGTTCTTTTTACTTTTTGTTACCGTAATTACTGTTGTGTATCCAATAGTATTACAGCAAACGATTGATAATGTCGTGCTTGCAGACCAATATGCTTTGATACCATATATTTCAATCATCTTTTTTATTTTAATGCTAATAAAAGGGATAGCAACGTATTATCACCAGTATTTGGGTGATCTATTTGGTATAACTTCTGTATATAAACTGCGCGAAGCATTATATGATAAGCTTCAGGTATTGGCATTTAAGTACTATGATAACGCCAGAACCGGTGATATCATGTCGCGGCTTACACAGGATGTGGAAGGGTTTCGCTTTTTCCTTTCTCTCGGTTTTGCAGAACTGTTGCGGGTTGTGTTATTAATTCTGATTAGTTTAAGCGTTATGTTTTTTTATTCCGCACCCCTTGCCATTGTAACGATGGCTGCCATGCCATTTTTAGCGGTGGTTGTGTATCAGTTTGATAAACGGGTTCATCCGGCATTCCGGAAAATCAGAAAGTCAATGGGTCGATTGAACACACGCGTACAGGAAAATATAAGCGGTATGAACACGGTAAAATCATTATCGAGAGAAGGTTTTGAGATAGATAGATTTTCTTCAAGTAATGATCATTACCGGCAAAGATATTTAGATACATCAAAAATATGGTCGAAATATTTCCCGTTAATGGAATTCATTGGGAATGTTTGTGCTGTAGCTTTACTGGCATACGGCGGATTCCTTGTGATCAGCGGGGACTTGAGTCCTGGGGCATTGGTGGCTTTCTTCAGTTTGGTCTGGTATATATTGGGTCCACTGATGAATCTTGGGTTTATTATTAATTTATTTTCCCAGGCTAAAGCGTCTGCAGAACGTTTGCTTGAAATATTGGAAGCGAGAGAAGATATTGTAGAAAAAGAAAATACCATTAGGCAGCCGATAAAAGGCCATGTTACTTTTAAGGATGTCACGCTGACGTATATCGAGGATGATGATGCTGCATTAAAAAATATCTCATTTGATGCACCACCCGGGAAAGTTATCGGATTAATTGGTGCAACTGGTGCCGGTAAAACAAGTGTTACCCAGCTGATTACCCGTTTTTACGAACCGGAAAAAGGGGAAGTGCTTGTGGATGGTCATCCTGTTGCAGATTATGAATTGAAGGTACTACGTAATGGCATCGGTTTTGTTTTGCAGGAACCATTTTTGTTTTCCACTACGATCCGTGAAAATATTGCATATGGCATTCCTGATGCAACGGATGAGCAAGTCGTCGATGCAGCAAAACGGGCGCAGGCACATGAGTTTATTATGGATATGCCCAAAGGGTATGACACCATGCTCGGAGAACGAGGCATGGGTTTATCCGGCGGTCAAAAGCAGCGGATTGCCATTGCAAGGGCGATATGTATTAATCCAAGTATTCTGGTGCTTGACGATGCTACGTCTGCTGTAGATATGGAAACAGAGTTTAAAATCCAAAAAGCGTTAAAAGAGGTAATGAACGGCCGGACATCATTTATCATCGCCCACCGTATATCATCGTTAAAGCATGCGGATGAAATTCTCGTACTTGAAGAAGGTAATATCGTGGAAAGAGGTACGCATGAAGAACTGATCAGTAACAACGGAATTTATGAACGTATTTACAATATTCAGTATCAGGACAGAAATGAGATTATGAAAACAGCAGCACTTTAGAGGGGGGATATGATTGGCTCAAACAACAAACAAATCAAAAGAGAGCAAACATCTTGAACGATTTCATTACACGTTGGATCATGCAGTAGAGAAGCCGTTTAATTGGAAGCAAATGTGGCGTTTGCTTGTTTATTTAAAGCCTTATTCAAAAACATACTTGCCTGCTGCAATTATTGCGATGCTCATTTCCACCCTGGTACGGCTAGCTGTACCAATCCTTATTGGTGAAGTGGCAATTGGTGTTGCGATTGAAAATGACGATGTAACCATGCTTACCTATTTGGTAATTGTTATAGGTGTCCTCTATTTACTAAATTATGCAGGCAATGTGTATCGGATAAAATGGGTAAATATTCTCGGCCAGAATGTGATTTATGATTTAAGACAGCATTTGTTTTCACATGTCCAGCGCCTGTCCCATCGTTTCTTTGATTCCCGCTCGGCAGGTTCCATATTGGTCAGAATCATGAATGATATTAATTCACTGCAGGAGCTTTTTACAAACGGAATCATTAATTTACTAATGGACATAATTACCCTGACAGGAATCATCGTTATTTTATTCGTGTTGGATCCAACCCTTGCCGTAGCAGTAATGATTGTGCTGCCGTTGATGTTTTATATTTCCACAAAGTTGAGAAGAAATATTCGGCGTTCCTGGCAGGATGTGCGCATCCAGCAATCCCGGATGAACTCTCATTTGAATGAAGGACTTCAAGGCATGCGTATTACGCAATCCTTTACGCAGGAAAAAGAAAACGCTGAGTATTTTGATGGGGTAAATGAAGCAAATTACAGTAGCTGGAAAACTGCGACAAAGAAAAGTGCCATGTTTCGTCCTTTCGTGGAGATGAGCAATGCCCTTGGTACCATTATCCTGATTTCCTTTGGGGCATACTTAATCCTGAATGGAAACCTTGAAATCGGAACCTTTGTAACCTTTGCATTTTTCCTTGGCATGTTTTGGGACCCAATTTCCCGTCTCGGGCAGGCTTATAATCAACTTTTGATGGCAATGTCAGCATCAGAGCGTATATTTGAATTTCTAGATGAACAGCCTAATGTAGAAGAAAAAGAAAATGCCCATGTTTTTACAAATATGCAGGGAAGAATCACCTTTGATAAGGTTCAATTTTCCTATGATCAGGATAGAATTGCATTACATGAAATATCCTTTGAGATTAAGGAAGGGCAAACAATCGCACTCGTGGGCCATACAGGGAGCGGGAAATCCACCATTGCGAATTTAATCAGCCGCTTTTACGACCCTACTAAAGGTGCCGTTAAAATTGATGGTCACGATTTAAGAGATGTTAAGCTTGAAAGTCTCAGGCAAAAAATAAGTGTTGTCCTGCAGGATACCTTTATATTTTCCGGAAACATCATGGAAAATATCCGTTTTGGCAGACCGAATGCCACGGATCAAGAAGTCATTAATGCAGCAAAAGTCGTTGGTGCTGATGATTTCATTCAGCGTATGGCAGACGGGTATAAAACGGAAGTAGAGGAGAGAGGAAATATTCTGTCTGCAGGTGAACGGCAGCTGTTGTCCTTTGCGCGTGCCCTGCTAGCTAATCCAAGTATTCTTATTCTTGATGAAGCGACTGCAAGCATTGATACAGAAACGGAAGTAAAAATCCAGGAGGCACTGGGCAAACTGCTGAAAGGGAGAACGGCAATTATTATTGCCCATAGACTCTCCACTATTAGAGAATCTGACAACATCTTTGTTCTGGAAAATGGCAAAATACTGGAGAACGGCAATCATGCTGAATTAATGCAGAAACGCGGAGAATACTACGGGTTGGTTAAATCCCAATTTCAAATGCTTGATGTAATGTAAGATAAAATGAAGCAGCCTAAAAAAAGGTTGCTTCATTTTTTTATGATGGCAAAAATTGTTATTTAGGAGATCATAAAATGATTAAGAGGAGGGAAAGCACTGCAATTCGTTAACTCTCTTCAAGCCTATAAGTACACGAATAAAATAATTTCACCATATTTCACCTATAGCTTATATTCTATCTCCAAAGAATTCTTGAGTGAATTTTATATTGTCTTTGCTTCTATATTTACCGTGAAGTAGCTTAATTCCTTATCAATGAAACAAATAAAGCCACAGATGCTATGAGCATCTATGGCTTTTCTCAAACCGGTTACTTCCTCTTTATTCAAAGATAGAAAAGTAAATAGTGTCCTAGTTGAGATTATGAAAAATCGTCTCTATTCATCAATTTGGGGCTGTGAGACATCCTTCGACCCACCGGTAATACTTGGATTCCTGGGGAACTCTTACCTCAGCCCCACGAATATCTTATCCGACTTCCGACCTCTATTATTACACTTCCATAATAATCGGCAATACCATAGGTCTGCGCTTTGTTCTTTCATAGAGGAAAGGCGCAATAGTATCAGTAATTTCATTTTTGATTTCAGACCACTGGTTAGTTCTTCGTTCCATCAATTTATTCAGATGGGAATTAACGAGCTTTTGAGCTTCGTTTATTAAGTCTTCCGATTCCCGCATGTAAACAAAGCCTCGTGATATAATATCCGGTCCGGAAGCAATTTTAAACTCTTTCATATTAATACTTACAACAACGATAACCAGGCCTTCTTCCGATAATATGCGGCGGTCTCTTAGTACAATATTGCCGATGTCCCCAATTCCACTCCCATCTACATAAACAGAACCAGAAGGGATTTTACCGGCTATTATTGCATGATCCTTGGCAAGTGCAAGTACATCCCCATTATCCATGACAAAGGAGTTTTCCGGGTTTACTTCACAAGCTGTTGCAAGCTTTGTATGCTCTTTTAACATACGATATTCCCCGTGGATAGGCATGAAGTATTTTGGCTTCATTAATCGGAGCATCAGCTTTTGCTCCTCCTGGCTTCCATGACCGGATGTATGAATATTATTTAATTTGCCATGAATTACATCGGCGCCTGCACGATATAATTTATTAATCGTCTTGCTCACACTTACCGTGTTTCCAGGGATTGGAGATGATGAAAATATCACGGTATCACCAGGGATTAGCTGGATTTGGCGGTGCGTGCCATTGGCAATTCTGGAAAGTGCTGCCATTGATTCCCCTTGTGAGCCTGTACAAAGTATTGTTACTTCGTTGGCGGGGAGACGGTTTAGTTCATTTGAGTCGATAAAGGTATTTTTCGGTGCGTGAATATAACCCAATTCCTGCCCCAGATTAATGGCTGATTCCATACTTCGGCCAAACACAGCAACTTTCCGGTTATATTTTACTGCAGATTCTACAACTTGCTGCAGACGATAAATATTGGACGCAAAGGTTGCAAATATTAATCTGCCATCAATCCGGCTAAAGATTTCATTTATACTTTCTCCTACCACTCTCTCAGACATCGTAAAACCGGGTACCTCACTGTTCGTACTGTCTGAAAGCAGGCAAAGCACGCCTTCTTTACCTATTTCGGCCATTTTTGTTAAATTAGCCGCTTCACCAACCGGGGTGAAGTCAAATTTAAAGTCACCGGTATGCACAATATTTCCTGGCGGGGTCTTAACAACAATGCCGAATGCATCTGGAATACTATGAGTGGTACGGAAAAAACCAACGGATGTTTTACGGAATTTAATGACATCATCTTCTTGAATCGTATGCAGTTTCGTTCTTCTTAATAATCCATGTTCTTCGAGTTTATTTTTAATAAGTCCGATTGCGAGTTTTCCTGCATAAATAGGCACATTTATTTCTTTCAGGAGGTATGGAATACCTCCAATATGGTCTTCATGACCATGGGTGATGAATAACCCTTTAATTTTATCCTGGTTTTGGACAAGGTAAGTATAATCCGGAATAACATAGTCAATTCCAAGCAGTTCATCTTCAGGGAATTTCATCCCTGCATCTATTAAGACGATTTCATCCTGGAATTGTACGCCATAGGTATTCTTTCCAATTTCACCTAATCCGCCAAAAGCAAATACAGCTGCTTGATCATTTTTTACAAATTTCATAATTTATACATTCTCCACAGCAAAGCTTTCAGATTGTTTTTCATAAGATAGATGTGCTTCATTTAATGCATGGATATACTCGATATTAACATGACGATCATTTATTTTTTTTCGGACTTCTCTAATTGTGTCTGCCTCTACGTAAAAAGCTTTGGTACGTTCCCGAACGGGAATTTCATCTCTTAACTCTTGATATAATACTTTAAAAATCAATTTATCCCTCTCCTAACATATTTCTTATATTCATTAGTCATACTTTTTAGCAGATGGGAATACCGTTTTTTCACCATCTGCAAAATAATGTCGGTTATGCATTTTATACTTGCCTGCTATCTGAAATACTTGCTGCAAAACAGGAAGTTGCTTTTAAAATATGAAAAGCTATGCATTTTTTTTGCAGATAAGAAAGTATAAAACTTTCTTACTGCATAAGTGCAACTAAGGATTTCGCCATTAAGGCGTGGCGACAAGCCAAGTCTTCTGAGATTAATTTCCGTTTATTAATTCACATCCGTAATCACTTTATAACCATAGTACCCTAAATAGCCAGCAGTTAAAAAGGTTTAATTTTTCTATCTGCCAGTGTAAAGTTGTTCAATGCATACCTTTTAGGTAAGCCGAATGGCTGTTTCCACTCAAAAGAATAAGGGTTTCTGAAGAAAGCACAGTACGCTTCCATAAAAACCCCTTTAGCAAAAAGCCGGGTTTTCTAACGATTGGTAATATCATTGGTAGTATTTTTGCAAGTTGTAGGTACCTGTCCACGTCCAATAAAATCTTTCCAGCGTTTCTTGAGCTTTTCTCTCAGGCGTTTTAACATAATTATAGGCTCCCTTCGAATTTTTAAGAAAAGCAACAAAAACGTTCTACCGTCCAATCCCTCTTACTATATAGTATAGTATGATTTGAGAAATTTGGAAATAAAAATACGTTATTTGTAATAAAAATTTATTAATTAGCTCTATAAACCTGCCGTGAGACTACTTTATGTTTATTTTTTACAAGGGGAGGATTCTTATACACCATTCTTACAAAAAGAAAAAAAGAGCTGTCAAATCAGGACTAAGCTCTCATTAAAAATATTTTATTCAATTGCTTTTGCATTATCAGGGACCGCATAAGGGTTTTCTTTATTAATATGATCATAAAACATGATTCCGTTTAAATGATCAATTTCATGCTGTACAACGATGGCGGCATATCCTTTTAACCGGAGCTTAACCTGTTCACCGTTTTGATCCGTTGCTTTTACTGTAATCCGTGCGTTTCTCGGAACATATCCTTCTACATTGCGATCAACAGATAAGCAGCCTTCCCCGCCTGCTAAATAGGCTTTTTCAACAGAATGGCTGATTATTTTCGGATTAACTAATCCATAACTGTAGTGCTTCCCGTTTAAATCATCAAAATGGACAGCGATCAGTCGTTTATTCATGCCTAGCTGTGGTGCAGCAAGACCGACTCCCGGACGCAACTCATGTTTTTCAGCCAATTCCTCATTCTGACTGTTTTTTAAGAATGTCAGCATTTCATCCAATAGTTTTTTATCTTCATTGTTTATAGGAATAGTAACTTCTTCAGCAACTGTTGTTAAAGACGGATGGCCTTCCCGAACAACATCTTTCATTTTTATCATAATATTTGTCACTCCCCAAAAAATAAATAACGCCAAATTACTTTCATTTCACCATTTCATATTTTAACATAATATACATATATTAATTACAGATTTGCAATAGAACTCTCTTTACATTTTAGCAAATTGGCAGGCGGTTCACTATATTATATCACGGTAGAACATGTTATACTGGTAAAATGAAATAGAGACATGAAGTATGTTTAGGGGGAAAATAAATGACGAAAACTAAATTTACAATTATTGTTGCATCTTTTGTTCTTTTGTCAGCTTGCAACAGCGAGAGTACAGAGGAGCAAATACATAGTCATTTGGAAGAAGCGGTTGCTCAGGAAGCAGCGTTTGAAGAGCAACAAGAGCAAATCACTGAATTGGAGCAAAGAGAGCAGGAATTATACAGTGAAATAATCCAGCTCGATATGGAAGAATTTGAGCAAATCCAGACGCTTTCAGAAGAAGCATTAGAAGTCATTGATGAACGTTCCGAAAAAATTACACAGGAAAGAGAAAGTGTCGAAGCGTCACAGGAATCGTTTCAAATGACAGAGGAGTTAATTGCGGAATTGGATGAAGGCGTACAAGATAATGCCGAAGAAATGTATAATGTGATGGAAAATCGCTATAGCGCCTATTATGAACTATTTGATGCTTATATGAATTCCCTTGAATTAGAAAAAGAACTCTATAGCATGCTGCAGCAAGAGGACACAGAGCAGGAATCGCTGAATGAGCAAATAAACAGTATTAATGAAAGCTATCAGGCCGTACTTGATTATAATGAACAGTTTAATGAATATACGGTAGCGTATAATGATTTGAAAAAGGACTTTTATGATGTGGCGGATATTAATGTGACTTATGAAGAAAATGAACTGAAAGAAGAGTCGGAAGAAGAGGAAAGTTAATTATCCCCTTAATTAAGGTGACTTTCACCCATCATATCTAAATTTCAACGGATTATGGACAGGAATGATGTCCATGATCCGTTTTTTTAATACTTCAGGCCAGATATTAATACAGCTTTATAATTTGGTTGTAACAGATGAAATAAAACGCTTTCTGTAATTACACAAACAATAAATAAATTAAATCAAAGTAATTGACCTATTGTGAGTAATATACTACTATTTAAACTAGGATCGATTGTACTAATTCATTCCGTTTTATTTATGTAACAGTTTTATCTGTCAGCATTATATGATTAATGCAGCTTGAAAAAGGGTACAAGAATAGGAGAATATAGTACAGATTTTTTCAGGTTTTGGGAAAGCTAAAAATATACCACTATAAGGATATAAGAAAGGAAGAGGTGACCCGTTTTGAAACAGGTTTTGGAAAATGTAGAAAATCAATTTGAAATGTTCCAGATTCTAAACGAAGATGGGAAAATTGTTAATGAGAAGGATATGCCTGAATTAAGTGACGATGATTTAAAAGAGCTGATGAAACGGATGGTGTATACCCGTATATTAGACCAGCGCTCCATTGCACTAAATCGTCAGGGACGTCTTGGTTTTTACGCACCTACTGCAGGTCAGGAAGCATCACAGCTTGCAAGTCAGTTTGCTTTGGAACAAGACGATTTTCTTTTGCCCGGATATCGTGATGTGCCTCAGTTAATCTGGCAGGGACTTCCATTGTACCAGGCATTTCTGTTCTCCAGGGGACATTTTCATGGAAATCAGATGCCGGATGATTTACAGGCATTAAGCCCGCAGATTATTATCGGCGCACAGTTTGTACAGGCTGCAGGTGTCGCTTTGGGTATGAAAAAACGAGGAAAGAAAAATGTTGCCGTGACCTATACAGGAGATGGCGGGACGTCCCAGGGAGATTTCTATGAAGGAATTAACATGGCAGGTGCATATGCCGCTCCGGCAATTTTCTTCATTCAAAATAACTATTTTGCTATTTCTGTACCGGTGGAGTTACAATCAGCTGCAAAAACACTGGCTCAAAAGTCTGTGGCTGCAGGTATAGAAGGTATTCAAGTAGATGGCATGGATCCATTAGCTGTTTATGCAGTTACAAAGCATGCCCGTGAACGTGCGATAAACGGCGAAGGACCGATGCTGATTGAAACATTGACCTATCGCTATGGCCCTCATACGATGGCAGGGGATGACCCTACAAGATATCGTACGGATGATCTTGATGATGAATGGGAGAAAAAAGATCCTATCGTTCGTTTCCGTAAATATCTGGAAGAGAAAAATCTATGGTCAGAAGAAGAAGAAAATGAAGTTATTGAAGCTGCAAAAGAAGATATTAAAAAAGCGATTAAAAAAGCGGATGATTATCCAAAACAGAAGGTTACAGATCTGATTGAAAATATGCATGAAGAACTTCCAGCCAATTTACAAGAGCAAATGGAAGAATATAAAGAAAAGGAGTCGAAATAAATCATGGCAGAAATGACAATGATTCAAGCAATCACAGATGCAATGCGCACTGAACTTGAAAATGATGAAAATGTGCTTGTGTTTGGGGAAGACGTTGGTCAAAACGGCGGTGTATTCCGAGCCACGGAAGGCTTGCAAAAAGAATTCGGGGAAGAACGCGTATTTGATACACCACTGGCTGAATCAGGGATCAACGGATTGGCCATCGGTTTAGCATTACAGGGTTACCGGCCAGTACCGGAAATTCAATTTTTCGGCTTCGTATATGAAACGATGGATTCGATTAATGGACAAATGGCTCGTATGCGTTATCGTTCAGGCGGAAGATGGACTTCACCAATAACCATTCGTGCTCCATTTGGCGGCGGTGTTCATACACCTGAATTACATGCGGATTCACTAGAAGGCTTAATCGCGCAACAGCCGGGAATAAAAGTAGTTATTCCTTCCACCCCCTATGAAGCAAAAGGGTTATTGATTTCTGCCATTCGTGATAATGATCCAGTACTTTTCCTAGAGCATATGAAGCTGTACCGCTCTTTCCGTGAAGAAGTTCCTGAAGAAGAATACACCGTAGAACTTGGAAAGGCGAAAGTAAAACGAGAAGGAAACGATGTTACCCTTGTCTCCTATGGTGCAATGGTTCATACTGCGCTAAAAGCTGCTGAAGAACTTGAAGAAGATGGTGTGAATGCAGAAGTCATTGACCTTCGTACTGTATCACCGATTGATATGGAAACCATCATCGAATCTGTTGAAAAAACAAATCGTGCTGTAGTTATTCAAGAAGCGCAGCGCCAAGCCGGAGTTGCTGCCAATGTGGTATCAGAAATTCAGGAAAGAGCAATTCTGCATCTGGAAGCACCTGTTTTGCGCGTCACAGCTCCAGATACTGTTTATGCATTTTCCGAAGCAGAAGAGATTTGGCTTCCAAACCATAAAGACGTCATAGAAAAAGTTAATGCAGTAATGAACTTTTAAAAATGAGATAGGAGGTAGAAAACATGGCTTTTAACTTCAAACTCCCTGACATCGGTGAAGGGATACACGAAGGTGAAATTGTAAAATGGTTCGTTAATGAAGGCGATGAAGTAAAAGAGGATGACGTGCTTTGTGAGGTTCAAAATGATAAAGCGGTTGTCGAAATCCCATCCCCTGTAGATGGAACGGTTGAAAAACGGCATGTGGAAGAAGGCACTGTAGCAATTGTAGGTGATACACTCATTTCATTTGATGCAGAAGGCTATGAGGATGATGACGCTGAAGAAGAAGCATCTGAAGAAGAAGATAAATCAGAAGAACCCGCTTCCAAAGAAAAAGAAGATAAGCAGGAAGAAACAAAACCTGAGCCTAAAACAGATGATGAAAATGACAAACGAGTCATTGCCATGCCATCTGTAAGAAAATATGCCCGTGATAATGATGTGAATATAAAAGAAGTAGAGGGCACTGGCAAAAATGGCCGGATAACAAATGAAGATGTGGATCAATTCTTAAGCGGTGAAAAACCTGCTGCTGCTTCTAAGGCAACAGAGGAAGAAAAAGCGCCTGCAGCAGCTGCTGTTCCGGAAGGTGCTTACCCTGAAACGAGAGAAAAATTGTCAGGTATCCGTAAAACGATTGCAAATGCAATGGTGAACTCAAAAACGAAAGCACCACATGTTACATTAATGGATGAAGTAGATGTAACCGACCTGGTGGCACATCGCAAGAAATTTAAAGAAATTGCAGCAGAGCAAGAAGTTAAATTAACTTATTTACCATATGTTGTAAAAGCCCTGATATCGGCTTCTAAAAAATATCCAATTCTTAATGCAGCCATGGATGATGAAACAGAAGAGATCATTCATAAGCATTATTATAATATCGGTATCGCAGCAGATACAGATAGAGGGTTACTAGTACCGGTAGTAAAAGACGCTGACCGCAAATCTGTCTTTGATATTTCAAATGAAGTTAATGAATTGGCAGAAAAAGCCCGAAGTGGTAAACTTACTTCTGAAGAGATGAAAGGTGCTTCAAATACAATAACAAATATTGGTTCAGCAGGAGGACAATGGTTTACACCTGTATTGAATTACCCTGAAGCTGTCATTTTGGGTATTGGACGTATCGCAGAGAAGCCAATTGTCCGAAACGGCGAGGTTGTAGTTGCACCGGTACTTGCATTATCATTTGTGTTTGATCACCGTATTATTGATGGTGCAACTGCACAACTGGCGCTAAACCAAATCAAACGATTGCTGAACGATCCACAATTAATCATGATGGAGGCGTAAAACTATGGTAGTAGGAGATTTTCCGATTGAGGTAGACACATTAGTTGTAGGAGCTGGCCCTGGCGGCTATGTGGCTGCAATTCGGGCAGCACAGATGGGGCAAAAAGTAACCATCGTTGACAAAGAAGCACTAGGCGGTGTGTGCTTAAACGTAGGGTGTATTCCTTCTAAAGCTTTAATCGAGGCCGGACACATGGCGCAAAAGGCTTTTGGCAATGAAGAATTGGGTATCAAGACAGAAAATGTATCCATCGACTTTGCAAAAGTACAAGAATGGAAAGGCGGCATTGTGAATAAGCTGACTTCTGGGGTCGAGGGTCTTTTAAAAGGAAATAAGGTGGACATTTTAAACGGAGAAGTTTATTTCGTTGATAAAAATACAGCAAAGGTAATGGATGAAAAAAATTCTCAGACCTATACTTTTAATAATGCTATTATCGCAACAGGTTCTTCACCGATTGAAATTCCAAGCTTTAAGTTTTCTGACCGTGTGCTTGATTCAACTGGCGCACTTAGCCTGGAAAAGATTCCTGAAAAAATGGTTGTCATTGGCGGCGGATATGTAGGTACCGAACTCGGATCTGCATACGCAAACTTTGGTTCAAAAGTTACCATTTTGGAAGGTGCAAAAGATATTCTCGGCGGTTTTGAAAAACAAATGACCCAGGTTGTTAAAAAGCAACTGAAGAAAAAAGATGTACAGGTTGTCACCGAAGCTATGGCTAAAGGTGTAGAAGAAAAAGAAGATGGTGTAACTGTAACGTATGAAGTAAAAGGGAAAGAAGAAACTGTGGACGCTGATTGCGTGCTTGTAACTGTTGGCCGTCGTCCAAATACTGAAGAAATAGGGCTTGAGCAGGCAGGAATCGAAACAGATGATAAAGGGCTTATTAAAATAAATGATCAGTGCCGTACAAGTGTTGATAATATTTATGCCATCGGTGACGTTGTTGCCGGCCCTGCGCTGGCTCACAAAGCTTCCTACGAAGGAAAAGTAGCAGCAGAAGTGATCAGCGGAGAAAAATCCGTGATTGATTACATCGGTATCCCAGCAGTGGCATTTACCGATCCTGAGCTAGCTACTGTCGGTTATAATGAAAAAGAAGCAAAAGATGCAGGCTACAAGGTGAAAGCATCTAAGTTCCCATTTGCGGCAAACGGAAGAGCACTTTCTCTAAATAGTACTGACGGATTCTTAAAACTGGTTACCCGTGAAGAAGACGGTTTAGTAATCGGTGCCCAGGTTGCAGGGCCAAATGCGAGTGACATGATTGCAGAAGTTGGGTTGGCCATTGAAGCAGGAATGACTGCTGAAGACATTGCTTTAACTATCCATGCACATCCAACTTTGGGTGAAATTACAATGGAGGCAGCAGATGTAGCGCTGGGCACTCCAGTTCACACGATGTAATAAAGTAATCATTGCTGGAAAAGCTACTGTTTCAAAATATAGAAAAAACCGATGGGAATATTTTTCTCATCGGTTTTTTTCTATTTTATCATGATCTTCTTCTCATACTTACGTATAACTGTCGCTGGCTGTTGATCTGATTATATTTTTTTACGGAAGAAGAAAGGCTCCCTTTCTATTTTTCCATCGTCATCTCCAGATGCTTTTTGATTTCTGTTTTTGAGGTTGGTCCTGCAAGTTCTTTCACTGTCTGTCCATTTTTAGTAATTAATAAGATAGGGTTTTGTTCTTCATTTATAGTAAGATTAATTTCATGGTTTGATTTTGCCTCAGAGGAAACCTGACTGAATTCATCGGGGTATTTTGCTTTTAATTCAATAATAGCGTCTAAATATATTTCTTCTATGCTTGTATCTGATTTGTCTGTCAGTAGAAAGACATCGTAATCCGATGGATGAAATGCAATGATATCTAATTTTTCATCCGGTTGCTGACATGAAGTAAGAAAGAATAGAGTTATGATGAGAGAATAAACAGTTTTCTGTGTCATCAGGATCACCTTTCTTCTTTTTCTAACGTTGTGGTTAGTTTAACAGAATAAAAGGAGAAATCTAGACTTGTTATAAAACTGTTATGAAAATGAAAATGCATTGTAGAGTTGGAAATATAATAAACATACATGGTGGGTTATGTAAAAAAGAAGGTGTGAATAAAAGTATCTTTAACAAAGAAATGCTGGACACCTCTAACCCGCTCCGGAAATATACTCACTCTCATGCTTCCGGGTACAAATGCGACATCCGAGAAAACTTCCTTAGGTTGTTTTCCCGGTGTCCTTTTTGTCCTGAGGAATGGGGGAGTGGTGAGTGTTGAGCTTCCTCATGCTCGTTGTGTTGCAAGTTGATTCAATGCTGCAGCACTCCTCGCAAATAAAAATGGCTACTGTCTCACCGAACTCCTACTTACCATAAAATAAGAAAAGCTTCGATAGCGTTACATTGCATGCCTTTTTAAGGGGGCTACGTATATTACCTCCGCTAGGTTCGTTCATTGTTTATATTTAGAGTGGTTTACTTTAGATATGTCCCAGACCCTTTCTTTTTGTTTTTTTCCAATGCTTCTTTTTCCTGACCAAATGCTTTCATTAAAGAAATGATAATTAATAGCATGATCATGGCAAAAGGGAATGCGACAATAATGGATGCGGTCTGCAGTGCAACCAGTCCCCCTTGCCATAATAGTACAGCTGCTGCACCAGATTGAATAAGACCCCAGATAAATTTGACACGATTTGCCGGATCCAAACTGCCTCCGGTTGTTTGCATACCAAGTACGAATGTTGCAGAGTCTGCTGAAGTAATAAAAAACGTACTAATAAGCAGAATAGCAATGCTTGATACAAGCGTAGTCAACGGAAAATGGTCTAATACGGCAAATAAAGCAGCTTCTTCTCCGGTCTGTTCAATTAATGAAAATATATTTGCGCCTTCAAAAAATTCGAGATTAATCGCTGATCCACCAAAAACAGAGAACCAGAAGCCCCCGAAAATGGCTGGAACTAATAATACACCTGAAACAAACTCCCTTACTGTTCTTCCGCGAGAAACCCGAGCAATAAATGACCCGACAAATGGCGCCCAGGCAATCCACCATGCCCAATAAAATACGGTCCACCCATTAATCCAATCTGCATTCCCTTCATTAAATGGCGTCATGCGAAAACTCATACTAGGCAGGTTTTGCAAGTAGGTTCCAAAGGTTGTTGTAAATAAATTCATAATAAAAGTAGTCGGTCCTAAAATCAGCAAAAACACCATGAGTAAAAAAGCCAAGATTAAATTCGTATTACTTAAATACTTTATTCCCCTATTTAATCCAGACATCGAGGAAGTTAGAAATAAAACAGTAACGATGGCAATAATAATTAATTGCAGTGTAACTGTCTGTTCTATATCAAAAACAGAAGAGACACCTCCACTGATTTGAATTGCTCCAAGTCCGAGTGAAGTAGCAACCCCGAATATAGTGGCAAATACAACAATAACATCAACTGTTGTTCCCCAGCCACCTTTCATATGTTTCCCAAATAAAGGTTCCAGTGTAGCACTGACAACACCTGCTGACTGCTTGCGGAATTTGAAGTAAGCTAGTGCCAATGCGAGTGTTGCATACGTTGCCCAAGGGTGAAAGCCCCAATGAAAAAAGCTGTATTGCAACGCTGTTTTAGCAGCCTCATTTGTTCCTGGTTCCCCATAAGGAGGTTCATAAAAATGCGAGAGCGGTTCAGCCGCTCCCCAAAATACTAAACCAATTCCCATACCAGCACTAAACAGCATGGCAAACCAGGTTATATAATTATACTCCGGTTTATCATTTGGTCTTCCGAGTTTAATCTTACCGTATTTTGAAAAAATCAAATAAACCGCGAAAACAACAAATATGGATGCGCTCATCAAATAAAACCAGCCAAAACGGTCAACCAGAAAACCTTGTATCACGGTTGTCACATTGTCTAAATTAGCATTTGGAAGTAAGCTCTCAGGTATGATTCCCCATACAATAAACAGAAAAGCAATAATTGCAGAAATATAAAAAACTGGAGTCACTCTTTTCATATAAAATATCCTTTCTCCGTATGATGTAGTCATTCTTTATGTAGTTAAACACAAGTAGCGGTTTATTTCAACAGTATCATACCTTACTGTTCCCTGTATAATTAAATTCAATCCTAATTTAAGTATGAATGAATGCGTAGATTTTTTCTCATAAAATAATAGGAAATGATGTTTGAATGATGTAAAATATAGTAGACCTACACTTGGAAATAAGCATCGGAGGAATTACAATGAGACAATTACTTTTTATTTTATTTTACACGACTGCACTCGCTATTTCAGCTTGTGATAATTCTCCCGAAATAGAGGATAACGACCAAGCTTCAGATCAGGTAAACCAAGAAACCGAAGAACAAACAAATGAAAATGCTGAAGAGACACAAAGAGAAGAGGATAAAGCAGAAACAGAAGAAGGGAAAGAAAGGGAAGAGGGGAAGGTAAATACAGAGACAGTAACAGAGCCGGTATATACAGTTGCCGATTCGTGGTCCATTGTTCCGATAGATGATGCCAATGAAGAAGTGGTATTATTAACAATTGATGACGCGCCTGATGGACATGCGCTCCAAATGGCTGAAACATTGCATGAACTTGATGCTAATGCCATCTTTTTTGTGAATGGTCATTTCTTGAATACACCAGAAGATGAAGACATTTTAAAAGAAATTCATAACATGGGTTTTTATATAGGAAACCATACATATAATCACCCATTTTTACCTGATATACCAGAGGAAGAGCAGACGGAAGAAATTGTTATTCTGAGTGATCGCATTGAAGAAATCATTGGAGAAAGGCCTCGGTTTTTCAGAGCACCAAATGGAGCAAATACAGACCATGTTATAGAAGTGGTTGAGGAAGAGGACATGACTTTAATGAATTGGTCCTATGGCTATGATTGGGAAGAAGAATACATGTCAAGTGAAGCAATAGCCGATATTATGGTTCACACGGAATTGCTGGGGAATGGCGCAAATTTATTAATGCACGATAGAGAATGGACGGCCGGAGCGTTAGGTGAAATTGTCAATGGTCTCCGTGATCAAGGATACGAGATTGTAGATCCTGCATTAATTGAGTAAAAATGACAGGGTGTATACGTAAGTGCATGTCACCTTGATAATTGAATATAATTCATAAGCAGAAACATGGATATAAACCGATGAGGAATGTAATTTCTTCATCGGTTTTTAATCATTTTGCAGCTGAATATCTCTTACTATTTCTCCAACTCAAGGATTTAGAATCCGTAAACAAAATAACACATATTTAAAATATGATATACTAAATGGCTTTTTTTTCTTAATATTACATCATATAATATAATTAAGATATTCCTTAATTAAGGAGTGGACGAAATGGGCACAATCATCTGTCAGGATTGTCAAAAAGTTATAGAACATTATAGTGAAGAAAAAGTAACGACACTTTACAGCACATGCCCAACCTGCAATGAAAATAGAAAAGCCAAATAATTAAGAGAGCTGCAATTTGCAGTTCTCTTAATTATTTGCATCGGTTAAACAATTGGAAATAATCTATGGATTAATGATACCATTATGTTAACTGAAAAAATGGGGGAGTCTCAATGAAAACCAGGGTGACCGAATTATTAAACATCAAATATCCAATTATACAAGGTGGGCTTGCCTACTTAGCATATGCGGATTTGGCTGCTGCCGTATCAAATGCCGGCGGGCTTGGTCAGATTACAGCAATGAGTTTACCGGACGAAAATAAATTAAGGGATGAAATACATAAAGTAAAAACGTTAACAGATAAGCCGTTTGGAGTAAACTTTGCAATTGGACAGCATGGACGGCCATTTGAACATATGGTAAATGTCGCTGTCGAAGAACAGGTTCCTGTTATCTCTGTTACCGGTGGCAATCCAAAGGGAGTATTGGATATGGTGGAAGGGCATAATATTAAAAAGCTTGTACTCGTAGCGGCAAGAAGACAGGCAGAAAAAGCAGAAGAGCTGGGAGCAGATGCTGTCATGGTTGTCGGCCAGGAAGGCGGCGGGCATCTTGGCAGGGGAGATGTCGGAAGCTTCGTGCTTACTCCTCAGGTAGTTGACCGCGTATCGATCCCTGTTATTGCTTCAGGGGGTATTGTAGACGGACGGGGGTTAATGGCTGCACTCTCCCTCGGTGCCGAGGGGGTTGAGATGGGCACTCGCTTCATTGCTACAGAAGAGTGTATTGATGCACATGAGAATTATAAAAAAGCAATCGTGGATGCCGATGAAAATGCTACTGTTGTAATCAAACGTTCACTCGGAACGCCGGCAAGAGCGTTAAAAAATAAATGGACGAATGAAATAATGGAGATCGAAAAATTGGAACAGGGCTATGATTCCCTTAAAAACCATATTAGCGGAGAAGCAAATAGACGTTATATTTATGATGGAGATGCTGATGAGGGGTTTGGCTGGGCTGGACAAAGTGCAGCAGGTATTAATGATATCCCTTCCGTAGCTGAATTAATACAGACCATGGCAAAAGATGCTGATGAAATAAAGAATAAATGGAAATAGGCAGGTGAATATTAGTGCTATGAGTTATCATTACCCTATCGATGATACATGGTCAAAAGAAGAAGTGATTGATGTAGTTCAATTTTTTTCGCTAATTGAACAGGCGAATGAAAGTAAAACAAATCGTGAAGAACTTCTTTTAAAATATAAACGTTTTAAACAGATTGTACCGTCTAAAAGTGAAGAAAAAAAACTGTTTGCACAGTTTGAAAAACATGCAGGCTACGCTAGCTATCGGGTGATAAAGAAAGCAAATCAATCTGTAGAAAAATTTATATCAATGAAATAATATACAGGGTCATATGCATCATACTGCAGAATGACCCTTAAATAACATTTATCGCAGTGTAACTGGCTGTAAGACTCCCACTTCAAGAATGAAAGAAACATGAAAATGCTAAGTGGGAGATCCAACAGCCAGTAACTGCCCGATTCGTTCAAGGGCCTTTAGGTCATACCCTTGCGGTGCTAACATTCAGTGGGGGAGGGGGAACGCAGACTAAAATCGCCACGTCCTGGGACTACGGTACAGTGGTTCCTCGTCCCACCGAAATACATTGTGGCAATGTCTGCATGACCTACGTCCTGTAGGCCTAAACCCCCACTGAATGAAGTTTCACTTTATGTTCGGCTTCTTAACGCTTTCTGATATAATGGAATTAATGAATCGAATGTATTTTTGGCTGTTTCCAGAAACTTATCTCCATCTGATACCCTTTCATCATCAGGTGAAAAATGCTGGCCAATTAGGAATTCGCATTTTTTTACATCGCGAAATCTTTCCACATCTTGAAGTTTTAAATTATCCAGGCTGATTGCATCTTTTTTCATATGATCCAAAGAGATAACGTAATGATTAGGCAATTCCTTTATCTCATCAAAACTGGCAACAAACGATTCAGCAATGGATCGTTTATAATCTAATTCATAGATAAGAGCCAACCAGATAAAAACATGATCATCAAATAAGCCAATTTGGAAGTGCGGATGTTTTTTATATCCACGTTTATTGTCAGCTATAGCGAGCCATGTATCGTTCGGAGGATTCACCGTTCTCCGTGCATGTTTTGCAATATGCAGGTATACTTCATTCCCCAACTGGAATGATAAATAATCTACGAGTTCACTGCCTATTTCCTGGAATTTAGGCTGAATTCGATTTTGAATGGCTTCCATTCTTGCTTCCAGTCCGTCAATGGAAAACGTATCGAAATCTTTTTGTTCAAAGCCTTGGAAAGTCATGAAAATCGTCCTTTCTTACATCTTAATTATAAATATGATTATTAATGAAATTAAATATCTAGTCAAGCGGGGAGTTACCATTCAGAAGTTCAGCCTAAGATTATGTTTTAAAGATTAATATTTGGGAATTATAACATAAATAGTTTGTTCGTAAAGCATGCTATGATTTGAACCAAAATAGTAACTGCAACATAATTATAATAAAAGGTGATTGAAAGGGTGTTAAAAAATGAAATATGTAATGGAGGCATTGAGACGCAAAGAGGCACAGAAGAAATTACCTGTTATCCGAATGGAAATTGATTATGAATTGGTTACACTGCATGATGCATTGAAAGAAAATGATAAAGTCCAGATTATAAAGTCAAAAGAACGTTTGGAACAATTGAGATTACAACTGGCAGAGATAGATGATGAATAAGAAAAAAATTTCTCAAATGCAATATAAATCATAAAAAATATACCAGAAATAACATTTAATGACTAATAAATACACTATATATATAAATAGCGACATATTCGGAGGAAATGATATGAATTCAGACATACGGGAAAGTATTTACAGCCAGGCAAAAGATTGGGTTCTTGAAGCTGGAAAAAAAATAAGAGAAACAATAAATGACCCGCTGACAATTGATACTAAATCTAATGAAAATGACTTAGTTACAACTGTAGATCAAAACACAGAGACCTTTTTTGTGAATAAAATTAAAGCAATATACCCTGACCATCAAATATTGAGTGAAGAAGGATATGGCGATGAAATTACAAATCTGGATGGTACTGTATGGATCATTGATCCTATCGACGGGACAATGAATTTTGTTCATCAGAAAAGAAACTTTGCGATCTCTGTTGGCATATACCATGAAGGCATCGGAGAGATTGGTTTTATTTATAACGTAATGGAAGATGTTCTTTACAGTGCAACACGGGATGAAGGCGCCTATAAAGGTCAGTTGAAATTGAATTCAGAAAAAGCATATGTACCATTAAAACGAGCAATGCTTGGTTTGAATCATTTATGGCTATGTGAAAATCGAGTGGTAGACCATCAGGTTATGCAGAAATTAATCAAAAAAGTTCGCGGTTCTAGAACTTACGGTTCTGCCGCACTGGAAATTGCTTATGTGGCTGAAGGCATACTTGACGGTTATTTAACGATGCGCCTTGCCCCGTGGGATATTGCAGCAGGAAAGGTTATACTCGAAGAAACTGGCTGTGTGATGACCGACGTGGATGGGAAAGAAGTAAATATGTTAAATAATAATTCCATTTTTGTTTGTAATCCATCTATTCAGGAACCCATATTACATGATTATATTAGGACAGGGAGAAAGTGACGCTTTACAAGAGCAATCACTTTTTCTTTTCTTTCTTTAAGGAAATACCATATCCCATTGCACTAAAACCGAGTATAATTAATAATACAATAAGCCAAACGTTTCTGAGCGCAATGGCAAAGCCGACTCCCGCAAATGATAAAATAACAAATAACGCTAATAAGAGCAGCGGAAAATCAATATTTTTCACAGTACCACCTCTATTCCGGAGTGACCCCAGTAATTTTCTGTTTACACTTGCCAAGGACAGTATATGTCAACTACCCTAACTAAATCAACAATTTTGGATGGAATTTATAACTACCCAATAGTACTAACGCTCCTGTAAATTCCTATCTTTAACCACCTGAAATGCAATATTCATTATTTCTTTTTAATTTGTTCGTTTCGAAAAGAAGTATTGAATAAGGCCAATTTACTCCCAACTAAATTATCGTTTTTAATGGGGCCTCCTCCGCTAAATTTGAGGAAAATGAAAAATGTTAAGTACATAATCAGTGATGCAAGATCCGGAATTTTTTCAAACGCAATAAATGTTCAATAAAAATTAACGGTGGAAAAGCTAGCATCACGTCATCAGTTTTAGTATGATAGTACAAGAGTTTGAATGGAATGTTCACGTAATGGGGGAGAAGGATGGATACAAACTTTAATCTTATTTTTGATTTTCTATTAGATAATTATGGAACGTCAGTCAACTTCTTTTGGATATTTTATATACTGAACTTCATATTTGGTGTCATTGCATATAAATTGGGATTTGCAAAAAAACTGCCGTTAATAAAATCTGTAGTTATTTATATTTTGTTTGCAATCGGTGTATTTATTATTACGATATTCAGTATTTTAGGACTCCCGATTACCGAGAGTCTGATTATTATTTCCTTTGTTTTAGCCATATACAGATTTAGACTGCACAATCAAAGAAAGAACAGTAAATAAAAAGGCTGGTGGCCCCTCTGGAGCCACCAGCCTTTATTATATAAGATCGGATTTCTTTTTCACCCTGTATAACTGGAAATCACCTGTTGCATGCCTTTCCTTTGTTTTAGATTCAATTCTTTTATAGCAATCTTCGCATAAATACATATGCTTTCTTCGATTCCTTAATCGCTTAGCCTGAAAGGATTTATCATCCAAAACATCTATTTTATCACATAGCGGACATATTACTTTCATCATTTCACCTTCTAGCTATAATGACTTGTATTAGTTATGCTGTTTTTTAAAGATTGGGACTGTAATTACTCGCCCTGCCGAGATCTGTGACCAACGCGACACTGGAACATCCCTATTCGCCTCAAAGGCATCGGGATACACCGGAGAATGTGATCACAAGGAGGCTCACCAGCAATAGCCGTCCCCCGGCAAATAAGACACTCTAAAAAAGCAACCAAAGGGAGTTTGAAGAGATGTCGCACTTGTGCCCGGAGGTGATACTTGCGCGTATTCGGGTTGCATGATTAATTAGCAGCAAACGATGCGAGAGCAACCATTATTTAAGTTTCAATATGTTAAAGTTTAACATAAAAAGTATAGTAAAAAGAAGCTTTTGTTATGTTTTATTAAAAATTTAACGGGAATATTAAGATTAAGTATAAAGGGAAGGGTGATTTAGCTAATGAGGAAACGTTATATTTTATCTGCAGTAGGAGCAGCGGGTGCAGTTGGGGCTGCAGCGGCAGGATATTATTTAAAGGATAGAGAAAATAGGGAGAAAGTTATCGAAACAGTGAAAAATGTACAGAATAAAGTGAAAGATTATACAAATGGATCTGATTCCACTTTTGAAGACGCTGGTGCACCGGATCAATCTGAGGATAAAGATCTGGCTCAACTGGAAAATGCCAAAATGGTCTCGGAAGGTTCTCAATTTGGCGTTCATTACTATAACGAATATAAGAATGATAATAACGCAGAACAGCAGCAATGAAAGGAGGTTTCTGGTTAACCAGAAACCTTCTTTCATGCTTTAATCCGCTTGTTCACTGTGGTTATGGGATTGTTCTTCTTCCACATCTTCTATTTTTTGTTCGTCTTCTTCCGGAATCACCTGTTTATTTTGGTCGGTTTCATCCGGCGGATTATCATTTATTGGAAATTGTGGCATATATCTGCCTACAATGGCAGCTAGTTCATCAACGATCCCACGAACTGGATGACCTTGCTGGATTTTGTCTCCCATTCCCCTGATTCTTTCTGTGACATCAGCATCTGCTACAACCACTGCGGTTTTTCCGTAAGGGTCATGGTAGAGTGACTCTTGTACGGAATACTTTATTGTCCCTACTCTGGAACGATCAAGGTCTTTATCCACGTCAATTCCTACAACAGTATAAGGGCCGGCTACAACTGAGGCTGCATTGTCCACTTCAGGTACCTCGCTTGCTACATTTGCAAGATGGTCTGCAATTTCGCCATTCGTTAAATTCTGTTCTTCTGCTGGATCTGAATCCTTTACTTGAATAATTCGATCGCTGTTATCGGCTTCATTGGCTGCCAATGGTTCTTCTTCATTATTTTGCTGGCATCCAGCTATCACAAGCAGAATGGCAGCCATGATGATCGATCGTCGTAATTTCATTTAGTATCCCTCCAAATGATCGCTTTTAACGAACATCAACTATTGTTATTTTGAGTTAAATAAGTAAAATTATACGAAGAATTTTATCAAGGAGCAGAGGAAAAGATTGATAGAAGCTGTGGGGAAAATAATAAAAGCGGGGAAATACTCATGAAATCGTATCACCCCGCATTTTATCCTATTTGCCAAGCTGTATTCAGGTAATTAAACAATCCCGCCAGTTTTAAAAAATGCTAATTTATGACAATCTTTGTTATGCTTTTTATTGGTTGACTCTTATTGGAACCGTCCTGGAAGTATAAATGAACCGGGCCATCATCCTTTAAGGGTTTTCCATCCCGTGCAAATAGAAAATAGCTTTGTTGAAGCTCCGGCAGGGAAATAATAATTTCATCTTCCTTTGTAACCAACGTAACATTTTCTGCTTCCGGACTTACTTCGGCATTGGCAATAAAATCTTCGAGCGGCATAACATAGGTACTCTGAAGAATTTTTTCTCGTTCAAATTTTTTTATACTTCGGTTAACCGGCGGCTTGGCAGCATGCTGATATACTTCACGATTAAATCTTTCTGCGGCTTTTTTTAGTTCATCTTCTTCTACTTTACCTGAAGTATTTTCAAAAGCCTTATCGAACTCGATTTTTCGATCGTCAAAAATCCAAACAGTTGGATCTAAGGTAATTGGATATGTAACTTTGCCGGTAATTGGTACAATCATTTCTTTCACCTCTTTATAATAATCTCTACTTAGAATAGCAGACTATTTGCAGGTAAGAAAGTGTATAGCTTTTAGTGGTTACATCATTTACCCACTATCTGCAATTAATTAATTATAATTTTATTTGCATTTTTTCGAGGCAAACGATAATATGATATAGAAGAAAGTCTTTTTAATGGAGGGATAAAGTTGATGCCAGAGGCGACCATAACCCATCGTGAAAAAGCCTATGCCCTTCTTAAGGCTGATGCTGAAAGGATTTTACGGTTAATAGAAGTGCAAATAGATAATCTGACGATGCCGCAATGTCCTGTGTATGAAGAAGTCCTTGATACACAGATGTTTGGACTTTCAAAGGAAATTGATTTTGCAGTACGTTTAGACTTAATCAGTGAAGATGAAGGAAATGCATTGCTTGAAAATCTGGAAAAGCAGCTGAATATTTTGCATGAAGCCGCTCAGAATACCGTATGACATTTATGTGAGTTAAATGAGAGTGCGACGGTTAGTAAAAACTTTGCTTGCATACATAATGGCAAAGTTTTTTTGTTTATATCCAGGCTTTATGATCAATAAATTTCGGGCGAAAAGTGCTATACTATTCCTTGCAATGTGTTATACTATTGTAAATTTCTTTTTCATCTGAGCATTGGCTTATATTTAATTTGGGGAGAAAAAAGATGATACGGAAATTAAAAGATTATGATTTCACCTTAATCATTACACCAATACTTTTATCATTATTTGGCATGGTTATGATCTATAGTGCCAGTATGGTCACTGCAGTAGTTGAAGGCCATGATAGCGCACATTATTTTTTCAGGCAGCTGCAATGGTTTAGCATTGGATTGGCAGGATTTATTTTTTGCTGTATTTTCCCGTATAAATACTATCAGAAATTAATGAAGATAATCATTTTAATTGTTATTCTGCTGTTGATTGGTGTATTGTTATTTGGAACTACAATAAATAATGCGAAATCATGGTTTGCTCTTGGTCCTTTGAGTCTGCAGCCAGCAGAGTTTGCCAAGCTGGGACTGATCCTCTATTTGGCTTCGGTATACTCAAAGAAACAGGCATATATTAATGATTTTAGTAAAGGTGTACTGCCTCCGCTTGTGTTGACCGTACTCATTTTAGCTCTAATAGTAATGCAGCCTGATATAGGAACAGCGGCAATCATTTTTCTCATAGCATGTTCCGTTATTTTCAGCTCGGGGATCCGTTTTAAGCATTTATTTACCTTGGCAGCAGCCGGACTTGCCTTGCTTGCAGTTGCGATACCAAATATGGTAACAGACGTAAGAGTGTCGAGGTTTACCGGTGCCTATCAGCCTTTTCAGGCTCCAGACGATGGAGGGTATCATTTAATCCAGTCTTATCTTGCAATTGGAGGCGGGGGCTTAACTGGTACAGGCCTAGGGCAAAGTGTACAAAAACTAGGGTACTTGATGGAGGCACATACAGACTTCATTATGGCCATTATTGCCGAAGAGCTGGGATTTTTAGGTGTCATCATTGTAATCGGCTTATTATCAGCCATTGTGTTAAGGGGGATTTTTATAGCCAGAAAATGTGAGGACAGCTTTGGAGCGTTATTAGCCATTGGGATATCTTCCATGGTAGGGATACAGGCTTTTATTAACTTGGGAGCGATCAGTGGTGTTCTTCCGATTACGGGAGTGCCTCTCCCATTTGTCAGTTATGGAGGCTCATCACTGCTAGTATTGCTGATTTCCATGGGCATCCTTAATAATATAGCCATGACAGTGAAAAAGAGTGAAAATGAAACTGAGAAAACACCAAATTCAAAAACTATAAACTATGCTAACTCGGGAGGGAGAACATGGGAGAAACAAACAAGATAGAAAAAATATTAGTAGCTAACAGGGGAGAAATCGCGATACGTGTTTTCCGCGCATGTACAGAGCTGAATATTAGAACAGTCGCTATTTATTCAAGGGAGGATTCCGGTTCTTATCATCGCTACAAAGCGGATGAAGCTTACTTAATTGGAGAAGGCATGAAGCCGATTGATGCTTATTTGGACATAGAAGGTATTATTAAGCTCGCTAAAAGTGTAGATGTCGATGCGATTCACCCGGGATATGGTTTTCTGTCGGAAAATATTGAATTCGCAAGGCGCTGTGAAGAAGAAGGCATTACCTTTATCGGGCCGACAAGTGAACATTTGAATATGTTCGGTGACAAGGTGAAGGCGAGAACACAGGCTGTCAATGCTGGACTGCCGGTTATACCCGGAACTGACGGTCCTGTCTCATCGGTGGAAGAAGTAAAAGCGTTTGGTGAAAAATACGGGTACCCGATTATTATCAAAGCTTCCCTTGGCGGTGGCGGACGAGGTATGCGTATCGTTAGAAGCCAGAATAATCTAGATGATGCCTTTGCAAGAGCAAGGTCCGAGGCGAAAGCAGCTTTTGGCAATGATGAGATTTACGTGGAGAAATTAATCGAAAACCCGAAACATATTGAAGTGCAGATCATTGGTGATGCTCACGATAATGTCATTCATTTGTATGAACGGGACTGTTCTGTACAGCGCAGGCATCAGAAGGTTGTGGAGGTTGCCCCAAGTTTATCTTTATCTGAAAAGCTTCGCGATGAAATTTGTGATGCAGCTGTAAACTTAATGGAAAATATAAAGTACATTAATGCCGGTACCGTTGAATTTTTAGTTACTGAAGATGATTATTTCTTTATTGAAGTAAACCCGCGGGTTCAAGTGGAGCATACGATTACGGAAATGATTACCGGAGTGGATATTGTTCAGACTCAAATTAAAGTGGCACAGGGAGAGGACCTCCACGGGCCATCTGTTGGTATCCCCGCTCAACATGAAGTTGCCGTAAACGGGTATGCGATTCAGTCCCGTGTAACAACCGAAGATCCATTAAATAATTTTATGCCTGATACAGGAAAAATCATGGCTTATCGTACCGGTGGCGGTTTTGGTGTACGGCTGGATGCAGGAAATGGTTTCCAGGGTGCTATCATATCACCGCATTACGATTCATTGCTCGTAAAGGTTTCTACATGGGCACTGACATTTGAACAGGCTGCACATAAAATGGTCAGAAACTTGAAGGAATTCAGGATCCGCGGTATTAAAACGAATATTCCGTTCCTGGAAAATGTTATATTACATGACCAATTCCTGAAAGGTACGTATAATACGACTTTTATTGACCAGACACCTGAGTTATTCGTATTTCCAAAACGAAAAGACCGCGGAACAAAAATGCTGACCTATATCGGAGAAACCACGATAAACGGTATTGAAGGCATGGCAAAAAAGGAAAAACCAACTTTTCCAAAATTACAGGTGCCAAAAATTGATACATTGGAAAGCATAACAGACGGGACGAAGCAAATACTGGATGAAAAAGGACCGGCTGGACTTGCAAAATGGCTGAAAGAACAAAAGGAAGTCATGCTGACGGACACAACATTCCGTGATGCCCACCAGTCATTACTCGCAACAAGAATAAGAACAAAAGATTTAGAACGGATCGCTGAACCGACTGCCAAATTGCTACCGAATTTATTTTCGGTGGAAATGTGGGGTGGAGCTACATTCGATGTTGCTTATCGATTTTTAAAAGAAGATCCATGGGATCGTTTATTAAAATTCCGGGAAAAAATGCCAAATCTTCTATTGCAAATGTTAATTCGTGCGAGTAATGCGGTCGGCTATAAGAATTATCCAGATAATGTGATTAAAGAATTTGTGGATAAGAGTGCAAGTGCAGGAATCGATGTTTTCCGGATATTTGACAGCTTAAATTGGCTGGAAGGAATGCAATTGGCAATTGAAGAAGTCAGAAAAACAGAAAAAATTGCCGAAGCCTCTATTTGTTATACAGGGAATATAATGGATAAAGGACGTTCCAAATATGATCTGGAATATTACTTGAAAATGGCGAAGGAATTGGAACAGGCAGGAGCACATATACTTGGAATTAAGGATATGGCCGGCTTACTAAAGCCAGAAGCGGCATATCAGTTGATCTCCAGTCTGAAGGAAACGGTTGACCTTCCTATCCATCTTCATACCCATGATACGAGCGGAAATGGTACTTTCCTTTATGCCAGAGCCATTGATGCAGGAGTGGATGTAGTGGATGTGGCTGCAGCACCTTTGGCAGGGTTAACATCACAGCCTGCTGCCCAAACGCTTTATCATGCGCTTGAAGGAACAGGACGTCAGCCCAAAATGGATATAGATGCCTATGAAGAACTGTCCCATTATTGGGAAGGCATCCGGGAATATTATCAGGATTTTGAAAGTGGAATGAAAGCTCCACATACAGAAATCTATCATCATGAAATGCCCGGTGGCCAGTACAGTAATCTAAAGCAACAGGCGAAAGCAGTAGGGCTTGAGAGCCGCTGGAATGAAGTAAAATCCATGTTTCGCCAAGTGAATGACATGTTTGGTGATGTGGTAAAAGTGACGCCATCATCAAAAGTTATTGGTGATATGACATTATTTATGGTGCAAAATGATTTAACAGTAGATGATATATATGAACACGGAGAATCCATTGATTTTCCTGATTCCGTTATAGAATTTGCACAAGGATATATTGGGCAGCCTTATCAAGGCTTCCCGCAGGAACTGCAGCGTATTATTTTAAAAGGGAAAGAACCTATCAGAGTACGACCAGGAGAACAGCTTGACCCTGTTGATTTCACCCAATTAAAGGAATCTCTATTTAAGTCACTTGATCGGCAGGTAACCAGTTTTGATATGGTATCCCATGCACTTTACCCGAAAGTTTTCATGGACTATCAGAAGTTCCATGATGCTTATGGGAACGTTTCGGTGCTGGATACCCCCACTTTCTTCTATGGAATGAAACTGGGTGAAGAAATCGAAGTGGAGATTGAGCAGGGTAAAACATTAATAGTAAAGCTCGTTTCCATTTCCGAAGCACAGCCTGATGGCACAAGGGTTGTTTATTTTGAATTAAATGGACAATCTCGTGAAGTGGTTATAAAAGACAGTAGTATACAATCAGAAATTGTTTCCAGGCCCAAAGTGGATAAATCAAATGAAAAGCACATTGGGGCCACGATGCCTGGTACCGTAATTGATGTCTTGAGTGCTAAAGGTGATAGGGTGAGTAAAGGGGATCATATTATGATCACAGAAGCTATGAAGATGGAAACAACGGTTCAGGCACCATTTTCCGGTGTTATTAAAGATATACATGTTTCCAATGGTGAGGCGATTATGGTAGATGATTTACTTATAGAATTTGAATAATACAAAGGTAAAAGCACCCGTATAGCAGCAATGTGCGGACTGGGCTAAATGCTCGCCGGACTGAGAACATTTGTATACTGGATCCAGACGCTGCCAAATAACATTGACAACTGACTCAAAGCATAAAAATAAAAGCGCAAATTGCAAAACTGCAATTTGCGCTTTTATTTTTATGAAAGATAAATCAGTCAGCTGTTGCTGCTGTGGAATCTTTTGCTTTTTTCGCTTCAATCTGTTCTGGTTTAGCGCTTCGTGATGACAATAGGATAAAATAGCATAATACACTAAAATATAATGTAATTACCAAAGCATGGAGCAGAGCAACGCCTAAATTTAATAATGTAAAAATGATCATGGCCCCAAAGAATACCTGCAGGCAAATGAGCCCCAATGCTGTCATCCAGCCAAAATACATAACCTTATTTACCCGATAATTTTTCATTACTTTGATGAAGAACAGTATGGTCCATATAAATAAAATTCCTGCCATAAGGCGGTGCCCCATCTGGATCCATTGTTCCGTGCTGTAAGAGGCAAAATCAAATGGTGCTGCATTATTGCAAAATGGCCAGTCGGCGCATACAAGATTTGCTTCCGTGTGACGTACCAAAGCACCGGTATAAACAACGATCATGGTAAAAATGGATAGCGCATAAATTTCGATACGATGCTTCTTTTTTATTAAAAGCCCGCTTGTGTCAAGCTTTTTATCAATTTCAAATATAAGCAGTGTTAGAAGAAATACAGCCGCAAAAGAAATTAATGAAATCCCAAAGTGTGCTGCCATTATAAAATCATGTTGTCCCCACATCACCACTGCTGCTCCTAATAATGCCTGCAATATTAAAAAGGCGACAGACATAACAGCCAGAAACCTCATTTCCCGAATGTGGCCAATATACTTCCAAGCCAGTATGGAAAGTAAAATAACAGTAATTCCTACTACGCCGGAGACCAGTCTGTGACTAAACTCAATTACGAGTTCGGCTGTAATCACTGAAGGAACCAGTTGTCCTTCACATAATGGCCAGCTATCACCACAACCTTCACCGGAGCCTGTTTTAGTTACAAGTGCGCCCCCTAGCAGGACAAACATCATCCCGATTGTGGTAACGACAGATAACCATTTTAAAGTCTTTAACATAAAACTGCCTCACTTCTATGTTGTAATTAATACAGCATAATTATCAATACTACTATTATTATCATGTATATCATTCACATTGCAATAAAATAGACCAAAAAAGTGATAAATGACACAGAATTGTTACAGTCTCGTTAATAAATTCCATTTTCACTATGTAAAAAGTGAAAAACGCTTGCAATGTTGACATTTGTTTGCTAGAAATAATGTAGGGGATTTTGCTGTGCTATACATCACTTTGCAAAAAAAGATTGAAAATGTCCAAACTGCACAGTGTTACTGTGATTGCAGGGAAAGCTGACCATCTTTTATTTTCTAACTCGGTCATACACTTCACAAAAAAGTCACAATCTCTGTGTGGTTTATTAGAATGTATTTCATTCCCATGCTACAATTAAATTCATAGCTTGCTTGTTTAAGGGTAATAATAGAAATATATCAACCAGATTGGCAGGTTCGCTATGTAATTCCTTTGAATATGGGGTGAAAAGGGGGGGAGAAACAGTGGACAAAGCGGAATCACCTTCTGCGGGAATTGTTGGTGTATCTGCTGGTAGTGATATTAAAATAGAGATCGTAAATTCCAATTTACTTCCTTGATTTACTGGATTTGGCTGGCGCTATATTTCACTGGCTCCTCTTTATGGAGCGAAATGGGACATTTTCTTGTACAAAATGAATGGCAAGAACTTCGCTTCTCATTATTGAAGGATGTCTTGTTAATAGCTGGTATGGTGCAGACGTTGATCCGGTTATGAAGAGAACGAAAACGCGCCCTACGGTAACAGTCAGGATATCACTGAATACAGCGTTAGTACTTGGCATAGGCACCACAGTACTCGGGTTAATCCTCTTACTTTTTACCACAGTTCAAGCAGCAGTATTCGCGTTCTTGGGTTGGTTTGTTTATATTGTACTCTATACCATGTGGTTAAAGAGGCGATATACGTTGAATACAGCAACTGGAAGTTTTTCCGGAGTTCTCCGCCACTTATTGGATGGGCTGCTGTAGAGACGGGCTTTCATATTGTTCCGTTTATTTTAATGATGTTTATTTGGTAAACCCCACACTTCCTAATATTAGCAATGAAGAAAAAGGATGAATACAAAAGAGCGGGAAATCCTAAGTTTCCGGCAGTGCGCGGGTTTGAACTGACGAAACGGCAAATAGCTATTTATATTATGCCTGCTGCCATTGCCACTACATTTAGGTTCTCTTGGTTCAGCATTTATCACTAATTTCATTACTAAACGCAGGCTGGCTAATCCTGGGAATTAGCGGATTTTTCATGAAAAATCATTTAAAATGGGCAAATATGATATTTATTAATCATATTTTTATCCATGATTGCAATGACTGCGAGTTTATCTAGTTAAGTATTATGTTAATATTGTCCTTAATAGAATTAATATATAAGGAATCAACAAAGAGAAAGAGAGGTATAAACATGAAAGGTTGGATGGGAAAATTCAAATCTTTATTTCTTTTAAGCACGCTCGCACTTGTTCTGGCAGGATGTGGAAGAGATAATTTAACCGCACTTGTTCCAAAAGGGTACGGTGCTGAATCGTCAATGAATTTGATTATTCTTTCTACAGTAGTGATGCTATTTGTATTTATTGTTGTAATGCTCGTCTACACAATTGTATTAATTCGTTTCCGTAAAAAGAAGGGACAGGATGATTACATACCTAAACAGGTAGAGGGGAATAAAACACTGGAAACTGTCTGGACAATAATTCCGATAATTTTAGTGCTTATTCTTGCAGTGCCCACTGTGGCTGCCACCTTTGATCTAGCTGATGAATCCGCTTCGGGTGATGGCATTAATATTGATGTTACCGGTAACCAGTATTGGTGGCATTTTGAATATGATGACGAAGAAATTACTACAAGTCAGGATATGTATATTCCTGTAGGTGAAAGAGTTTATATTCACATGCTTTCCGGAGATGTTATTCATTCTTTCTGGGTACCAAGTATTTCTGGTAAAATGGATGTGAACCCAGAGAACGTTAATACAATGTATCTGGAAGCATATGAGGAAGGCGTCTACTGGGGTAAATGTGCCGAGCTATGCGGACCATCACACTCATTAATGGATTTCAAAGTTATCGCAGTAAGTCCTGAAGAGTACGATCAGTGGGTAAGTGATATGCAGAGTGTGGATCCTGAAGAAGAACCACAGGAGGCAGTAGCTCAGGATGGAAAAGCATTGTTTGAAGAGAATAACTGTATGTCTTGTCATGGCATCGGTTCTTCACCTTCAGCTGTAGGTCCTGACCTGACAAACTTTGCCAACCGCTCTACCATTGCCGGTTATTTAGAGCCAACGAAAGAAAATCTGGTTGACTGGCTGATGGACCCTGAATCGCTTAAACCTGGGAACTTGATGACAGATGCCTACCCCGCTCTATCGGAAGAAGATGCTGACAGTATCGCAGAATACTTATTGCAGCTCGATCATTCCGATATCACTCCTGATAGTGCAGGCGGTATGTAAATGATGAATATATACAAATGGATGAAAGATGATAAAGGGAGGTTTGGGATTTGAGTATAGCATCTACTCAAAAACAAGGCTTTGGAGCCTTCTTGTGGGATTATATAACTACGGTTGATCATAAAAAAATAGCTCACCTCTATTTATTTGGAGGCGGCTTTTTCTTCCTGCTTGGTGGCTTGGAAGCATTGATTATTCGTTTACAATTAGTCGTACCCGAAAATGATTTTATTAGTGCGGGTTTATACAATGAAATGTTTACCATGCATGGTGTGACAATGATTTTCCTGGCAGCCATGCCATTACTTCTGGGTTTAATGAACGCGATTATGCCTTTACAAATTGGGGCACGTGACGTTGCATTTCCGTTTTTAAACTCACTCGGTTTCTGGTTATTTATGTTTGGTGGTATTCTACTGAATTTCAGTTGGTTCATGGGGGGCGGAGCACCTGATGCAGGGTGGACCTCTTATACCCCGCTGTCGCTGCAATCACCCGGGCATGGGGTCGATTTTTACGTCCTGGGACTGCAAATATCGGGTGCGGGTACATTAATGGGGGGTATTAACTTCCTGGTAACTATCGTTACCATGCGTGCTCCTGGTATGACTTACATGCGTATGCCGCTATTTTCATGGGCTACATTTGTAACTAGTATGCTTATTCTTTTTGCTTTTCCAGCATTAACTGTCGGTCTATTCCTATTAATGTTTGACAGAATGTTCGACTCAGCATTTTTCGATGTAGCACTCGGTGGTAACTCCGTTATCTGGCAGCATTTGTTTTGGATATTCGGTCACCCCGAAGTTTATATTCTAATTTTGCCGGCTTTCGGTGTATTTAGTGATATAACTTCAACACTTTCAAAGAAAAGATTATTTGGTTATACAGCCATGGTGTTTGCTACTATATTAATTGCTTTTCTAGGATTTATGGTCTGGGCTCACCATATGTTTACAGTTGGACTCGGTCCTGTAGCGAACTCCATATTTGCTATCGCTACAATGGCGATCGCGGTACCGACCGGTATTAAGATATTTAACTGGCTAGCTACTATGTGGGGCGGAAGTATAACGATAAACTCGGCTATGCTTTGGACTCTCGGATTTATTCCGACCTTTACAATTGGTGGTATGACAGGTGTTATGCTTGGTTCAGCTGTTGCTGATTACCAGTATCATGACACATACTTTGTTGTGGCGCATTTCCACTACGTAATTGTTGGTGGTACGTTATTTGGAATATTGGCTGCTTTGCATTTTTGGTGGCCAAAAATGTTTGGAAGAATACTTCACGAAGGTATGGGGAAAATTACATTCTGGATTTTCTTCTCCGGTTTCCATTTAACATTCTTTGTACAGCATTTCCTTGGATTAATGGGTATGCCGCGTCGTTACTGGGTCTTCCTAGAAGATCAAGGATTGGATATGGGGAACCTGGTTAGTACCATTGGAGCATTTCTAATGGGGATCGCTGTAGTGATATTCCTAATTAATATTTTCTACTCATGGTCTAAAGGTGAAAAAGCACCGGCTGACCCTTGGGATGGACGTTCACTGGAGTGGGCGATTTCTTCACCACCGCCACATTATAACTTTAAGCAAACGCCACTCGTCCGTGGACTGGATCCATTGTGGATAGAGAAAATGGAAGGAAAAGGGGAGATTAGGCCGGCAGAACCATTAGGTGATATTCATATGCCGAATTCAACTGTTCTGCCATTTATGATGTCACTTGGATTCACAATCGCAGGGTTCGGTTTTATTTTCCAGGTGGATCATAGTGCATACCTAATTCTTGTATTTGCAGGTATGGCAATTGCGCTTCTTTCCATGCTGATCCGTTCTCTGAAAGATGACCATGGATATCATATTACGAAAGAAGAACTTGAAAGGGAGGCTGACTAATATGAGTCACGATCATTCCTTAAATCCTGAGACAATGCCGCAAGAACCTGAAAAAGCCACCCTTGAAGGCAGAAATAAATTTCTTGGTTTATGGTTCTTTCTAGGAGGGGAAACAGTTCTTTTTGCAAGTTTCTTCGGGACATATCTTGCATTAAGAAATTCAACTGCAGGCGGGCCGGCTTCGACTGATATATTCGGCCTGGGGCTTGTATTTGCTATGACAATGATCCTTCTTACCAGTTCTTTAACCAGTGTTTATGCAATGTATCATATGAAAAATAATGATTTTAAAAAGATGATGCTATGGCTGGGAATTACTGGATTACTGGGGATTAGCTTTTTGGCACTGGAGATTTACGAGTTCGCCCATTACATTATAGACTATGAATTTACGTTTCGTTCTTCAGCTTTTGGATCTGCATTTTATACATTGGTCGGCTTTCACGGAGGTCACGTTCTCTTTGGTATTACATGGCTAATTGCCTTAATGGTCCGAAATGCAAAAAGAGGATTAAATTTGTACAATGCGCCTAAATTCTACACGTTCAGTTTATACTGGCACTTTATTGATGTAGTTTGGGTATTTATCTTTACAGTTGTATATTTAATGGGAAGGGTGGGTTAATTCATGACCGAAAACACCAATACCAATCATGTTGATTCATTTCAAAAGCGAAAAAATAAAGATGAAATGAAAAAACAGTTAATTTCCTTTGCATTAATGATCGGATTTACCATTATTGCATTTATAGCAGTAGCCTCAGATGCAATGGATCAAATGTTTATTGTACCTTTAATCCTAATTCTTGCTTTAGTTCAAGTAGGATTTCAATTCTACTACTTTATGCATATGAAGGATAAGGGACATGAAATGCCGGCAGCCATGATTTACGGAGGTGTCTGGGCGGCATTGCTAACGATTGCTGCACTTGTTTTGATCGTCTGGTGGTAAGAGAAAAGACTGGCTAAGCCAGTCTTTTTTCATGATTACGCCGCCACTTTGTTTATAAATTGTCACAATATAAAGTAGTACACTGAATAATAATCGGTTATAATTATAGATACAATATTTTATCGATAGGCAAGAAGAGATAATTCTATAGTATTTTGCTAAGTATTTCTTTACTGCAAAAATGTAACGAAGACTTTTGCCACGAAGGATTGCATTTTACAGCATAAGGGTTTCTAAGAAAGCAAAGTACGCACTTAAGAATACATTTAGTGATAAGCTAAGTTTTCTAAGGTAAATGATTAGCTTGCTTCGTATTAAACGTAATGTTATATCACTGCATCAACACTAATAATGAGATGCATCGGGAGGATTTAAGATGTGGTTAGAATTACAGGTATTCGGGTTCCGAGCCTTGTGGAGTCCTTACTTCTTATTATTTGTAGCAGGACTGGCTCTACTATACTTTCTTGTAACAGGACCACTCCGGCACAAATTTGGCGGTGATGATAAGCCAACCATTAAGCAGCAAATATTAGTTTATACAGCATTGGTTTTGCTGTATATTGTTAAAGGTTCCCCAATTGATTTATTGTCGCATATTATGTTAAGTTTCCACATGGCACAAATGGCGATTTTTTATCTGTTATTTCCAATACTGGTCATTAAAGGAATTCCGGTTTGGATTTGGGAAAAAGTTGTTTATACACCGGTTATTAAACCTGTATTACGTGTTTTAACAAAACCGGTAGTTTCTATCCTTTTATTTAATTCATTGTTTTCTCTTTATCATATCCCAGCGATTCATGATTTTACAAAAACTTCACAGCTGGTTCATACATCCGTATCATTAACCATTTTAGTAGCCGCATTTATTGTATGGTGGCCGGTTTTATCGCCAATTAAAGAAATGGATACAATGAAACCTTTGGTCAAAATACTATATATATTTGCTAATGGGGTTTTAATTACGCCGGCTTGTGCGCTAATCATATTTTCCAATACACCACTTTATGCAACCTATAGTTCTGAAGGTGCATGGATGCAAGCAATGGCATTGTGTGTGCCAGGAAATGTATTAGATGGTATAGCACCAGCTATTTCCGGACCACAGATGTTTTCACCTATGAGTACGCTGGAAGACCAGCAGCTTGGTGGTATTATTATGAAAATTATGCAAGAGATCACATATGGCGTGATTTTAGCTATTGTTTTCTTTAAATGGTTTAACAAAGACAGTCTAAAAGTAGATCCTATCCCAGCAGAGAGTCATAATTATTAATAGAGCAATATATACAGAGGAGCTTTATATGAACCCGGCAGGGCAGGCCCAATTAATTTCAGCAGATACAGCAGGAAAGGATAAATGGGTCTTCTCTATTATTTCAGAGCAATTCTGAAATATAAATAAAGCCCTTGATTAATGAAAGGACCAGTGTATTTCATGGAATTGTTACCGACAATCAGTACCTTTTTTATACTTTTAAGTGCAATACTAATAGCGATTGGGTGGAGATTGATTGCAAAAGATAAAAGAACCGCCCACAGGAAAGCAATGCTGGCAGCTGCTGTCAGTGCATTATTATTTTTTATCATCTATGTATCAAGAACAATTTTCGTAGGAAATACGAGTTTCGGAGGACCGGAAGAGCTGGGGATTTTTTACACGATCTTCCTCATTTTTCATATAATTTTAGCGACAACTGGTGCGGTCTTTGGATTAGTTACACTTAGACTTGCTTTAAAGCGGAAAATTTCCACACACAGAAAGATCGGACCGGTGACAAGCATTATTTGGTTTTTCACTGCGTTGACAGGGATTATGGTATATTTACTATTGTATGTATTATATGATGGCGGGGAAACAACCAGCCTTATAAGGGCGATATTTGGAACGTGAAATGATAAAAGGGTGAAAGCTTACAGCTTCCACCCTTTTATATTTTTATATTCCATTTAAATATGCCGACTTCTTTTGCAGAAGTGATTATGATTACAATTAATGGACCAAGTATGAACCCCCATATGCCCAAAAGCTTTAGCCCGAGAAACATGGAAATTAGGGTTGCAAGCGGACTTAGACCAATTTGTTCTCCCATCACTTTAGGCTCTATTGTTCTCCTGATCGCAAGTAATATAATGGCCAATACAGAGAGTTGGATACCTAAAACAGTGTCTCCTGCCAATAATACGTATATCGCCCATGGTCCTAAGATAGCAATGGATCCAATAATTGGGATTAAGTCAATTAACCAGATAATAAGTGCCATAATTATTGCTACTTCTGGCATGATGATAAAAAGTCCTGCCAAAGCTACGACAAATATAATCATTGAAACTAAAAATTGAGCTTTAAAGAAGCCAAAGAAGACACTGGCTAATCTTTTATTCATGAAGGTTACTTTTTCAGCTGTCTCTTTAGTAAATAATTGAAACAATTTTGATTTTAGAATTGGAAATTCCAGCATAAATAAGAATAATGCAATCAAGTATACGATAATGCTAATGAGATACTCAGGAATTTTTGCAAAAATCTGAGCGATATTATCCAGTGTGATTGTTTCTCTTAACGTCTCACCTAACATAATCAGGTTTGTTTCGATGCCTTCAGTTACTTCATTCACAAATTCAGCGGGCAAATCATCTGTAAAAGTTTGCAGTTGCTCTTCCCACGTCAGGAAAATTTCATTCATTTGATTAACATAAACAGGAACGTCTTCCACTAAGTTAACAACCTGTGTTACTGCTTTTGAAACGACGGTGGTCCCTATAAATGCTGCAACCACTAAAAATAGGGTGAAAACAATGATTACAGATAGCTTTCTATTTAGTTTCACCTTATTCTGTATTAATCTTACAAGCGGGTTAAGAATCAGGGCAGTAATCAGTGCCAAGATCAGGGGTATGGAAATAGGCAAAATAAAAACAGCAGCTAAAATAAGAATAATAGCAAGAAATATAAGCGTCCATTGTCTTTTTGTAATTGAACGAAACACAGTAATATGGTAGCCCCTTTCCAGTTTAGAGTGAAGGTTACATTAATAAAAACTGTATTGTAGCATATATATATGAATAAATATGTAAAGTAGAAGGTATTTTAGCATATTTGGAAATTTAAATCTTTCAGAGCACGTCGCTGATGAAAATTTATTTTTTTGGCTAGAGTCATGCGACTACATTTGAACTCCAACGGGCTTCTAAGTAAGTAAAGCATACATTCGTAATAATCCCTTTGTCAGTAACCCAGTTTTTCTAAAAAGCCAGCTGTCTAAAAGATGCAGCTGGCTTGTCTGTTCTTCTTACTTTTGATGTTGCTCAATTTCTTCTTTTAGTTTTACCACTAGATTATTTGCCCGTTCAATGAGGTTCTCAGGGAAGTTCTCATCTTCTCCGTATTCAATTCCGTGCGGATAATAATGCTTTCCCAGTAGAGGAGTAATGATTTTAATTACTGCATCACCACGGTCTACGTCACCTTCCACTGCATAGCCTTGGATTCGAATATAATATGTAATATTTTTCTCTTTAGAATCAACTCTATAGTCGTACGTAACCCTCTCATAATCCCATTGACCAGCTCGGATAAAAGCATGTTTAGCAGTAATATGATCCAGTGGTTTCAGGTCGATAACAATTTCATCAATTCCTGTATTTTCTATTCTCATTTTATCCACCTCGCGTATTTGTCCTCACTTACTAATAATAGTACGAATTGCTTGAAGTTGCAATTGAAAAGGTAAGAAAACTTGCCTGCTGGAAAGCATTAATGGTGAATTGCGAAGTCACGTAATGAAAAAAATTACCTGACTAAAAAAACCTTTATTCTTCATTGAAATCTATTTTTATAATTAACGGCGCTAGAATGCCGAAAAAAATGCTACAATTGATAGAAAAAAAGCATGTATTTTATCCCTTTGACATATAGTGTGATAAAAAGGAATAAAGGAGTTTCTTCTATGCGATTTGTAAAAAATCTATTTTTAGCCGCATTTTTTGTGCTGATAGGTGTCTATTTAATAGACGAGACCATGTTTAATGAGGAAGAAGCATTGGGATCGGCCAATGATGCAGGATGGAAACAGCATACGCTTGAAACAAAAACAGCTCCTCAAATGGAGGTTATGTTTCCTTTGGAAGGTGATTTGTTCCAATGGATGAAAAGTGATGTCGAAGCACTGACAGAAGCTTTTGGAGAACCTGATCGAAAAGACGTGAGTGCGTATGGTTATACCTGGTGGGTCTATACGGATCAATCCGCAAGTTATGTTCAGTTTGGAATCTTGGAGGATAAAGTGGTTACCATTTATGCAACAGGAGAAGATTTGGATTTATCTCCGGTTTATATTGGCCAGGAATATGAATCGGCAGCTGAATCTTATGCAGATAACGGGGATTTTCAGTTTAGCGATGAAATAAACTATAGTGGAAGTTTTTCATCGTATACTTTTCTTTTAAACGAGGAAGATTTAGTAACCCGCCCTTTAGTAAAAGTAAGCGATGACATTTTTATACAGAATTATTTTGATACGTTTACCAGTGAATTATCTTCAATTAGAGTATTAACGGCTGATATATTGCTCAAACACCGTCCATATGAGCTGCAGTATCGGGGAAATCTGCCTGATAGGCCCAACTTGTCGGATGAAACCTGGAAAGAGGTTGAAAAAGGAATGGAACAACAGATTTTTGATATAACAAATGTCATACGAAATCGACAGGGTTCACCTGAGTTAAGCTGGGAGGAATCAGTACATGAAGTAGCCTTTGCGCATAGTAAAGATATGGCGGATAATGATTATTTCTCCCATTCCAGCTTAAATGGCGATGGGTTAAAAGAACGGTTATCTGAAGTAGAAGTTTTCTACCGGACAGCAGGCGAGAATATTGCAGCCCAATACCCGGATGCTCCTTCTGCCATGGAAGGATGGTTAAACAGTGAGGGGCACAGGGAAGCGTTATTTAATGAGGGCTATACACATCTTGGTGTGGGTGTCTATCGATTTTACTACACACAAAATTTTATGGAAAAACCGTTGTAATTCTTTTTATGCTTTAATTATCAATCCGCATGTATCACAGGTGCGGGAAATCCGCATAAATTAATAAAAAGATGATTTCATTTGAGGTGAGTAAATTGGACGATCAAAAACTCCATCCTTCTGTCCAGGATTTTAAACAATTTGTCAATAAACATCCTAAATTAATTGCGAATCTGCGGAAAAAAGGAAGACCATGGCAGGAGTATTATGAAAAATGGATGCTCCTTGGGGAAGACGATGACTATTGGGAGAAATTTAAAGAACAAAACACAGATAAAACGGAAAAGGGAGAGGATCATAACGCTGATGATGAAACGGAATCAAAGAAAAAAAATATGGAATTATTTAGCCAGCTTTTAAAAAAGGCTGAAGATATGGATATGGACAAAGTACAAAAGCAAGTACATCAATTAAGTAATACCATCTCTACTGTACAGGAAGCAATTAGCCAGTTTCAGCAGAATAAAAGTTCAACTGTCAATCAAAACCAGCAGCAATGGTACCAGGATTAAGGAGGTTGGCGCATGGATGAATACACGTACCGCTATTTGACAAATAACCCATCACTAGCCAGATTTGTCCGCTATAATCCGATGTGGTATCGCTACTTATCAAGGGACCCGGAAAAGATAAGGGAAATAGATAAAGAAGCCCGAAAATTTTATGGTAAAACATTTCCCCAGCGAATGGATCGTTTAAATAATCAAGTACAGATGGCGGGAATGCTTATGCAATTCGCCGAGGCAGTGAAAGATTAATTATTTTCAGAACGCCTCTGACATGTTAAGATAGTAGTGGAGGTGTTTAGTAGTATGATTGCTACACTGGAGTATGCAGATATACTTGATCATTCTGAAGTCTTAGCTAAAATGATTTTGGACTCTGAAGATATGCAGGCCTATCAGGAAGCTAAAAATGCACTGGATTACGACAGCGAAGCCCAGCAGCTTATAAAGAAGTTTATAGATATGAAGGAACATTATGAGGATATACAGCGGTTCGGACGGTATCACCCGGATTATAACCAGATAATGAAAAGCGTGCGTTTCACTAAGCGGGAGATGGACATGAATGATAAAGTAGCAGCCTTTAAGATTACCGAGCGAAATCTGCAAAAACTGCTGGACGAGGTTAGTTCCTATATTGCTTTAAGTGTCAGCGAAGATATTAAAGCACCAAAAGAAGGAGCAGCCTTGACAGACAGTGGGTGCGGGTGCGGAAGCGGCGGCAGCTGCGGATGTGCTTCCTGACGGAAGTGGAAGCATGGAGAACACGCACGTATTATAAATACATTGCAAATGAGGATTTTTTATGAGAGTGAAAAGACAAGGACTTATCGTCTGGTTCCAACATAGAAAGAATATAAAACAAATTAAAAGGCACGGTCATTTACTCTATATTTCAAGAAAGCAAAAGTATGCTGTTATTTATGTAGATGAGCAGGATATCGAAAAAACAGAAGAAAAGCTGTTGAGGTTTTCATTTGTATCAAAGGTGGAACGTTCATATAAACCGTATGTGCAAACAGATTTTCAAGGGGTTATACCTGATCAGGCTAAGCAATATGACTATAAAATAGATACACATTCATCTATATAAAATAAGAAATCAAAAGAAAAACCTGTAGAAATGTTTCTACAGGTCTTTTTGTTTCCGTTCTTCGAAAACAAAAAGCAAAGGGAGAGGAGAAACCGGAGGAAGAACTTATGGGGAAGTGTAAGTCTTCTCCGAGTTTTAAAACAACTAATTAACTTTTAGCCGTTTCAATATGTTATTATGGACGAGTATTTTAAAAATATACATGATCGAATGATTTTAAAAGAAATTGTTTTAACCTGACCTTTTATGGTAGGATAAATGTCGAATACTGCAAATTGAGGTGGAAGTATGCGTGTAGTTGCAGGTATACATAAAGGTAGAAAATTAAAAGCGGTTTCAGGTAAAGCGACAAGACCTACAACAGATAAAGTGAAAGAAGCCGTTTTTCAAGTGATTGGCCCATTTTTTAATAGCGGCAGGGTGTTGGATTTATTTGCCGGCAGCGGTGCTTTGGGGATTGAAGCACTAAGCAGGGGAATGGATTCTGCTGTTTTTATTGATAAACAGTCCAAAGCTGTCAATACAATTTATGATAACTTAAAAACGCTCAATATAACTGAATCCTCGGAAGTATACAGAAACGAAGCATTCCGTGCTTTACATACGCTGGCAAAGCGTGAATTGCAATTTGACCTTATCCTGCTTGACCCACCGTATAGGATGGTTGATTTTGAAAATCTTTTATATGAAATCAAGAATCTCGGATTACTAAGAGAAAATGGCCTTATATTTTGTGAACATGACATTTCCGAGAAACTGCCGCCACAACTCGATAACTACAGTATACTGAAGCAAAGTAATTATGGAGATACCATTAGTGTTACTATTTATCAGGAAGGGAAAAGAAAGGATTGATTTAAATTGAGTAGACTCGCCATCTGTCCCGGGAGCTTTGATCCAATTACTTACGGGCATTTAGACATTATCAAACGAGGGTCGAAAATATTCGACCATATTATCGTTGCTGTTTTTAAGAATCAGTCAAAAAATCCTATCTTTACGGTGGATGAACGAATTCAATTGATTGAGGAAAGTGTCAAGGATTACCCGAATGTGTCAGTTGATACATCAAGCGGGTTGTTAATGGATTATGCACAATCCAAGGATGCACAAGCTATCATTCGTGGATTGCGTGCAGTAAGTGATTTTGAATATGAGATGCAAATTACATCCATGAACAGAAAACTTAATGACGAAATTGAAACCTTTTTCATGATGACAAATAACCAGTACTCCTTCTTAAGTTCAAGTATTGTAAAAGAGATTGCAAGGTATCAAGGGAACGTTTCCGATCTGGTACCAGAAGTAGTGGAAAATGCGTTAAAAGATAGATTTAAATAGAAAAGATGCTGGGACAAAACCATAGGGAAACATTGAAAAGACGAACGACCTACCAAGGCAGCTCCGGAAATATACGTAGACGCTTGAAGGACCAAAGGCATCGGTGAGACCCCGCAGTGCGAAAGAACAAGGATGCTCACCAGTTGCCGGCGAAAAGCGTAGTATTTTTCCGGAGCAGGTTTTAATTTCAAATTTAAGAATGTTTGATTTTTGTTTGCTGAAATTGTTTTGTCACAGTCTCTTTCTGAGCATTTTTATATAAATAATGATGGCGCCGATCCCCAGTGTTACTAAGGTAATTGCAGGGCCGATATGGGAAAGGCGATTTAGGATATCGATCCAAATACTCGCACTTGCTTCTTGTGATACGGGAATGTCATCTCCTCCAAATGTTTGCTTATTTAAATAGAGCGGATAATATAGTATTACAGTTAATATACTGGCAAAGATACCGTGCAAAAACCTTGAGAAAAAATACGGGGCGAAACCAATATCTGTCTTTGCCAAAATACTGGCCACCTGTGCTTGAACTGAAAACCCGTTAAATCCTAATATAAAGCTGACAATTAAGGCTTTTTGTAAGATCGTATCTGTTGATATCTGTGAGATCATCTGTGCACCGATGGATATTTCAAACAAACCGGAGAAAAAGGGGGAAGCAAGTTCAACCGGCAATGAAAATAATGCCAAAACATGCTGCAATATCCCTGCAATAATCGGGGAAACCCCGACCAGATGGAACAGTTTTGTCAAAACAGAGAAAAGGATAATAAAGCCGCCAATCATCACAAGTGTTTGGATGGAATTAATTACTGCATCTCCAAGAACTTCTCCTAAAGGTCGTTTATCACGTACACGGGTACGGTGCATCTCACGAAAAGCTCTGACAATTGATACCCTTGGATTTGTTTCTCCTCCCATACGCTGGTCTTTTGTTTTTTTTCTGTCATTCTTTTTATAAAATCGCATACAAAAACCTACGAGCGCATTTCCTGAGTAATGGGCTGCTGCCAGTAATATACCAAGCTGTGCATCATGGAAAAAGCCGATGGATACAGCTCCAATGATAAACAGCGGGCTTGAGGAATTCGTAAATGAAACGAGTCTCTCGGCTTCTGCCCGGGTGAGCTGGTCATCTTCACGCAGCCGTGCAGCAATTTTTGCACCGGTTGGATATCCGCTTGCCATGCCCATGATCCAGCCGAAACTGCCTGCGCCGGGGACGTTAAATAGTGGCCTCATGATGGGCTCAAACAATACGCCGACAAATCGTACCACACCGAATGCAATTAATAATTCTGCAGTAATAAAGAATGGAAGCAATGATGGAAAAACTACCTCCCACCATATATTTAATCCTCTAATACTCGCCTCAAAAGCCTGATCGGTAAAAAACAAAAGGGAAAAGGCAAAAAATGCAGTGAATCCAGCTAAAATAATGGTTTTTGATTTCTGTATCAATACTGTAGCCTCCTAAACGATGAACTGGCTCTGGATTGTTTTCTTTGATATAATAATAGAATGATTTTAGGTATGGTATTGCTATTTAAAAGTATTTAAGAACAAAAAGATAAAGACGTGATGTACAGGCAGACCTTCTTTTTCAATATACGCTCATACCTGTAGTATTTATGCCATACACTTTTTTAACAGGGTGATATTTTAGAGGGGAGCTTTATTATCTGCATTATACAAACCGGGCTTTTGTCTTCAACACATGGAATGAGCGGGGTATTTCAATTTAGAAACATCACGCTGGCTTTATCAGCTGCCTTAAGCAGCTGGAAGTGGAAGGAGTCCTGCAATGATATTTAGAAAAAAACATTTATTATCTCTGTTTATTATTATAGTTATTGCTTATTTTTTAGCGGCTTTTCAACTGCCGTATTATATATATAAACCGGGAGCGGCGGATGAATTAAACCCGGTTGTGGAAGTGGAAGGCGCATTTTTAAGCGAAGGTGAAATGCATCTTGTCACGGTGAGCGGCGGGCAGGCAACCCCATTGCAATACGCTTGGGCTATGTTTCTCCCGCACCATGAAATACGCCCCCTAGAAGATGTAAGGCCTGATGGAATTACCGATGATGAATATATGCATGCGCAGCTGCAAATGATGGAAAGTTCGCAGCAGGCCTCAACAGTTGTTGCTTATGAATTAGCAGGACAAGAAATAAACATCGAATATAATGGTGTTTACGTTGTTTCAGTAATGGACGATATGCCTGCAGATGGCAAACTGCAAATGGGAGATCGGATTATTGGGCTTGATGGGGATGAAATCACAGAAGCGGATGATTTAATTAATTACGTCCAAGGAAAAGAAGCAGAGGAAACAATTACAGTGGAATTTATACGAGAAGAGGAAACATTAGAAGAAATAATTACACTCGAAGCATTAGGTGAGCTTGATGGTCAGCCGGGAATCGGTATTCAACTTGTTACCGACCGTGGTGTAGCCGTAAATCCTGAAATAAACTTTTCTAGTGGCAGAATCGGAGGACCTAGTGCAGGTTTAATGTTCTCCCTGGAAATATATGATCAGCTGACAGAGGCGGATGTAACAAAAGGATATGCCATCGCGGGTACCGGAGAAGTAGATTATGAAGGCAATGTTTATCGAGTCGGCGGCGTGGATAAGAAAGTGGTTGCTTCTGACAATAAAGGCATCGATATTTTCTTTGCTCCGAATGAAAATGGAAAAGTAGCGTCAAATTATCACATTGCGCTGGAAAAGGCTGAAGAAATTGGAACAGACATGGAAATTGTACCAATTGATACAGTGGAAGAAGCTATTAGTTATCTACAGGATTTAGAGACTAAAAATAATTTGTAACACGCGTAGCCACCATCTCAAATGTCCTTATAAAAGAGAAAACCGATGAAAAAATTCATCGGTTTTCTTATGTTTAAATTAACTTGGCCCTTTCAGATATATACTTACGTCGATTCCGTTCGGCCATGTATTTCAAGGTAGACCACTCAGGATATTGTTAAGTCGGAAATATCATTGGTGCCTGAAATTCTTGTCTATATAATTTATGCTTATTACTTGGAGGAAGAATACTGTAATAGGCGCTACTTGCTCTTTCTTCCAGTAAAAGCATGGGATCCGCATTTTTCGTTACGTTTGTTACCAGAGGGACTTCAAGTTCTTTTTTACGCTGATTTAAATAGGATTGCCCCGTTTTTGTCATTCCCAATAACCGAATATAAGGAACTGTTTTATGCTGTCTTGCTTCTGCTATCTCTTCTTTTGTTGTATTGGTTAAAATATGTACAAAAATACGCTGCAGCCTTGTCCACGTATATCTTTTAGTCTTCACTTCACTCATCCACTCGCTAAACGAGGACACTTTTTTTGCGGTTTTTTTAATGCGGTATTCCAAACCTTCTTCTACATCATGAATATTGGCAAGTTCTTTTAATGTCATTGTCCTTACACGGTAATGAAGAAAAGGGAAATAGAATTCCCACATATGCCAGATTGTTGATTTCTCTTTATATTTCTGTAATTGCAGGTTTGTTTCATAAGGCATTGATTTTTTTAGCAAATCCGTAATTTCTCCGGTTTCAAACAGGGCTTTTCGTATACTTGTAGCACTGGCAATAGAGCTTGTGATGGATTGATCATGATAGTTGCTTTTAGTTCGTTTAATGGTGCAAGCTTCCATAGGCAAATGGTTTTCTAAAATAGCCTTCACATAACTGAAGCCAAGAATATTATTCGGTTTGGACAAATCCATTTCAGCCGTTGAGAGCCCAATTTTTTTATATGCCAGTCTGCTGGCCTCCGGAAAAGCGGTACCTTTGTCTAATTGCGATTTTAATACTTGCTTGAATAGATGCTCCTTTTCTTTAAATGCAAAATACGCTTTTTTAAAAAAATCTATATTTCCCGATTCACTGCCGAAACATATGCTGTCTGCCCCGATTTCATATAAGGTTAGAACAGCCCCTTTTGCAAAAAAATCACTGCTTTGAACGGCATACGGATACGGAAGCTCCAACATAATATCGACCCCTGATTCCAAAGCGGCTTTGGTTCGATGAAATTTATCGACAATTGCCGGCTCGCCTCTTTGCAAAAAGGAGCCGCTCATCACAGCAATTACACAATCCGCTTTCGTCAGCTTTTTCGATTGCTGAATATGATATAGATGCCCATTATGAAACGGATTATATTCAACGATTAAACCGCATGCTTTCAAACCGACCAACTCCTGGATGTATTTTAGTATTCATTGTACCAAAAATCCAAAGCATACGCATAAATAACCCGGATATAACTTTTGGTTAGCTGCACACGTCTTGGGGAAGCATAATAGGACAATCTGTGGATGGAAAAAGTTTTCGTACCCTATTAAATTCAATACGTGAAAAATTAACTGCAGAATTGGTATATTTAATAAACTTGATACTTTCTATTTGGATGTAAAGATAAAATGTTGACAAAACTCGTTTTTTCTTTTAGAATAACTCTTGTTGTCTTGAGGTGATAATGATGAAATTTTCTATTGCACAATTTAGAAAAAGTGCTCATCAAGAAGCTTTTGCCTTTGATGAAAACGTAAATGTTTCTGATTTGACAGAAATGAATAATGATATTAGAAAAATTGACGCTGTACATGTAACAGGGAAATGTTATATGCAGGGGGAGCAATTCATTTTTGACCTTCGTATTGAAGGTGAAATGATCCTGCCGTGTGCACGTACACTGAGAGATGTAACATATTCAATGGATATTCAGACAAGTGAAGTGTTCACATCCTCTCCCTATGATGTGGATGAAGAGAATGAGATTCACCCCGTGGAAGGGGAAGTCATCGATTTAACTCCCTTTATAAAAGAACATATTATATTGAACTTGCCATTCCGGGTTTATTCAGAGGCTGCACTAGACCCAGAAAACACGGTAAATCAAGGACAGGGATGGGAGTTAATTACTGAAAAAGAAAAACAGGACAACACAATTGATCCCCGTCTGAAAAAATTGGAGAATTTGCTTGAAAAAAAAGAAAATGATAGAAAAGAAAAATAATGAATTTTCTTTGAAGGAGGTGTAAGTCATGGCAGTACCAAAAAGAAGGACTTCCAAAAAAGTGAAAAATCAACGTCGAACTCATAAAAAACTGCAGGTACCAGGTATGGTAGAATGCTCAAATTGCGGAGAGTTAGCAAAACCGCATCATGTTTGCAAGTCATGCGGTCATTATGATGGTAAAGAAGTGGTAAGCAGTTAATTGCGAACGAATAAAGGAGGCTGTCCCGGTATTACAAGGGTCAGCCTTTTTATTTTGAGTATTATTAATAACCCGCTTCGTATTGAAGCTTGCTATTTCTTATCTATGATGATTACTACTGTACTGAAAAGGAGTGAATTGCTTGACTAATATTATAGCCTATGAAAAACATGATGAAGGCTACGGGGAAATATGTTTAAACCGGCCTGAAAAAAATAATGCCGTCTCACAAGAAATGACAAAGGAACTAATGACAATATTGGAAGATACAAAACAGGATTCGCTGAAATTTTTGGTGGTAACAGGAAATGGAAATATGTTTTGTGCAGGCGGAGATTTACTTGATCTCCATGGCGATTTAACAACAGATGAAGCTTTTTCTCTTTTATACCCAATGAAAGAGGTGTTATTTGAACTGGCAAATTTCCCTGTTCCGACAATTGCTATGCTTAATGGAAATGCATTAGGAGGCGGATGTGAACTGGCTACGGCCTGTGATGTTCGAATTGCAAAAGAAGCCACTACATTTGGTTTTGTACAAACAAAATTGGGAATTTTGCCAGGATGGGGAGGGGGAGCACTGCTATATGAAAAAGTAAACCCTAGTTTTGCCATGAACTGGTTAATGGAAGCAAGCATACTAAAAGCAGATCAATTAATGCAGCAAGGCTGGCTGCAAAAAATCGTACCGATGGAGGATTGGGAAGGTAATTTCAATGATATTTTAAAATCCTACATTTCCAAATCTTATGAGCAAATGAGAATGATGAAACTGCAATACAAGAAAAAAATATCAAGTCTCAGTCTGTCATCTTTCATGAGTGAAGAGGTTAGAAATTGTGCAAGTCTATGGGAGACACCTGAACATAGAGCGGCGGTAAGCAAATTCATCAACCGGAACGCTGACTGAAAATTTCCCGTTAAAAAGCTAAACATGTATTCTATCACGCCTACTTTTTGCATACATTGATAGCAAACGTATAAGGAGGGATGGTATGAATGCAACACGGCAGGATGCCTGGTCAAAAGATGAGGATATAATTTTGGCCGAAACAGTGTTACGCTATATACGGGAAGGCAGAACACAGCTTGAAGCTTTTAAAGAAGTAGCCAAAAAGCTGTCACGTACTTCTGCTGCATGCGGTTTCAGATGGAATGCTACGATTCGAAAGCAGTATCAGGGTGCAATACTTACTGCCAAGGAAGACAGGAAGAAAGGCAGCCGGAAAGAAGTCTGGCATTTGAATGAATCAGGTGATATGGAAAAGGACTCCATTGAAGCAGCGATCACTTTATTGGAAAAAATGAAAAAGGATTATTCTGGTGAAAAAAATGATCGTGAGAAGCAGCAGGAAAACATGGTAACATACTTAAGAACTGAAAATGAAAGACTTAAAAAAGAACTTGAACGCTATGATTATGCCTGGGAGGAAATGGGGGAACTCTGGAGCCGGGCAAAGACGAGTAAAGAGGTCAGGTAAATAGTTTTAATGTATTTATGAGTAAAAAGGTAGAAAAAAAGACATGAAGGGAGTGGTGCTCATTCATGTCTTTTGTCATTGTTTATGAAATTATAAAAACTATAACCAGTGGATAACTTTAATATAGGATTAGTCACGTCCAGTTCCAGCGCCCAGCGACTAGCGTGACTTCCTTCACCTCGGGCCTGCAAGATGCAGGTCAGTTCGGTGTTGCGACATGAGGTTTTGGTGGGGCGAGGAACTACTGTACCGTAGTCCCAGGACGTCGCGTTTTTAAGCGAACATCCTTTGATAAGTCAACATCGACTCCTTACGGGTAAAGGAAGGCCGTTTAAATACGGCCTTGCCGGCCAACGTCGGCATACCCCCAATGTGGGGGTATGTTTCCTTTATCTCCTACGGAAAGATTGATCAGTAAAAACCGCCGCTTTGCGTGGCAACACTGATCCACCTGGCGTGGCCAGGCGCAGTCTGTACGTCGCTAACCGAACGCTTGCGCCTTTGTTCTTTGTCTGATTTTCATTAAACAAGACTTTAACTGCTTTCCTGTTCGTTAACACCTTCCGGCAGCCAGATTAATGGATTTTCTCCTAAATCTCTTTCCATATCATAATTTGCTTTTTGAAATCCCATTTTTTCCCAAAAACCATGTGAATTGATTCTTGGGTTTGTTTTAATAGGCAGTCCATAACTTTTTGCAAAATCAACCAGTTTCTGGCCATATTGCTTGCCTTGATAATCAGGCAATACTTCCAATTTCCATAGTGTTAAGTAGTCTTGCGGAGGTTCAAAGTAGTAATCATATTTTGCTTTGATTTTATATAAACTCATTCGCGCAATAAGGTTGTCACCATAGTAAATTCCGTAAAATGGGGAATCCCCATAATTCTCCATTATGTTATTCTCAAGGTCTTCAAGCATAGAAAGTTCCTGGTTCCCATACTCTTTAAAGTGTTTAAACCTTTCAAGTGTTTTATAATTAATTGATAGCTTCTCTACTTTTGGTGGCATTATCATCTTCTCCTTCATTACAAGTTTACAATATTGTCAGAAATATTTTAGCTTTTCTATATATTTTATTATAATATAAAAAAAGGATAATGAAAATCATTCCTGTACATTTTACCATGTTTGGCGACTGGTTCATATATTTTTAGATAAATTTCAATTCTTAAGAGGAGTGGAGGGCGTAAAAATGAATATTGGAATCATAGGGGGCGGATCGACTGGGCTATTGCTAAGTACATATTTATCCAGACAGCATTCTGTAACTATTTATGTGCGCAAGGAAGATCAAAGAATAAAATTGATGAAAGATGGAGTGAGATTATCAAATTATCCCGGGCGGGCTTACATTCGTGCATTGCTCAGTGAGGATTTACAGGATGAGGACTGTGTTATCATTTGTGTGAAACAAGTGTCTATCTCAGCTATTATTCCATTGCTCAGGAAAATAAGGAAAAATACGCCGTTGATTTTTTTACAAAACGGAATGGGACACTTGGATGATATAAAGGAGTTATATCACCCCATTATACTCGGGGTTATCGAGCATGGTGCAATGAAACTGGAGGATAATCTCGTTGCACATACAGGAAAAGGAAAAATAAATTTGGCCGCATACCAGGGGGATGAAGCGTATTTGCATTCTCTTTCCAAGAAGTTAAACCATTCGGATTTTCCGTTCGATTTTAAAGAGAATTACCTACGCCTACTTAAAGAAAAACTGGTCATTAATGCGGTTATTAATCCGCTGACAGCATTATTTCAAGTGACAAACGGAGAAGTTATGCGTAACCGCTATCTGCACAATATGGCGCAAATCATATGCGAGGAGGCTTGTGCTGTCTTGGAGATGGACTATGCCACACGATGGGCAAGGGTTGAGTACATATGTGAAAACACAGCGAAAAATCGTTCCTCTATGTTCAAAGATATCATGGACAGCCGAAAAACCGAAATTGAAGCAATATCCGGTTATATCATTAAAAAAGGAAATGGTTTTACCATTCCATATACTCGCTTTTTGTATGACAGCATGAAAGCAATAGAAATTAAGAAGGGAATTACAGACTAATATGGTTAATTTTATTAGTTATATGATTGCATTTTTCGTTACTGTTCCTGTGATTGCAACCTGGCTTATTTATTTTATTTTAATAAAATGGAACTGGCCTAAGCTGAAAGCTTTTCATCAGTCTGTTAATTGGACAACCTTATTATATATCATTGCCGTTAGTATATTGGTATGGTTAAACTTCCATGTTAATCTGACTGGGCCAATTGTTATTTTCTTTCTTAGCGCTTTAGCAATAATTATTTTTATCCAGTGGAAATTGAACATGGAAGTTTTGCTCTTGAAAGCTTTAAAATTACTCTGGAGGTTTTTATTTCTTCTGTTTGCATCCCTCTATATTTGTTTATTAATTTTTGATATAGCTTATCGGATCTTTTATTAGTATCACTTGATCAGGCTATGCTTGGTCGTGGTTTGGATAAAACCTATTGGAATAATAGGCTTTATCTCTGCTTCATCTCTAAAACAGAAAGAATGAAATAATATTATAATTTATGTACAATACTTATGGATATCATTACAGAAGGGGCATCAAATCTATGCAAATTGACGCAATTGAGATACATAATAAAAGCAGGCTGATTCGCGATTACCGGGCTAGTGAAAAAGCCATCATGGCTTTTTTTGACTATGATCCATTTACACAGTACCAGGAGCGGATTGAGGATGTAAAACATCGGAATTATGATCGAGCGGATTTGACCAATGTTTTACATGGAATAAATAACCGCTGGGATGCCCCGCGGACTACGATAGACAATATAGAACGGTTAAAGGGAAAAAATAGTGTGACAGTTATCGGAGGTCAGCAGGCGGGCTTGTTAACTGGCCCAATGTACACAATTAATAAAGTGATTTCTATTATACAGTTCGCCAAGCAGAAAGAAAAGGAACTAAAGACCCCGGTAATTCCGGTTTTCTGGATTGCTGGAGAGGATCATGATTTTGATGAAATCAACCATGTATTCCTGCCAAATCAAGGGCAGATGGAAAAGTATACACATCCACAGAAGGTTTATAAGAAACAATCCATTTCACAGATGAAAATAAATCAGGAAGAAAGTAAAGAATGGCTTACAGTATTATTTCAGCAATTACAGGAAACAGCCTATTCCAGTGTTCTATTTGATACTTTGGAAAAGTGTCTGGAGCAGTCGGACAGTTATGTGGATTTTTTTGCCCGTCTCATCTATCAATTATTTGAGGAAGACGGTCTTGTTTTGGTTGACTCGGGTGATGCGGATTTGCGAAAACTGGAGAAGGATCATTTCAGCGCTTTAATTAAAGCACAGCCGGAGATAGCTGGAAGTGTACAGCATAGTGTTAAGGAACTTGGGGAGCTCGGCTATTCTCTTTCTTTGGATGCAGATGCCAATGAGGGACATTTGTTTTATCATAAAGACGATGAACGTATATTGCTAAAACGAACAAGTGAAGGAGATTGGGCAGGGAAACAAAATGAAGTACTCCTTACCACAGAAGAATTATTTAATATTGCTGAGCACCATCCGGAAAAATTAAGCAACAACGTGGTTACAAGACCAATCATGCAGGAATTATTGTTTCCTACGCTGGCATTTATCGGTGGTCCGGGAGAGATTGCTTATTGGGCATCATTAAAACAGGCTTTTCATACAATGAACCTAAAAATGCCCCCGGTTGTTCCAAGGTTATCATTTACTTTTCTGGACAGGAACGTGGAAAGATATGCAAAAAAGTATAATATTTCCTATGAAAAGGTAGTAAATGAGGGCGTGGAGCAGTTAAAAAACGAGTGGCTGGAGTCAAAAAACAATCCATCCATACGGGCTGTGGCTGATTCGCTCAAAAGGCAAATGGTAGAAGCGCATAAACCGTTAAGGGATATTGCAGAAGAAATCAGCTCAGATATAGGTGATCTATCTGAAAAGAATTTGTTTTATTTAAAGCGAAACATTGATTATTTGGAAAATAGGATGATGAAAGCATTGAAGGAAAAATATGAAAAGGATATTTCCGAATTTGATTTCATTAACTTGTCATTATATCCACAGAATAACTTACAAGAACGGATTTGGACCCCTTTGCCTTGGATTAATTTATACAGTCCGGCATTTATAAAAGAATTAACAGGAAAATCCTTGTCTTTTGAAAATGGTCATTATATGGTGTGGATCTAAAAAAACATCCACTTTCCCCCACCATAAGAATAAATATATATATATGCTGTCTATCACTGATAGGACAGCTTTTTTTATGTGTTTAAACAGACACAAAAATGGAAGAAGAAAATAATTTTAAACTTTTTTTATAAAAAAGTGGTGAAGAGTGGGGAGATGTGGTAATATAATTATACGAAAGTGGGGCGGACTATATGTTTATGGGTGAACATCAACATAACATCGATACAAAAGGCAGAATTATCGTGCCCTCCAAGTTCCGGGAAGGGCTTGGAGAAAGCTTCGTTGTCACCCGTGGACTTGATAAATGTCTGTTCGCCTACCCAATGAATGAGTGGAAATTATTGGAAGAAAAATTAAAAAACCTCCCACTAACAAAAAAAGATGCCAGGGCTTTTACACGATTTTTCTTTTCCGGCGCAGTGGAATGTGAAGTGGACAAGCAGGGAAGAATAAATATTCCTCAGCCTCTTCGCAACTATGCTGTTTTAGATAAAGAATGTGTTGTCATTGGTGTATCGAACCGAGTTGAATTCTGGGCAAGCGAGAACTGGGAAGATTATTTCAGTGAATCTGAGGAATCGTTTGCCGAAATTGCAGAAAACCTTATGGACTTCGATATTTAATGGAAAAGCGGGTGTCTCAATGTTTGAACATTATAGTGTATTAATGCATGAAACGGTAAAAGGATTGGCTATAAAGCCTGACGGGACGTATGTGGATTGTACTTTGGGCGGCGGGGGTCATGCTGAGCAAATTGTCTCTAATCTGAATTCAGACGGTCTCTTGATCGGATATGATCAGGATAAAGATGCTTTAACAGCTGCACGAGAAAGATTATCCCCCTACCATGATCGAATCCTTTTGATCCATGCAAACTTTACTAATTTGAAATACCAATTAAATAAAAATAACATCCGTCACGTTGATGGTATATTGTTTGACCTTGGTGTTTCCTCCCCGCAGCTGGACAGAAAAGAACGGGGTTTTAGCTATTGGGATAATGCAGACTTGGATATGCGAATGGATCAGACACAGGAATTAAGTGCTTTTGAAATTGTTAACTCCTGGTCCTATCAACAACTGGTTTCCATATTTTTTAAATATGGTGAAGAAAAGTTTTCGAAACAAATTGCCAGAAAAATTGAAGAGCAACGACAAAAAAAGGAAATAAAAACAACAAATCAGCTGGTGGATATCATTAAGGAAGGTATCCCCGCCCCTGCAAGGAGAAAAGGTGGTCACCCAGCAAAAAGGATTTTCCAGGCATTGCGTATTGCGGTAAATGATGAACTGAATGTATTTAACGATGCACTTCATCAAGCGGCCGAAATTATTTCCATAAAGGGAAGAATTGCCGTTATTACTTTCCATTCACTGGAAGACCGTTTAGCGAAGCAGGCATTTAAAGCCTGGAGTACGGAAAAACCAACACCAAAAAATTTACCTGTATTGCCTAAAGACCATGAGGCTCCTTTTAAGCTGAACACAAAAAAGCCAATTGTACCGGCTGAAAATGAATTGCAGGAAAACAGAAGATCCCGATCGGCGAAATTACGGATTGCAGAAAAAGTAAGTGATTGGAACGAAGATTTTTCATATAAGGAAGGGTGGAACAAGTAATGCGTGAAAACCAGGCTATCGATTGGCAGCAAAGAAGTACAGTGGAAACTGCCCCAAACAGAGAGCAAAAAGTAGCTGTAAAGGTTCGGAAGCAAGGATGGATCACGAGCGGAGAGAAAGTACTATATTCCCTTATCGGGGCATGTATAATTATCGCAGGCGGCTTCATGGTTTCCTTTTCTTCATCCACAGACAGCCTGAACAGGGATATGCAACAGCTGGAGCAGACCGTGCAAAATCAGCAGGTGATCAATGAAAGCCTGCTGTTTGAAATGAAGGAACTCCAGCGCCCTGAACGCATTACGCAAATTGCCAGGGACAATGGTTTAATGATTCAACATGCAGAGGTGAAGCAAGCGCAAAATGTTAATAACTAAGCAAGGCGGTTATGATTATGAAAAAGAATAAAACAACTCATTTCATGGCAGGTATACTTATAATCTTGTTTGTTGGCGTGTTCTTGGTATTATCCGGTCGTTTTTTATACATACAGGCAACAGGTGAGGTTAATGAAGTGTCTTTACAGGAATGGGCAGAAAAGCAACGGACAAACTCTTATAGCCTTGACTCCGAAAGGGGAATAATATATGACAAAAACGGAATGACGCTCGCCTATGACAGGCCTGTCTACCTAATGTATGCCATTGTTCAGGAAGCATATTCCACTAATTTGGACAATCCGCAGCATGTGGTTGACACCAAAGAGACTGCTGAAAAACTTGCACCCATCATTGGGGGGGAGGAGAATGAAATATTAGACCGTCTGGAAAGCGGTATTGAAAATGATGCTTTCCAAGTAGAATTCGGAACGGAGGGCAGGGAATTGTCCCAACAGCAGAAAGAAGAGATAGAAGCTTTAGAACTGCCAGGGATCCAATTTGAAAAAGAGTCTATTCGTTACTATCCGAACGGCATGTTTGCTTCCCATATTATTGGGTTTGCAAGAGACTCAGAGGTCGAAACAGAGGATGGAACGGCCAGGGAAATATCAGGCATTGTCGGTATGGAAAATGAAATGAATGAGCTGTTAAGCGGGATAGATGGAAATATATCCTATCAGCGCGATCAATATAATAAGCGGTTACTTGACCCAAATGAAATCGTCACCTTACCGGAAGATGGGGATGACGTTTATTTGACAATCGATCAAAAAATACAAACGTTGCTGGAAGATACACTAACAGAAGTGAATGCACTTTATAACCCGGAACGAATAACTGCAACAGTCATGGATCCAAAAACCGGCGAAATCCTTGCCATGAGCAATAGGCCGAGCTATAACCCAAATGACCCGGCCGATGTGGAAAACTGGTATAACGATGTTATTTCTACACCGGTTGAACCAGGATCAGCAGTAAAAATGTTTACATGGGCTGCGGCAATTGAAGAAGGCGTTTATAACGGAGAAGAGGCATTTGAGTCTGGAAGTTATACAGTCAATGAACGGATACAGCCAATCAATGATCATAATAGAGGTGAAGGCTGGGGAAGCATTTCGTATAATGAAGGATTTCAGCGCTCTTCCAATGTGGCCGCCGCCAAATTAGCATGGGAAAAAATAGGGACGGACACATTTCTGGAGTATTTAAAAGCATTTGATTTTGATAAACCGACAGGAATAGATTTACCTGGAGAAGTAGAGGGTCAAATTTTATACAATTGGCCGCTCGAAAAGCTTACGACATCATTTGGGCAGGGCAGTACATTGACCCCAATCCAGCAAATGAAGGCAGCTACTGCCATTGCGAATGACGGGAAAATGGTTCAGCCATATGTGATTCAACAAATAGTTGAATCAAGTACTGGGGACATGTTGGAGGAAAAGCACCCTAATGTGGTTGGAGAACCGATTTCAGCAGAAACCTCAGATCTGGTATTAAAGCTGCTGGAGTCAGTCGTAAATGGAGAGAATGGAACAGGGAAAATGTACCAGCTCGATGACTATACCGTGGGAGGCAAAACAGGAACAGCCCAAATCCCGAACCCGGATCCCGGTGGAAGCCCGTACTTGACCGGCCGGGAAAATTATATATTTTCATTTCTGGGCATGGCTCCGATGGACGATCCGCAGCTCATGATGTATGTATCTGTCAAACAGCCTGAGTTGGAAGATACAGAAGCAGGGTCTGCTCCTGTATCTTTCATATTTAATAATGTAATGGAAAACAGCCTGCATTATTTAAACATTGAACCTGACAAAGACGAGCAAGATTCCGTCCGGCAAGTTGAAATACCAAAGCTGATTGGTTTGGATGCTGCCGATTTGGAGAGTTCACTGGCTGAAGATGGATTAAATGTTACAGTCATTGGTTCGGGAGAGGTAGCTTCAGCAAACATATCAGAAGGAGATTATATCCTCCCGAACGATCATATTATACTTGTGACGGACCAGCCAGAAATGCCTGACATATCAGGCTGGTCAAAACGGGAAGTATTGCAGCTGACCGAGCTGCTTGAATTGCAAACAGAAACCTTTGGAAACGGCTTTGCAGCTACCCAAAATATTGAAGAAGGAACACCGCTTAAAAAGGGAGATTACTTAGGTGTTGAGTTTACTTCTCCAAGTGAGACCGTAGAAGAAACAATGGAAAGTGAAGCCGAGAATGATGAGGAAGATATAGAAGTGGAAGGATAATAAGCTAAAAAACATAAACTGCCACCAGGCTGTCTCAGGAGAATTTGACTCGCTATTGCCCATCTGGGTATCATCAACTTAGAAGCTTAAGCTGATGTGAGTCAAATTCTTTTGCCAAGGCGGCCTTTGATTTGGTTAAGTCAGACCGAGCGTGCTTTTTCTTCCTTCTTCCATGTTCTATTCAATTCTATTTATTCATATAGTGGATACAAGCCTACCTATGACAGAGAAGGGGATGGAATATGAAGCGTGTATCTGCTGTAACAGTGAAAAAACGAATGGTAACTGTTTTTCTCATTGGGTTGCTTGTATTTTTGGTCATTACTTTTCGATTAGGATATGTTCAATTCGCACTCGGGGATGAACTAATGGATAAAGCAAATGATTTATGGACAAGGGATATTGTTTTTGAGCCTGAGAGGGGGTTAATCCTCGATACGAATGATGAAGTATTAGCTGAAAACGTAACAGCACCATCGGTTATTGCTACACCAAGACAAATTACCAACCCGGAAGAAACTGCTGAAATACTTGCTGAAATTCTGGATGTGTCTGTGGACAAGGTATATGAAAATATAACAAAAAATACATCCAGTGTAATGATTCGGCCTGAGGGGATAAAAATATCCGAAGAACAGGAATTAGCCATACGTACAGCAAATTTGGAAGGTGTCTATCTGGCAAAAGATTCAAAAAGACATTATCCCCAAGACGAAGATTTATCACATGTATTGGGCTTTGCCGGAATTGATAACCAGGGCTTGATGGGCCTGGAATTATTTTACGATGATAAATTGAAAGGGAAACAAGGCAGTCTCTCCTTTTTTTCCGATGCAAAAGGCAGGCGGCTGGATGATTTGGCCGATGTATATAGTCCTCCTGAAGATGGGTTGAATTTAAGAACAACTATCGATACAAAAGTACAATCTATTATGGAAAGAGAACTTGATCTTGTCGTTTCTAAATATGACCCAGATGGAGCAATGGCTATTGCCGTCAACCCAAAAACAGGCGGCGTGTTGGGAATGACTACTAGGCCTAACTTTCACCCGGAAAACTATCAGGAGGTTGATGCAGATGTATTTGATCGCAATCTGCCAATCTGGAGTACGTATGAACCGGGGTCTACCTTTAAAATTATAACATTGGCAGCTGCACTGGAAGAAAATGCAGTAGATTTATTGGAAGATGAATACCATGATGATGGTGATATTGAAGTTGGAGGGTCTCATCTTCATTGCTGGAAAAGAGGCGGCCATGGCCATCAAAACTACCTTGAAGTAGTCCAAAATTCCTGTAACCCCGGCTTTGTTAATCTTGGTCAAATGCTTGGAACGGAAAAGCTATTTACCTATATAGAGAATTTTGGTTTTGGCCAGAAAACAGGTATTGATTTGCAAGGGGAAGGAAATGGGATTTTATTCAATAGAGAGGATGTCGGCTCAGTTGAATTGGCTACTACGGCATTTGGCCAGGGGGTCTCGGTAACACCAATTCAGCAGGTAATGGCTGTTGCTGCAGCAGTAAATGGAGGGTACCTCTATGAACCTTATATAGCTGATGAGTGGGTCGATCCTGTTTCAGAAAAAGTGGTCGAGAAAAAGGAAACCAATATAAAAGAACGGGTAGTTTCCGCTTCCACGTCTGAAGAGATAAGGCATGCATTGGAAAGCGTGGTTGCTGAGGGTACAGGTCGGCCGGCATATGTGGATGGTTACCGTGTAGGCGGAAAGACCGGAACAGCTCAGAAAGTTGGAAAAGATGGAAGATATATGGAAAATAACTATATCTTATCATTCATTGGGTTTGCACCTGCAGATGATCCGGAAATTGTTGTCTATGTTGCTGTGGATAATCCGAAAAATACCGTTCAGTTTGGCGGTGTAGTTGCAGCTCCCATTGTAGGGACTATTATCGGCGATAGTTTGCGGGCCATGGAAATAGAACCGCGGGATGACGGTCTTCCAAAGGATTATCAATGGCCAGAGGAGCCAAAGGTGGAAGTTCCTGATTTAATTGGTTTAACGAAAGATGAACTGGCAGAGTATATGCTGGATTTAACGGTGGAAACGGACGGGGAAGGAGATTATATTATTGATCAAGCTCCTGCTGCCGGTACAAGTGTTGAACAGGGAGCAGAAGTAAGAATTTATTTATCGGAAAATGATCGTTAAAAATGATGAAGTTTGCTATAATGAGTAAATAAATTATTTTGTGGGCAGAGACTGGGGCAAAAAGTTTTTTAATCAAAGAAAATCTGAACAATAACAATTAGCGCCTATAACCGGTTCCGGAAATATACATCGCTTTCCGTGGGGGAGTGGTGAGCCTCCGATGCACAGGATGTGCTAGCTAGTGTCGATGAAGTCACTGGAAGTGACGATTGTCATCGACCTTGGAGTAACGCCCTGTGGGGTCTTACCGACCTCCTACTTCCCACAAATCTTTACGGTGGGGCGAGCATTTACGCGCAATCCCAGGAGTCTACGTATATTCCCTCCGCTATATTAGTTTATTGTTTATACAGTGGCTTTCGATATGTCCCAGCCCCTGCATGTAACTAAGGCTTTCGTCATTGCCATTAAGGATGGGCGATAAGTTAAGTTTTAACGCAGAAAGAAAGTTTCACATTACATTCCTCAGGGTATGTTTACACATGTTAAAAAAACAAGAAATTATTATGAAGAATTTGAAGGTAGGAGTATACGATGAAATTAACGGCATTACTTTCCAGTATTTCTTTTTATGAAACAACTTCCACCATAGAGAATATTGAAATACATACTTTGGAAATGGATTCCCGCGCTGTTAAAAAGGGAAGTCTGTTTGTATGTATATCCGGTTTTACGGTAGATGGCCATCATTTTGTGGAAGAAGCCGTAAAGAACGGAGCCTCTGCGGTAATTGCTGAAAAGCCGGTACAGGCTTATGTGCCGGTCATTACCGTTGCGGATACAGCAAGGGCTTTATCCATGCTTGCAGTGAAATTCTATAATGATCCAACAAGAGATTTTCCTTTAATCGGTGTTACAGGCACCAATGGAAAAACAACGGTGACATATTTACTGGAAACCATTTTTAACCATTATGAAAAAAAGACAGCAGTTATAGGCACGATACAAATGAAAATTGGTAAAGACACTTATCCAGTTAATAACACAACCCCTGACTCTTTGCATTTACAAAGGTCATTTAAGAAAATGCGTGAAGAGGGTGTGGAGCAAGGGGTTATGGAAGTGTCCTCCCACGCTCTGGATATGGGCAGGGTTTACGGCAGCGATTTTGATATTGCCGTCTTTACTAATTTATCCCAGGATCATTTGGATTACCATGAAAATATAGATGATTATTTGCGTGCAAAAAGTCTTTTGTTCAGTCAATTGGGAAATACTTATGATGATACGGGGAGAAAATTTGCAGTCATTAATACGGATGACCAGGCCAGTGATCTTTTAATACGGAGTACTGCACAGCATGTTATTTCATATGGTTATAAAAAGAACGCCCAGGTTATGGCAGAAGCTATTAAGCTTGAAGCTTCTGGCACTTCATTTCGGATGAAGACGCCTGTTGGGCAAATAGAAGTTAACAGCAATCTGATTGGCAATTTTAATGTGTATAATATGCTTGCCGCAAGTGGAGCGGCAATAGCCTCCAACATACCGCTACCCGTGATTAAGGAAGCACTGGAAAGCATTGAAGGAGTCAGCGGAAGGTTTGAAAGTGTGAACGAAGGACAGGTGTTTTCTGTTATTGTTGATTATGCTCATACGCCGGATTCCCTGGAAAATGTGCTGCAGACAGTAAAAGAATTTGCGAGAAATAAAGTTTACGTCATTGTAGGCTGTGGCGGTGATCGCGACCGGACAAAACGGCCACTCATGGCAGGGGTCGCGCTAAGGTTCGCAGACCATGCCATCTTTACTTCCGACAACCCGAGAACAGAGGATCCGCAAGCTATATTGAATGATATGACAGCAGAAATTGATAGTACTGCTAAAAGCTATGAGGTCATTCCGGACCGAAAAGAGGCAATCCATCAGGCTGTTCAGATTGCTGAAAAAGATGATATTATTTTGATTGCCGGTAAAGGCCATGAGACATATCAGCAAATCGGGCATACAAAATATGACTTTGATGATCGTGAAGTTGCCCGTCAGGCGATTCTTGAGAAGGGGTAATGGAAATGTTATTTACTGTAAGATGGTTAGCTGCTGAGCTCACGGAAAATAAAGGTAATACGGAAAGTGAAACTGAAATCAAGGAAGTATCTACAGACAGCCGGAAAAAAATGAACAGCGCTTTGTTTGTTCCCATTATTGGGGAAAACTTTGATGGTCATGATTATGTACAGCAGGCTGTTGAGCACGGTGCTGCTGCGATTTTATGGGATAAAAAGAGAAGGCTTCCTGCTAAATTGCCTGCGGATTTACCGGTGTTTTTTACAGATGATACAATTGCAGCACTGCAAAAGATTGCAGAAAATTACCGGATGGAAGTGGATCCGCTTGTTATTGGTATCACAGGTTCAAACGGAAAAACAACGACGAAGGATATGGTAAGAGCTGTCGTTGAAACCACATATAGAACCCATTATACATTAGGTAATTTGAACAATCATATTGGCCTGCCGCTAACTATTTTATCCATGAAAAGAGATACAGAGGTACTGGTATTGGAAATGGGAATGAACCAATTTGGGGAAATTGACAAATTATCAAGGCTTGCCAAGCCTGATTACGCAATTATCACCAATATCGGCGAATCCCATATCGAATTTCTCGGTTCCCGTGAAGGTATTGCCAATGCAAAATTAGAGATTCTCCATGGTCTCCATGAAAATGGTCAAATCATTATTGATGGGGATGAAAAGCTTTTGGAGAAGTTGCACGAACAAAAAAATGTAATCACATGCGGCTACGATAAAACAAATAGTAAAGTTATAGAGATCATCAATATGGAATATAACCGTACTGATTTTAATGTAGGAAATAAATTCAATTTCACTATCCCTTTATTGGGCAGCCATCATGTGCATAATGCTTCTTACGCTATTGCTATTGGCGAACTTTTAAAAATAAGTCAGGAAAATATACAACAGGCTTTACAAAAACTTTCCAGAACTTCCATGCGCTTTGAAATGATTAAAGGAATGAATGGTGCTTCCATTATAAATGATACCTACAATGCTTCCCCAACTTCGATGAAAGCAGCTATTGATGTCATCAGGCAGATGGATGGGTTTCATCATAAAATCCTGGTGCTTGGTGAGATTTTGGAGCTGGGGGCATATTCGGAAGAAATGCACAGGTCCATCGCTGAAAATATAATAGTGCCAATTACAGATGTATTTACATATGGTGATGAGGCAGCGTTTATTTCTGACAGTGTATCCGCAAATAACGAGGATATTCATTGCCAGCATTTTACTTCAAAAGAAGCACTGCTTCAGGAAGTGAAAAGCTACCTTAGAGAGGACGCCTTATTGTTGTTTAAAGCTTCAAGAGGTCTTCAATTTGAAAAGCTCATTGAGGAAATTATTTAATCAGGTTAAAGCAATGGAAATGTTCCAGCAGAGCAGCAATTGATGAAAAAGAAACTTGCTAAATTATTATAAGTGGACGGTTTTGCACTAGGAGGAGATAGTATGAATATTTCAGTCTTATTAATTACAATAGCAATTGCATTTTTAGTTACCGTCCTTTTATCTCCAATATTTATTCCATTTTTAAGAAGGTTAAAGTTTGGACAAAGCATTAGAGAAGAAGGACCGGAATCCCATTTGAAAAAAACTGGCACACCTACAATGGGCGGTCTTATGATTATATTCAGCATCATCATTACCTCCATTATTATGGTCGTTAGAATCGACCCTGATGGCATCAGCTATGAATTATGGCTATTGATTTTTGTATTGGCCGGATATGGTATTTTAGGTTTTTTGGATGATTTTATAAAAATTGCCATGAAACGAAATTTAGGCTTGACTTCCAAGCAGAAAATGTTTGGTCAAATTGTAATTGCACTTATCTTTTATTTTATATTACAAAGCCAAAACTTCCCAACTACGATTCAAATCCCGGGAACACAGGTGGAGTGGGAGCTAGGCTGGATGTATGCTGTTCTGATCATATTGATGCTTGTCGGTTCTTCCAATGCAGTAAACCTTACGGATGGATTGGATGGACTGCTTGCAGGAACTGCAGCAATAGCGTTTGGAACATTCGGATTACTGGCGTGGTATGGTTTTCCACAGTATGAAGTGACTATATTTTCTTTAGCCGTTGTTGGGGCGTTACTTGGGTTTTTGGTATTTAATGCGCACCCGGCAAAAGTTTTTATGGGGGATACCGGATCACTTGCTTTGGGTGCGGCAATTGCTGCTGTAAGTATTTTAACAAAAATGGAAATCCTGTTAGTGATCATTGGCGGGGTATTTGTAATTGAAACACTTTCAGTGATCATTCAGGTTATCTCATTTAAAACAACAGGAAAAAGGGTATTTAAAATGAGCCCGCTGCATCATCATTATGAATTGCTTGGCTGGTCGGAATGGAGAGTAGTTACTACCTTTTGGCTGATCGGACTGATCTTTGCTGCGCTTGGGATTTATATCGAGGTGGGATTAGGTTGAAAAAATTAATAGATTTTCCTTACTCAAGAATACTTGTATTAGGGCTGGCTAAAAGCGGTACTGCAGCCGCGAAATTATTGATTGAAAATGATCGTACTGTACGTGTGAATGATATAGCTGCAAAAGAAGAGGAGGGTACTGTTACAGAATTAATGTCAATGGGTGCGGAGATTATTTTAGGTTCCCATCCTGACTTTGTTTTGGATGATATAGAAATAGTTGTGAAAAATCCCGGCATTCCTTATGACAACCCTGTTTTATCTGAGGCTGATAAGCGTGGTATCCCGATTATTACAGAAATCGAGCTTGCCTATTTTTTAACAGAGGGTTTGCTTATTGGGATTACAGGATCAAATGGAAAAACAACGACAACCACCCTTATAACTGAAATGCTTACAAAAAGTGATCAACCTGTGAAGATAGCCGGAAATATCGGCCTGGTGGCAACGGATGTTGCACAAACATTAACAGAAAAAGAGCGTTTGGTATTGGAACTCTCTTCTTTTCAATTAATGGGAATCGATAAATTCCGTCCTAATATTGCGGTACTGCTTAATATTTACGAAGCACATCTGGATTATCATAAATCAATGGAAAATTATAAAGCTGCGAAATTCAATATATTCAAAAACCAGTCCGCTGAAGATTATTTGGTGTATAATGCGGATGATTCTATACTGGCTGAAGCAGTACAATCAGCAAACGCATATAAAATTCCCTTCTCGGTTAAAAAACCGCTAAAGGAACATGGCGCTTGGCTGGATGATGAATGGATATATTTTCGTGAGGAAAAGATCGCTAACCGCTCAGAGATTGTACTTGTAGGTGAGCATAACCTGGAAAATATACTTGCTGCTATTGCTGCAGCAAAATTAAATGGCGCCAGCAATGAAGCAATTAAAAATGTGTTATTAACATTTTCAGGTGTCAAACATCGGCTGCAATTTATTATGAATCACCGTGGAAGGTTATTTTATAATGATTCAAAAGCAACTAATATTTTAGCAACACAAAAGGCGCTTGCCTCGTTTAACCAGCCAGTAATACTTCTCGCTGGTGGCCTGGATCGGGGAAATGAATTTACAGACTTAATTCCCTATTTAAAAAGTGTAAAAGCTGTTGTAGCATTTGGACAAACAAAGGAAAAGTTAAAGCATACAGCTGATTCACAGGGGCTTCAGACCATTATGACAGAAGATGTTCAACAAGCCGTGGAAGCGGCTTATAAGGTCTCTGCAGAAGGAGATGTCATTTTACTGTCGCCTGCATGTGCTAGCTGGGATCAGTACCGTACATTTGAACAAAGAGGTGACATGTTTATACAAGCCGTGCATACATTATTATAGGGGCTTGTTGTAAACATAAATACAATATATTCATGAAGCAACACCCCTATTTTCAGTACGCGAAAAAAGGGGTGTTATATTGTTTGATAAAACGTTGAAAAACCATAATAAACCGGATTATCTCCTGATGGGATCTGTTATTGCACTGCTTATTATAGGCATAATTATGGTCTTTAGTTCCTCCTACGTATGGTCTGATTATAAATTTGGAGATGCTGCATTTTACTTGAAAAGACAGCTTCTTTTCACGGTTGCAGGCATCATCAGTATGTTTTTTATTATGCTCATTCCTTATACGACTTGGAAAAAATATGCAAAAAGGATTTTAATAGCTTGTTTCGTGTTACTTTTTCTTGTTTTGATTCCTGGCATTGGCATGGTACGCGGCGGAGCACAAAGCTGGATTGGGGTCGGTGCTTTCAGTATTCAGCCATCTGAGTTTATGAAACTTGGTTTGATTATTTTCTTAGCAGCTTTTCTGGCCGCCAATCAAAAATATATTACTTCATTTAAAAAAGGTTTTTTCCCTTCTATTATTTTGGTTTTCACTGCCTTTGGACTTATCATGCTTCAGCCGGACTTGGGAACAGGTATGGTACTTGTGTTAACTTGTATGCTGATGATTTTTACTGCAGGGGCAAAGATGTCCCATTTTTTTGGACTGGCTGCCCTGGGACTGGCAGGTTTTGTTGGTTTAATCGCTTCAGCCCCGTATCGAATTAGCAGAATAACAGCATTTTTGAACCCGTGGGATGATCCGTTAGGAGACGGATTTCAAATCATTCAATCACTTTATGCCATTGGACCAGGCGGGCTGATGGGGCTTGGTTTGGGAGGAAGTCTGCAGAAGTATTTTTATCTGCCGGAGCCACAGACGGATTTTATTTTTGCCATTTTGGGAGAAGAATTAGGCTTTATAGGCGGAACATTCGTTATTCTATTATTTTCCCTTGTATTTTGGAGAGGGATAAAAGTCGCCTTAGAGGCACCGGATGCGTTTTCCGGGTTCTTAGCCCTCGGAATTGTATCCATGCTCATCTTGCAGGCAATGATTAATATAAGTGTTGTCATTGGATTAATCCCCGTCACAGGGATTACCCTTCCATTTTTAAGTTATGGAGGCTCCTCTCTTACGCTGACTTTATGTTCGGTGGGAATCCTGCTAAATATAAGCAAATATACAAAAGTGTAAGTTAAAATTCTTTTTGAAAGGCTGATTTCTAAAATGAAATTGTTTTTTTGTCTTCTCAGTAGAAGGAAACTGCGGCGTAACTTTAAATGTTGTTTGAGTACCGATTAACGCTCCGGAAATACACTACGCTTTCCGCGGGTGGCTGGTGAGCCTCCTTGCCCCGACAAGGGGTATGCCGACGTTGCCCGCAAAGGGCGGTTTTAGTCGGCCTTCATTTGTCGCACTGCGGGGTCTCACCGAGGCCATTCCTCCCGCAGGAGTCTCCGTGTATTTCCTCCGCTGGAATTGGTTTACTACCTATTACTAGTGCAATTGACCGAAGCAATTGTGCTCTCACTAGTACGGGTGAGCGTAGGGCGGTGACTCCTCGAAAATATAATGCAATTTTCTTCGTGCGATGTAATGCTGACGCAGCCTTCCTTGTCCTGCGGGAACAGCACGAGTCCGAAGACCGCGCAGAGCGGTCGAGTGGATGGAAGGCTAAAGTCGCGACGTCCTGTCGCAACGCCTTCATGACTAACATCCTGTTAGCCCGAGGCTGAGGCCGTGCCCGCGGAAAGCATCCGCCCGAAGCGATCCCCTGACGGTAGGTGTTGCTTAGAGACTTAGGAAATAAAGAATAGTTACGTCACAGTTTATAGATTTTTTGGAATAAGTAACAATCTGTTAGAGCTTTTTAATCACCCGGAATGGAAAAAATGATCCATTTCGGGTGATTTTTTGTCCTATTAGCTATTTGGTAAAAATTAATATACTTTTTTATGGGAAACTATGTAATGCAGACTATAACTATAAGGGGAAAATGTGATATAATTCATATAACATGAAAGATGATAAAAGCAATATGTGTCTCTTTCTGTAATTTTTTTACAAAGGAAGAAATGGGGATGAGTAAAAAGAAAATTGTTTCAATCGAAGACAGGATTCCAAAATTGAAACAAGCCCGTAAAAAAAAGGCGAATCGACGTCTTGTATTTTATCTTTCTATTTTTTTCTTTTTGATTTCAATTATTGTATATTTGCAGTCGCCTTTGAGTCATATAAAAACCATTCAAGTTAATGGCAATTCTTTTTTAACGGATGAGGAAGTAATTGAACATAGTGAATTAGAAACAAGTACCAACATTTGGACGATTAACAGAGACGAAATTGTTGAACGGATTACGAATAATCCAATTGTGGAGTCTGCGGAGCTTAATCGAATACTTCCCCGGACAGTGGAAATTAACTTGGAAGAGTATGAACATGTCGGGTATGTAGAAGATGGAAACGGCTATTTGCCTCTTTTGGGAAATGGGACAGTACTTGAATCAATGCATCAATCAAGTCCAAATGGGGATGCTCCTATCATATTCGGTTTTAATGATGAGGAGTATTTACAAAGAATGTCAAGTGAGCTTGAAAAACTCCCGAAAGATATAAGTAATTTAATTTCTGAAATTCACTGGACACCTGCTGAAGATGATAGTAATAAATTATTATTATATATGAATGATGGTTTTTTAGTGGATGGTGCGATTAGAAATTTTGCTGAAAGAATGGAAGTATATCCTTCTATTGCTGCCCAGCTAGATGAAGGAGCACAAGGTATTATTCATATTGGCGTAGGAGCTTATTTTGAATCATTCGATGAACCATCAACTGAGGATGAAACAGAAGATGATATAGAAACAGAAAGCGGAAATGATGAGACAGTATCTGATCAGGATGCAGATGATTGATTTTTTCCATGAAAGTCATATAAATCGCAGACAATGCGAAGTTATATAAAAAAGTATATCCGGCGAGAGATAAGTTGATATATAAGTAATATTGTTTTGTAAAAATATGAGATTATGCCTAAATTATAAAGAAATCTCCTGTTTTTGGCTTGATCAACATATATATATTTTCTTTTTCTAGCAATATACTATAAAATAATAAATTATCAGGTATTAATGACTAAGATAGAGTGAGATACATATAGTGGAACCGAACGAGGGGGTGCCTTTTCTTTGAATAATAGTGAAATTTTGGTAAGTCTTGATATAGGAACTACAAAAGTGAAAGTAATCATTGGAGAAGTATTAAATGATTCATTGAATATTATTGGCGTTGGAACAGCCAAGTCCAAGGGCTTAAAAAAAGGTGCAGTCGTGGACATTGATCAGACAGTTCATTCAATTAGAAATGCTGTTGAACAGGCTGAAAGAATGGTAGGTATGCAAATTGACAGCGTGGTCGTAGGAATCAATGGAAATCATGTACAATTGCAGCCTTGTCATGGAGTGGTAGCTGTTCAGAGTGAAGATCGTGAAATTACGGATGAGGATATTACGAGAGTCATTGATGGCGCTCAAGTAGTATCTATTCCTCCTGAACGTGAGATTATCGATGTTGTTCCACAGCAATTTATCGTAGACGGTCTGGATGAAATTAACGATCCGCGCAGAATGATTGGTGTACGATTGGAGATGGCAGGGACAATAATCACCTGTTCTAAAACCTTCTTACACAATATTTTGAAGTGTGTAGAACGTGCTGAATTGGAAATTGCAGATATTTGTCTTCAGCCGCTTGCTGCGGGTACTGTTGCACTATCCAATGATGAAAGGAATATGGGTGTAGCATTAATAGAAATCGGTGGAGGCTGTACTACTTTATCGGTTTTTGAAAATGATCATCTCGTTTCCACCAGTGTAATTAATCTCGGCGGAGACAATATTACAAAAGACCTATCGATAGGTTTACGAACTTCCACGGAAGAAGCGGAAGATATTAAACAGAATTATGGTCATGCTTATTATGATGATGCACAGGAAGATGAAGTTTTTGAAGTAGGAGCCATAGGTAATAATTCAAAGCAGACGTATAATCAACTGCAGGTTGCTGATATCATCGAAGCCAGACTGGAAGAAATTTATGCATATGTGGATGATGAAATTAAAAAAATGGGTTTTGACGACTTGCCGGGCGGTTACGTGTTAACGGGCGGTACCATGACAATGCCCGGGGTGATGGAGCTTGCCCAGGACATTTTCCGTTCTAATGTCCGCATTGCCATTCCTGATTATATCGGGGTGAGAGAACCTCTATTTACAGCAGGCGTAGGTATCTTGCAATTTGCTTATCGTAATGCGAAAATACAAGGAAAAGATTTATTCCCTGCTGTACAAATTCACGATAATGAACAAAGAGTGAAGCGAAATCCGAAACAGCCAAAAACAAATACGCCAAAAGAAAAGAAGAAAAAAGAGTCCAAAATAGCTAATATGTTTAAGTATTTCTTTGATTAAAATTCGATTTTAATCTTTATAGAAATTAGCTATGGGTTACTTGTAATTTTGCATATTAGGAGGAACGAAATATGTTGGAGTTTGATACAAATATGGAGGAATTAGCAACGATAAAAGTTATTGGTGTTGGCGGCGGCGGAAATAACGCTGTAAACCGCATGATTGATCATGGGGTTGAAGGTGTCGAATTCATAGCTGTTAATACAGATGCACAGGCATTAAATCTATCAAAAGCGGAAGTGAAATTACAAATTGGCAGCAAACTGACCCGCGGGCTGGGTGCTGGTGCTAACCCGGAAGTCGGCAAAAAAGCAGCCGAAGAAAGCAAGGAGCAGCTTGAGGAAGTACTGCAAGGTGCTGACATGATTTTTGTCACTGCTGGTATGGGCGGAGGTACCGGTACCGGTGCAGCGCCAGTCATTGCTCAGGTGGCCAAAGATCTAAACGCACTGACAGTTGGTGTCGTTACACGTCCATTTTCCTTTGAAGGAAGAAGACGTTCTACACATGCGGTTTCAGGTATAGAATCATTAAAAAATAGTGTAGATACGCTCATAGTTATACCTAATGACCGCTTATTGGAAATCGTGGATAAGAATACACCAATGCTTGAAGCCTTCCGGGAAGCGGATAATGTACTTAGACAGGGTGTGCAGGGCATCTCTGACCTGATTGCAAAACCTGGTTTGATTAATGTGGATTTTGCGGATGTAAAAACAATTATGTTTGATAAGGGATCCGCTCTAATGGGAATTGGTGTTGCTACCGGTGAAACAAGAGCTACAGAAGCCGCGAAAAAAGCAATCTCTTCTCCTTTATTGGAAACATCCATTGATGGAGCGCACGGTATTTTAATGAATATCACAGGCGGGATTAACCTAAGTTTATATGAAGTGCAGGAGGCGGCGGATCTGGTTACTTCTGCTGCAGATGAAGAAGTTAATGTTATTTTTGGTTCCGTCATTAATGAAAATTTAAAAGATGAAATCGTTGTAACCGTCATTGCAACAGGATTTGATGAATCCACAAACAAACAGACGAGAAGTCCAAAAGTGGATCGTCCGGGAATCAACCATACGCAGCATGCGGCAACAAGAGCAAATGATGACATTCCAAGGGAACAAAGAGAGCCTGTTCAGCAACAGCGTCCGAAACAAGAGGACGAGCTGGATATCCCTACATTTTTACGAAACCGTAATCGAAACCGCTAATCAAAGTGAAAGGAAAGAAGCAAGTGCTAAATTGGAGGCACTTGCTTCTTTTTTTATGAGTCAGAAAATCCTGCAAGTCTGTTGCTTAGTATAATTTACTTTACCGCAATTTCTTAGTAAAGAAGTATCTGAGAATGCCTGTCAATTCCTCAATAGCTGGAATTTGCGTGAAGAAGTATTTGAGAATGTCTGTCTGTTTCCTCAACAGCTACTTTTTGCGAAATGACGTACCCTAGAATGCCTTCCGAAAACTTCAATTGACTAATTTTTTGCTACAAGGTATACAGTTCACAAAAACCTTCTAACGTTCATCTCCCGATAAAAGCATTATTGAATAGAATACCTGGCAGTCCAAACCAGGGAAGAAAGAATATAAACTTTAGTTGAACTAGTACAAAACATTCAGGCCCAATGAAAAGCTCATTTTTATAAAGTGCTGGGTGACAAACTATTCAATAACTAGCTAAAATTAGTTGCTTTATGCATACAAGAATAGACAGACTTTGCTCTTTATATCCCTTATACTCTTTTTAACTGCCGAGGAAGTATTGTTGTTTTAATATGTATGAAACAGATTCTTATCTCTCATTGTAATCTAGTACTTTATTAAAATAGTAAACCAGATAATCGATTGTAGCTGAAAGGAAGAATACCTTTGACTATTTACCTTGATGCTGTATGGATGCTGAACTTTTTATTGGATATGATGCTCTTATTTTTGACCCAAGCCTTGGCAAGAGAAAGCATAAGGAAAAAGAAAATCGTTTTTGGTGCCCTGGTTGCGTCACTCATCGTTCCTGTATCATTTTACTTTCCTGATTCATTATTGACTACTGCACCAGGCAAATTAATGTATTCCATACTAATCATTTACTGTTCATTTGGTTATAAATCATTTTATCGAACGGTGAAATTGCTTTTTTTATTTTACTTTGTATCGTTTTCGATAGGAGGTGGTTTAATTGCTATACACTTTCTATTCCAGCAGCCTGTAAGTATAACGGCAAATGGCATTTTAACCGTTAATCACGGGTTTGGGGATCCGATCAGCTGGCTGTTTGTGGTGATAGGGTTTCCATTTGTATGGGGCTTTACAAAACGACGAATGGACAGGCATGTCGTAGAAAAAATACGCTATGACCAGCTATGTCCTGTGACGTTAAAAATAAAACAGCAAAGTTATTCTACTCACGGCTATATTGACAGCGGAAATCAGCTTCTGGACCCAATAACGAAAAAGCCGGTTATCATATGTGATGAACCCTTTTTAAAGCAATGGTTCTCTGAAGAAGAGTGGAAACTTCTGAAACAACTGCAGGACCATCTTGATTTTAGTAAAATACCTGCTGAATGGGAGAACTTTATTCAAATTGTTCCATATCAGGGCGTTCAGGGAACAAGTATGTTTTTGCTTACAGTCAGACCGGATGAGATCACCATATTATATGAAAATAAAAAAATTGTTACCAGTCACTTTTTAGTTGGAATTCAATTTGCGGACCTGGTAAAAGACAGGACTTATCATTGTCTGCTGCAGCCGCAAATGATTCAATTATCAGCAATACATTCTGCATAAAGGGGAGATTCTGAGTGAAAATAATAAAATTACGTTTGCGTCTATGGTGGTATAAAATACAAATCAAGCTGGGGATCAAATCCGATGAAATATACTACATAGGTGGAAGTGAAGCACTGCCGCCTCCTTTATCCAAGGAGGAAGAGAAAGAATTACTGACACTTCTCCCTGAAGGAGATAAGTCAGCCAGAGCCGTACTGATTGAGCGGAATCTACGGTTAGTTGTTTATATTGCACGCAAGTTTGAAAATACTGGAATAAATATTGAAGATTTAATTAGTATTGGAACAATCGGTTTAATAAAGGCTGTAAATACCTTTAATCCAGAGAAACAAATAAAGCTGGCAACATATGCATCCAGATGTATCGAGAATGAAATATTAATGTATTTACGCAGAAATAATAAATTAAAATCCGAAATCTCATTTGATGAACCGCTAAATATAGATTGGGACGGGAATGAACTGCTGCTCTCGGATGTCCTTGGAACTGAGGAGGATATCATTACGAAAGACTTGGAAATAAGTGTAGACAAAAGTCTGTTGAAAGATGCGCTTTCCCAACTGAACGACCGGGAAAAACAAATCATGGAGCTCAGGTTCGGATTAATCGGAAAAGAGGAAAAAACCCAGAAAGATGTTGCCGACATGTTAGGTATTTCACAATCATATATTTCACGGTTGGAGAAAAAAATAATTCGCCGATTAAAAAAAGAATTTAATAAAATGGTTTAACCTTATCTGTCAAAGGTTTTCAATGATTTTCAACATTTGATGACCAAATTCGGCCTGCATAAAAACCCTTTCCCAGGGAGATACTGTCCATGAACAGCATCACCAATCTGGGAGGGTTGAACAGAAATGACTAGACATAAAGTTGAAATATGTGGTGTTGATACATCAAAGCTGCCTGTACTTAAAAATGAAGAAATGCGAAAGCTATTTATACGAATGCAACAAGAAGATGATCTTTCTGCACGGGAAGAACTGGTAAATGGCAATCTAAGACTGGTATTAAGTGTTATTCAGCGATTTAATAATCGCGGTGAATATGTTGATGACTTATTCCAGGTAGGTTGTATCGGTTTAATGAAATCAATTGATAACTTTGATTTATCGCATAATGTGAGGTTTTCAACGTATGCTGTTCCAATGATCATTGGCGAAATTAGAAGGTACTTACGGGATAATAATCCGATAAGAGTTTCGAGATCATTAAGAGATGTTGCCTATAAGGCATTACAGGTAAGAGAGGGACTGATCAATAAAACATCGAAAGAACCAACCGCAATGGAAATTGCAGAAGAAATGGATCTTCCTCATTCAGATATTGTATTTGCTATGGAAGCGATCCAGGATCCTGTTTCTTTATTTGAACCTATATACAACGATGGGGGCGACCCGATTTTTGTAATGGATCAAATTAGTGATGAGAAGGATAAAGACTCCACATGGCTGGACAAACTCTCGTTAAAAGAAGGAATGTATCAACTGAATGAAAGGGAAAAAATGATATTGAATAAGCGGTTTTTCCAAGGAAAGACACAAATGGAAGTCGCAGATGAGATTGGGATTTCCCAGGCTCAGGTGTCGAGACTTGAAAAAGCAGCGATCAGTCAGATGAATAAGCAGATGTTTGAATAATGAATGTCTTTTTAATTTAGAGTTATTGCCGGGGATAATCGTGAAGAAATTAATAAAATAATTAAATTCTTTGTGCCGGTTTTTATAAAAATTTGTAAAATAGCATGAAACGAGGAGGATTTAATATAATCTTTATTATGTAAAAAATTCCATGAAAAAGTAAAAGAAACAGGGCGATGATTGCCTTGTTTCTTTTTTGTGATTGAAGGAGAAAAGCGAAATGGTTCACTATAAGAACGGGGAAATAAGGCAAGTTATCTAATGCTTTCTAAAATGAATTCTGCTTGCATATAATTAAAAGTATAATGGGGGTGAAGAGGGATGATCAGATTATCGGAGCTTCAATTAAAAGAGGTTATTATTATTGATGATGGGAGTCGGCTGGGTCATATCTCCGACCTGGAAATAGATACAGACATCGGCAGGATTATTGGCATTGTGTTAATGATGAAAGAGAAAAAAGGTTTTTTTGATAAACCGGAAGAATTGGTCATTCACTGGAGTCAAATTGTCAGGATAGGATCTGATGTGATCCTCGTCAGGAATGTGGACCAGCCAAAATTATATGGACCTTCATAAAAAGGCAGAGAAGTGTGTTAAAATGGACAAGTAATTTTAGCTAAGGAGGCAGCAGCATGAGTGAACCATTTAGACAGGAAAATGAAAGGATTCTCTCTATCAAAAGCTGGCAAAACAAGATTCCCGGATTAATTGCCGGATTTACTACAAGAACCGGCGGGGTAAGTGAGGTACCATTTGATTCTTTAAATATTGGATTACACGTAAATGATGATAAACAACATGTTTTGGCAAACAGAAAATTACTGTTGGATGATGTATCTTTTTCGATCAATGAATGGGTTAGTGGAGAGCAGGTTCATAAGACAAAGGTAAAGAAGGTGGATAAGGAAAACAAAGGTAGTGGTGCTGCATCGCTAACAACTTCTATTCCGGATACAGATGGATTGATTACAGACAAAAAAGGAATTTTCTGTATCGCTTATTTTGCTGATTGTGTGCCGTTGTTTTTCTTTGACCCAAAAACAGAATATATTGGAATCGCCCATGCTGGGTGGAAAGGAACAGTGAATGGCATGGCTTCCAACATGGTATCCGCCTTTCAAGAGGAAGGAGTGCTTGCAGAAGATCTGCTTGTTGCCATCGGGCCATGTATTTCAACAAAATATTATGAAGTCGATGAGCATGTCATTAGTCATATACCGTCGGAACTTAGTGATAATGCCGTTATTCCTCAGGAAAATGCTCGATTTCTGCTCGATTTAAAACAGTTAAATGTGGATATCCTTTTACAATCAGGGGTATTACGTAATAATATAGATGTAACCAGCTACTGTACGTATAAGGATGAGCAGTTATTTTTTTCACATAGGAGAGATGAGGGGAAAACGGGAAGAATGGCAGGATTTATTGGCTTTTCCCTTTAACTATTTTTAAAGGAGAAATGGTAATAATGGATGTAGCAGTTAACTTGGCAAACATAAAGGAACAAATCAGACAGGCATGTGCAAAAAGTAATCGAAATATAGAAGAAATTACCGTAATTGGTGTGACAAAATATGTTACAATAGAACGAACAGAAGAAGCATTACAGTCTGGTATTACAAATTTTGGGGAAAATCGGCTGGAAGGTTTTCTGACAAAATATGACCATATCGGGGACAGGGCAAAATGGCATTTTATCGGTACATTGCAATCGAGAAAGGTAAAGGATGTTATTGATAAAGTAGATATGATTCATTCATTGGACAGGATGTCATTAGCGAAAGAAATTAATAAACGGGCAAATCAGACGATGAATTGCTTTGTGCAAGTAAATGTGAGTGGGGAAGAATCAAAGCATGGACTCAAACCAGAAGAAGTAGTGTCTTTCATAGAAGAAGTTGGCAAATACGAAAAAATACGCATCGTTGGCCTGATGACAATGGCTCCTCATATAGAGGATGAATCCCGTTTAAAAGAAATTTTTAGGGATCTTGCTGCATTAAGAGATAAAGCAAGGAGTCAAAACTTTTCCCACGCACCTTGTAAATTTTTATCCATGGGCATGAGTAATGACTTTTCATTGGCTATAGAAGCAGGTGCAACTCATATACGTATTGGTTCAAGCCTTGTTGGCGAATAAAAAAAGGGACAAGAGGTGAGATGATGAGTATAAAGAATAAGATTAAAGATTACTTCACCATGGAAGACGAATATGAATATGTTGAGGAACCTGTTGAATCGGATGAGCCGCTGAATAAGCAAAACAAACAAAATGTCGTGAATCTCTCAAGCATTCAAAAGTCACCTGCAAAAGTGGTACTTTGTGAACCTAGAAATTATAATGAAGCACAGGAGATTGCCGATAATATTGTAAATAGACGGGCTGTTGTCATTAACTTGCAGCGTGTGGAACATCAGCAGGCAAAACGAATCGTGGATTTTCTAAGTGGAACAGTATATGCAATCAATGGGGATATTCAGAAGCTTGGTGCAGATACGTTTTTATGTACACCTGATAATATTGATGTGACCGGTTCCATCACAGAATCCTTCATGGAAAAAGAATACGAAAAAGGATGGTAAAATAAAATATGGCTTTATTGTTTGGAATAGTATCAAATGCATTAATGATTTACAGTTATGCATTAATCGTATATATTTTCATGTCCTGGTTCCCGGGTGCACGAGAATCTGCATTCGGAACTTTTTTAACTAAAATATGTGAACCTTACCTTGAGCCTTTTCGGAAAATAATTCCCCCTCTTGGTATGATTGATTTATCACCAATTGTTGGTATTCTTGTGCTTCATTTAGCAAGGTTTGGCGTTTTCGAGCTATATCAGATGATTGCTTTATAAAGGAAGTTTGAAATGGATATTTATCAGCATTTCCGAAAAGATGAAAGGCCATTTATTGATCAGGTGCTTTCATGGAAAGAACAAGTAGAAAGGTCATTTATAAATAAACAAACTGATTTTCTGGATCCAAGGGAGCAGCAAATTGTCAGCATGATCGTTGGCAGTAATGACGCGGATCTAAAATTTGATATATTTGGCGGTTTCCAAAATGCAGAAAGACAGCGTGCTATTATATATCCGTACTATGAGGAAGTAGCAGAGAAAGACTTTTCCCTCACCATGCTTGAAGCAACCTATCCGGAAAAGTTTTTAACCTTAACCCACCGTGATATTTTAGGAGCATGTTTGTCACTTGGCATGAAAAGAAATAAACTTGGTGACATTATGGTGGAGGACGGAAAAATTCAAATCATATTGGCCAGTGAAATAGCTGCATATGTTATAGTAAATCTTACCTCCATCAACAAAGCAGCGATAACACTAAAAGAGAAATCTTTATCTTCTATCATAGATAAAAAGGTGGAGTGGATAGAGAGAGACCATACGATAGCTTCTTTACGGCTTGATGTCGTTTTAAAGGAAACATATCAACTTTCAAGGAAAACAGCCCTTGAATTAATAAAAAGACAATTTGTGAAAGTGAATTATAAGGTTGTCGAAGAAGCAAAATTTTTGCTGCAGGAAGGCGATATGTTATCTGTACGAGGCAAAGGAAGAAGTAAGCTCGAAACGATAAATGGAAAAACAAAAAAAGATAAGTTGAAAATCACAATGGCTGTGCTAAAATAGAAACCATAGTATATTGTCGAATACATTTTTATTATTTTACAAGCAGTTCGAACGGAGGTGGCCGATATGTCATTAACACCATTGGATATTCATAATAAAGAGTTTACAAGAAAGTTTAAAGGCTATGATGAAGATGAAGTAAATGAATTTCTTGATCAGGTTATTAAAGATTATGAGATGACGATCAGAGAGAAAAAAGATTTAGAGGAGAAGGTCAATCAGCTTAATGAAAAGCTGGGACATTTCACCAATATTGAAGAAACTTTAAATAAATCCATTTTAATTGCCCAGGAAACAGCTGAAGAACTTACAGGCAATGCAACAAAAGAATCCAAGTTAATTATAAAAGAAGCGGAAAAAAATGCCGATCGTATTATTAATGAAGCATTAACAAAATCACGCCGTATTTCCATGGATGTTGAAGAACTGAAGAAACAGGCAAAAGTTTTCCGTACCAGATTGAAAATGCTGGTAGAAGCACAAATGGAAATGATAAATACAGGAGATTGGGAAGATCTTTTTGATACAGATATAGGTGAAGAGCTCGATTTAGTGGAAAATGATTCTTAAGACTTGACGTTATTTGGAATTATACATATAATTCATAATCAAACTTCACGAAATAAAATGCAATGATGGAAATAGTATAGAAGTTATTTCTGCTATAGCGAGTCAGGGGGCGGTGAGAGCCTGGTGCAGAGTTACTTGTAGAAGATCATTCCGGAGCAGCCATTATGAATCGAGTAATAATGGCCGTTGATTCACGTTACGAATATCGAGTGAATTTAAAATTGTGTCATTTTAAATTTATAAGGGTGGTACCGCGAGGCTTCTCGTCCCTTTAGGGATAGAGGGCTTTTTTTATTTTTTAAAGCAATAAATGGAACTCATAATAATCGTATACTGTAAAGGGAGGAAAATAAAATGGATTATAAGGAAACATTATTAATGCCTAAAACAAAATTCCCCATGCGAGGCAATTTGCCTAATAAAGAACCGCTAAGACAGGAGAAATGGGAAGAAGAGAAGATTTATGAAAAAGGACTGGAAAGAACGAAAGGAAGACCATTATTTATCCTTCATGACGGTCCGCCGTACGCAAATGGCGACCTCCATATCGGCCATGCTTTAAATAAGATACTGAAGGATTTTATAACCAGGTACAAATCAATGTCCGGATACCATGCTCCGTACATCCCTGGGTGGGATACGCATGGATTGCCAGTGGAAACGGCGCTCACAAAAACAAAAAAAATTAACCGAAAAGAACTTGGTATTGCCGAATTCAGACAAATGTGTGCAGAATATGCACTCGGCCAGCTGGACAATCAGCGTACACAATTTAAAAAGATGGGTGTCCGCGGAGACTGGGATAACCCTTACATTACACTTACAAAAGACTATGAAGCTGCACAAATTAAGGTTTTCGGTGAAATGGCCAAAAAAGGCTATATTTATAAAGGATTGAAGCCTGTATACTGGTCACCATCCTCTGAATCAGCACTTGCAGAAGCGGAAATCGAATATAAAGATAAACGTTCCCCCTCAATTTATGTATCCTTTGAAGTGAAAGATGGAAAAAAATTGCTTGATGGCGGGGAGAAATTAATTATATGGACAACTACACCGTGGACCATTCCAGCTAACCTGGGGATCAGTCTTCACCCGGAACTTCAATATGTCGTTGTTAAAGTTGGAGAGGAAAAATTCATCGTTGCCGAAGCTTTATTGGAAAGCATTACGCAAGAATTAAGCTGGGAAGACATTGAAGTGGTCAAAACATTTAAAGGAGAAGAAGCAGACAAAATTGTTGCCAAACATCCTTTCTATGAACGCGATTCTCTGGTTATGCTTGGGGATCATGTAACAACAGAAGCAGGAACAGGCTGTGTGCACACTGCACCAGGGCACGGGGAAGATGACTTTTATGTTTCCCGCAGCTACGGTATAGAAGCATTGAACCCTGTGGATGGAAAAGGAGTATTTACTGCAGAAGCTCCCGGATTTGAAGGTTTGTTTTATGATAAAGCAAATAAGGTGATTACGGAGAAACTGGAAGAAGCGGGAGCGCTATTAAAGCTTGCCTTTATTACGCACTCTTATCCGCATGATTGGAGAACGAAAAAACCGACTATTTTCCGTGCAACTTCCCAATGGTTTGCATCCATTAAGGATTTCCGTGACAATATACTGGCTGAAATTAAGGAAATTAACTGGTACCCAAATTGGGGAGAAACAAGACTTCATAATATGGTCAGGGACAGGGAAGACTGGTGTATTTCTCGTCAGCGCACATGGGGCGTACCAATACCTGTCTTTTATGCAGAGGATAAAACACCGATTATTACAGATGAGACCATTTCCCATGTGTCAGATCTTTTCAGAGAGCATGGTTCTAATATTTGGTTTGAATCGGAAGCAAAAGATTTATTGCCGGAAGGATTTTCATCAGAACACAGTCCTAATGGCAAATTTACGAAAGAAACAGATATTATGGATGTATGGTTTGACTCTGGTTCCTCCCATGAGGCAGTTCTGATGAAACGTGAGGGTCATCGTCGACCTGCTGATGTTTATTTGGAAGGGAGTGACCAATACCGCGGATGGTTTAATTCATCCTTGTCAACTGCGGTTGCCGTTACAGGAAAATCACCTTACAAAGCAATTATAACTCATGGTTTCGTACTTGATGGTGAAGGAAGAAAAATGAGTAAATCACTAGGCAACGTGATGGTTCCGGCAAAAGTTCAAAAACAGCTAGGTGCTGATATATTGCGATTATGGGTTTCCTCTGTGGATTATCAGGCAGATGTAAGAATTTCTCCTGATATTTTAAAACAAATTTCCGAAGCGTACCGGAAAATCCGCAATACATTCCGTTTTATGCTGGCAAATCTGGCTGATTTTGATCCAAAGAAAGACAGTGTGCCTGAATCGGAGCTGGAAGAAGCCGACAAATATATGCTTCACAGGCTGCAGAACCTGTTGAAGGATGTACGTGAAAACTATGAGGGATACGAGTATTCCCCAATTTTTCATCAAATTCATAATTTCTGTGCGGTTGATTTAAGTTCATTCTACCTGGATTTCGCCAAGGATGTATTATACATCGAAGCTCGTAATGACAAACGACGCAGTAGTATTCAAACAGGGTACTATGAAATTTTAACCACACTGGTAAAACTATTAACACCAATTATTCCGCATACAATGGATGAAGTATGGGAATATATTCCGGGTGCTGCAGAAGAAAGTGTTCAATTAACAGACATTCCAGAACCAAGAGAAATTGCCGGCATGCGTAATGTTGCGGAAAAATGGGATCATTTGATGAAGGTTCGGGATGATGTACTAAAGGCACTGGAAGAAGCGAGAAATGAGAAGGTGATTGGAAAGTCACTGGAGGCAAAAGTTACGATTGCACCAAAAGATGATGAAATAAAAGAAGTACTTGTCTCTATTGAACATCTGCACCAATATTTAATTGTTTCTGAAGTAAATATAAGTGACAGTAATTCAGCGTTGAAAGAGTATCAATATGTGGATGTACTGGTAGAGAAACACCCTGGCGAGAAATGTCAAAGATGCTGGGTATCTACTGATACAGTTGGAGAGGATCCTGATCATCCGGAGCTTTGTTCACGATGTGCGAGCATTGTGAAAGAGCATTATACTGCATAAAATAATTGCTTTTTTGTCTTATTTAGCCCGTGGCCGAATACATTCCGGTAGCCGCGGGCGGCTCAGAAAATTTCATAACTATATAGTTTTTAACTAGAGCAATATCTTTGCTGAAAATGCCAAAATAACAAAGGCTGTCTCATATGAAGTCAGATTCGTCAGCTGAATAGGAAATCACGTGATGATTCTGTTCTTTGAGACAGCTTTTTCTTTACATAAATTGCTTATCGGCCAGATAACATATAAAATAAAAAGGTACGATATTTGAATACGGAGGAAGACGCATGCATTGGTACTATTTAATTGCGCTTGTCATTATTGGAATTGATCAATTAACAAAATGGATCATAGCCAGCACGATGGAGCTGGGAGAACGAATTCCGATCATTGAAAATTTCTTCTACATAACATCTCATCGAAATGCTGGGGCTGCATGGGGAATATTAAAGGGTCAAATGACATTTTTTTATATTATTACCGTACTTGTGGTAATCGGAATTATCTTTTACATGCAGAAGTACGCAAAAGAAAGTAAGCTGCTTGCAGTATCTTTAAGCTTTATTTTAGGCGGTGCCATCGGTAATTTTATCGACCGGTTGCTGCATCAGGAAGTCGTGGATTTTCTTGATTTTCATATTTTCGGGTATAATTTCCCTATCTTCAATGTGGCTGATTCAGCACTCACTATAGGGGTAATTCTCGTTATTATAGCAACCATCATCGATGAAAGAAAGAAAGGGAAATCGAAAAAATGAGTGTTTTTCATCACAAAGTTACAAAAGAACAGGCAAAAACACGTCTTGATAAATTATTGGCTGAGATTAATTCGGCACACTCACGAGCACGAGTACAGGACTGGATTGCCAAAGGAATGGTTACCGTTAATCGTGAACCGGTAAAAGCAAATTATAAATGCCAGCCGGATGACAATATAGCGTGGGAAATTCCGGAAATTAAACCGGTGGAAATTTCGCCGGGAAACATTGGACTATCTATTTCCTATGAAGATGATGATTTGTTGGTCGTTAACAAAGAAAAAGGAATGGTTGTCCATCCATCTGCCGGCCATGAAAGCGGAACACTCGTAAATGCATTATTGTACCATTGTGATAAATTATCTACGCTGAACGGGAAAGAACGCCCTGGAATTGTTCACCGGATTGACAAAGATACAAGCGGCTTATTGATTGTTGCCAAAAATGATGCCACACATAAAAGCCTGGCCGATCAGCTCGCCGAAAGAAAAATCATACGAAAATATGAAGCCGTAGTACATGGACAAATCCCGCATGAGAAAGGCGTTATTGATGCGCCGATTGGCAGGGATTTCAGGGACCGGCAGAAAATGACTGTTACAGATAATGGGAAAGATGCAGTTACTCATTTTCGTGTATTAAAAACCTACCCTGACTATACCCATGTGGAATGTCAGCTGGAAACTGGAAGGACACATCAGATACGCGTGCATATGAAATACATTGGCTACCCGCTAATCGGAGATCCGAAGTATGGTCCGCGCAAAACACTTGAGGCGAACGGGCAAGTGTTACATGCAAATACTATTGGGTTTACACATCCAAAAACACAGGAGTGGTTGGAATTCACAGCAGAAGCTCCCAAATCTTTTCAGGATATATTAGCCTATATTGATAAATTGTATTGACATTGAATGCGATATTTGAAATAATAAAGGCAATTAAATAATGCCCTTTTAAGAAAGTCCAGTGAGGCTAAAAAGGAACCGGAATGAAACAACTAGGCAAAAGTATGCACGAAAGCCCCTTTTTTCCTCATGGAATAAAGGGGTTTTTATTTACAGGAGTGGTGGGACCATGAAGAAGAAAACGGAATTACTTGATGAATCTGCAATGAACCGGGCATTAACGCGGGTTGCTCATGAGATTCTGGAAAAAAATAAAGGTGCGGAAAATCTTGTTTTGGTTGGTATTAAGACAAGAGGTGTTCCGCTTACGAAGCGGCTTCAGGAAAAAATTAAACAGATTGAAGGAAAATCCGTGCCTGTCGGAGAACTGGATATTACGCTTTACCGAGATGACTTGGAGAAAGCTGCAGGCAGTGATAATCCCCAGTTAAAAGCCGTGGATATTCAGGAGGATATTTCAAGCAAGATCGTGATTTTGCTGGACGATGTTTTGTATACTGGCAGAACAGTCAGAGCTGGGATGGATGCAATCATGGACAGAGGGAGACCAGCACAGATTCAGCTCGGGGTGTTAGTCGACAGGGGTCACCGTGAATTGCCCATAAGAGCCGACTATGTCGGAAAAAACATCCCAACTTCGGATAAAGAAATTGTGGTGGTGAAATTGAAAGAAAACGATGAAGAAGATTCAGTTTCCATCTATGAAAAGTGAATAAAACCTTTAAAAAGATCCCGTGAGGTCTGAAAGGTTGCTTTGAAGACATATCTTCCACAGGATATGTATAACTCTTTGCGACCTTTGCAAAGAGTTTTTTTTATTAAAAATGAGGAGGAGCGCGGCATGCGACATTTTATCTCTGCTGAAGCGTTAACTGTAGAAGAATTATACGGCGTATTTGAAACTGCAGAAAGGTATCGTTTCGGAAACATTATTAAACCTTACAGACAATTGTTTGCAGCAAACTTATTTTTTGAACCGAGCACGCGCACAAAAATGAGTTTTATCGTGGCTCAGAAGAAATTGGGACTGGAAGTACTGGAACATCATAATGAAAATTCCAGCACCAAAAAAGGGGAGTCACTATATGATACGGCAAAAACCTATGAAGCCATAGGTGCTGATTTGCTTGTTATCAGAGATCAGTCTGATGACTGGATAGAGGAAATTGAAAATAAAATATCCATTCCGATTATTAATGCCGGTGCCGGTCAAAAGGAACATCCGACACAGTGTATGCTTGATCTCCTGACCATCTACCAGGAATTCGGAAGGTTTAATAGATTGAAAGTGGTCATTTCAGGAGATATAAAACACAGCAGAGTCGCACATTCAAATGCACTTGCCCTGCAAAGATTAGGTGCTGAAGTTTATTTAAGTGCAGCACCGGACTATGAAGATGAGTCACTGGATTTTCCTTACATTTCGATGGATGAGGCAGCGGAAATAGCTGATGTCATGATGCTTCTCAGAACCCAGCATGAAAGACATGAAGACTCCTCACAAATAGATAATTATTTAACTGAATACGGGTTAACGAAAGAAAGGGAAAGTAAAATGAAACATCATTCAATCATCCTTCACCCTGCTCCGGTAAACCGCGGAGTGGAGATTGATACGGAACTCGTTGAATGTGAACGCTCGAGAATATTTAAGCAAATGAATAATGGTGTTTTTGTAAGAATGGCTATCATAACCAAATTACTGGAAGAGTGGGGGATTACAAATGAAACTATTATTGACAAACGTCAAGCAGCTTTCCTCAGCATATGAAGAGAAAGCAGTACAAATATTAATTGAAGATAAAAAAATAAAAAAAATTGCACCCTTTATTGAAGAAGGTGCAGATAAGATCATTGACGGTAAAGAAAGATTGGTATTACCAGGATTTATTGATGTCCACATTCATCTGCGGGAACCAGGCGGAGCGTATAAAGAAACGATTAAAACTGGTACGGAAGCAGCCGCCCGGGGCGGATTTACGACTGTTTGTGCAATGCCCAATACGAACCCAGTGCCAGATAGCATGGAAACGGTACGAGAGCTGTTTGAAAGAATCAATGAAACAGCAGCTGTAAGGGTCCTGCCTTATGCTTCCATAACTAAAAATCTTCAAGGGGAGGAATTAACGGATATAAAAGATATTGCAAATGAGGGTGCCTTTGCATTTACAGATGATGGTGTGGGTATCCAGACTGCTGATTTCATGCTTGGTGCCATGAAGGAAGCAGCAGCCGCTGGTAAGGCGATTGTCGCCCACTGTGAAGACAATACTATTCTTTATGGCGGTGTAGTACACGACGGAAAAGTCAGTGAAAAATTGGAATTACCAGGGATTACCTCACTCAGTGAATCTGTTCAAATTGCGAGAGATGTTCTGCTTGCAGAAGCAGCCAGCTGTCATTATCATGTTTGTCATGTTAGTACGAAAGAATCAGTCCGAGTGATCCGCGATGCAAAGAAAGCAGGGATCAAGGTGACAGCAGAAGTGACGCCGCACCATCTGATTTTGAATGAGGAACACATTATAGAAGACGATGCCAATTTCAAAATGAACCCGCCGCTCCGAGCAAAAGAAGATCAGGAAGCTTTATTGGAAGGACTGCTGGATGGAACGATAGATTTTATTGCAACAGACCATGCACCACATGGAGAGGAAGAAAAGGCACAAGGGTTTCTTAAAGCTCCATTTGGAATAACGGGACTGGAAACAGCATTTTCATTACTGTACACACATCTTGTAAAAACAAATAAAATTAAACTCTATCAATTAGTAGAATGGATGACAATAAAACCAGCTTTAACTTTTGACTTACCCTATGGAAGATTGGAAGAAAATGCAGCTGCAGATATGACCATCGTTGATTTAAATAAAACTACGGTAATTAATAAAGAAAATTTTTATTCGAAAGGTAAAAACACACCATTTCATCAATGGGAAGTTGCTGGACAGCCAGTACTCACCATTGCAGAAGGCAAAATAGTATTTCAGGAGGACAGCAATGAATAAAAGACAACTGGTTTTGGAAGACGGCACTATTTTTATCGGTGAAAGTTTTGGCAGTGGACGTTCGACAAAAGGAGAAATTGTATTTAATACTGGCATGACAGGGTATCAGGAAGCTATTACAGATCCGTCTTACTGCGGACAGATTGTTACGATGACTTATCCGCTTGTTGGTAATTACGGCATTAACATGGATGATTTTGAAACAGTAACCCCATTTATACACGGTTTAATTGTAAAAGAAGTGTGCCATACACCATCTAATTTCCGCAACGAAGAAAGCCTAGATTCTTACTTGAAAGAAAATGATATTCCGGGTCTGGCAAATATAGATACAAGAAAATTGACCAAAATCATCCGCAGGCAAGGAACAATGAAAGCGATGATTGCAAATATTGATGTATCCCCTGATGAATTGTTGAAAGAAATGAAAAACACACCACTGCCAGAGGACCAAGTGAAAAAAACATCAACGATAAAACCATACGTGGTTCCGGGTAGAGGAAAAAGAATTGCAGTTGTTGACTTTGGAATGAAACACGGAATCCTAAGGGAGTTAACGAAAAGGGACTGTCATATTACGGTTGTTCCATACAATTACAGCGCCAATAATATCATGCGTTTAAAGCCGGATGGGATCATATTGACCAATGGACCGGGAAATCCGAAAAATGTACCCGAGGCAGTGGAAATGATTAAAGATGTGCTTGGAGAAATTCCAGTGTTCGGTATTTGTCTCGGACATCAGTTGCTGGCGCTGGCAAGCGGAGCTGATACAGAGAAATTGAAATTTGGCCACAGGGGTGCCAATCATCCGGTAAAGAATCTTCGCAGCGGGAGAACGTATATTACATCTCAGAACCACAGCTATGAAGTAGCTAAAGCAACGTTTGAGAATACGGAGCTGGAATTAACCGAGCAATCTCTTAACGACGGAACCGTAGAAGGTATTGCACATAAACGATATCCTGCCTTTTCCGTTCAATATCATCCGGAAAGCTCACCAGGACCAGAGGATACCAGCCATTTATTTGATGAATTTTTAAACATCATCGACGCGAGTCAATTGAAAAAAGGGGAGAAAACGCATGTCTAAAAACACGAACATTAAAAAAATCCTTGTCATTGGCTCTGGACCAATTGTTATCGGACAGGCAGCGGAATTTGATTATTCCGGCACGCAAGCATGTCAGGCTTTAAGAGAAGAAGGTTACACAGTTGTACTGGCCAATTCAAATCCGGCAACGATTATGACAGATACTACCGTGGCGGATAAAGTATACATGGAGCCATTGACTGTAGAATTTTTAACAAAAATCATTCGTAAGGAGCATCCTGATGCACTGCTTCCAACGCTTGGCGGGCAAACCGGTTTGAATTTAGCCATTGCACTTGAAGAGACAGGAATTCTCGCTGAATATGAAATCGAATTGTTAGGTACATCATTGGAAGCAATTCAAAAGGCAGAAGACCGTGAAAAATTCAGAAGCTTAATGCAGGAAATTGGCGAACCGGTACCGGATAGTCAAATAGTGACTACAGTAGATGAAGCAATTGATTTCGCAGGGAAAATTGGGTTCCCCCTGATTGTGCGCCCGGCTTATACACTTGGCGGTACAGGCGGCGGCATGTGTTACACCGAAACAGAATTAAGAGAAATTACGAGTAATGGTCTTTCACTATCCCCTGTAAATCAATGTTTAGTCGAGAAAAACATCGCAGGATATAAAGAAATTGAATATGAAGTAATGCGGGATAAAAATGACCAGGCTATTGTAGTTTGCAATATGGAAAATGTTGATCCGGTCGGTATACATACTGGAGATTCCATTGTGGTTGCACCTTCCCAAACTTTAAGTGACCGGGAATATCAGAGTCTCAGAAATGCATCATTAAAAATTATTAGAGCACTGAAAATCGAAGGTGGCTGTAATGTACAGCTTGCACTGGATCCATACAGCTTTAATTATTACATTATCGAAGTAAATCCGCGGGTAAGCAGATCATCAGCACTTGCTTCAAAAGCAACCGGCTATCCAATCGCAAAAATGGCTGCAAAAATTGCAGTCGGTCTGACATTGGACGAAATTATGAATCCCATTACCGGAACGACCTATGCCTGCTTTGAACCCGCACTTGATTATGTTGTGGCAAAAATACCCCGGTTCCCATTCGATAAATTTATCACTGGTGACCGTTCACTTGGGACTCAAATGAAAGCTACCGGAGAAGTCATGGCCATCGGAAGAAATTTTGAAGAGGCATTGCTCAAAGGAGTACGTTCCCTTGATGCCGGTACAGAAGAACTATGGCTGGAGAATCTTATTGATATATCTGATGAAAAACTAAAGAAAAGAATTCAGAAAGCGGATGATGAACGAATCTTTGTATTAGCGGAGATGCTTCGCAGAGGCATGACTGTAGATGAAGCCTTTGATATTACAAAGATAGACCGTTTCTTTCTTGTGAAAATGGAAAAGTTGATTCAATTGGAGCAGCAGCTTGCTGCGCAGCCATTTTCAATCGATTTGCTGGAAAAGGCGAAAGAACGTGGATTTTCAGACTCACATATCTCTCGCTTATGGAATGTTACTGCTGATGATATTTATAATAAAAGGTTGTCAGAAGGAATGACACCTGTCTATAAAATGGTAGATACATGTGCTGCTGAATTTGAATCAAAAACACCCTATTTTTATAGTACCTATGAGGATGAAAATGAATCATTACCTTCTGAACGCAAGAAAATTCTTGTGATTGGTTCAGGGCCAATCCGAATCGGACAGGGGATTGAATTTGACTATGCGACGGTTCATTCCGTTCTTGCGATAAAGGAAATGGGCTATGAAGCTATTATTATGAACAATAATCCGGAAACAGTTTCTACGGATTTCAGCATTTCCGATAAGCTTTATTTTGAACCACTTACACTGGAAGATGTGATGCATGTTATTGAACTGGAAAAACCAGAAGGAGCCATTGTTCAATTTGGAGGCCAGACAGCTATTAATCTGGCAGCAGGACTAAAGCGGCGTGGTGTGACTATATTAGGAACAGATATCGAAGCAATCGACAGGGCGGAAGACAGGGACAAATTTGAAATACTTCTGGATGATTTAGGTTTACTGCGCCCAAAAGGAAAAACCGTTCTAAAAATGGAGCATGCCATGGAGACAGCAAACGCGATTGGGTATCCTGTATTAGTAAGGCCATCCTATGTCATTGGCGGCAGCCGTATGGAAATTGTGTATGATAACGATGAATTAGTTGCCTATTTAGCAAAAAATAAAGTAACCAATGATCATCCCGTCCTTATTGATAAATATATTACCGGAATAGAAGTGGAAGTTGACGCAATAAGTGACGGGGAAACTACAATAATTCCAGGCATTATGGAACATATTGAACGATCAGGCGTGCATTCGGGAGATTCGATTGCAGTATATCCGCCGCAAAGGCTTAATGAAGATGTGAAACAAAAATGCCTGAATGCTGCAGCACGAATTGCAAAAGCACTGGATGTCAAAGGATTAATCAATATCCAATTTATTATCAAGGATAATGAAGTTTATGTAATTGAAGTTAATCCGCGTGCAAGCAGAACGATCCCGTTTTTAAGCAAAATTACCGGTGTAACTATGGCGAATATTGCGACAAAGTGTATTTTAGGCAGGAAGCTTTCAGCATTGGGCTATGAAACGAAAATACTGCCTGAGAACAACGAAGTTGCTGTAAAAGTCCCTGTATTTTCCTTTGAAAAACTGCGCAGCGTGGATACGATTCTAGGCCCGGAAATGAAATCGACCGGGGAAGCAATAGGTTATGACAAAACATTGGAAAAAGCATTGTATAAAGGCCTGGTTGCTTCCGGTTTGACAGTGCCGCAGGAAGGTGCGGTTCTATTGACGGTAGCAGATAAAGATAAACAAGAAACACTTGAGATTGCACAGCGTTTTCATCAGCTCGGTTTTCAATTATTTGCCACAAAGGGCACAGCTTCATTCGTTAAAAGAATCGGAATACCTGTCACGGAAGTAGCAAAAATCGGATCGGATGAACCGAACGTACTATCCATTATCGAAAATGGGGATGTGCAATTCGTCATCAATACGTTAACTTCAGGAACACAGCCGCGGTCCGACGGCTTTAAAATCCGCCGTGAATCCGTGGAGCATGGCATCGCCTGTTTAACAAATCTGGATACGGCAAATGCCATTTTAAATGTAATTGATTCTATGACATTTCACGCTAAACCAATAACAAAACAAGAGGTTGGTTCATCATGAAAAGACAGGAAGAAATGAAAATCATACGTTCATTTGAAATTGCTTTAGATACAGTAGAAATGGTGTTACAAAATCAATATATCAGCCAAACTGCTGAAGCGGGCCAATTTCTGCACATAAGTGTTGATCATCATATGTTGCGGCGTCCGATTTCAATCGCAGATATAAATAAGAAAGAAGAAACAATTACGATATTATTTAAAATTGTTGGCTCAGGCACTCGTCATCTAGCTAAATACAAGCCAGGCATGAAAATCAATGCCTTAGGTCCGAGCGGCAATGGATTTACGACAGAGCTGGAACCCGGATCTACCGCTTTATTGTTAGGTGGTGGGATTGGTGTACCTCCATTATATTATCTTGGGAAGACATTACGGGCAAAAAATGTGAATGTAATATCCATACTTGGATTTCAGTCCGAAGCATACGTTTTTTATGAAGACCAGTTTAATGACCTTGGAAATAATTTTATTGTAACGGATGACGGTTCTTATGGAGAAGAAGGGTTTGTCACGGATGTTTTAAATAAAATAGGTGTTTTTGATTGCTATTATTCGGTTGGTCCTGTTCCCATGCTTCAGTCCATTACCGCGAAGCTGAAAGGAAAACAGGGCTACATATCCCTGGAGGAACGGATGGGCTGCGGTGTGGGAACTTGCCTTGCTTGTGTAATTCCAACAGCGAATCAAGACGGATACAAAAAAATATGTAAAGATGGGCCGGTCTTTCACGCACAGGAGGTCTCTTTATGACAGATTTATCCATTCAACTGCCGGGTTTAAACCTGAAAAATCCAATCATGCCTGCTTCAGGCTGCTTTGGCTTTGGCCGCGAATACAGTGAATTTTATGATCTGGGGCGACTAGGGGCAGTGATCATGAAAGCTGCAACAGGTAAAGAACGTTTTGGCAATGATACACCAAGGGTAGCAGAAACGGCTTCAGGAATGCTGAATGCTATCGGACTGCAAAATCCCGGTGTGGAAAAAATTATAGAAACGGAAGTCCCTTTTCTTGCCGGTTACAATGTTCCGATTATTGCCAATGTCGCTGGAAGTACATTGGAGGAGTATGAAAAGGTAGCTGAAAGCTTTAATAAAACAAATCAGGTGAGTGCCTTGGAACTGAATATTTCCTGTCCAAATGTAAAGGAAGGCGGTATTCAATTTGGAACAGACCCGGCGATGGCTGCAGAAGTCACGGAAAAAGTGAAGAAGGTAAGCAAATTACCTGTTTATGTAAAGCTGTCACCTAATGTAAGTAACATTGTGGAAATGGCAAAGGCAGTAGAGAGAGCTGGAGCAGATGGTCTCACCATGATAAATACAATCACCGGAATGCAAATTCATCTGCCTAGTAACCGTCCTTTACTCGCCAATAAAACCGGCGGATTATCCGGACCGGCCATTAAACCGGTTGCCGTAAGAATGATTTATGATGTAAAGCAGGCTGTTTCCATTCCAATTATTGGGATGGGCGGGATTACTAGTGCAGAAGATGTCGTTGAGTTTCTGCTTGCTGGTGCGAGTGCAACAGCAATCGGCACTGTAAATTTTCAAAATCCATTTGCTTGTTCGGAAATTATTGATGATCTGCCGGCAGCACTGCAGAGGTATGGATTTAAATCCATACAAGAAGTTATCGGAAAGGGGATTGCATCATGAATCACTTTGTCTTTCTGGCACTGGATTTTCCTGATTGGCAAGAAACGGAACAGTTCCTGATGGAGAATAAACTTCAAGGTGTTCCAGTGAAAGTTGGAATGGAACTGTTTTACCGGGAAGGTCCGCAAATTATAGAAAAATTAAAAGAAAATAATCATCCTGTCTTTCTTGATTTAAAATTGCATGATATTCCGACCACGGTAATGCGAGCGATGGAAAACCTGGCAAAACTGGAAGTAGATATCATAAATGTGCATGCTCTAGGTGGAAGCGAAATGATAAAACGGGCGAAAGAAGGATTATTAAAAGCTTCGGGAAACCATGATGTTAAATTAATTGCTGTTACGATCCTCACTTCCATGGATGAAGAATCAATGAATAAAGAGCTTTTATTACCTGGCAGTCTGAGCGGTAATGCCGTGCATCTGGCATCTATGGCAGAAAATAGCGAGGCAGATGGTGTGGTTTGTTCCGTGCATGAAGCCAGATTGATTAAGGAGAAATGCAATTCCGGTTTTTTGACGGTAACCCCCGGGATTCGTCTGGAAAAAACAGACCAGCATGATCAGAAACGGATCGCTACACCGGCATTTGCTCGGGAAAATGGGTCGGACATGCTTGTGATCGGCAGAAGTATTACAAAGTCCAAGCATCCGCATCAAAGCTATATAGAAGCGTTAAAGGAGTGGGAATATGGCCTTACAATATGAAGTTGCAAGGGACTTACTAAATATAAAAGCCGTTCAGATAAATCCAGATCATTATTTTACATGGACTTCCGGTATCAAATCACCTATTTACTGTGATAATCGTTTAACAATGTCCCATCCGCCTATACGAAAGAAAATAACGAATGCCTTTGTTGAGCTCCTTGAAAAGCAAGCGGAAAAACCTGATATTATTGCAGGCTGTGCGACCGCAGGAATTCCTCACGCTGCATGGCTTGCAGACACACTCGAGTTACCTATGGTATATGTCCGCTCTAAACCAAAGGGACATGGCAAAGGAAATCAAATTGAAGGAGAAGTAAATAAGGGGCAGAAGGTGCTGGTTATTGAAGATCTCATTTCCACCGGTGGATCATCGATCGATGCAGCAAAAGCGTTAAAAGGGGCAGGTTTGGAAGTTACTGGTGTATTTGCCATTTTCACCTATGCACTGCAGAAGTCGGTAAAAGCTTTTTCCGAAGAAAATTTAGACCTGAAGACGATTACCAATTTTGATCAATTAATAGATGTTTTAACAGCGGATGGAAGATTAACCGTGAAAGATAAAGACCAATTACTTGCATGGAGAAATGAATGGTAATTGAAATTATATCAATATGAAAGAAGACTGGGGCAAGCGTATTTTATCAAAGATAATTCGAATCAATAATAATGAAAACATAAAGCCATCTCCGGAAATATATTTCGCTTTCACGCCCCCGGGTATAAGTGCAGCACCGATCACTACCTTTGGTCGTTTTCTAGGTATCTACTTTGCCGGGGGATTGTTTGTATTTAGAGAGGATTATTATAGATATGGCACAGCCATGTTTAATATTAGTTACGGGTACATAGAACCATCCATTCATCAATCGTAAAATGTTGAATTTTTCCTTCTTCCATTTTTATTTTATAATAATGTTTAATGTCTTCTGAAGCGCTTGTCATAAACTGTTCTACTTGTTTTTGATCTTCTTCATCGTCCAACGTACGATTGACCCATTCTTCATAGGGCAATGTTTTTTTTCTCTTTTGTTCCTGCAGGATCTCCAGTTTATTTTCTGAAAAAAACTTTTTCCATTCATTTATTCTAAGGGAACGATCATGACTGTAATCGCGGATTTTTTCCAAGCTGTTAATAAATAAATCATATTTTTCATTGGCAGGTGCGATATTATCTATCAGTAAAAACTTCCCCTTTTCCTTTAATACTCGCTTTACTTCAAGAATGAACTGGTCAGGATTGGGAAAATGATGTGCAGCGATCCGGCAGGTTACAATATCAAAGGTGTGATTCAAAAATGGCAGGTGCTCTGCATCTGCAATGATATAATCAATATTTGAATATCCAGACAGATACGCTGCTGTATTTTCCAGCATATCCTTTGTTATATCTGTAGCAATTACTCTATTGACATATGGTGAGAGCCGTTTTGCTGTATGGCCGCCGCCTGTTGCAATATCTAATGCAACCATATCGGAATTCGGATTCAGCCATTCGGTTAACAACGTTAAATCCCTGCTATTGCGATGGGTACTGCTCGATACATATGCTTTTCTATTTTTTGTAAAAACATTTTTCACATCTTTTTTTCCTGACATACTTACCATCCTCTCCCTTTATGTATATCATATGTTTATTGATGCAATAAGTAAAATAGTAGTTTATAATTAATAGTAATAACTAATACTTATCGAAGGAAGATTAATATGAGAATAGACGATTATATATTGCTGTTAAAATTGAATGAAGTCGGTACAATCAGGGGCGCTGCTAAAGCAGTGCTTATTTCACAGCCTGCGGTGACCCAGCGTTTAAAGTCTATTGAGGATTACTTTGACAGAATGATATTTATTCGGACGCCTAAACGGCTAATACCGACACCAGCCGGGGAACTGATTTTAAAACATGCTGCAAATGTGATTGAAAATGAAAAAGAAATGAATAACCGGCTTGCACAATCCAGTGAAGAGGTGCAGGGGACATTGTCGATTGCCTGTTCTTCACTGATCAGCCAGCGTTTTATTCCAACTATTTTAGGGGAATTTACCAATCGTTACCCAAAGGTTGCCATTGACCTTGTAACTGGCATTAGTGAAGATATAAAACAACATCATAAGAAATATCACGTATGTATTATTCGCGGGGAAAAACTGAAAGAGAGCAAGTGCACCCGTTTGTTTGATGACCCACTTTACATTTTTGATACAGAGCCTTTTCCTGAAAGCAAAATGAAAGAAAGACCATTAATTGCATTTAACAGTGATGACAGTATGCATGAATTGGTAGATAATTGGCTATATCATCACCAGGTGCATATTAAGCCAATGAAGACAATCACAGTAGATCAGATTGAAACATGTAAACAACTTATGAAACAAGGGCTTGGGATGGCGGTATTGCCTGAAAGTGTATCTGATTCCATGAAAAAAGATTATCCACATTTACCACTTCAGTTAAACGGGGAGCCTGTTACAAGAGCAACCTGGCTTTGTTATCAGGAAGGGGTGAGGGAACTGCCGCAAGTGAATCATTTTATTGATGCTTTGAATAGTCAGTCATTTTTGGAACATCAGATAGATTAAATTTCATTGTTTGCAAGAAGATTCTTTTTTTATGATGTTTTACGAGCCGAAATACAAGGAATACTATTGATACACAATAAAAAGGAGTGTTTCGATGAGTGAGGTAATTTTTACAAGCAGTGCCACTGCAAAAGGCGGCAGGGAAGGAAATGTGAAATCAAGTAATGGGAACATAGATATGAACCTGGTAAATCCGGCGAATAATCCTTCAGATAGCGGAACAAATCCGGAAGAATTATTCGCAGCAGGGTATGCTGCTTGCTTTGATGGTGCCTTGAATTTAGTCGCTTCCAAGAAAAGAAAGAGTATTGATTCGGAAACAACAGCAGAGGTTGATTTTATGAAGGATGAAGAAGACGGTGGTTCCAAAATTGGTGTTCAATTAAATATACAAATAAATGGAGTAAGCCCGGAGGAAGCCAGAGATCTAGCTGAAGAAGCACATCAGGTTTGCCCGTATTCAAAAGCAACAAGAGGAAATATAGAGGTAAAATTAAATCCGAAAGCAGTAGAAATCAGGGGATAATCCTTCGTTGGATTATCTCTTATGACTATAAGAAAAAATATAAATACGTGTTCAATAAAGAGGGTACAAAGGACCGGTTTAGCTAAGTCGCAACATCCGGGGGCTGCGAGGTACCATTGTAACGCAGTCCCAGGATGCTGGCGTTTTTAGCGATCGTGTACCTCGAAAGTGAAAAGCCCCATTATGTTGTTCAAAATCCAAATTGTTCTGTAATGGTAATACAGCATAAAAAGCGCTAAGTAACGATAAAACATATGCTTTTTTTGTGTGAGCCCATTCATTTTTCATCTTTTAATAAATCAACTGTCTTTTTATCCGGTGTTACAAAGACAGTTTTTTGATTATCGTAAATGACATAACCCGGTTTTGCTCCATTTGGTTTTTTTACATTTTTTACTTTCGTATAGTCTACAGGAACAGAGGAGGATTGCTGTGATTTACTGTAAAAGGCGGCAATCACGGCTGCTTCCATTAATGTTTCTTCGGAAGGATCATCGGACCGTATAATTACATGGGACCCGGGGATATCCTTCGTATGCAGCCAAATATCCTCTTTATGTGCCAGTTTTGTTGTGACATATTCATTTTGCTTATTGTTTTTCCCTACCAGGATTGCTGTTCCATCTGACGCAGTATATTTTTCCGGTACAGGTTTTAAGGGTTTGTTTTTCCCTTTTTTGCGTTTGACTTGTTTTTTCAAATATCCTTCTTCCCGAAGCTCTTCCCGAATTTCTTCAATGTCTTCCATATTGGCCACTTCTATTTGCTGCGCCAGCTGCTCGAAATACGCAATTTCTCTTTTCGTTTTAATTATTTCCTTCTCAATAATCGCTTTTGATGTCTTTAATTTTTGATATGTCTTGTAATAGTTTTGCGCATTTTCACTTGGTGTCTTATTTGGATTTAAATCTATGGTCAGTTCATTTTGATCAGGGTCATAATAGTCAGTTACTATTACCTGTGAATCACCATGTGAGACAAGGTGCATATGTGCGGTCAATAGTTCACCCATTTTTTGATAATGATCTTTATTTTCCGCTTTCTTCAATGTTTGCCGATGCTTTTTCATTTTACGGATATTTTTATCTTTTTCATTTTTAATAAAACGATAAAGATCTTTTGTCTGCTGTTTTACCCGGTCTCGTTCTGCTTTTCCTGAGAAAAATTGATCCAGCATCATACTGACGGAAGAAAAAGTTTCTGTCTCACCGGATAACGATGTCATAGGAATAACGTGAAAGTTTTCTTTGTCATTTCGGTAAATAGCAGGTTCATAGTTATTTGTTTTAATCAGATGCTGTAATTCCATAAATTTATCCATGTACACGGTGGCATTCCCCAATTTCGCCCGGTAGACAATTTCTTTAGCAATAAAAGGAGAAAAACCGACAAAGTGACTTACGATTTGTCCTTCGATTTTACCTGCATTGAAATCGAGCTTCCGAATGAATTGTTCACCGTCAATATCCAAAGGATCCAGTTTTTCTTGCATTGGCGGCAGTACATATGTGTTTCCAGGTAATATGGTCCGGTGCCTATTCTGGGACATGGAAACATGTTTTAAACTGTCGATGATCATATTATCACCATTTAAAAGCATTAAATTACTATGCTTTCCCATCAGTTCCACCATCATTGTTTTATTGGAAATATCACCAATTTCATTTCTCGCCTGTACATGAAAAGAAATGATTCGTTCCATACCATATTGTTCTATTTCTATTAGTTGAGCGCCCATCAAATGTTTCCTGAGCACCATACAAAACATTGGTGCCTCTTTAGGGTTTTTAAACTTTTCTTCCGTTATATGAAAACGGGCATAGGTTGGATGGATGGAAAAAAGCAATGAATGGTTTTTCCCTTTGCTTCGAATTGTAAAAATTAGTTCTGTTGATGTTGGCTGATATATCTTTGTAATTTTTCCCGGTATAAGTTCTTGCTTCAATTCCTCTGTTATTGCCCGAGTTACGATACCATCAAATGGCATAGAATCACCTCTTCGGCAATTATAGCATTTTTCCGGACAAGTCTGCATAGATATTATAAACAACTTATTACAAGCCTAGCTGTGGAATGGAGTAAAACCGGATGTATCATGCTGTAACAGTGCTTATTTGGAGGAATGTATGATGAAATGGTATCAATTGGATGTAGAAGGAATAGAACAAAAGTTGCATGTAGCCTCAACTAAAGGACTGAATGCTAAACAGGTAAATCAAAGACGAAAACAATACGGCGAAAACACTTTAATAGCACAAAAGAAGCCTTCCAGATGGTTAATATTTTTAAAGCAATTTCAGGATTTTATGGTATTGGTCTTGTTGGCAGCAACGTTAATAGCTGGGCTCCTTGGAGAGTATATTGATGCCATTGCCATCATGGTGATTGTTCTAATTAATGGATTTATCGGGTTTTTCCAGGAACAAAAAGCTGAAAATTCGATGGAAAAATTAAAAGAATTATCAGCGCCAATGGCCAATGTACTGCGTAATGGAAAATGGGAAAAGCGATTGTCCAAGGAAGTGGTCGTCGGGGACATTATAAAAGTTAATAGTGGAGACCGAGTTCCTGCTGATATAAGGATTATACAATCAAACAGCATGGAAACAGAGGAATCCGCTTTAACCGGTGAATCACTTCCGGTCATGAAGCATGCAACTGCCATAACAAGAGATAATCTGGATGCACAGGACCAAGTGAATATGGGATTCATGGGGACGTTGGTCACCCGGGGGTCAGGTGTAGGTATTGTTGTCGGTACGGGTATGAATACTGTAATGGGTCAAATCGCTTCGCTGATGGTGAATACCAAAAAAGTCATAACTCCACTTGAGCGGAAATTGGCCGAACTTGGAAAAATACTAATCGGTGTTGCTTTATTATTGACTGCTCTCGTTGTTGTACTTGGTGTACTGCAGGGACATTCAATTTACAATATGTTTTTAGCAGGTGTGTCATTAGCCGTTGCAGCCATACCTGAAGGACTTCCGGCAATTGTTACGGTAGCATTATCATTGGGTGTCCAGCGAATGATCCGAAAAAAGGCGATCGTTCGTAAACTGTCGGCAGTGGAAACACTTGGTTGTGCATCTGTTATATGTTCAGATAAAACAGGAACGATGACAGAAAATCAAATGACAGTCAAAGAGTTGTATTTAAATAGGAAAAAAATCTATGTTTCAGGCGATGGTTATGATTTACGGGGCGATTATTTTCTGGAAAGAAAAAAATTGGATGAAAACTTCCCTAATCTGGAATCTATGCTTTTATATGGAATGATGTGTAATAATGCCTCTTTAATGGTGAAGAAGGGAAAATACAACATTGATGGGGATCCGACAGAGGGTGCGCTATTAATTGCAGCCAGAAAACTTGGTTTAACAGCGGATTCCAGTGGAGGGTATCAAATAATAAAGGAAATACCGTTTGATTCTGATCGAAAGCGGATGAGTGTCGTTATGGAAGATGAGAACGGAATGCGTTTTTTAATTACAAAGGGTGCACCCGATGTGCTTCTCCCGAGATCGGCATATTTAATGTGCGAAAATGAACGAAAGATAATGCAGGATACGGATAAAAGTGAAATTGAACAAGCCATTGACAGCATGGCTGCTAAAGCATTAAGAACAATAGCTATTGCAATGCGCCCGATCTCCAAAAACGATTCCCTTAATACTGCTTTTCTGGAAAAAGACCTTACCTTTGTCGGATTGTATGGAATGATTGATCCGCCAAGAAAAGAAGTGAAATCGGCTATCGAAGAATGTAATGAAGCAGGTATAAAAACGGTAATGATCACCGGGGATCATGTGAAAACGGCCCAAGCAATTGCCCAAAACCTAAACCTCCTGCCTGACAATGGAATGGTGCTGGAAGGGTATCAGCTCAATGAAATGTCAACAGAGCAATTGGAGAATGTAATTGATGACACGTATGTTTTTGCAAGGGTAACACCTGAACATAAGTTAAAAATTGTTAAAGCTTTTCAAAGCAAGGGACATATCGTTGCGATGACTGGCGATGGCGTAAATGATGCCCCAGCCATTAAAGCAAGCAACATCGGGATCAGCATGGGAATTAATGGTACAGACGTAACGAAAGAGGCGTCTTCTCTCATTTTAATGGACGATAATTTTGCTACGATAAAATCAGCCATAAAGGAAGGACGCAATATATACGAAAATATTCGGAAGTTTATTAGATATTTGCTAGCCTCCAATGTCGGGGAAATATTGGTGATGTTATTTGCCATGATGCTGGCTATGCCTTTACCACTTGTGCCTGTCCAAATACTTTGGGTTAATCTGGTAACAGATGGGCTTCCTGCTATGGCGCTGGGACTGGATAAATCAGAAGGCGATGTAATGAAAAAGAAACCGAGAAATCCTATGGAAGGCATCTTTGCCAGAGGACTTGGATATAAGATTATTACACGCGGATTATTGATCGGAATTGTTACGTTAATCGCATTCATGACAGCTTACCAAAATAATCCGGACAACCTGATTTATGGGCAAACGGTAGCATTCACTACATTGGTTATGGCTCAATTAATCCATGTATTTGACTGTCGGAGCGAAAAATCCGTGTTCGCCCGAAACCCTTTTGAAAATATGTATCTAGTATTCGCGGTGCTATCTTCATTGTTATTACTATTGGTCGTTATTTATTGGGAACCGATGCAGCCAATATTCCATACTACGGCATTGAGTTTAAAAGATTGGTTATTTATTGGAGCAATGAGCGCAATTCCTACTGTACTGTTTGGCTTCACGAAAAAGTAGAAGAAAAAATCTCTCTGATTAAACTTTCGTCGGAGAGATTTTTTGGTAAAATAAGGGAGTGTCAAGTGTTCTATTAAAAAAATGCTTCCTGACGAATTAAATGGAATTAATGCACCAAAAGCTGAGGAGGAGTACTCTACCATGTACTATTAAAGCTCGTTATAGTACATGGTCGTGTGATTTTAGCTTAATCATGTGTCATTAAGGTTGGTTACGGTACATAGTCATGTGATTTTATCTTCATCATGCGTCATTAAAGCTCGTTATAGTACATGGTCGTGTGATTTTAGCTTAATCATGTCCCATTAAATCTTGTTATGGTACATGGTCGTGTAATTTTAGCTTAATCATGTCCCATTAAATCTTGTTATAGTACATAGTCTTGTTATTATTATCTTCATCATGCGTCATTAAGGTTCGTTACGATACATGATCGTGTAGCTTTAGCTAAATCCATGTACTATTAAAGCTCCTCACGATATATTATCAAGTGTGGAGTTTGTCATTCATAATACGCATAATATATTTATTACTGTACAGGCAAATTAGATGTGAATATTAAGAATTTTATAGTATAATAGTTTTGAAACATTAAAAGAAAGGATTTGAACCATGTTACATAAACCCCGAACAATTTCTTCTGAATTACTGACCTTGAGGTATTTAAACCACCGAACGAATTTGCCGCACAGTGAGAAGCAGTATTTTTTACATCTGGATAAAGGGTATAAAGGAGAACTGCAATTTGACCGCTGGACGGAAAAACTCCAATGTGACTGCCTCATATTGAATGACTTGCTGCTGAAAGTAAATAACACCACTTTTCAAATCGACTCAACCATCATAACAGCGGATAGCATTTATCTCTATGAAGTAAAAAATTTGGAGGGAGACCATATATATGACGCTCAATATGATAAATTTTACAAAATGCCACAACGTGAAATTTTGAACCCATTGGCTCAAATGGCAAGAGGAGAATTCTTGTTAAGTCAATTGCTGTTCAGGCATGGATTTAAAATCCCCATTGAAAGCTCCGTTGTATTCATAAATGAAGAATTTACCCTATACAACATCCCTCCAGATAAACCTATAATTTTTTCATCCCAGCTCAGACGGTATTTTAGAGAATTCAATTCCATATCCACCCAATTAAACAAAAATCATTTATTATTGGCAGAAAAATTAGCGTCCCTTCATATGAAAAATTCGCCTTATAAGCAAATACCTTCATATAGTTATGACCAGTTGCGGAAAGGGATAGCTTGCCTGAAATGCAAATCTTTCTCCATTTTTATCAAAAAATCAAAATGTGTATGTGAGAAATGTTTACATGAGGAAAAGATATCAGACGCAGTATTACGGGCAGTAAGTGAATTTAAACTGCTCTTCCCTGAGCAAAAGATTACAACCAATATCATTTATGACTGGTGCCAGGTAGTGAAATCTAAAAGAACGATTATTAACATACTGAGTCAGAATTTTAAGGTCGTAGGTAAATATCGTGGGACTCATTATAACCTATAATAGTTTAATAGGAATAAAATTCAAATAAAATCACTTGAAGTTTTTACTGTTTATATTTTTCTCCCTTAAAGGTTCTTCTATGGTACATGATCGGGTAATTTTAGTTAGATCATGTACCATTAAAACTAGTTACAGTACATGATCGGGTAATTTTAGTTAGATCATGTACCATTAAAACTAGTTACAGTACATGATCGGGTAATTTTAGTTAGATCATGTACCATTAAAACTAGTTACAGTACATGATCGTGTGATTATAGTTAGATCATGTACCATTAAAACTAGTTATAGTACATGATCGGATGATTATAGTTTGGATCATGTATCATTAAAACTAGTTACAGTACATGATCGGATGATTATAGTTAGATCATGTATCATTAAAAACCTTTACGATACATGATCAGGAGATTTTATCTTTATCATGTACCATTACTAAATATCTGGTTTTCATTTTCGTTCACTTGGCGTATAATACGAATATGGATGTGATCAAATGGTAGCAAGTATGACAGGTTATGGTCTTGACAAAATACATATGGATGATACAACTTTGACGGTGGAAATTAGGACGGTAAACCATCGATTTTTTGATTTCACAGCTAAAATATCGCATTCTTTTTTATTTCTGGAAGATACGGTAAAAAAAGAAGTACAATCTTATTTTCAACGGGGCAGAATCGAAGTTTTTATTAACATAGAGGGAAAAGGATTTGTTGAAAGGAGCCTGCACACAGATTGGGATTTGCTGGAGCAATATATACAGGAAATGAAGCAGGCAAAAGAATGGTATGGATTATCGGGAGAAATACCGGTTACATTCATTTCCGCCATTCCTGAAATAATTGCTGTGCAGGAAAATGAGCAACAGCGGGGAAATGTAAAAGATGCAATTATAAAAAGTGTGCAGCGAGCCTCGACCATGGCACTGGAAATGAGAGAAAAAGAAGGCGCTTTTCTGAAAAATGATTTACTGGAAAGAATTAATACGATTACCAGATTAGCTGAAGAAATAGAAAAACTGCGTCCGAAAGTAGTAGAAGGATATAAAGATCGGATTGCCGAAAGAATAGCATTGCACACAGATAATATGGCTGATTTGGATGAATTCAGGATTCAGCAGGAAATTATATTACTGGCGGAAAAAGGGGATATCACAGAAGAATTAACCCGTTTATTCAGTCATCTAAAGCAATTTTCTTCTTTGCTTCAGCAGCAGACGCCAATTGGACGCAAACTGGATTTTATTGTGCAGGAAATGCATCGGGAGGCAAATACCATTGGAGCTAAATCGACCGATGCCACGTTAAGCGAGAAAATGATATTATTAAAGAGTGAGATTGAAAAAATTAAAGAACAACTGCAAAATATCGAATAATAGTTGTTTTTTGACGGGATTTGAACGTATAATAGAATTTATTAAAGAAAAAGCTTTATCTAGGGGGAAAGGGTCTTGAGTTTACGTTTGATAAATATTGGATTTGGAAATGTAGTATCCGCAAATAGGGTGATTTCTATAGTATCTCCAGAATCAGCTCCGATAAAACGGATCATTACAATTGCAAGGGATGAAAATAAACTAGTAGATGCTACATATGGAAGGCGAACAAGAGCTGTTATTATAGCAGACAGTGATCATGTTATCCTATCAGCTGTACAGCCTGAAACAGTAGGTCAGCGTGTAATCAGCCATGAAGAAGTAGCAGATGATAATTAAGGTTGTTTGTCCTTAAAGGGCTTGGCCTACAGACTAAACAGAAATAATCCATACTATATCATTTGGGGATAAATGAAAATAAATTGTTTTCAAAAAAATAAACCATTGATACGGAGGTTGAATCTTTATGCTGGAACCATCAATTGATTCATTGCAGGAAAAAATTAATTCAAAATATACCCTGGTCATTCTTTCCGCTAGACGTGCAAGAGAAATGAGCGAAACCCAAAATGTAATGATTGAGAATCCGAAATCCCATAAATATGTGGGTATTGCGCTTGAAGAGGTCAAGGCAGGAAAACTATTTTTGGCAGAGAAGGAAGTTTAAGAAAACTCCTTCTCTGTATAAGTGTATTTTAAGCCTGGTACTAAACCAGGTTTTCTAGTATATAATATGAACAAAGCTCCTTTACAGTATGGGTAAAGGGGCTTTATTTATTTTCATTATCTGCTAAAAGTTGTATGATTAGATTATAGACTATGGAATTGCGAAATGATCGGAGAGGGGCTTAAAAATGGTTCAAAATAAAAATGTCATATTAGGGGTTTCAGGAGGAATTGCTGCCTACAAAGCCTGCGCAATTACAAGTAAGCTCACACAGGCAGGGGCCAATGTAAAAGTAATTATGACCGAGAGTGCCATGGAATTTGTTTCCCCATTAACTTTCCAGGCGTTGTCACGAAATCCCGTTTATACAGATACATTTGATGAAAAAGACCCTGAAAAAATTGCCCATATTGATGTTGCGGATTGGGCGGATATAGCTTTAATCGCTCCCGCTACCGCTAATATAATCGGCAAGCTGGCAAGTGGCATTGCTGATGATATGCTGTCAACTGTGTTGCTTGCTACCCGGGCAAGTGTCTATATTGCTCCGGCAATGAATGTTCATATGTATGCACATCCTGCCGTTATACGGAATATGAATCAACTGGAGGAATGGGGCTATCATTTTATTGAACCAGGTGCTGGATACCTGGCGTGCGGCTATGTAGGAAAAGGCCGCCTGGAAGAACCAGAAGCGATTATTGAAGTAATTGAATCTCATCAAAACAGAAACAGCCATCAACCGCTAAAAGGCAAGAAAGTGCTGGTTTCCGCCGGTCCGACAAGGGAGATTATAGACCCCGTCCGTTTCTTTTCAAACAGTTCTTCAGGGAAGATGGGTTTTGCCATAGCCGAAGCAGCAGCCGAAGCCGGTGCCGAAGTAACAATCGTGTCAGGTCCCTCAAATGAAACAGCAGAAAACAGATTTATACAGCGTGTTGATGTTACTTCTGCAGAGGAAATGTATGAACAGATGCATCATTTTTTCCCATCTAGTGATATTGTGATCAAAGCAGCAGCAGTTTCGGACTATCGACCCAAACAGCAGCATGAGGAAAAGATGAAGAAAAAAGAAGGAAGCCTGCAAATAGAATTCGAACGGACGAAAGATATATTACAGTCGCTTGGCAATATAAAGGACAAGCAATTTTTAGTAGGTTTTGCAGCTGAAACAACTAATCCTGTCGAATATGGAACAGGAAAGTTAAAAAAGAAAAATCTGGATGCCATCGTTATTAATAATGTATCCGCAAAAGGAGCCGGATTTGAAGGGGATACAAATATCGCAACGTATATAAATAAAGAGTTTAATAAAGAAGAAATAGAACTGGCAACCAAAAAAGAGGTGGCTCAAAAGATACTCACGTTTATTGACCGTGATATAAAGGGTGACAGTCAGTGAAAGTAGCAAAAATCATTGTTGATGTCCCGGCAAGTTCGATCAACCAGACTTTTGATTATAGGATACCTGCAAAATTCCAGGAAATTTTGCTGATTGGCATGCGCGTGATCGTACCATTTGGCCCGAGAAAAGTAATGGGATTTATTGTTGATTTTACAGATGAATCAAACCATGACAACTTAAAAGAAATATTGAATATCCTGGATTTGACACCGGTACTCACAAAAGAATTAGTGGATCTAGGCGGCTGGATTGCCGAAGAAACGATCAGTTTTTATATTACCGCCTTGCAGGCAATGCTCCCTCAGGTATTAAAAGCCCAATATAAGAAAGAAATTGTTCGCTTGGGAGATGAGGAACTTTCGTTAGAGCTGGAGCATCTTTTTACAGGCCGTGACAGCATTCCCTTTGAAGAATTTGAAAGCTCGCCAATCAGTTATTATCAGCTGCAAAAAGCGGTCCACGATGGCAATATTACAATGGATTATCTCGTCAAATCAAAGATTACAAAAAAATATGTATCGATGGTAAAGCCGGCTAAACCAGATTATTTACTGGAAGAAGCCCTGGTCGGTCTATCAAAGCAAGCAAAAAAACAGCATGTGCTCATTTCTTATTTTATTGAACACCCGGAACCGGTTGAAAAACCAAAACTTAAAAAACTGGTGAATGTTACTGACAGTACAGTGAAAACATTAGTGGATAAACAGATCCTAGAGACGGAGAGGGTGGAAGTATACAGAAACCCTTATAATGACAGAATGATAGCAAGAACAGAAGCGATGTCACTGACAGATGAGCAGCAATCAGCGATCAAACCAATCAATGAGCATATTTCCAGTAATGAACATGAAGTTTTTCTTCTTCACGGTGTGACAGGCAGCGGAAAGACGGAAATTTACTTGCAATCGATACAAACTGTCCTGGATAAGGGAGAAGAGGCGATTGTACTAGTTCCGGAAATCTCGCTCACCCCCCAAATGGTCAACAGATTTAAGGCCCGGTTCGGCTCAAAGGTTGCTGTTATGCACAGCGGATTGTCCGCAGGTGAAAAATACGATGAATGGCGCCGTATTCATAATAAAGAAGTACAGGTTGTTGTAGGTGCACGCTCTGCTGTATTCGCACCATTTGAAAACATTGGGATAATTATTATTGATGAAGAGCATGAGACTACTTATAAACAGGAAGATCAGCCGCGCTATCATGCACGGGATGTAGCAATTCGGCGGGGAGAGTATCATCAATGTCCTGTTGTTTTAGGAAGTGCCACACCGACACTTGAATCCTATGCAAGAGCAAAAAAAGGAATTTACAAGTTGGCTGCATTAACAAAAAGGACAAATGAAAAAGAAATGCCGTCTGTGGAAATTGTAGATATGAGAAAAGAACTTCATGCTGGCAACCGATCCATGTTTTCTCACTACCTGAAAGAAAAGATAGAAAGCTGCATTCAAAAGGGAGAACAAATTATTTTATTACTGAACCGAAGGGGCTATTCTACCTTTGTCATGTGCCGTGATTGCGGTTTTGTCAATGAATGCCCGCATTGCGATATCGCTTTAACTTATCATAAGAACTCCGGGAGATTAAAATGCCATTATTGTAATTATGAAGAGAGTACGCCAAATGTTTGCCCGGAATGTGAAAGTGATTTAATCCGCTATTTCGGGACAGGAACACAGCGGGTGGAAGAGGCACTTACACAATTAATACCGGAAGCTCGGGTACTCCGGATGGATGTAGATACGACAAGAAGAAAAGGGGCGCATGAAAAAATATTAAATCAATTTTCAAATAAAGAAGCCGATATTCTGCTTGGGACACAAATGATTGCCAAGGGGCTTGATTTTGATAATGTAACTTTGGCCGGCGTATTGACAGCAGACTCGATGCTTAATTTACCTGATTTTCGTGCATCGGAAAAAACATTTCAGTTACTTACACAAGTAAGCGGAAGAGCAGGCAGGCATGAGCTGACCGGTGAGGTTATTGTTCAGACATATACACCGGATCATTACAGTGTACAATTAGCGAGCCAATATAATTTCAATACATTCTTTACGCAGGAGATGGCAGTTAGGAAAACTTTTCAGTACCCGCCATATGTCTTTTTGGTGTTAATCACTGTTTCCCATGAAAACCGGATAAAAACTGTTCAGACAACGCAGCAGATTGTTCAGCAGCTGTTGAACAATGTAAACCGAAATACGGCCGTATTAGGCCCCAGCCCATCTCCAATCCCACGGATGAAAGATAGATATCGTTATCAATGCATGGTAAAATACAGAAATGAACCATCGTTACGGAAGTATATCAACGATATTCTTGCCTCTTTCAGCGATGACATGCGAAAAAACGATTTAATGATATCGATTGATATGCAGCCGTATCATCTAATGTGAACAAAAGAATACATGAAAGGCAGGTTTTTAGCTTGAAGAGAATTGTTTTTATGGGAACGCCTGATTTTTCGGTGCCAATTTTAAAAGCACTGACAGAGACGGGTCATGAAGTAATTCTCGTTGTTTCCCAGCCTGACAGGCCAAAAGGGAGGAAACGCGTAATTACGCCGACACCGGTAAAAATGGAAGCGGAGAAACATGGTATTCCTGTTTTTCAACCCGAAAAAATAAAAAGTCAATACAAGGAGATACTTTCCTACCAGCCTGATCTTATTATTACAGCTGCTTATGGACAAATACTGCCAAATGAATTATTGGAAGCGCCGGAATATGGTTGTATTAATGTGCATGCTTCATTACTCCCTGAGCTAAGAGGAGGAGCACCGATTCATTACGCTATTTTGCAGGGAAAAAAGGAAACAGGAATAACCATCATGTATATGGTGGAACAGCTGGATGCAGGTGACATTTTGTCCAAGAAGACAGTTCCAATTGAAGATAGCGATCATGTTGGATCACTACATGATAAACTGTCAGCAGCTGGTGCAGATTTGCTTACAGAAACTTTACCAGATCTATTCGCAAATAGGCTTAAGCCGACCAGGCAGAATAATGAAAAAGCAACATTTGCGACAAATATTAAAAGGAATGAAGAAAAAATTGACTGGACTAAAAGTAATGGAGAGATCTATAACCATATACGGGGGATGCATCCATGGCCGGTAGCTTATACGACCTATCATAAGAAAAACATGAAAATCTGGTGGGCTGAAAAGGACGATACAACCTACACAGGCAATCCGGGTGAAATTGTGGAAAAGGTGGATAATCAGGGGTTTATTGTTATTTGTGGAAATCAGAAAGGGCTGCGTATAACGGAAATTCAGCCTGCAGGGAAAAAAAGAATGACTGTGGAAGATTATTTGCGTGGTGCAGCTGACAGAATCAAAATTGGTACAGTAATGGGTGATTAAATGGGAAAATACGATTTAAGAAACAGCATTCTGGAAATATTAATCCGAATTGAAAAGGATACAGGATATAGCCACCTCCTTATTGATCAGGAAATAAAAACGCGTGATATTCCACTTAAAGATCATGGATTACTGACAGAAATAGTGTACGGAACACTGCAGCATAAAATAAGATTGGATTATTATCTTGAACATTTTGTAAATAAGAAAAAAAAGTTGGATCAATGGGTGAGAATATTGTTAAGGATGTCACTGTATCAAATGGTTTTCTTGGATCGAATACCAGATCACGCGATTATTCATGAGGCTGTCGAAATTGCGAAATCAAGAGGACATAAAGGCATTGCTTCCATGGTCAATGGTGTATTGCGAGCAGTACAGCGACAAGGCGTTCCTTCGATCAATGTAATAGAAGATGACACGAAGCGGCTTGCTGTTGAGACGAGCCATCCGGAATGGCTCGTCAGGCGCTGGATAAAAGCTTACGGTTATGAAACAACAAGAGAGATGTGCAGGGCAAATACGGAACACAAACCATTGTCTGTCCGTGTACAGCCATTAAGAATAAGCCGAGAAGAAGCCATTCATGAATTAGCAGAGCAAGAGTTTCAGGTAAGACCTTCATCGTTTTCCGACCAGGGCCTGATCATAGACAAAGGAAATATCTTACATAGTAGTTTATTTAAACAAGGGTTTTTGACGATACAGGATCAAAGCTCCATGCTGGTCGCAGAAATGCTTAAATTATCGCAGGATATGAAAGTGCTTGATGCATGCAGTGCCCCTGGAGGAAAAGTTACACATATGGCAGAAAAAATGGGGGATAAAGGGAAAATCCATGCTTATGATCTGCACAAAAAGAAAATAAACTTAATTGACCGGAAAGCGGAAGAACTCCAATTAAATATAATAGATGCAGCAGCGAAGGATGCGAGAAAGCTGCAGGAAGTGCACCAAAAGAAGAGCTTCGATCGTATTTTAGTTGATGCGCCTTGCTCGGGGCTTGGCGTTATCCGCGGAAAACCGGAAATAAAATACCATAAGGAAGAAAAAGATATTCGTCGTCTTGCGGAGATTCAACTGGATATTTTGGAAGAAGCGGCTCCATTGCTTAAGCAAGACGGATTATTAGTGTACAGTACTTGTACCGTTGATAAAGAAGAAAATGAAGAAGTAGTGAAGAAATTTTTGGAGAATAACACGGGATTTATTATCGATGAAAGCTTTTTTGAGGAATTGCCTTCCATGCTGCAAACGTCTATTGGGATATCAGACTACGGACTGCAATTATTTCCTCAGTTATTTGATACAGATGGCTTCTTTCTTACGCGATTTTCAAGAAAAAATTAATTATATTGTTCTTTTTGGGACAATATTATGTCATAATTTAGAGAAAGTGTACGTGTCGTGAAAAAGGGGTGAAAGGATGAAAGGTCAATTTTTAACTGATCAGGGTAAAGTGCGAAGTCACAATGAAGATGCAGGCGGCGTTTATTATAATCTTTCGGAGCAATTTCTGGCCATTATTGCTGATGGGATGGGAGGTCACCAGGCAGGTGATGTTGCCAGTCAAATGGCAATTTCTTTAATTGAGGAGCATTGGAAGCAACAGGAAAAACTGCATTCACCGGAAGAAACAGAAAGCTGGCTTTCCACAGTCATATCAGAGATAAACCATTCGATTTATTCCCATGGTTTTCAAAAAAAAGAATTCCAGGGCATGGGGACTACCGCTGTCATTGCCATTTGTACCGAAGAATTTGTTACAATAGCGCATATTGGTGATAGCCGCTGCTATATGCAAAGCGGAACACGGTTTAATCAAGTAACAGAAGACCATTCATTGGTAAATGAACTAGTGCGGTCCGGTCAGATTTCCAAAGATGATGCCGAACAGCATCCAAGAAAAAACGTCCTTTTAAAAGCACTTGGGACAGAGGAACATATTACGCCTGATTTGGAATCAATGAGCTGGGAACCAGGAAATAAACTTTTATTATGTTCTGATGGGCTAACAAATAAAGTGTCCGATGAGGAACTGAAGAAATTAATTTCCGCTGAAAAAAATTTACAGGAAATAGGGGAAGAGATGATTCAGTTGGCAAATGACAGGGGTGGAGAGGATAATATATCGCTTATTATCATCCATTATAATTCTTCATCGAAAGTGGGTGAGAATGCATGCTGAATGGCCGCCTGTTAAATGAACGGTATCAAATTAAGGAGACTATCGGCGGAGGTGGAATGGCTAACGTATACTTAGCCAAGGATATCATATTGGATCGGGAGGTCGCCATTAAAGTTCTTCGCTTGGAATATGCCAATGATGAGGAGTTTATTGCCAGATTTGACAGGGAAGCACAATCTGCCACAAGCCTGTCCCATCCAAATATCGTTAATATCTATGACGTTGGGGAAGAAGAACATATTTTATTCATGGTGATGGAATATGTGGATGGAATGACACTAAAAGAATACATATTACAACGAGGTCCACTCAAGGATCATGAAGCACTTGATATTATGAAGCAGATTACTGCTGCAATTACACATGCACACGCAAATGGGATTGTCCATCGGGATATTAAGCCGCAAAATATTTTAATGGATTCCCATGGTCAGGTGAAGGTAACGGATTTTGGAATAGCCATGGCATTAAGTGCAACTTCATTAACACAAACGAATTCGATTCTTGGTTCTGTTCATTATTTATCACCGGAGCAGGCCAGAGGAGGAATGGCGACAAAGAAATCAGATATTTATTCGATCGGGATTGTATTGTTTGAACTATTAACGGGCAGGCTTCCTTTTTCCGGGGAATCTCCTGTTTCGATAGCATTAAAGCATTTGCAAAATGATACTCCTTCTGTCCGCAGATTTAATCAGGATATACCGCAGAGTGTGGAAAACATTGTATTAAAGGCAACTGCAAAGGACCCTTTTCATCGGTATGAAACGGTGGTCGAACTTGAACAAGTACTGAAGACAGCAATGGATCCGGATAAAATAAATGAAGAAGTATATACACCGCCGGTTGAAGCCGGAGAGGAAACTAAAGCAATTCCCATTATTACGGATAATCATATTCAGGATGCCAATCAGGATACAATTGTCCATCACTCAAATGGCACAACAAAAAATCTTAACGAGGGAACTGAAAATGAGGAAACGATAGAAAAAGCTGGAGGAGCTCCTGCAAAAAAGAAAAAAGGGAAAAAAAATAAAAATAAAAAGAAAAAGAAAAAGGGAAAGAAGAAATGGATCATCTTTCTGGTCCTGTTTATTTTACTTGCATCGGGGGCAGCTGCTTTATTTATCATTCCTGGTATTTTACAGCCACAGGATGTGACGGTACCTGATGTTTCAGAAATGGAGTATGATGAAGCTGTAGAGGAACTGGAAATGCATAACCTGATGGCAGAAGAAGAATTGATTTTCTCGGAAGACATAGAGGAAGGGTTGGTAACAAGGTCTGAGCCGAGGGCAGGAAGGACAGTGAAGGAAAACACAACCATAACACTTTATGTAAGCAGGGGAAAAGAAACGGTTAATTTTTCTGATTATGTCGGCAGGGATTATTCTCAAGTGAGAAGGCTTTTGGAAGACGAAGGGTTTGAAGTAATTGCCTATGAAGAGTTTTCAGACCGACCGGTCGGCGAAATTATTACACAAATTCAGCCTAATCCAAACACGGATGTTGTCCCAAGTGAAACAAGGGTTATTTTTGAGGTTAGTGAAGGGCCGGATCTAGTCAGTTTAAGTAATTTAAGAGGAGTAACGGAACAGGAAGCAAGGGATTATTTGGAAGAAAACAATCTGGTAATGAATTTGCACGAAGAAAATTCTGATTCACCTGAAGGGGAAGTAACAAGACAGGAGCCAGCTGCAAATACGGAACTGGAAGAGGGTTCCACAGTTGATGTCTATATTTCCATCGGGCCGGAAGAATTACCGCCAGTGTCCCATGCTGTAAATTATACTGTACCTTTTGAGCCCGACGAAGAAATTGAAGAGGAAACAGTCCGGGTGTATATCAGTGATATGAATAATGATTTATCAGAAGTATATATCGAAGAAGCCATTACCGAGGATACGCCATTTGAATTTGCTTTAACAATCGCACCAGGGGATGAAGGTGAATATATCATCATGCTTGGTGACGATGTCGTATTCAATGAAACAATTTCCTATGAGGAAGGTGGATAAATGGCAGAAGGAAGAATAGTGAAAGCATTAAGCGGATTTTATTATGTGAAAGCAGGCGATAAGCTGTATCAATGCAGAGGCAGGGGAGTTTTCCGCAATCAAAAAATTTCCCCTTTAGTTGGCGATTTTGTCAAATTTGATATTAGTGATGAAAGTGAAGGGTACATTATCGAAATAGAAGAACGAGAAAATCAATTAGTCCGGCCCCCTGTCGCGAATATCAATCAGGCAATCATTGTCAACGCTGCTGTAAAGCCTGATTTTAATCCCAGGTTACTGGATAGGTTTCTTGTTTTGATTGAATCCAAGGATATTAACCCGATTATCTTTATTACTAAAATGGACTTGGCTTCCTCATCTATAAAGGAAAAATTAAAAAAATATCAGGAAGACTATGAAATGATCGGGTATGACGTAGAGTTAATTTCGACTAAAGATGTAAAGGAGGCAATAAAATTTAAAGACTATTTTTCCGGCAGGGTTAGCGTAATCGCTGGCCAGTCCGGTGTTGGAAAATCTTCACTGTTAAACGCTTTAGAACCATCATTAGTTTTGCCGACCGGGGAAATTTCCAAAAGTCTTGGCCGGGGGAAACATACTACAAGGCATGTAGAACTGCTTGAAGTAAACAATGGGCTTGTAGGGGACACGCCTGGGTTCAGTTCTCTAGATTTTGCCGAGGTAGCATTGGAGGAACTTGCAGACTGTTTTCCGGAAATAAGGGAAAGAAGTGATCATTGCAAATTCCGGGGATGTTCTCATAACAAGGAACCCAAATGTGCAGTGAAGGAAGCCGTAACGGACGGTGAAATTGCTTTATATCGATATGAACACTATTTAAGTTTTTATGAAGAAATACAACAAAGAAAGCCGAGGTATTGAAGATATGACTAAAATAGCGCCATCCATATTGTCAGCAGACTTTTCAAAACTTGGAGAGGAAATTGCTGGTGTTGAAAAAGGGGGAGCAGACTACATCCATGTTGATGTGATGGACGGACATTTTGTACCAAATATAACGATTGGTCCATTAATTGTTGAAGCGATTAAACCTATCACGTCCCTCCCTTTGGATGTTCATCTAATGATTGAAAATCCGAATGATTATATTCCGGCTTTTGCATCTGCAGGAGCAGATATCATTACCGTTCATCAGGAAGCATGCGTTCATCTGCACCGGACAATTCAGCTGATAAAAGATCAAGGGAAAAAAACAGGCGTTGTGATCAATCCAGCCACCCCGGCAGAAGTATTGCGCACAATATTGCCAGATATAGACCTTGTGCTTGTTATGACGGTTAATCCCGGTTTTGGCGGTCAGGAATTTATCGAAAACTGTGTTGAAAAAATAGAGCAGATTGCTGCATGGAGAAAGGAAATGGGTTTACTGTTTGAAATTGAAGTAGATGGCGGAGTAAATAAAGATACAGCCAAACAGTGTACAGATGCAGGGGCAGATGTTTTAGTAGCAGGGAGCGCGGTTTTTAAACATGATGACAGAAAAGCCGCAATAAATGTCATCCGTGAAGCAGCAGAAGGGAAGTAGTAAGCGATATGCTATCTGTAGGAATAATGGGAAGCGCTCCTGATGCATTAAAGGATTTATCGATGTATAAAAAAGAGATAGATATATGGATTGGCGCCGACAGGGGAGCATTAACATTAATTAATGAGCAAATTCAGCTTGATTATGCTGTTGGTGATTTTGACTCGATAAATGATACAGAAAAAAGGTTAATTCAGGAATATGCCATCTCCTTGAAAGAATACCCATCAGAAAAGTCAGAAACTGATTTGGAAATCGCGTTGATGAAAGCGATGGATTTGGAAGCAGATCGGGTTTATTTATTTGGGGTAACAGGCGGGAGACTTGATCATGAACTTTCGAACATCCAATTGTTGTATTCTATTGCAGCAAAAGGAGTTCAGGGAATGATTGTTAACGATAATAATTATTTGGAATTGACCTTTCCCGGAACATATCAAATTACGCAGGATGATCATTATCCCTATATTTCTTTTATTCCATTCAGTAAGCATGTAGAGGCGCTTACGTTAAAAGGTTTTTATTACCCTTTATCAAATCAGCATATCTCTTGGGGGTCAACTCTTTGTATATCAAACAAGCTTATTAAAAAAAATGGTACTTTTTCCTTTAGTGAAGGCATATTATTATTAATAAAGAGTCGAGATGAAATTTAAAGGATAAGCTTTGTTTGTTAAAAGAGGAGGAAGAACTCATGAAGTTTTATACCATTAGGCTTCCAAAAGTAATCGGCGGATTTGTCAGGGTAATTATCGGTGTTTTTAAAAAAGAAAAATAATTTTTTGAGCTTTTGTCAATTTATTTGGCGGAAGCTTTTTTGTTGGAATGAAATTAAAATAGAGAAAGTTAAAAAAACGAATAATAGTCACCTGTGATTTACAGGTGACTATTTGTAATACAAAGCTCTATACTTTTATTATAAACGTCATATTCATTTATAATCTGTACGGACGCTTGATAATTATACTCGCTCTACTTTACCAGATTTAAGTGCACGTGCAGATACGTAAACTTTTTTTGGTTTTCCATCTACCATAATTCGCACTTTTTGAACATTTGCTTTCCAATTACGTTTGTTTGCGTTCATAGCATGTGAGCGTTTGTTTCCACTGCGGGTCTGCCGTCCGGTAATAACACATTTTCTAGCCATGTTATCCCTCCTAATCTACCATGTGTCAATTCATACTTATATAATTTACCACAAGTAAATGAATAATGCAATTGATTTTAAAGATGCGTTTGGATGGTTACTTTAAAGTTTTATCAAGAGTAAAAAAACAGTTGTCTTTCTAAATCAGAAGATTAATACATCCAGTTCTGCGGCTCTTATAATATCAAGTTTTGGCAGTCTGATATAAAGAAAAAACACTTGACAGAACAAGAAAAATCGTCCATTGTAATAAGGGAATTTTATCTAAAATAAGAAGTCTGCTTTTATTCATCATCGATATGTAGTAAAATATGCTTATATAATGGGAACGTTTTAAAAGGGGGAGCATTATGTCCATTGAACTTAATACAAATGACGGCCATGTAACAATAACGAATGATGTTATTGCAACAATAGCTGGCGGTGCTGCCGTGGAATGTTACGGCATTGTAGGTATGGCTTCAAAAAGCCAAATAAGAGACGGCATTGCGGAAATTCTCCGGAAAGAAAACTTTTCTAAAGGGATTGTTGTTCGTCAGGAAGATGAAAAGTTACATATAGATATGTACATAATTGTTAGCTACGGAACAAAAATATCGGAAGTTGCCCATAATGTACAATCGCAGGTTAAATATACACTTAGCCAGTCACTCGGGTTGTCCATTGACTCTGTAAATATATATATCCAAGGGGTACGTGTAGCAAAAGACTGATTTTGCTATTTGCTTTAGCTATGGAGGAGGAAGAATAGTGAACGTACATGAATTAGATGGCGTCAGGTTTGCCCAAATGGTTCAGCTCGGAGCACACCATTTATCGGCCAACGCCAAGAAAATAGACGCACTTAATGTTTTTCCGGTGCCTGACGGGGACACAGGAACAAACATGAATCTAACAATAACTTCAGGTGTAAACGAAATAAAAAAACAGGAAAGTGATGATATATCCAAAGTTGCTGATGCCTTTGCCAAGGGGCTGCTTATGGGTGCGAGAGGCAACTCAGGGGTAATTCTGTCGCAAATTTTCCGAGGGTTTTCAAAAGGACTCGCAAATAAGTCCTACGTTAATACAAAGGATATAGCAGCGGCTTTGGAAAATGGTGTAACAACGGCATATAAAGCCGTAATGAAGCCTGTAGAAGGTACCATTTTAACCGTTGCAAAAGATGCTGCAAACGAAGCAGTCAAAATAGCGGAAACAGAAGAAGATATTATTGTACTTATCGATAAAGTCATAAAAGGAGCAAAGGCTTCTTTGAAACGTACTCCCGATCTTTTGCCGGTTTTAAAAGAGGTAGGCGTAGTCGATTCAGGGGGACAAGGTCTAGTTACTATTTATGAAGGCTTCGCAGCTGCGTTAAAAGGTGAAGCACTGCCAGAAGAAACCGACGGAATTGCCATGGAGGAAATGATTAACGCAGAACATCATAAAGTTACACAGGATTTTATGGATACATCAGAGATTGAATTTGGATATTGTACTGAATTCATGGTAAAATTTGAAGATGATAAAATAAGTGAAAATTCCTTTGATGAAGATGCTTTTCGTCAAGAATTAAGTGAACATGGGGATTCTTTATTAGTGGTTTCGGATGATGAACTAGTTAAAGTTCATATCCATGCGGAGTATCCAGGCACCTGCATGACACTAGGTCAGCGCTATGGAAGCTTGATCAATATGAAGATAGAAAACATGCGGCAGCAGCATACTGCACTTGTCGGTGATAATAAACAAGAAGAAAAACCGAAAGAAAAAGCAGAATATGGAATTATAACTGTTGCTATGGGAAAAGGGTTGAAAGAACTGTTTGAAAGTCTTGGAACATCAAAGGTTATTGAAGGCGGACAAACCATGAACCCAAGTACTCAGGATATTGCTGATGCAATAAAAGAAGTTAATGCAAAAAATGTGATTATCCTCCCTAACAACAAAAATATAGTTATGGCAGCAGAACAGGCTGCGGATCTGGCAGAAGAGAATGTAAAGGTTGTCCCTACTACATCTATACCACAAGGGATAAGTGCCATGTTTGCTTTTCATCCAGAAGCCAACTTGGAATCAAACGGGAGCGAAATGGACGAAGCACGCCAACAGGTAAAGACAGGACAAGTAACATATGCAGTTCGTGACACCCAGATCGATGGCATGCTGATTAAAGAAGGCAACTTTATGGGTATTATGGATGGAGATATTAAAGCTACACACCAGGATAAGCAGGAATCCGTTAAATTACTTTTAAGTAAAATGATCACAGATGGCGATGAAATCCTTACTATTTTATATGGTGAGGATGTGGAAGAAAAAGAAGTGAATGAACTCGCTGCTTATGTCGAAGAAAATTATGAAGACATAGAAGTAGAAATACACAATGGAGCCCAGCCAATCTATTCGTATATATTTTCAGTTGAATAAAGTCGAAAACATGAAACCGCCGCCGTTCTAACGGCGGTTTTTTAACATTAAAAGAAAATTATAGAAATGTCTGCTCTGCGTTAAGGGTTATATGATAAACAGTAACATCAAGCAATATTTTCTAATGTACTCAATTAAATATAAAAGCGGCAATATCGATTTAGGTTCGTAACCAGCGCTTAATGCTTATTTCCGTGTTTTTTGATATAATTCTTATATTGATATAGGAAAATATCGAATCGCAGGATGGTGAGGCGTTTATGAAATATAATTCCGTTTTTGATATTATTGGGCCGGTCATGATTGGACCATCCAGTTCACATACAGCGGGTGCGGCAAGAATAGGAAAAGCCGCTCGAAATCTTTTAGGGGTCGAGCCGACATGGGCAAAAATTTATTTATATGAATCATTTGCCAAAACTTATAAAGGGCATGGCACCGACTTTGCTTTAGCAGGCGGATTAATGAATTTTGAAACAGATGACCCGAGAATGAGCAAAGCGTTGGAAATTGCGGAGGAAAAAAATATTTCCATTGAATTTATCGAGGACTCCGCAGCAGTAGATCACCCGAATACTGCAAGGTTGCAAATCGGAACTGAAGCTGACTCTATTGAATTAACCGGTATTTCCATCGGAGGAGGGAAAGTGGAAATTACCGAATTAAATGGTTTTGTGCTGCGATTATCTGGCAATCATCCGGCAATTTTAATTATGCATAATGACAGGTTCGGTGCGATTGCGTCTGTTACAAAAATTCTCGCAAAACATGAAATCAATATAGGTCATATGGAAGTAAATCGAAAAGACATCGGAAAAGAAGCATTAATGGTGATTGAAGTAGACCATAATGTGGGCGATTCAATTATGAGAGAATTGGATAATGCGGATCACATTATTCAAATCTCAAAAATTGTCAGCTGACCTTCAATGGGAAAGGAGTAATTATATGTTTCGTACTGTAGAGGAATTAGTAGCCATTGCAGAAAATGAAAATATATTCATCTCAGAAGTAATGATACGTCAGGAAATGGAAGTAAAAGATACAACACGGGAAGAAGTATTTGCCCAGATGGAAAAGAATCTGGAGGTAATGGAGAAGGCAATTGAGGACGCACTGGAAGGCGTAAACTCCGTAACTGGTTTAACTGGAGGAGATGCTGTTTTAGTGCAAAAATACATGCAAGAAAAAACGCCGCTCTCAGGGAATTTACTGCTGGATGCAGTAAGCAAAGCAATGGGTACAAATGAGGTGAATGCGGCAATGGGAACTATTTGTGCAACCCCAACTGCCGGCAGTGCCGGTTGTGTACCCGGGACGTTATTTGCCGTTAAAAATCAGTTGAACCCTACCCGTGAACAAATGATTCGCTACTTATTCACTTCAGGCGCATTTGGGTTTGTCGTAGCCAATAACGCATTTATCTCTGGAGCCGCCGGAGGGTGTCAGGCAGAAGTCGGTTCGGCTGGGGCTATGGCTTCGGCTGCTATTGTTGAGATGGCAGGTGGCACACCGCAGCAATCGGCTGATGCATTTGCCATCACATTAAAAAACATGCTTGGACTCGTATGTGACCCTGTTGCTGGTTTAGTGGAAGTGCCTTGTGTAAAACGAAATGCGGCAGGTTCATCTTTGGCAATTGTTTCTGCTGACTTGGCGCTTGCCGGTGTTACAAGCAGAATCCCTTGTGATGAGGTAATAGGAGCCATGTACAGAATTGGAAAGCAAATGCCTTCGAGCTTGCGTGAAACGGGTGAAGGCGGTCTTGCCGATACACCAACTGGCCGGCTATTGAAGGAAAAGATCTTCGGAATGACTGTATAGAAAGAGGGATTTACTTGCTAAGTGAAGCTGTGTCAACTGTTAAGGGAATAGGAGAAAAATTCGCTGAAGATTTGGCTGCGATGCATATCTATACAGTAGAGGACTTACTGCATTATTTTCCTTACAAATATGATATTTATGAAATAAAGCCGCTTAGCGAATTGATTCATGAAGATAAAGTAACCGTAGAGGGAAGAATTGTTTCAGAACCTTCCCTTACCTTTTATGGACGAAAAAAATCAAGATTATCTTTCACGTTAGAGGTTGAAAATATTGCTGTTAAAGCAGTCATGTTTAATCGAGCTTTTGCAAAAAAACAAATACATAAGGATGATATATTTACTTTGACGGGAAAATGGGATGCCCACCGTCTGCAAATTACGGTAAGCAACTATAAAAAGGGTTATGCAGACAGTGATAAAACAATTAATCCGGTCTATTCAGTCAAAGGTAATATTTCAAATGTTAAATTAAAAAAAGTGATAAAAAGTGCGATCAGCCAATATGGTAAAAATATAGACGAGTTTCTTCCTGCCAATTATTTAAATGCGTATAAACTCCCAAATCGACAAGATGCCATTCAAATCATGCATTTTCCTCCTGATAGAGTTTTTTTGAAACATGCCCGAAGAAGGTATATTTACGAAGAATTTCTGCTTTTTCAGTTAAAAATGCAACTATTAAAAAAAGAAAGCAGGGAAGCGACACAAGGAAATACCCAGCTGTTTGACACTGAGAAAACTAAGACATTTATCAGTCTTTTTTCGTTCCGTTTAACGGAGGCACAGAACAAAGCCTTATCACAAATTTTAAATGATATGAAATCACCGTACAGAATGAACCGGCTGCTGCAGGGTGATGTGGGATCCGGCAAAACGGCTGTAGCCGCAATTTGTCTTTACGCTTCAGTCACTGCTGGTAAACAGGGGGCGTTAATGGTCCCTACGGAGATTCTGGCAGAACAGCATTTTCAGTCCTTAACAGAACTGTTTGCAGATAAAGCGAATATTGTTCTGTTAACAGGCTCTGTAAAAGGGAAAAAAAGAAAAGAAATACTGACATCGGTCGAAAATCATGACGTACATATTGTTATAGGCACACATGCGTTAATCCAGGAAGATGTCTATTTCGATGATTTAGGTATTGCCATTGTGGATGAACAACATCGGTTTGGTGTAAATCAGCGAAGAGAATTAAGAGATAAAGGACTTAACCCTGACGTACTGTTTATGACAGCGACACCCATTCCGCGTACGTTGGCGATTACTGCTTTTGGAGATATGGATGTTTCTGTTATTGATGAGATGCCAGCAGGAAGAAAAGAAATAGAAACCTATTGGGTGAAGGATAATATGCTTGAAAGGGTATTGCAATTTATTCAAATAAGGTTATCAGCGGGGGAGCAAGCATATGTTATTTGTCCGTTGATTGAGGAGTCGGATAAATTGGATATTCAAAATGCAGTAGACTTATATGAGCAATTAAAAGGGTTTTATCCATCCAATGTAAATGTTGGACTCATGCATGGACGACTGCAGGCAGATGAAAAAGAATTAATCATGAAACAATATGCGGAAAATGATATCCAAATCCTTGTTTCAACCACAGTGGTGGAAGTGGGGGTTAATGTGCCAAATAGCACCGTTATGGTGATCTATGATGCTGACAGATTTGGACTCTCACAGCTTCACCAGCTGAGAGGGAGAGTCGGAAGAGGCGATCAAAAGAGTTATTGTATTTTAATTTCCGATCCGAAAGGTGAAGTAGGAAAAGAACGTATGCGGATTATGACAGAAACCAATAACGGATTTGAATTGGCTGAAAAAGATTTGCAGCTTAGAGGGCCTGGAGATTTTTTTGGAAAAAAACAAAGTGGAATACCTGAATTTAAAGTTGCTGACATGATTCATGATTATCGTGCGCTGGAACAAGCGCGAAAAGATGCTGAAGAAATAATTGAGTCAAATGTGCTGGAAGAAGATGCAGCTTTACTTGCACTGAAGAAAATAATGGAGAAGGATCTCTCGCTTGCGGAAAAATTGGATTAACGAGGACTTGCAAAAATAAATGTGGTATTATATATTACTGTTAGTACCAAGTCCTAATGGTGTACAAAAGGTCCGGTAAAAATGACACGTCGAATTTCTTCGTTAGTTTTTATCCTCCTTTTTGTACACGTATTAAAAATAGAATATCACGCATGTTGGATGGTGTCTGAATTGAAAAGAACAAAAACGGAACGGCAGCGTTTATTAAAGGTTACCATTGAAGAGATGCCTTTTATCACGGATGAAGAACTTGCAAATAAATATGATGTGAGTATCCAAACCATTCGTTTGGACAGGATGGAATTATCGATTCCAGAATTACGGCAGAGAATTAAATCAGTTGCTACAAATCAGTGGAATGAAACAGTAAAAGCTCTCCCATTGGAAGAGGTTATTGGGGAGGTTATTGATCTGGAACTGGACAAGCGGGCTATTTCTATATTGGATATTGGGAAAGAGCATGTTTTTTCCCGTAATAAAATCGCCCGTGGTCATCATTTATTTGCCCAGGCAAATTCGCTTGCAGTCGCTGTCATTAACGATGAACTAGCTTTAACAGTAAAATCGGAGCTGAAATTTACAAGGCAGGTATCAGAAGGGGAAAGGGTAGTTGCCAAAGCAATGGTGAAGGGAAAAAATGAAAAAAGGTTAACAACTGTGGAAGTAAACAGTTTTGTGGATAATGAAAAAGTCTTTACAGGGCTATTCCATATGTATCAATCCAATGAACAAAAAAAGGAGCAGGTTAAATGAAGTTGGCAATAGACGCAATGGGAGGAGATCATGCCCCAAAAGAAATTGTTTTGGGAGCTATGGATGCGATATCCAGCATGAATGATTTACATATAACTTTGTACGGGGATGAAAATAAAATAAATGAATATGTAACAGATGCCAAAAATCTTGACATTATTCATACGGATGAAGTTATTACAGCGGATGATGAGCCAGTAAGAGCGGTACGACGGAAAAAGAATGCGTCCCTTGTGTTAATGGCAGAGGCTGTAAAAGAAAACAAGGTAGATGCATGCATATCAGCAGGAAACACTGGCGCATTAATGAGTGCTGGTCTATTCGTAGTTGGCAGAATAGCAGGAATTGAACGTCCTGCTTTAAGCCCTACGCTTCCTACCATAGATGGTAAGGGCTTTTTGCTTTTGGATGTAGGAGCAAATGTAGATGCGAAGCCTAACCATTTGGTTCAATATGGCTTAATGGGTTCTATTTATACAGAAAAAGTCCGTTCCATTGCCAATCCAACTGTCGCGCTTCTAAATGTTGGTGCGGAAGATGGAAAGGGTAGTGAGTTAACGAAAAGAGCTTTTACGCTAATGAATCAAGCGCCGATTAATTTTATTGGTAATGTGGAAGCTAGAGATCTGTTTAACAGTGCAGCAGATGTCGTGGTCACGGATGGATTCAGCGGAAATGTTGCATTAAAAACGATCGAGGGTACTGCAGCCACCATGTTTGCTTTATTAAAAGATACCTTTACTTCATCTCTTAAGACAAAGCTTGCTGCTGGTATGATAAAAGGTGATTTAAAAACATTAAAAAATAAAATGGATTATTCGGAATATGGGGGAGCCGGACTGTTCGGCCTCGCAGCACCTGTTATCAAAGCCCACGGTTCTTCAAACAGAAGAGCAGTGTACAATGCAATTAAGCAAGCGTCGCATATGGTGGAATATAATGTGACAGAAACCATCCGGAGTAAGGTAGAGTCATTGGAAGTGGAGGGAGACAAATGAAAAAAATAGCCTATATGTTCCCAGGACAGGGATCCCAGGAAGTAGGTATGGGGAAGCATATTTACGACCATGATGCCACCATTAAAGAAATCTACAATGAAGCAAATCAGCTTTTAAATAAAGACATATCAAAGTTGATGTTTGAAGGTCCTGCTGAGGAATTAACAGAAACTGAAAATGCACAGCCTGCATTATTGCTCTCAAGTATTGCAGTACATAGATTATTACTAAAAGAGGGAATACAGCCTGTAATGACAGTGGGGCACAGCCTGGGAGAATATAGTGCACTCGTAGCAGCGGGTGCTATCTCACTGGAGGAAGCATTGCCTTTGGTAGCAGAGAGAGGCAGGCTAATGGAAGCGGCTTTTCCCAAGGGTCAAGGAACGATGGCCGCTGTATTGGGGATGAAACAGGATGAAATTGAAATGGTAATAGACAAGGTTGAAAGTGGCATTGTTGATCTTGCCAACATCAATTGCCCAGGCCAAATAGTCATATCCGGAGACAAAGAAGGGATAGAAGAGGCAATAACATTACTGAAAGAAGCCGGCGCAAAACGTGTTCTTCCGCTGAACGTAAGCGGTCCTTTTCATTCGAGATTAATGAAATCGGCGAATGAAGGGATGGCCAAATATTTAAATGAGATAAAGATTAAAGATGCAGTAATTCCTGTATATGCGAATGTATCCGCACAACCGGTAACAGATAGTGAACAGATCAAGGACTTGTTGATTAAACAATTATATTCTCCAGTTCGATTTGAGGATTCGATTCGGAATATGATGAACATTGGCGTAGACGCGTTTGTAGAAATTGGAAACGGAAAAGTATTGAGTGGTTTAGTAAAGAAAATTCATAGACGAAATCACACCTTCGCTATTCAAGACATTGATTCTTTGAAGGATTTTCTTCATTGGTATAAGGAGGAAGCGTAATGCTTAAAGGTAAAAATGCACTTGTGACAGGATCATCCCGCGGTATTGGAAGAGCCATTGCTTTAGAATTAGCTAAACAAGGTGCCAATGTTGCTGTTAATTATGCGGGTAACGAAAAAAAAGCCCAGGAAGTTGCTGAAGAAATTGAGCAATTAGGACGAAAAGCGATTACAATTCAAGCTGATGTTGCCAATGAAGCAGATGTCAAAGCAATGATAAAAGAAGTGGTTAACGATTTTGGATCACTTGATATTCTTGTAAATAATGCAGGAACCAATAAAGATAATCTGCTTATGAGAATGAAAGAGGATGAATTTGATCAAGTTATAAATACGAATCTTAAAGGGGTATTTTTATGTACCAAAACTGCGGCAAGGCACATGATGAAACAAAGAGCAGGTAAAATTGTAAATGTCGCATCAATTGTCGGTGTCAGCGGAAATCCGGGACAAGCCAATTATGTTGCCGCAAAAGCCGGTGTCATCGGCTTAACAAAAACTACTGCAAAAGAGTTTGCAACTCGTAATATTCATGTCAATGCAGTAGCACCCGGATTTATATCAACAGATATGACAGACGCCCTTTCAGATGAACAGCAGGAAGGTATGCTTGCCATGATTCCACTGGAAAAATTCGGTCAGCCGGAAGATGTGGCGAAAACAGTTCGCTTTCTCGCATCAGAGGATGCAGACTATATTACCGGACAAACAATACACATTGATGGCGGCATGGTTATGTAATAATTATATTATTATATGGCTTGTATGATACAAACAAAAAGTTTATATTACTTGAAGGGAGGTGAAGTATGATGGCAGATGTATTTGATCGTGTAAAAGCTATTATTGTTGATCGTCTTGATGTTGAAGAAACAAAAGTGACAATGGAAGCGTCTTTTAAAGACGATTTGGAAGCTGATTCTTTAGATGTAGTAGAGCTTGTCATGGAACTAGAGGACGAATTTGATATGGAAATTGCCGATGAAGAAGCAGAAAAAATAAATACAGTGGGTGACGCTGTTGATTACATAAACAGCACCCAGGGATAACAGTCGAAAAAGTCTCGCAACTAGCGAGACTTTCTGTATCTTTACCGAACGGAGGTGTGTAAAATGAACATGCAGCAATTGGAAAAAAAATTTAATATGAAATTTAAAGATCATGAATTGATCAAACAGGCTTTTACCCATTCATCTTATGTGAATGAGCATCGCGGAAAATCCTTTTCAGATAATGAGCGCCTGGAATTTTTAGGAGATGCAGTACTGGAATTAGGGGTATCCCAATTTCTGTACCGGAAACATCAAGATATGCCTGAAGGGGAAATGACTAAATTACGGGCAGCAATTGTGTGTGAGCCATCTCTTTATAATTTTGCTCTTTCTCTTCATTTAGGAGAATATATTTTACTTGGAAAAGGAGAAGCACAGACGGGGGGACGAAATCGTCCTGCTTTACTCGCTGATGTTTTTGAAGCTTTTCTGGGAGCCATTTATTTGGATCAAGGTTTCGATAAGGTACTGGAATTTATGAAAATACATGTATTTCCCAAAATAACTGCCGGTGCTTTTTCGCATGAGATGGATTATAAAACCCAGCTTCAGGAGTTAGTGCAGCAAGTGAGAAACCAATTTGCAGAATATCGAATTGTTGATGAAAAGGGTCCTGCTCACGATAAAACCTTTATTGCCCAGGTCATCATCAAGGATAAGGTTTCAGGTATAGGAGAAGGCAGAACAAAAAAAGAGGCAGAACAGCGCGCTGCAAAAATAGCGCTGGATAATGCTTTTTCCAAACAAAAATAAAGTAACAGTGAAAAAAGCTTTGTTCCTTCTCAGGTACAAAGCTTTTTTAAAAAATAATATAAATTATTTCCGAACTGAGCGCAATTCTTCGATAAATGCCTGCGTTTCTGAAGCACTTAAGCTTCCTTTATTTATGATCATATCATACATGAGTTTTAATTCATCGTACTTTTCCAAATCATAATCTTCAGGATCCATTAATGCTCGGTTAGCTACCTCCAAGCGATCTGCTAATTCATCCAGTATTATTTTCAAATTTTGTTCGGTTGGCTGATCTAAATTCATTTAAGCACCCCATCTTTTACATTAATAATATATATGGATTATATTTATTGCTATGATAGCATAAATTTCTTCATTACCCTACAGTGAAATAGAAATAGCAAAAAAAGAATCTTTCATCAAATGAGGAATCTTCTTGTAAAATCTCCCCGCAGTATAGTATGTGTATACGTATTTGCGTACTTTATGATAAAATAATTCAGTATATACATAGAAATTGAGACGATGAGTGAAAATAAATAGATTTGGATTTTCCAGTAGGAGAATGAATATGTATCTTAAACAATTGGAAAGTGTTGGTTTTAAATCTTTTGCCGAACGTATCCGGGTCGATTTTGTACCGGGCGTAACAGCAGTCGTTGGCCCAAACGGCAGCGGGAAAAGCAATATAACAGATGCAATCCGATGGGTGCTTGGAGAACAGTCGGCAAAATCATTGCGCGGATCCAAAATGGAGGACATTATATTCCAAGGAAGTGATTCCAGAAAACCGTTAAACGTGGCTGAAGTTACATTGACGCTTGATAATCATGATAGAAGATTAGCCTTGGATTATGCGGATGTAAGTGTAACAAGAAGAATTTACCGTTCAGGCGAAAGTGAATTTTTTATAAATAATCAGGCTTGCCGGTTAAAGGATATTATTGATTTATTTATGGATTCCGGTCTTGGACGGGAAGCATTTTCCATTATTAGCCAGGGGAAAGTGGAGGAGATATTAAGTTCCAAGGCGGAAGAACGTCGGATGATTTTTGAAGAAGCTGCAGGTGTTCTGAAATATAAACAAAGAAAAAAGAAATCCGAATATAAATTGGAAGAAACCCAGGAGAATTTGAACCGGGTAGAAGATATTATTTATGAAATTGAACAGCAAAGAGAGCCATTGGAGCAGCAAGCAGAAACAGCTGCAAAGTATATTGATTTGAAAGATCAATTGAAAGAACAGGAAATAGCCCTGCTCGTTGCTGAAATAGAATTGCTTAATGGTGAGTGGAAAAGGCTATTGCGTGAGTTGGAAAAAGAAAAAACGGAAGAATTGAATTGGAAATCAAAGATCCAGCGAAAAGATTCAGATTTAGAACAGGAACGCAATGAAATACAGAAAATGGACGATGACATTTCAAGTTTACAGTCTAAGCTGATAACAATTACAGAAGAACTGGAAAAATCAGAGGGTCAAAAGAACCTGTTTAATGAACGAACAAAGCATTTAGCTGAAAATAGGGAAAAGCTTCAATCACAACAAGAGGAAAGTTCTATAAGACTGAAAGAGCTTGAGCATGTGAAACAAAAGGAAAATGAGAAGCTGAATCATCTTCAAGAAATGCGGATAAATTCATATAATAAAGTAAAAGAACTTGAAAAAAGGCTTTCATTAAGTGAAGATGAGATCTCGGATGAAATCGAGAACTTAAAAAGTGAATATATTGAGCATTTAAATCAGCAGGCAGCAATGCGAAATGAAAAACAATCTATAAATCAGCAAATAGAACAATTAAAAGGAAAAAAAGAAAGCCAAGCAAAAAAATTCAGTGAACTGGACAGATCTAAAGCGGATTTTGGCAAAAAAGAAATCAGGTTGAAAGAAAGCGTTAAAAAGCAGGAAGAACTTCTTTCAAACAAGGAATCCCAGATCAAAAAGTTGAAAGAGGAACTGGAAGAAAAAAGAGAACTGTATCAAGCCGCACAGACTAAATTATACGAGGGCTATCAATATATTGAAAAACTAAGTGCCAGGAAAGAAATGTTAAAAGAATTGAAAGCAGATTTCCAAGGTTATTTTCAGGGTGTTAAAGCAATACTGAAAGCAAGAGATGAAAAACAGCTGGAAAATATACACGGCGCAGTTATAGAGTTGATTGATGTTCCGAAAGCTTATCTTTCAGCAATTGAAACGACACTTGGAGGCCAGGCACAGCATATCATTGTAAATAATGATGAGAGTGCAAGACAAGCGATATCCTGGCTGAAAAGAACGAATAATGGAAGGGCCACTTTTCTTCCACTTGCCTCTCTGCAGGAACGGGGAATTCCAAAGCATATTATATCCAAAATAGAGCATCTTTCGGGTTTTATAGGAATAGCTTCAACGCTTGTTCGATCAAATGAAGTTTTTCAAAAGGCGATTAATCACCTGGCAGGTAATGTGATCATTGCAAAATCGTTAAAAGATGCAAATCAAATTGCCAAAATCGTGATGCGTAAGTACCGTATTGTTACGCTTGAGGGTGATGTTGTCAGTCCGGGGGGAGCCATGAGCGGAGGAGCGAGAAAAAAATCAAATCAATCATCTCTTTTTACCAGGGAAAAGGATTTGGATGAAATTACAAAATCGCTTTCAGACTATGAGCAAAAAATGAATTCCTTTGAAGGAAAAATGGAAACAAGAAAATCATATTTAGCCGAATTGGAGAACCTTCTTATGTCGGAAGAATCAGCTGTTTCTGCCGATAAAGAGAAATTAAACGAATTACAATCCAGCTATACGGATATAAAAATGAAAAAAGAATCATTACTGGAAAACATAAAATTATATGAACGGGAAAAAGTACAACTTGAAGAAGAAAGTAAACAATTATATGCAAGAGATGACGCATTATTAAATAATCTAGAAGAAATGAAACATAAATTAACATCTATTGAAAAAAATATCGATACACTGTCAAGTCAGGAAAAAGAATTCAAAAAGAATTATGAACAGATTCAGCAGGATTTCCATAAGGAACAGGTGACGCTTGCGGAACTGGAAGAAAGGTTAAAAGCCCAGCAGGAAAAAACAGATGGAAACCAAACGCAATTGGATGAACTTAATAAGCAGTACCACATTTACACTTCCGAATTGGAAGAACTAAGTAGAGTACATGAAAAAGTAGAAACAATAGAAGAAATAGAAAATAGGATTTCCATAAAGACAAAAGAGAAGCACGATTTAACGTCCTCTATTCAGGATAAACGTTCCGAACGATCAGAACGAACAAAATTGATGCAAGATCAAGAAAGGGAATTGAAAGAAGAAAATAAGCATTATCAGGCTTTCCAGAAGAATATTCAACAAAAAGAAGTAAAAACAAACAGGCTTGACGTCGATCTGGAAAACCGCCTGTCCCACTTGCAAACAGAATATACCATTACATTTGAAAAAGCACAGCAGACTTATGCGAAAGCAGAAGACATAGAAAGTGCCAAGTCAAGTGTCAGTAACTTGAAACAAAAAATAGAGCAGCTTGGAACGGTTAACTTGGGCGCAATGGATGAATATGAACGAATTAAAGAGAGACTGACTTTTTTAATGGAACAAAAAACAGATTTAGTTGAAGCAAAAGAAACATTGTATGCAATTATTGCTGAAATGGATGAAGAAATGGAAAAACGGTTTGATAAGACATTTACACAGATAAAAGAAGAATTTGAAAATGTTTTTTATCAGCTGTTCGGGGGTGGTCATGCCGAATTAAAATTGACCGAGCCATCGAATTTACTTGATACAGGGGTAGAAATTATTGCACAGCCGCCGGGGAAAAAACTGCAGCATCTTGGATTGCTTTCCGGTGGAGAGCGGGCGTTAACTGCCATCGCATTGTTGTTTTCGATCTTGCGTGTAAGGCCTGTGCCTTTCTGTGTATTGGACGAAGTAGAAGCAGCACTGGATGAAGCAAATGTCGTGCGTTTTGCAGAATATGTTAAATTTCATAGTGAAGATACCCAATTTATTGTCATCACCCATAGAAAAGGGACGATGGAGGAAGCAGACGTATTATACGGGATTACCATGCAGGAAGCCGGTGTTTCCCGTCTTGTATCCGTACGGCTCGAGGATACGAAGGATTTAATCAGCAGTTGATGAGGAGGACACAATTCATGGGTTTTATAGATAAATTAAAAAATAGATTTAAGCAAAATGAAGAAACCGAGGAAGTATCCGAGAAATATAAAGAAGGGATGAAAAAGACGAGAAATTCTTTCTCCGGAAAAATCAATGATTTAATTGCTCGCTACCGCAAAGTCGATGAGGATTTTTTTGAAGAGCTGGAAGAAGTGCTAATAACAGCGGATGTCGGTGTGATGACAGTAATGGATTTAATTGATGAGCTAAAAATGGAAGTAAAGCGGCAAAATATAAAGGATACCAAAGAAGTGAAGGAAGTCATTTCGGAAAAACTGGTTGAGATATATTACGGTGATGACGATGAGGAAATTGAGCAATTAAATATTCAGGACGGTCAATTATCTGTCATCCTTGTAGTTGGCGTTAACGGCGTCGGTAAAACTACATCGATTGGAAAGCTGGCATGCCAATTAAAGCAGGAGGGCAAGGATATTATGCTTGCAGCTGGTGATACCTTCCGTGCAGGTGCCATTGAACAGCTGGAAGTATGGGGGGAGAGAGCCGGGGTTGATGTCATTAAGCAAGGTGCCGGAAGCGACCCGGCTGCTGTTATATTTGACGGAATAAAAGCTGCAAAGTCCCGGAAAGCTGATGTATTAATTTGCGATACAGCAGGCAGACTGCAAAATAAAGTGAATTTGATGAATGAACTTGCAAAAGTAAACCGTGTAATTGAAAAGGAAGTCCCCGGTGCGCCGCATGAAGTGTTGCTTGTTTTGGATGCAACAACAGGTCAAAATGCTTTAAATCAAGCCAAAACATTTTCCGAGGCAACAAATGTTTCCGGAATTGTATTAACAAAACTGGATGGATCCGCTAAAGGCGGCATAGTTCTGGCTATCCGAAACGAAATGAATATTCCTGTTAAATACGCCGGTCTCGGGGAAAAGCTCACTGATCTGCAAAAATTTGATGCACATGCTTTTGTATACGGACTTTTTGCAGATATGCTTGAAGCGAAAGAATAAAAGAGTAGCTTGACAAAGAAACTTCTTATCTTTAAAATCGAACGTAAAGTAATTTCACTTAACAAGGGGTGTATTAGATTGCTCGGAAAAACAACGAGAATGAACTATTTGTTTGATTTTTATCAGACATTGCTTACACCTAAACAAAGAAATTATCTGGAACTGTATTATTTAGAGGATTATTCTTTGGGTGAAATATCAGAGTTGCTCGCCGTATCGCGGCAAGCGGTTTATGATAATATAAAAAGAACGGAAACTATGCTTGAATCTTACGAGGAAAAGCTATATATGTATGATAAATTTCAGCAGCGAATGTCATTGATCGAACAGCTTGAAGAAGTAGTGAAAGAAGAAGACCATTTTATAATGGACAAATTGAAACAATTAAAAGAATTGGATTAGGGGGAAACCTTCTATGGCATTTGAAGGATTAGCCGAACGCCTGCAAGGAACAATTAAAAAAATCACCGGTAAAGGCAAGGTTTCTGAGCAGGATGTAAAGGAAATGACCCGGGAAATTCGCCTTGCATTGCTGGAAGCTGATGTCAACTTTAAAGTAGTAAAAGATTTAATTAAGCGCATAAAGGAACGTGCTGTGGGACAAGAAGTGATGGAAAGTCTGACACCTGGCCAGCAGGTTATTAAAGTAGTGAAAGAAGAGCTTACTGAGCTGATGGGCGGGGAAAACAGCAAAATTGCCACGGCTGATCGCCCACCTACAGTAATCATGATGGCCGGACTTCAGGGTGCAGGTAAAACGACCACTACAGGCAAACTCGCCAATTTATTACGAAAGCAATATAACCGTTCTCCACTGCTTGTTGCCTGTGATGTTTACCGTCCAGCTGCAATCAAACAGCTCGAAACACTTGGCCAGCAGCTTGATATGCCGGTGTTTTCCATGGGAACTGATGCAAATCCGGTGGATATTGCAAAGAAAGCGTTGGAAAAAGCCAAAGAAGAGCATCATGATTATGTTATTATTGATACCGCTGGCCGCCTGCATCTTGACAATGAACTGATGGATGAACTGACACAGCTGAAAAACACGGTCATTCCAAATGAAATATTTCTCGTTGTCGATGCGATGACAGGTCAGGATGCGGTAAATGTTGCCGAAAGTTTTAATGAACAGCTGGACATCTCTGGGGTAGTATTGACTAAACTTGATGGGGATACCCGAGGTGGTGCAGCATTATCTATTAAAGCTGTAACAGATAAACCGATTAAATTTGCAGGTATGGGTGAAAAATTGGACCAGCTAGAAGCCTTCCATCCTGAACGAATGGCATCTAGAATTCTTGGCATGGGTGATGTACTATCATTAATTGAAAAAGCCCAAACAAATGTAGATGAGAAAAAAGCCAAGGAACTGGAAGATAAAATGCGTACCATGTCGTTCACCTTTGATGATTTTTTAGAGCAGATGGGTCAGGTGAAAAATATGGGACCATTGGATGATTTAATGGCAATGATTCCAGGTGCAAATAAAATGAAAGGGCTGAAAAATGCACAAGTTGATGAAAAGCAGCTCGTTTATGTTGAAGCGATCATTCAATCGATGACAAAGAACGAACGCCAGGACCCGAGTATTATGAATGCCAGCCGCAAAAAGCGGATCGCTAAAGGTTCAGGCACATCCGTTTCACAGGTTAACCGTTTATTAAAACAATTCGATGAAATGAAGAAAATGATGAAACAAATGACAAACATGCAAAAAGGCAAGAAAGGCAAAGGCATGAATTTGCCATTTATGTAGGGACTGGCAATATAATATAATGCAGCTGCAGACAGAAAATAGGGCTTTGATTAATGTTGTAATGCAAAAACCCTTTACAGGCATCCCGGTTTCTGTTAAAATCTAAACTTGGCAGGGAAGAAAGTATAAAACTTTATGCCTGCATGAGTGCAAGTAATATTGCACTAGCGATACATTGCAGACGGAAAATGTATTTTTCGCTGAACGAATACTTTCGCCATTAAACCTTGGCGTTAAGCCAAGTTTATTAATGAAATATTATTTATTGGAGGTGTAAGAACATGGCAGTTAAAATCCGCTTAAAGCGTATGGGATCAAAAAGAAACCCATTCTATCGTATTGTTGTAGCCGATTCGCGTGCTCCGCGTGATGGTCGTTCCATTGAACAAATCGGCACATATAATCCTGTAGTAAATCCGGTTGACGTTAAAATAGATGAAGAAAAAGCACTTGATTGGATGAAACATGGCGCTAAGCCAAGTGATACTGTGCGTAACCTTTTTTCAAAAGAAGGTATCATGAAAAAATTCCACGAGCAAAAAAACTAAGTGAAAAAGTAGAGTGATAAGATGAAAGCTTTAATTGAAACCATTGTCACTTCATTAGTTGATCACCCGGAAGATATTGTTGTAGATGAAAAAGAAGAAGAAACAAAAATCGTTTATCATCTTACAGTAAACCAGGAAGATGTGGGGAAAGTCATCGGTAAAAATGGCCGAATTGCAAAGGCCATCCGTACCGTTGTGTACGCAACAAAATCCGATGGAAATAAACGTATTTATTTGGATATTATGTAAAGGGAAAGGACTCTTCCTTTCCCTTTTTGCACATATCGGGTGACGACCGCTCTATATAAAGAAGCTATATGAGAGTGAGGAAGAAAGATGAAGATAATTAAAAAGGTTGTAATTAAACAAATTATCACGGAAAAAAGCAAGCAAAAATTAAAAAGCAATTTTAACAATCATAAAATACGGCTTGAGCAAGAATGTCAGCAGCTGTTGTTTGAAAAGAGAAAACTGCAAAATAAATCAGCCACTTCCAAACAGGATATAGCACATCGCTTTCAGCAGGAAATTAATAAACGAAAAGAAAAAATAAAGCTTGCCGATTTTAAAATAGAGCAATTGGATATGCTGGAAATGGGAAGTGAAATTATTGAAAAAGAGGTGGAAGCCCTTGTAGATATTTCCGTCGGTTCCGACTGGAAGGAAATTATGACAGAGGGTGCCATCGTAATAAAAGATGATGTTGTTATTCGAATTGATTAATGGCAGGTGAAATGATGAACAACCGAATGTTTAATGTTGGAAAAATTGTTAATACACACGGGATTCGCGGTGAAGTAAAAGTTATCCGGATTACGGATTTTGAAGAACGCTTTGAACCCGGCAATATCGTATTTGCAGAAATGAAAAACGAAGCCCCCATTCAGCTGACTATTAAAACGCATCGCCTTCATAAAGGTTTTGATCTGCTTACATTCCATAACTACAATAATATAAATGATATAGAATATTTAAAAGGATTATTTTTAAAAATAGAAGAGAGTCAGCTTACAGAACTCGAGAAGAATGAATATTACTACCATGAAATTATAGGTTGTGAAGTGTTTACACGCCATGATGAAAGAATAGGTACCGTTAAGGAAATACTCTCCCCCGGTGCGAATGATGTCTGGATCGTAAAACAGCCGAATGGAAAAGAAGTCCTCATTCCTTATATTGAAGATGTTGTCAAGGAAATACATATAAATACGCAGAAAATAATTATTGAACCGATGGAAGGACTGTTGGATTAATGCATATTGATGTTTTAACCCTTTTTCCTGAAATGATGTCCGGTTTATTTCAGTCGTCTATTTTAAAAAAAGCACATGAGAAAGAAAGGTTCAGTTACAATTTAGTCAACTTTCGTGATTACTCCGATAACAAGCATCAAAAAGTGGACGATTATCCATATGGGGGAGGAGCGGGAATGGTATTAACCCCTCAGCCTCTATTTGATGCTGTTGCCTCTTTGAAGAAGGGCGCGCCGAAAGAGCCTGAAATCATTTTAATGTCTCCCCAGGGAGCCCCCTATAATCAAAAAAAAGCAGAAGCATTGGCTGCGGAAGAACATCTTATTTTTATTTGTGGTCATTATGAAGGATATGACGAACGGATCAGGGAAAATCTCGTAACAGATGAGATATCCATCGGTGATTATATATTAACCGGAGGGGAATTGGGTGCCATGGTTGTCATCGATAGTCTAGTGAGACTATTGCCTGAAGCGCTGGGAAATGAGCAGTCGGCAAAGGAAGATTCTTTTTCCACGGGTTTATTGGAACATCCTCACTTTACTAGACCATCGGAATTTCGCGGTATGAAGGTTCCTGATGTATTATTATCCGGCAACCATGAAAAAATTGAGGACTGGCGTAAAAGGGAGTCTTTAAAACGGACATTACACCGGCGCCCTGAATTATTAAATGAATTGGATTTGAATGAAAAAGAGAAAAAAATACTGGAAGAAATGAAAAAAAATACGGATATGTAGTTGATCATACAACTGCATTATGGTATATTTATTGTTGTGCTTAAAGTACTTGTGATAAGCACGGATAAACGATGTTCCGCTGTCATTTAAAGATAAGAGCATTAGTTTGGAAGGAGTGAACGATCGTGCAAAAATTGATTGAAGACGTTACAAAAGAACAGCTTCGTACAGATCATCCCGCTTTTCGTGCCGGTGATACCGTCAAGGTCCATGTGAAAGTTATTGAAGGATCACGTGAACGTATTCAGGTGTTTGAAGGTGTTGTAATCAAGCGCCAGGGTGGCGGAATCAGTGAGACATTTACAGTCAGAAAGCTTTCCTACGGTGTAGGTGTTGAACGTACATTTCCGGTACATTCACCTCGAATTGACAGAGTTGAAGTAACACGCCGTGGTATTGTAAGACGTGCAAAACTGTACTACTTGCGTAATCTGCGTGGTAAAGCAGCACGTATTAAAGAAAGAATATAAAATTATAAGTAATAAATAACTCATGGAGAAAGGAGCTTTGTATTTGATACAAGCTCTTTTTTCTTCGCTGCTGAGGCAATGATGAAATTTAGTGTCTGTAGGTAATTTTAATATGAATATAGTCCTATTCTCCTCCGAGGTGCAAATGATCTTGGTGGAACGAGGATCTCATGCAGTCCGTGGATCATTAAATGAGTGCTTGGCTTTTTATTTTCATAAGGCCAATTTAGTTGAATGGAAGCATGAAACGGCTTAAACTAGTTAAAGGATATACATATACGGGGGAAACGGCATGGCTAAAAGGAATAGTGAATGGATGGACTGGGTTAAAGCAATATTAATAGCGTTTGGGTTGGCATTCTTTGTCCGGATGTTCTTTTTTGCTCCAATTATAGTGGATGGTCCATCAATGCTGCCGAACCTGCATGATGGTGACCAAATGATTGTCAATAAGTTTGCATATAATATAAGTGAGCCTGAACGTTTTGATATAGTCGTCTTTCATGCTTCTGTTCAAAAGGATTTCATCAAACGCATTATCGGCTTGCCGGGAGAGCATGTTGAAGTAAGGGACAATGTACTGTACATTGATGGAGAAAGGGTGGAGGAACCGTTTTTGGCAGAATCAAAAGAGCACCTGGTACCTTATCAACTAACAAATGATTTTACGCTGGAAAGACTCCCGGGCGGCCATGAAGCAATTCCGGAAGATCATGTTTTTGTTTTAGGTGATAACAGAAGCAACTCGACAGACAGCAGATCCATCGGGGTTATTCCAATGGATGAAATAGTAGGGAAAACCAATTTAATTTATTGGCCGCTGGATCGCATACAAATTGTAAGAGAGTAGGAGACATATGACGATACAATGGTTTCCGGGCCATATGGCCAAGGCAAAAAAAGAAATAGAAGAAAAACTAAAGCTGGTTGATTTTGTGATGGAATTGATTGACGCAAGAGCGCCTCTGTCGTCCCATAATCCAATGCTGGAGAAAACTGTAACAAATAAAGCTAAAATGAAAGTTTTGATGAAAAAAGACCTGGCTGATCCTGAAATAACCCGGGAATGGCTCTCTTATTTTTCTGATCAGGGCATCGATTCTGTTGTGATTAATGTTAACGATAAAACGGATATTAAAAGTGTTATTCAATTGGCAAAAGAGCTGGGGCAAAAGAAAATGGAGCAGCTTAAAAAGAAAGGAATTCAGCCAAGACCTGCCAGAGGTTTGGTTATCGGGATACCTAATGTTGGGAAATCTACCTTAATCAACCGGTTAGCTAACAAAAAAATTGCTAAAACAGGGGATAGGCCGGGAATAACAAGACAACAGCTATGGATAAAAGTGAAAAATGATTTTGAATTATTGGATACACCTGGTATACTATGGCCCAAATTTGAGGATGAGTTATCAGCCAATCGTCTTGCTGCCATAGGTACAATAAAGGATCAATTACTTCCATTACAGGATGTAGCGGCCTTTGTCATCACCCATTTACAAAACCATTATCCAGATGTGCTAGAAAATAGATATGGAGTGGACCGGGAAATGAATGATATGTGGGATGTATTCACTGCAATCGGAAAAAGACGCGGCGCACTGGAAAGCGGTGGTAATGTCAATTTCGACAAAGTTTCCGATTTACTGCTTCGAGATCTTCGGATAGGTAAACTCGGCAGAATAACGATGGAATCCCCGGAAAGCTAAAGGCTGCTCAAGCCAGGGATCGATTACCCCGTGTCACTATAGAAGTGTACGGGATTTTTATTTAGGCTGTTTTCTAAAATGTTGGGATTTCGATTACTCGGTCCATTGATTATATCGCACTTATGCCTACATGCGGTAGCGAAGTGGATTGGTTGTGGGTAAAATAGCGACAAAATATGCAAAAAACGATTTTTATTTTATTATATATCCATACAGTAAGTTATAATTAAGAATAGATATGTCGATATATAGAGAGACAGGTGTTTATATGAACAATAAAACGATCACACAAATAAAACAATTGATGGAGGAAGAAAAGATTCAGGAAAAAGAAATAGCAGCTTTGAAAGAAGATAAAAGAAAAGGGGTTCAGCTGCTCATTCAAAGCTATGAAAAAAGAAAACAGAAAGAAATAGAACTCGAAAAACAATTTATACAAATGTGCCATTACGAAAACACGGCATATGCTAATGGGTGTCAGTACATTGCTGGAATTGATGAGGCTGGCAGAGGTCCGCTTGCGGGGCCAATTGTTGCTGCAGCCGTTATCCTGCCTTCGAACTTTCGATTGCTCGGTTTAAATGATTCTAAACAGCTAAATGAAAAAATCAGAAATGATTTTTTTTCGATTATTAAACAGGAAGCAGTCAGTTATGGGGTTTCTGCTATCCCCAGTCAAAGAATAGATGAGCTTAATATATATGAAGCTACAAAACTGGCAATGCGGGATGCGATAGACCAGCTGAATCCTGCACCACATCATGTATTAATTGATGCGGTAAATTTAACGCATTTACCATGCACGTCGGAATCCGTTATAAAAGGGGATGAACAAAGCATATCCATTGCTGCTGCAAGCATTTTAGCCAAAGTAACAAGAGATCAGTTAATGCAGCAAATACATAATGAATTTCCTATATATGATTTTAAATCAAATATGGGCTATGGAACAAAACATCATTTACAGTCGATCAGTGATCATGGAATAAGTCCCTACCACCGAAAGTCATTTGCTCCAATCAGGAACCAAGTTTAGCAGAAGGAGCTGTTCCTTATGAGTATATATCAAATATCCGGAGAGCGACTGACTCATTTGAACAATCAAATGAGCAGATTAAAGCCGGGACAAATTATGCAAGGAAAAATAATAAAAATTTTTCCGGATAATAAAGCGCAAATTACACTTGGCTCAACATCAATGATCGCCCAATTGGAAGCCTCCCTCACCATTGGAGCGAGATACCATTTTCAAGTGAAAAGCACGGACCGTCTTCTTCATTTACAGGTGCTTGGAGAACGATTGAAGAATGGTAATGAAATGAATGCAAAAACATTGCTGCAGCAGCTTGGGTTCAGTGAATCAAAAAGCAATATTCTATTAATAAAAGGCCTTTTGGATAAGTCTATTCCACTTGAAAAGACGGATATTGCGAATGCGCTTCAACTCCTGAATGATTCAAAAAATAAAAAAGCAACTATGCCATTGCTTCAGCAAATGATCGTACATAAATTGCCGGTTACACCTTCCGTGTTACAGGCCATTCATTCGATACAGACATCAAATCTTACGCAGCAAATTCAATCCATGCTGGCAGCTGCAGAAAAAGGATCAGATAATACAAAACTGATTCGGCTGCTGGAAGGGTTGAATACACGTCCTGCAGCTCAAAATGAATTAATGACAGCTGAAATTATGAAACAAGCTAAAAACAATAACCAGCAATTATTTTCATTGCTGCAATTTTCGGGTGCCATCAGTCAAAATTTGGATTTTTCAACATGGAAATCAACTTGGAATAAACACGCTTCCGGTTCTACTCAACAACCTTTTTCGATAAAACTGCCATCTGCTTTACAAGGCATGGAACAAATAACGCAGCAAAAAAATGAAACATCCGCTTTCGCCAGAGAAACGATGCAGTTATGGGGCAATAAATTATCCGAAGCAATAACAAAGCATACCGGTTTGGCTGAGCGTGAATTTAAAAATATTAAACAACAGCTGACACCGTTTTATTCTCTGTTAAATACAGCACAACAGTCTTTCCTCAAAAATCTGAATAATAACTCAGCTGATTTAGAAAGACTTTTCAATGTATTAACCATGTTATCCAGTAACAGCAGCTATACAAATGCAGACCGGTTATTGAATCAAATAAACGCTGGAAATAACATTTTGCAGGCATCCTCAAAGGAACAATTTCTGATGCATCTGAAACAATGGTTAACGACCAGCGGCATGGATTACGAAAACCAGCTTGTCCATAACCGCCTGCAGCCTGAGGCATCTTTAAAGGGGATGCTGTTACAATTATTGGCTTCAGGCAACGGGAGAGCGCAGGAGCAGGCGGGCCAATTCGTACAATATATGAACGGCTTACAGCTTAATTCACTTCATGAAACGAACGGTTTTCTGCATATCAGCATGCAAATCCCCGGTGAAAAGCTTGGCCTGTTAAAGGATATTAGCCTCGAATTTGAAAGCAGAAAAACGGACTCAGGTGAAATTAACCCGGAACATTGCCGCATTTTATTTTATTTACACTTGGAAAATTTGCACGAAACCGTCGTTGATATGAATATCCAAAAACGTGCTGTTACTGTAACAGTATATAATAATACTGAAAACCCGGGTGATCTATTCGACGGCTTGAAAAATAAGTTAAAAAAAGGGCTGGAGGATTTGAACTATCAGCTTTCGAACGTGCAATACCGTGAACTGCAAAAACTGGAAAGCCCGGTTGAAAATAAAAATATAACCCAACATATTTCCCAGGGAGTGGACTACCGGATATGATGGAAAAACGTAAAAAAGCAGCAGCATTAAAGTATGATCATAAAAGTAAAGCAGCACCGCGCTTAACTGCAAAAGGCACGGGATTGACTGCTAATAATATACTTGATAAGGCCAACGAGAATGATATTCCAGTGATAGAGGATGCATCCCTTGCTGAATTACTGGCAGCATTAACTATAAATGAAACTATCCCTGAAGAATTATATCAGGCAGTAGCTGAAGTGTTTGCTTTTATATACCAGGCAGACCAGCAAATGGAAAAGTAAAAGGAGAAATCACGGATAAGTAATATATCCTATGTGATAGATGGGAACTGGATATGATAAGCTGATTTCCCCCAAAAGAACACCCTTGATAATAATCATAATTCGGTGCTGAAACAATAAAATTCGACAATAATGTGAGAGAGAAATTCTATTATTCTTGTGGTATTTGCTTTTTTTTAATACAATGGATATGCAGTAAAATTGTTAGGAGGACTAGTGATGAACATTCATGAATATCAAGGAAAAGATATTTTAAGAAGCTATGGCGTAAACGTTCCTGATGGCTATGTTGCCTATACAGTAGATGAAGCTGTAGAGGCTGCAAAAAAATTGGGAAGTTCGGTTACAGTAGTAAAAGCACAAATTCATGCAGGCGGCCGCGGTAATGCAGGTGGAGTAAAAATAGCGAAAAGTCTTGATGAAGTGCGTACATACGCGGAAGAAATTCTAGGAAAAACATTAGTAACACACCAAACAGGGCCTGAAGGAAAAGAAGTAAAACGGCTACTCATAGAAGAAGGGTGTGATATTCAAAAAGAATATTATGTTGGACTCGTATTGGACAGGGCTACTTCCCGGGTCGTCCTGATGGCCTCTGAAGAAGGCGGAACGGAAATTGAAGAGGTGGCAGAAGCTACCCCTGAGAAAATCTTCAAGGAAGTAATCGATCCGGTCGTAGGTCTATCCGGTTATCAGGCAAGAAGACTGGCTTTTAATATAAATATTCCTGATGAACTATTAAGTAAAGCAGTTAAATTTATGACTGGCCTGTATCAGGCTTTTGTCGAAAAAGATTGCTCCATTGCGGAAATTAACCCGCTTGTAACAACAGGTGATGGAGAAGTATTAGCATTGGATGCCAAATTAAACTTTGACGATAACGCATTATTCCGTCAAAAAGATGTCATGGAATTGCGCGACCTTGATGAAGAAGATGAGAAAGAAATTGAAGCATCAAAACATGACCTGAGCTATATTTCACTAAATGGTAATATCGGCTGTATGGTAAATGGTGCTGGTCTTGCTATGTCCACAATGGATATTATTAAGCATTATGGCGGGGATCCTGCTAACTTTCTAGATGTTGGCGGCGGTGCGACAGCTGAAAAAGTTACCGAAGCATTTAAAATCATTTTATCTGATTCCCATGTAAAAGGCATATTTGTTAATATTTTCGGTGGAATTATGAAATGTGATGTTATTGCAGAAGGTGTTGTGGAAGCAACAAAACAGGTAGGATTGGAAATTCCGCTCGTGGTTCGTCTTGAAGGAACAAACGTTGATTTAGGGAAGAAGATTTTGGATGACTCCGGATTAAACATTACTTCCGCCGGATCCATGGCTGATGGTGCAGAAAAAATTGTTTCCTTAGTGAAGTAATCCTTTTCTGTAAAACTCTTTCAGAATTCTAAGAATGCATGATTGAAACAACTCTAGGTTTGGCTTATACAAGCCGAACAATCAGAACACTGCAGACTTTTCGTTTAGCAGTTACATGAGGAAAGGACGGTAGACAATGAGTGTATATGTAAATAAAGATACAAAAGTAATTGTCCAGGGTATCACTGGCGGTACAGCCAGATTCCATACAAAACAAATGCTTGAATACGGAACGAAAATCGTTGGTGGGGTAACCCCGAAAAAAGGCGGGACAGAAGTAGAAGGTGTTCCGGTATTTAATACAGTTAAAGATGCAGTAGAGGAGACCGGGGCAACCGCGTCTGTTATCTATGTACCCGCACCATTTGCAGCAGATGCCATATTGGAGGCAGTAGATGCAGAGCTTGATCTCGCTATTTGTATCACAGAGCATATTCCTGTCATGGATATGGTCAAAGTGAAGCGTTACATGGAAGGGAAGAAAACTCGCCTGGTAGGACCTAACTGCCCTGGTGTTATTACAGCTGATGAAAGTAAGATTGGTATTATGCCTGGTTATATTCATAAAAAAGGTCATATTGGTGTTGTTTCCCGTTCCGGAACATTAACATATGAAGCAGTACATCAACTGACTGAGGCAGGATATGGGCAAACAACTGCTGTGGGAATTGGCGGAGACCCTGTTAACGGCACAGACTTTATCGATGCACTTACTGCTTTTAATGAAGATCCGGAAACAGAAGCGGTTATTATGATCGGGGAAATCGGCGGAACTGCTGAAGAAGAAGCAGCTGAGTGGGTGAAAGCAAATATGAATAAACCTGTAGTAGGCTTCATTGGGGGGGCTACTGCGCCTCCAGGAAAAAGAATGGGTCATGCCGGTGCGATTATTTCTGGTGGGAAAGGCACAGCAGAAGAGAAAATACGCATCATGAAAGAATGCGGCATTGATGTTGCAGAAACCCCGGCAGTAATGGGTGAAACAATGATAAAAACATTGGAAAAACACGGTTTGAAAGAAAAGTGTAAAACGCATTAATAAATTTGGGTATAAGTTTCCTGGTCTGTACCAGGTTTCTTATACCCAATAAAATAAAGGAAGTGATTACACTGCAGGAAAATCATATGCGATTAATTCATTTATCCAGATGTCAAGGCATGTCGCGCAAAAGGCTCCGAAAAGTCATCCATCAAGATCCCTCATTAAAAAAAATCTACAGTTTTTCCCCGCAAACAATTACTAATACCTTATCCATTCCCATGAAAACTGCTTTATCCATTTATAATGATTTGCGAAATCAACAGCTGATACAAAGCGTAATGGAAGATACTAAAAAATATACCATTATTACCCTAATGGACGAGTATTATCCACCCCAATTAAAAGTAATTAAAGATCCGCCAATCGTTTTATATATGCTGGGAGATACCAGTCTTTTAACACATAGCCCTTCGCTTAGCGTGATTGGTACACGAAAACCATCCAAAGAAGCAATGGAAAAAACAAAATATGTTATACAGCCATTGGCAGATACAGATTGGGTAATTGTGAGCGGAATGGCCAGTGGAATTGACAGTTATGCGCATCAAATATCGCTGCTGAGGGAAGGAAAGACAATTGCCGTTCTTGGAGGGGGGTTTCATCATATTTACCCGACGGATAATACATTGCTCTTCCAGGAAATTGTGAAAAATGGTCTTGCTATGTCGGAATACCCACCATCTCTTCCTCCAAAAAGACACCATTTCCCCGAAAGGAATCGAATCATCAGCGGTCTCAGTTTTGGCACCCTTGTTATTGAAGCAACAAAAAAGAGCGGCACGTTAATTACCGTGGACCAGGCATTGGATCAGGGCAGGGAGGTTTATGCTGTTCCCGGCTCTCCGCTAATTCCCCAGACCATCGGCTGCAATGATATGATTCAGGAAGGCGCCAAACTCGTTCAGCATGCCTCAGATATTGTAGAGGACTGGGAAGCAGGAGGTGTCTATTTTCGTCAAATACATGTCAACTAATCGAATGGGAAAGATAGAACTTCAGCGTGTCATAAAGTGAAACTTCATGCAGTGGGGTTTATGCCTACAGGACGTAGGTCATGCAGACGTTGCCACAATTCTTTATGAGGGGACGAGGAACTACTGTCCCGTAGTCCCAGGACGTGGCGCTTTTGTCGGCCAGCCAGTTACACTGCGATAAAGGTGAAAAAAGATTCGATTCTTATAGGAATATCGCCATCTGTTAAACATATGATGATGACAGTATGTTTGACAAAAGGATATTATATATTTAATATTAGTGAAGATTTCCGAATTAAATACAGACCACCTCATTTTGGGAGGACAAAAAGAATGTCAGATTATCTAGTAATCGTAGAATCACCTGCGAAAGCAAAAACAATTGAACGTTATTTAGGTAAAAAATATAAAGTAAAAGCTTCTATGGGTCATGTACGCGACTTGCCAAAAAGTCAAACGGGTGTTGATACTGAAAATAACTATAAGCCAAAATATATTACCATTCGAGGCAAAGGTGACGTATTAAAAGAACTCAGGTCAGCAGCTAAAAAGGCAAAAAAGATCTATTTGGCGGCTGACCCTGATAGAGAAGGAGAAGCAATCGCATGGCATTTAGCATACAGCCTAAATATAGATGAAGATTCAGAATGCCGGGTAGTTTTTAATGAAATAACCAAGGATGCGATTAAGGAATCGTTTAAACATCCACGCTCCATAGATAAAGATCTTGTAGATGCACAGCAGGCAAGAAGGATACTTGACCGGCTTGTCGGCTATAATATAAGTCCTTTGCTATGGAAGAAAGTTAAAAAAGGCTTAAGTGCTGGACGAGTTCAATCCGTAGCCGTGAAAATGATCATCGACAGGGAAAAAGAAATCGAAAACTTTCAGCCTCAGGAATATTGGTCGGTCGAAGGACAGTTCCAAAAAGGAAACGATGAATTTGAAGGCAGTTTCTATGGTTTAAACGGAAAAAAACACGAACTTCAAACCGAAGAAGATGTGAATAAAGTATTAAATAAGTTACATGGCAAAGATTTTAAAGTCCAAAAAGTAAATAAAAGAGAACGTAAGCGAAATCCTGCGCTACCTTTCATTACCTCCTCTTTGCAACAGGAAGCAGCAAGAAAACTTAATTTCCGGGCAAGGAAAACAATGATGATTGCACAGCAGCTGTATGAAGGAATTGACTTAGGGAAAAAATCAGGAGGTATTACCGGTTTAATCACCTATATGCGTACAGATTCCACTCGTATTTCCGAAACGGCAAAAGAGGAAGCAAGGGGAATTATTACCGAAAAATATGGCAAAGATTATCTAGGTGGCCAAAATAAATCAAAGAAAAAAGAAGGAACACAAGATGCGCATGAGGCAATTCGTCCAACTTCCGCAATGAGAGAGCCAAAAGTTTTAAAAGACGTATTATCACGAGATCAGTTAAGATTGTACAAATTAATTTGGGAACGCTTTATGGCAAGTCAGATGGCACCTGCTGTCATGGATACAATGACTGTTCATTTAGTAAATAACGATGTGGAATTTCGGGCGAATGGCTCAAAAATTAAATTTAAAGGTTTTATGAAGGTGTATGTGGAAGGCAGCGATGACAATAAAAAAGAAAATGATAAACTGCTGCCTGAATTAGCGGAAGGTATGGAGGTGAAAGCAAATGAAATCACCCCAAATCAGCATTTCACACAGCCGCCTCCGAGATATACAGAAGCACGGCTCGTAAGAACACTTGAAGAACTGGGAATCGGCCGTCCGTCTACGTATGCACCAACTTTGGATACTATTCAGCGAAGAGGCTACGTAACCATTGATAACAAGCGGTTTACACCTACAGAACTTGGAAACGTTGTATTGGAATTGGTGGAAGAGTTTTTCCCTGAAATTATAGATGCTGATTTTACTGCTAAAATGGAAGGTGACCTGGATGCTGTAGAAGAAGGCAAAACAGAATGGGTCACTATTATAGATGATTTTTATCAAGGTTTTGAGAAACGGTTGGAAACAGCAGAAGAAGAAATGGAAAAAGTGGAAATAAGGGATGAACCCGCAGGTATTGATTGTGAGAATTGCGGACATGAAATGGTTTATAAAATGGGACGTTACGGAAAGTTTTTGGCTTGTTCCAATTTCCCTGAATGCAGAAATACCAAGCCAATCCTAAAAGAAATTGGCGTAAAATGCCCAAATTGCAAAGAAGGAAATGTGGTGGAAAGAAAGTCCAAAAAGAACCGCAAATTCTACGGATGTGACCGGTATCCAGAATGTGAATTCGTCTCATGGGATAAACCCGTATCTCGGCCGTGTCCTAAATGTGATTCATTGCTTGTAGAAAAGAAAAGAAAGAAAGAAACGCAAGTAGAATGTATAAACTGTGAGTATAAAGAAAATCCGCAAACGTAAAACTGCCTGATCGTAGGGCAGTTTTTTACTGCATCCTTTTTATTAGACAAAAATATAAGAAGGCATAGCCAGCAGATTAATTCCATTTACTCACATTTATTGTGATAGCCTCGATGAATGCCGGCAATGGTGCAGTGATTCTTACTAATATGACATATTTTTGCTTTCGTTTTTATGTTTGAATAAATAGATAAGGGGGAACATACGTCGATAGAGGAGGTTTTCATGTTGGCAGATAAGAAACATTATTTCGTAACTATAGATACACAGGACATTCGAGAAGAATCCGTGCCCGATGGGTATATTGAATATGAAATTACTGCGAGTGAAAATGAAATTAAAGAATTAAAGGAATTATTTCGCAAAAAAGATAAAAATGCAGAGGCTGCTATTGAGTATATTGGTAAACCATTTGATGAATGGGGTGCAGATGAAGAAAGGGAAAGTTATGATCAGTTTTTAATTGGTATTTATGAAAGGATACACGCATTAGGCACAGCAGACACAAAATCTAAAATTGAAGAATTAGGAATAATTTAATGAAAATTTGACCATAACAATAATGATTTCACAAAATAGTCACCGTATAAAATCTTCTAAACAAATCGAATTGTATTCTGTTGACGAATGAATTTCATAAAGGTTATAATTACCCATTGGAAAAGAGATTCACTTGACAAAATATGCATTGATTCAAAAAGCATGATTTCGTTATAGAGATGAAGCCTTCTATTTAGAATTTTGTTGCAATTTAGTTAAATTTATTGCATTTTAATTTTATATATGTTATGCTTTATTCGCTAATTAAATGGGGTGAAAATTTGAATAATTTCAGCTCGTACAGGGAAGCATTTACAGAGTACTTACAAATAGAAAAAAACGCTTCGCCCTATACTGTTAAATATTATCTGAATGATTTGGATAATTACTTCGAATTTTTAGCCCGGGAAACCATTACTGAGTTACAAAGTATAGATCAGCAAACAGTAAGGGTATATCTTACTGATTTATATGAACAGCAGCTCAGTAGACGGTCTGTATCCAGAAAGGTCTCCACGTTACGCACCTTTTATAAATTTTTGGAGAGGGAAGAAATGATTGAGAACAATCCATTTCTTCATATTAAACTGCCGAAAACTGAAAAATCCATACCTAACTTTTTATACAAAGAAGAACTGGAAGAGCTTTTCGGTGTTAATGATCTCACTGACCCATTAGGTCAGCGGGATCAGGCGATGCTGGAAATACTTTATGCGACAGGTATGCGGGTTAGTGAGTGCCAGGGGTTACAATTGAATGATATTGATTTTTCCATTGGTACCGTATTTGTTAAAGGTAAAGGGCAAAAGGAAAGGTATATCCCTTTTGGAAAATTTGCGGAAAATGCATTAAATACCTACATAAATGACGGGCGGAAAAAACTGCTGGAAAAGAGCAATCAAACTTCTGTATCTGTTTTTTTGAATTATAAAGGAGATCCCATATCCGTTAGAGGTATTCGGCTGATTTTAAACAAGATTGTTGAAAAAGCGGCATTGACAGTAAACGTCCACCCACATAAACTGCGGCACACCTTTGCCACCCATTTACTGAACGAAGGTGCAGATCTCAGAAGCGTACAGGAGCTGCTGGGTCATGAAAGCATTTCAACTACACAAGTTTATACACATGTAACCAAAAGCCATTTACGAAATGTTTATATGAACAGCCATCCGAGAGCAAAATCATGAAAAAGAGGTGATGGTAATGTCAAATGAGATGCATGCAACAACTATATTTGCTGTTAAACACAACGGACAGTGCGCTATGAGCGGGGACGGTCAGGTGACACTTGGCAATGCTGTTGTGATGAAGCATAAGGCAAAGAAAGTACGGACGCTTTTTAAAGGTCAGGTACTCGCCGGGATTGCCGGTTCTGTTGCAGATGCATTTACGCTGTTTGAAAAATTTGAGGGGAAACTTGAAACTTATAATGGTAATCTGGCCAGAGCTGCAGTGGAGTTAGCTAAGGAATGGAGAAGCGATAAAGTACTCCGTAAATTAGAAGCGATGCTAATTGTTATGAATAAAAATGAAATGTTTTTGGTTTCTGGAACCGGGGAGGTCATTGAACCGGATGATGGCATACTTGCAATTGGTTCCGGAGGGAATTATGCATTAAGTGCCGGACGGGCGCTCCTTAAACATACTGACGATTTATCTGCCAGGGAAATTGCCAAGTCAGCATTAGAGATTGCAGGGGAAATATGTGTTTACACCAATGACCAAATTACTTTAGAGGCGCTTGATTAAAGGGGGGACCTGAACAGAAGATGGGATTGGATTACACACCAAAACAAATTGTGAATCAGCTGGACAAATATATCATTGGCCAAAAATCTGCGAAACGATCAGTGGCAGTAGCACTTAGAAATCGGTACCGCAGGATGCAGATGGATGAGTCATTAAAGGATGAAATTGTTCCGAAAAACATACTTATGATTGGTCCGACAGGGGTAGGTAAAACAGAAATTGCCAGGAGGATGGCAAAGCTGGTTCGAGCTCCGTTTATCAAAGTAGAAGCGACAAAATTTACTGAAGTTGGATACGTTGGCCGTGATGTGGAGTCAATGGTTCGTGATCTTGTTGAAATGTCAATAAGGATGGTGAAGGAAGAAAAAATGAACGAGGTAATGCATAAAGCAGAGGTTGAAGCGAATAAAAAGCTTGTTCGGCTGCTTGTACCTCAGGTAAAGAAAGAAACTTCCATGAAAAATCCTTTTGAAATGCTTTTTCCACAGGGAACAGATGATGAAGGCAATGATAAAGAAACGGAAAAAGATGAAGAAATAAAAAACAAACGTAAACGTGTGGAACATCAGCTTGCTTTAGGAGAGCTGGAAGATCACATGGTTACTATTGAAATTGAAGAAGTCCCTCCTTCCATGTTTGATATGCTGCAAGGTTCAGGAATGGAACAAATGGGAATGAACATGCAGGATGCATTCGGTCAGTTTATGCCAAAGAAGAAAAAAGAACGCAGACTGGCGGTCAGCGAAGCCAGAAAAGTATTAACACAGCAAGAAGCGGCAAGAATGGTGGATATGGAAGAAGTGTCACAAGATGCAATAAAAAGGGCGGAAGAGTCCGGAATCCTTTTTATTGATGAAATTGACAAAGTAGCTGGAAAGCAGGATTCGGGCGCAAATGTTTCCAGAGAAGGCGTGCAACGGGATATTCTTCCTATTGTGGAAGGCTCCACTGTTGTTACGAAACATGGCTCTGTTAAAACGGATCATATGCTTTTTATCGCTGCCGGAGCTTTTCATATGGCAAAACCATCCGATTTGATCCCGGAGCTGCAAGGGAGATTTCCGATTCGGGTAGAATTGGAAAAGTTATCAGTGGAAGATTTCAAGCGGATATTGAATGAGCCGTCTAATGCATTGATCAAACAATATAAAGCATTGTTAAACACAGAAGGTATAAATGTTGTTTTTACCGACAAAGCTGTAGAAAGGCTGGCAGAAATTGCTTATGAGGTAAACCAGGATACGGATAATATCGGGGCAAGAAGACTCCATACCATTCTGGAAAAACTGCTCGAAGATTTGTCTTTTGAAGCACCGGACATTAATATGGAAATGATTGAAATTACCCCCCAGTATGTAGATGATAAATTGAGCAGTATTGTTACAAATAAAGACTTAAGTCACTTTATACTTTAAATTTAATATTTGAATGGAGGATTATTTATGGAACTATTAACTCGTGCAAGAAAAATTAACGCAATGCTTCAGAAAGCTACAGGAAAATCGGTGAACTTTAATGATATGTCTGCATCACTCAGGGATGTAATTGACGGAAATGTGTATATTGTGAGCAGAAGAGGTAAATTATTAGGGTTTGCCATCAACCAGGAAATTGAAAATGAGCGAATGAAAGCGATGCTTGAGGAAAGGCAGTTCCCTGAAGAATATATTGAAGGCCTATTTAATATCCATGAAACGACAGCGAATCTGGATATCGATAGCCCTCACACCGTATTTCCGGTTGAAAATCGCGACTTGTTTAAAGATGCTCTAACTACCGTGGTTCCAATCATCGGCGGAGGTGACCGCTTGGGCACACTCGTATTGGGACGTGTAGCGGACAGTTTTAATGATGATGACCTGCTGTTAGCGGAATATGGTGCAACAGTAGTGGGCATGGAAATTTTAAACGAGAAAACACAAGAGATTGAAATGGAAGCAAGAAGTAAAGCAGTAGTACAAATGGCGATCAGCTCTCTGTCCTACAGTGAGTTGGAAGCGATCGATCATATTTTTGAAGAACTAAATGGACATGAAGGACTTCTTGTTGCAAGTAAAATAGCAGACAGAGTCGGCATTACCAGATCAGTTATAGTAAATGCATTAAGGAAACTGGAAAGTGCCGGCGTAATCGAGTCTCGTTCACTTGGTATGAAGGGAACGTACATTAAAGTGCTAAATGATAAGTTTCTAGTGGAACTCGAAAAGCTGCGTTCAAGATAAATAAGAATAAAGCCGTGAGCGCCGGTTAGCGACATATGAACTGCGCTAAACATGCAGCCTGACATAAAAGAACTGGATAGTAAGGTATTCTCATGTACCAAAGGCTGCTATCCCTGTTCGCTGGAAACCGAAGAGGCTAAATAACATTATCTATGCAAAAGAAAAGCCGGTTAGTTCCGGCTTTTCTTATTGGTTTATGCTGGGCATATTGTCCTGGTAAGTTGTAATTACATATCGCTTTATTTCGACTTTTGTCTACAAATTTCATAAAATAATTGGTTGAAATCCGCTTGTATATCCATTTAATGCTATTTTTATAGTATTAAAGACCTAGGACTATTTAACTGTTATTTGAACGTTGTGTTAAAAGTGTCGAAAAACAATAGACTTTGTTAGTGAATTAACATAGAATGTTCGTAGAGTGTTTTATTTACTGAACGTTGTAAACCAATTGTAAACTAATATTAAAGAAAGGAGGGAAGGTTTTCGATGAACATGTTCGGTGGGACGATACAAAAGCTGGAAAATTCACTGGCGTTTGCATCAGCAAAAAATCAGACGATAGCCAACAATATTGCTAACGTGGATACACCAAATTATAAAGCGAAAGAGGTAGTGTTTAAAGACGTATTACATAATGAGATAGCTCAGACCGGGGAAGCAAAAAGAACCCATGACAATCATCTTCCGTTTTCGGGTACGTCCAGCACGCCGTATCACGTAAGTGCTCAGCAGAGTATGTCTTATAACCACAATGGAAATAATGTGGACATAGATAAGGAAATGGCAGAACTGGCCAAGAATCAAGTTCATTATCAGGCATTGGTCGACCGAATAAATGGGAAATTTGGCAGTATCCAAACAGTGATTAGGGGAGGGAACTAAATATGACGATGTTTAACGCGATTAATTCCAGCGCAAGTGCCTTAACAGCTGAGCGGCTGCGGATGGATGTGGTGTCATCTAATATTGCCAATGCACAAACGACACGAGCCACCATGAATGAAGAAGGAGAGCTTGAACCATATCGCAGAAAAATGGTTGCTGTATCGCCAACCGAAAATTCATTTAAATCCTTTTTGCAGCAGGCGTCCAGTCAAACTACAGGATCGGGAGTTCGAGTTACCGGGATTGAAGAGGATGAAACCCCTTTTAAATCTGTATACAACCCAAATCATCCCGATGCAGATGAAGCTGGTTATGTTCAGCTGCCAAATGTAGATCCTTTAAAGGAAATGGTCGACTTAATGAGTGCTACTAGATCATATGAAGCAAATATAACATCATTAAATGCCAGCAAAGGAATGCTGATGAAAGCATTGGAAATCGGAAAATAATTTAGCAAGGAGTATTTTTAAACATGATTAATTCAATAAATGCCATACCTCAACAAACTATACCCGTACAAGAAAATCTTAAACCTGAAATTTCACCCGGAGAGGCACAGAAAAAATTTGCAAATACGTTAAAAAATGCAATAGAAGGTTCTCACCCAAAAAGGTCAAAAATCCCACCAACTAGACTGAACAATTCGTTATAATAGGTATAGAATAACTTGTTGGAGGTTATCCCATGTTCAGACCAGGCAAAAAAGATATTCAAAAATCGTT